>JAZDPG010000126.1:0-45003 GCA_043797815.1 Bacteroidota bacterium
ATCCCAGGAATCCGTC
This sequence comes from Bacteroidota bacterium, assembly GCA_043797815.1. GTDB lineage: Bacteria > Bacteroidota > Bacteroidia > Bacteroidales. The sequence goes on from JAZDPG010000126.1 coordinate 17, forward strand.
TATACCGAAAGATGTATTCTCCCAGAAACCCCGCATCCTTCCGTCATCGCTGTAATTTTCAACTGCATGTTTGCCCGGATTGACCACCCACAATTCGCCATAGCTGTTTACAGCCAGGTCGAAATTTGCACTGGGTACAATAAAGCCATGCCCGGCTTCGGTTTCAGCTTTTCCTTCAAATTCACCCAGCCGCTCCCCATCGCTGCCAAAGATAAGGACCATCCGGTTGCCGGCATCGGCCACATATACCTTTTCGCCGTTCCCCGCCAGGTTGGTGATCACAGCACGTTCCCCCAGGTCGTCCCATTGTTGCAACAATGTACCGTCCGGATCATACCTGGCCACAAAGGATTTGTAACCGATATAGACCTGCCGGTCATCCACCAGCAGACACGTGGGCGAGGGAAGTATGTCAAACCCACCATCTACCGTGCCATCGGGACGGATGATCACCAGGGAGGAATCCCCAATGATGAAAAGCTTCCCGTCGTGATAATCCATCGCAGAAGCCGAAAGGGATCCCAGTGAAAGATTGCGGGTTTCCCGGTGAGAGATCAGTTCAGGGTCCACCACTTTCAGCTGATCCACTTCCAGTGCATAAGGATTGGCACCCCGGCGATCGGGCCGGTTGTTTATAAAATCGACTGTGATCACAGCAATGATCAATGCAAGGATCACGAGCACTACTATCGTCAGACTTCTCTTTTTCATTTCGTTCAGCTTGGTTTGTTTCTATCTGTTCCGTTCAGCAGCCATATCGAGGCAAACCATTGTTTTTGAGTCTCGCATGACCAGGTAGCCATCGGCCAAAGCCAGCGGCCCCCAGGCATCGTTCCCTTCCATTACCCGGTAACTGTCCAGTTCAATATACTCCCTGGTACTGGGCCTGGCGATGGTCAGGGTTCCGTCGTCGCTCACGATAAAGAGTTTGTGATCTGCCATCATATAAGGCCCAAGCCCGAATCGTTTTTCTGGGCCGCTTGACCAGACCACTTTGGTGAAATCGTCCGGGTTTACGCAGATCAGCTGGTTTCGCAGGGGACCGGCATCTTTGGGGAGGATCCCCAGCAAATGTCCCTCGAAGACCAAGGGGGTTTGCTGTTCACAGGCAAGGCCGTCTTTGGGTAAATATTCATTGACCACCTCCACTTCAAATCCGGTGGCACCACCTTTCAGCTGTAAAACCATGGCGCCTGCTCCATATCCGGCTGTCAGGAACACCTTCCCGTCGGGCATACATACGGGCGAAGGTGCCACCACCTGGTGGTTCCATGCGGTGGTTTGCCAGAGGATCTCTCCCGCTTCGGGGCCATCCGCCGCAATACCGCACACACCTCCGTAGGCACTGTAAACATACATCTTCACCCCTTTGAATTCATAGGGTACTATGGAGGAGTGGGACATCTTCCAGGCTGCCTGGTTGGGTGTTTCCCAGAGCACCTCCCCGTTTGCAAGATCCAGCGCCACCACCAGGGCTTTCCCCCCTGCAGCAATGATGACCTTCCCCTGATCGATAAGCGGGCACTGTCCCGTATACCACAATGGGATTTCGGTTCCATACTGCTTCTCAACGTTCAGGCCCCACACAAATTCACCATCCTGGCGGCGGACACACATTACATGACTCCTGGGACCGATGGAGACAACATGATCTTCCGTTACCGCAGGCACCGTCCGGGACATCCCGTGGTTCCTTTTCAGGTTGATGAAATAGCCCCTTTCCCAAAGCTCCTCACCTGTTTCCAGTGAAAAGCAGCGCAAGAGGTCGGCGCGGGCCCGCTCATCATAGTCAAGGACGTAAACAGCACCTTTGTAAATGGCTGCCCCTGCATGTCCCTCTCCCAGGTCCTTTTTCCATTTGATCCGCGGACCCCCGGCAGGAAACTTCTCAATCAGGGGTATACCCGACCGGCTGATGTTGTCAAAAAACTCACCCCTGAACCGGGGCCAGGTCTCTTCCAGACCGGTTTCCATGGTACCCAGGGATTCAAAAAACTCCCCGATCTTAATATCCGCGATTACTGCACCCGCTCCCCTGTTATCCAACCCGGGCCCGGTGATCACAAACTCCTCCACCGGATCCCTGGCAAGCCACCATGCAATGGACAGCGAACCAATGAGCACCAGGATGGCAGTGATCATATTTGGACTGTTCATCTTCACGTTTTCAGGGCCAGATCATAAACAAAAAGTACTGCGCCGTGCCTCACAAACAACTTCTTGTCATAGATGGACATATGGGCCCAGAATGGCCCTGTCCCCCCTTCAATCCGGAAAGAACTGACCAGCCGGAATCCTTTGGGAGTGGGCTGAACCAGTCCGACGTTTCCCTTTTTCTCCTCATACACGTAAAGAAGTCCGTCCGCATAAATAATGGATCCCTTGTTTTCCCATTTCTCCTCGTACATCACCTCCCCGGTCTCCCACTTCAGGCAAACCCAGTTGCCGTTCCCGTTGTTGAGCCAGTTGGAACCGTAGATGTATCCATCCACAAGGACCACTCCCCCGTGGTGGTTATCAAGGGTGCTGTTGCTCCACTTCAGGATGGCTTCGCTCCCGTCCGGGACCAGGGTGTACATCAGGGCTTCTGAATCATAACCGGCAGTAGTGAAAATCTGCCCCTCAGAATAGAGAGGTGTATTGGTATTGTTCCGGCGGTTGCCCTCTCCGGAATGACCTTCTACAATGTCTTTCTTCCAAATGATCTCACCATTGGAGGGATCCACTGCAAAAAGATCCTGGCTGGAGGTACAAATGATCATTTTCCGACCGTTGTGGTTGACAGGAAGCGGAGAGACATAAGATCTGACACCACCTATTGAGGATGTTTTCCATATCAGGGACCCGTCTTTTTTATCCAGCGCAACCACTGCGGTCTGTCCCCCCACCGGTGAAGAGATCACCGCATTTTCTGTCAGCAACAATGATTCGGCCATGCCCCAGCGATGGAACTCCCCCTGGTAAGTCTCATGGGTATTCACACTCCAGATGATTGCCCCTGATCCGGTTTCCATGCAGACCACAGTTCCCAGTCCCCCCATGATATAGAGCCGGTCATCCTCAATGGTAGGGGTACTCCTGGATTCAGGGAATGACTGGTCCCATGCCATCCCGTAAACACTTTCCCAGAGGATGTTCCCCTGCATATCAAGTTTTGTGACCACATCGACACTGTCCCTTATGCCGCTAACATATATATGTCCTTGATACAAAACAGGTGTTGAATGACCGTTGCCCAGTCCCTCTTTCTTCAGGATCAGTTCCGGGCCACCTTCCGGCCATGATTGAAGCAATCCCCGACCGGCATACTTCCCGTCTCTTCCGGTACCCCGCCACTGCGTATCCTGCGCCATCACCCCGCTCAATCCTGCCAGAAGCAGCATCATCCCTGCCAAAATACGCTCTCTTCTCATCGTCATAAGTTCACTTTTCTCCTTTTAACTTTTTTCGCACTGAGCACTGAGCACTGAGCACTGAGCACTGAGCACTATTTTATTTTATATGCGACCATTGCGTTGCCGTGCCGGACATAAAGGACTCCACGATGGATCATGGGATGGGCCCAATGCTGTTCGGATCCAAAGGTGACCCTGGTTTTGCTGGCCACTTCAAAACCATTGGGACCGGCTTTCACAAGTGCCAGTTCGCCCCGTTCGCTGTAACAATAGAGCATGCCGTCTGCAAAAATGACCGCACCTTTGCCTATGGCCGAAGAGGCATACATCTCTTTCCCGGTTTCCCATTCCTTGCAACGCCACTCCCTGTAATTGTCCCCTGAAAAGTAAATGTACCCATCCACCAAAACTGCGCCTCCGATGCGGCTGTCCAGGCTGTCCACGAACCAGGTCCGGGTCACTGAGTTTCCATCCGGGCTCAGTTTCAGCAAACCTCCACCCCTTCCATAACCACTGAAATACAAAAGGGATCCGTCGTGATAGATGGGCGTATTGGCATGAACCGACCACTCGTTGGTGTGCCTCTGTGACCAGAGCAATTCTCCGCTTGCAGCATCCAGTCCGATCAAACTTGAGGCCGTATGTGTTGCCAGGATTTTCCGCCCCCCGTGTTCAAACAACAGGGGCGTACAGTAAGCTGACAATTCGCCTTTGCCCCTGCTGCTCCAGATCAGTTCTCCGGAATGGCGGTCCAGCGCGACCACATTGTTATTCTTTCCTCCCGGGGTTGCATAGATTACATCCCCATCCACCACCGGAGTTTCATTGACTCCCCACTGGGTGTTGGATCCGTCAAGATCCTTAAAAAGCTCCCTGGCCCAAAGAATTTTCCCATCCGAATTCTGAAGGCATACCAGTTTTCCATTCCCGCTTTCCACATAAATTTTCTCACCCACGATCACGGGACTTCCCCTGGTGCCATACCAGCTTTCCACGAATTCGGGCCCGTATGGTTTCCTCCATACCAGGGTCCCGTTCAATTTAAATTTGAAAACATAGCCTGTACCTTCAATCATCCCCGAAGTGTAAAGGAACCCTTGATCCGCCACGGCCGAAGAGTGACCCTGCCCCAGCTGTTCATAGGTCCAAAGGACTTCAGGGCCCTCCATGGGCCAGACCTTTAACAATCCACTCTCCTGGTATATCCCGTTTCCAGATGGACCCCGCCAGCGTGTTGGAACCTGAGCCATACACCAGGAAGCCATCCCCATGAAAAGTAAAATACTGATTAATCGTTTCATCATTGTTGTATCGGTAATCGAAGCGCTGACAAACATCAAAAATAACATTAATCGCCTGCTTTGCCTGCCCTCCATGAGAATGCCTGAGTTATTCAGAATGAGTCTAAGGATAGGAGTCCGATTACGAACACCCTTCTGAAACAGAACGCTTTAACACAATTCAATTTGAGCTAATGAGGATGCAATATGCTGTTTTTTTAACAAAGAGTTGGAAAATAAACTTTTATTATTATAAATTTGCCACCTAACGCTTTTACCTAATAATACCCGGAATACCCGTAATAAATTTATTAAGTACTGAATGACGGAAAAGGCACATTACGCAGTCGTCGCAGGGGAACTTGCCCCTGGTTTCAGGGTATCCGATGCGCAATACAGCAAGATCCCGGACCTGATCAGGGCTTCTTTCCAGGCTGTAAACAGGTTGGTTGTTGCTTCCGGAAAGCTTAAGTATGAAATCATCCGGATGGATGAATTTCTGGCCCTGTCCGAATCCCCCGTCGACTCCCTTCGCTCGGTGATCATGCTGTTCAGTGCATTCCGGTTCCTCTCCTATAAAGAACTGGGTGAAAGGCTCGAATTGAAGATTTGTGAAGGGATCGGCCCCGTGGAATTCTCTCAGGACCACCTGCGCGAATCGGATGGAACAGCTTTCAGGACTGCCACCGATGGAAAAGGAAAGATGAAGCGAAACCAGCGAATCAGCATCCTTACCACGGACAGGGCAATGAATGCTGAATTTGATCTCACATGCAGTTTTATGGATATCCTGATCCATGACTGGTCCGATGAACAGGCCGAGGCCATGTTTCTGAACCTGACGGGAAAGAACCAGATGGAAATCAGCCAGATGTTAAGAATATCACAGCCTGCTGTGAACCGCAGATTAAAAGCAGCACACTTTGACACCATTCATAAATTCATAAACAGGTTTGAGTCCCTTTTAAAAACCCCCGGAACCTGATGAAAACACACCACTGGATCATCCTGTTAATTACAATGATAGCTGCCACCTGGTTTGTATACCGGACCAGGGAGACCCCGCCACGCATTGACAAAACCATCGATCTGAACTGGAGATTTATTCAGGGTGACCAGAAAGGCGCGGCTTCGTGGGCTTATGACGACTCCCGATGGAGATATATTTCCATACCCCATGACTGGATGATTGAATATCCTGTGGATCAATCCAATCCGTCAGGTCTGGCAGGAGGTTTTTACCCCGGAGGAATCGGGTGGTACCGGAATTATCTGGACCTGAGCGAGTACCAGGATAAAGACCAATTCTATCTGCTTTTCGAAGGAGTTTATATGAATGCCGATGTCTACTTCAACGGGAAGCACCTGGGAAAACATATATACGGATACACAAGCTTCTACCATGATGTATCTCATCTGGTGAAGAGAGATTCCCTGAATGTGATCGCTGTACGTACCGACTGCAGCAAGCTGCCGGCAGACCGCTGGTATTCGGGTGCCGGAATATACAGGCACATCAGGCTGATTGCCACCAACGCTTTGCATGTCCCGGTTTGGGGAACCTCAGTTACCTCAAGCTTAGACAGCATGGGAGATGCATCCCTTGCAGTCTCCCTTGAACTGCAAAACCAGGGGAAAAAATCACAACGTTTCGAGATCCGGTATGATATTGTCGACCCCAACGGGCGGCTGGTGGCCGAAGGCAAACGCACCAAATTCATGGAACCGGGTAAATCGGATTCGGCCCTGAACACTTTCCGGATTGAAGATCCCCTGCTGTGGTCTCCGGAATCTCCCCAATTGTATACCGTGAATTGCTACCTTACGGACCACAACCGGCTGATTGACCAGGTCAGGACCATCCACGGGATCCGGACAGTGGCTTTTGACCCGGACCACGGTTTCCTGCTGAATGGTAAGAAGGTGGTGATGAAAGGCGTTTGCCTGCATCATGACGGAGGAGAACTTGGTGCAGCTGTTCCGATGGAAAGCTGGAGAAGAAGGCTGACCTCACTGAAAGAACTTGGTGTGAATGCACTCCGCCTGGCTCACAATCCACATGCCCCCGGACTGCTTGATCTATGCGACCAGATGGGCTTCCTGGTGATTGATGAAATGTATGACAAATGGGAAATCAAGTGGAATGCAGCTGCAGTGGACATCCATATGAAGGAGAACTGGGAAGAGGAGCTGGCCAATTTTATAAAGCGCGACCGGAACCATCCCTCGGTGGTACTTTGGAGCCTTGGAAATGAAACCGTGGAACAACTTGACGACCCTGCCAGGGGTGTTGAGATTTACCGGAACATGCTGAAGCTGGCTCAATCGGTGGATCCCTCCCGGGAAGTCACCTGCGCACTGCATCCGGGTTATGCTGAGCGGGGGAATGAGATTCCCTCCCGAATGATGCATGTGTCACCGGTGGTGTCTTACAACTACAGGACAGACTCATTCAAAACATGGCATTTGAAATACCCGGAGGCCGTATTTATTGCTACAGAGACCAAAGCATACGGAACAAACCGGCGCGAGGATTACCATGTCATCGATTATTCCGACAATTCGTGGAACGACATGGAGGAATACGTGGCCGGCCAGTTTATCTGGGCAGGAATTGATTACCTCGGAGAATCGGCAGGGTGGCCTGACCGGGGTTTCAGGAACGGACTTATTCAGACCAATGGCTTTATTAAGCCCCATGCATGGTACATCGGATCCCATTACAGGGAGGATCCCATGGTCAAACTGACTGTGAATGATTCCAGAATGGCTGATTCGCTGAACAAGCTGACCAGCTGGCAGATCAGCTGGGTTGGGCCTCCCCTGGTGAACCACTGGTCCTTCCAGCAGGATCCGGGGGACAAAGAAGTGGTGGTGTTTACCAATTGTGAAAAGATCGATCTGCTTCTGAATGACAGCATCCTGTCTACCCTGAACCGGAGTTCATTTCCTGACGGAGTGATCCGCTCGATGGTTCACTTCGAACCGGGGAACCTGGTGGCACAGGCATTTTATAGGGACGAGCAGGGGGAAATGCAAAAGGTGTCAGACACACTGAAAACAGCATACAAAGCCTATAGCCTGGCCATGCAATCCGACCGCCGTCAGATCAGTACCAACAGCAGCGACGTGGTACAAATTACCACGCAAGTCATGGACAGTGCGGGCGTTTTGAATCCGCACGGCAGGCACCTGGTGAATTACAGGCTGGAAGGCCCGGGAAAAATCAGGGTAATTGATAATGGTGACCTGGCCGACCATACGCTTCCCGGGAGTTCATCCAGGGAGCTTCGCCGGGGCAAACAGCTTTTAATCCTGCAGGCAGGAAGCGAACCCGGGGACCTGATTATCAGCGCCAGTGCAGATGGCCTGAGACCATCAAAGGTGAAGATCAAAACCAAGGACTAAACCCGCGCTATTGCTCCCATTTCCATCCCGACCGGAGTTGTTCCTTCACAAGCCCCTCCTGCACGTGAATCCTTTCTATCGTGTTGTTATCCATGTCCAGGTCATCGATGACAAATGTCAGACCGGGGAAGTCCTCACTGGCTGATATCACCTGCCTGATCACGGGCGCTGAGTCCTCAATCACAATGGTTGCCGAATACCGCTGGTCGCCCCTGGGTTTGAACACATAATCTGTATAATGCTCCATCCCGAAGATATGGTGCACTTCGGTCTGCATCTCCCCTTCCAGAACATCGGCTGATTTAATGGTAAGTACCTTCATATCGTATTGAACATTTGAAAAAAATTGTCTAGGTGGGTTTCCGGGCGGCTTTAATGCCGATGAAAAAGGTAGATCCCGAATGGGAACCACTCTCCATCTTCATCCATCCATGGTTGGTTTGAATAATCTCATTGCAGATCTTCAATCCCAGGCCCGAACCCTTCTCTCCTTTGGTCCCATTGGTGGACACATGGGAATTCGCATCCAGCAGCTTGGACAGCATGGCCTCAGGGATGCCAATTCCGGTGTCCCTGATGGAGATGATCATCTCTCCCTTTTGTTTCTTTGAGGATATGTAAATGCTCCCCTTTTCGGGCGTGAATTTCATGGCATTGCTTAGCAGGTTACGGATCACCACATAAAGCTGGTCCCTGTCTGCCTCCACATAATGCTCCTCGCTGATGAAAACCTCCACCTTGAGGTGTTTCTCCCTGACCCCTATATTCACCAGTTCAAGACTCTCATCGATCAGTTCTTTCAGTTGAAAACGGGTCGGATTGGCTTTCAGTCTGCCGGTCTGAGAACGGCCCCATACCAGCAGGTTATCAAGGAGGTTGTAGGTGATCTCCGACGTATTTGCCATCATCCTCATTATCTCATCCCTTTCGTTCCCGGGCATCTCCCTGTTTTCAATGATCATTTCCAGGGCTTGCCTGATATAGCCGATGGGTGCCCTCACATCATGACCAATAATGGAAAACAACCTGTTCCTGGCATTCATGGCCTCCACAAGGTCGCGGTTGGAAATCTCAAGCTTCTTTTTCTGCTGCTCCAGCTGTTTTGAAACAGACTGCAACGCTGTGGTACGCTGCTCAACCAGATCTTCCAGGTGATTCCTGACCTGGCTCAATTCCTGGGTCAGTTTTTCAGCCTTGTTCTGCAGATGATTTGATTTGTCAGCAAAGATGTAGGCATACACAAGCAGGTAAACAAACATGGCATAATGAACAATATAATGGCTCTCAATCAAATCAAGATCCATAAGCATGTCATTCAAAGTTCCTCCGAACAATACCAGTAAGCCAAGCGTAAAGGCAGGTGCATGACTCCTGCCCCGGTCCCAGGCCAGGATCACCACATAAAGATATACCAGGCTGATGAGCAGGAAGAAAACAAAGAACCCGGTCAGTGAAAACGAGAACAGGCTGATGGGTGACACCACCACCATGGTTATGAAAACTGCAGAAATCCACATAATCAGCCTGAATGCCGGTTTTGGAAATTCGATTGGAAAAATGGACCTGATCATCAGGGTGAAGAAGGGAGCGAAAAAATAGATATTCAGAAAATCAAGCCGGGCCCTTGTCAATCCGTTCAGGTTGAACGAATCCATGAAAGGCAGCTCGGAGATCATGGATACCCGCATGGCCATCAACAAGCAGATCAAAGCAAAATAGAGCCTGTAATGCTCCGACCGGATCAGGTACAATCCCATAAAATAGAACCCGATGATCAGAAATGCCCCGATCAGAAAATGGCTGTGGAACAGCTCCTTTTGCCTTTGCTGTAACATCTGTTCCGGCAATCCCACAACGATTCCACCCACAATGCCACTGAACTGGTAATCGAAATTGGAGACCTTCACAAGTAGTTCAGCCTCCGGCCTGTTCACCCTTCCTGTTACAAGAGGCCTGTTGTACCTGACCAGGGTCTGGTATTTATTTACACCGGGAAATCCAAGATAATCAATGGCCTTGCCATTGAGAAAGTATCCGGATGCCGAAAACACCCCGCGAATTTTAAAAGACAATTCATTCACGCCTTCGGGAAGCAATATAACGAGACGGTATGTTGCAAAGCCAAACCTGGTAATCTCAGGGTGATTTTTCTTTAATTTGTGCCACGACCCAGGCACAGAGATATAAGAGAATAATCCTGAATCGCTTTCCGCGGCAGGATTAAGCATCTGGTTCCAGTAAAACTCAAACTCGCCCTCCAGATCAACCGGACCCTCTGTTCTGAAATTGTAATTCCGCAAATCAATGACACCCTTTACAGCCACAGGCTTCGATTCAAGGGCATACACGCTGGAGAGGGAAAACAGAAGCAACCCTGTCAGGTATGTGAGGGATAAAATACGCATGGCTAAAAACCAACCTAAAGTTAGGTTTTTTCTTTTACCATTGTACGCTTTTTCCTGTTTACCAGGTTCAGGATGACCAGGGAGAGGGCTATGATGATCATACCTGCAATGGACAATGCCTGGGGATTCTCACCCGGAATAAGAATCCAGCTCAGCACTGCCCCAAACAGCGGGATCAGGAACTTCCACAGGTTCAGATCAGATACCTTTACGGCCGGCCGTTTCAGCAGGGTAATCCATATGGAAATAGCAAGGGCTGAAAGGAGGCTGAGCCAGCCGAGTGACAGATAATAGGTCATGGGTTTTGGTTCCATGTTCAAACCCTCTAAGGGCAGGGAGACCAGGAACAAAGAGGCGCCCCCGATGGCCATGGAGGCTGAACTGATCACCAGGGGAGGTATCATCCCTTTTTCACTGGCCACCAGCACATTGGTAAATCCCGAAAGGATATTGATGGCCACCATCAGCAGGATGCCTGCAATGGCGATACGACCCGTAACTGATTCAGGATCCTTCCCCATGCTTACCAGGACCACCCCCAGGATTCCGGTCAGTATGATCCCGGTTTTCAGGGCTGAGATCCGGTCACCGGGCATCAGGAAATGGGCTATGACGGCGATGAAAAAGGGCTGGGAACCGATTACAATGGCCGCTACAGCACTGGGGATCATATTGATACCCGTATAGAACATGATGTATTGCAGAAAAGTCTGAAGAAAGGCAAACAGCAGGATCATCTTCCAATGGGTCCTGATGATCCTGAAATATCCGGGATTCACCAGGTATGCCAGTGGAAAAACAAGGATTCCTGAAATAAAGAACCGGATCCCCGCAAACTGGATGGGGGTGCTATACTCCAACCCGATCTTTACTCCTGCAAAAGCGGTAGACCACAGCAAACATGAGATGATCGCCAGTATGGTGTTTTTGGTTCCTGAGGATCCCACGAGCTGCCCTTAGAAATCGTCCGAAAGGGCAAATACAGGTTTTCTCTTAATCCATCTGCCTCTTGTGAAATCAGGAAAATCCTGGGGTTCTCCGTTGTTTTCGATGGAACGCTCCGACAGGGGCGTAATGGCGCTCCAGGCAGCGGCGTCATAGGCATCCAGGGGCGCTTCAAGCTTTCTTTTGACAATCTCAACAAAAGCATGGTCCACAAAGTAGTCCATTCCGCCGTGCCCGCTTCCTTCGGCATAGGTCCCGTATTTCTTCCAAAGGGGATGATCATATTTCTCCATGTATGCATCCATCCCTTCCCACTCATGTTCCGGGCTCAAATGCTCGATGTAGATACGCTGGGTGTGCGCATCGAACTCCGTGAGCCCGGCAGTCCCCTGAACCCTGAACCCCAATGAATAGGGACGGGGCGAATTGCAGTCGTGCGTTACAATGATGGTTTCCCCGTTTGATGTTTCTATGTTGGAAGTGATCACATCGCCCAGCTTCCATTTCAGCTTTGCATTGGGATGATCGGGCCCGCCCTGGGGATGATTCACGATATAGCGGTGTAATCCTTCCGACCGGGTGGCACTGGAGGTGATGGAACTGAAAAGATTCCCCCGGTTGATATTCAACATGGTGGCCACCGGTCCTGCCCCATGGGTGGGATAGATATCCCCGTTCCGGTACAGCGAATGTGTGGTACGCCATGCGGCTTCACTGACTCCCTTATCCCCGAATTCCACGCCACCCCCGTAAGGCTGGATTCCATCATTGAATTTCACACTCCGCAGGTCGTGCTGATACCCGCAGCGTGCATGGATCAACTCTCCGAACAACCCTTGGCGTACCATCTGCAGGACAGCCATCACATCCCTGCGGTAGCAGACATTCTCCAGGATCATCAGCGGAACCCCCGTTTCCTCATAGGTGTTCACCAGGTCCCAGCACTCCTCGAGGGTGTTGGCAGCCGATACTTCAACCCCGGCATACTTGCCCGCCTTCATGGCATCCACCGACATGCGGGTATGCCATAACCAGGGGGTGGAAATAATCACACCATCCAGGTCACTTCTCGCGAGTAAATCCCTGTAGGCAAAGTCGTCTCCCGAATAGGTTTTTGCCAGGGGATGTCCTGATTTGACGATCAATTCCTGGGATTTGCTCAGGGCGCCGGGATCCAGATCACAAATGGCAGGAACAATTACATCCTCCCTTTGTAAAAGATTCTGGAGGTGGTTTCTCCCTCTGAGTCCAACCCCGATAAATCCGATTCGCGCTTTTTCCGGCTGAGTTGATCCGAAGACTGAAAAAGGCAATGAAGCTGCCACGCCCATTGCAGCTCCGGTTCTGATGAAGTCACGTCTGTACATATGGTGAAGATTTGCTGTGTTCAGCTGGTGTTTAAAAGATTATGCCATGTCCTACTTAAGACGTTTCACATTAAACGCTGAAGGGCCCCTCTGTCCCTTCCCAATTTCAAAACTAACCTGGTCTCCTTTGTTGATCTCATCCTGAAAATCAGTCACGTGAACAAAAATGCTTTGCCCTGTGCCATTCTCATTGATAAAACCATAACCTTTTATTTCATTCAGGAATGTCAGCCTGCCCTGCTTCACTTTGTGCCCTGGTTCCGATGCATCCCGTTTGGGTATGCTTACTTCGATATCAGCTGCTTTGGGGCTCCTTTTCCTGGTCAGATCGGGAGGAGTATCGGTAAGCATTCCGTTCTCATCCACATAGGCAATCATATCATCAAGTTCGCCGGATTTTTCTGTATCCTTTTTCTCCAGCTTCTTCTTCTGTTTGTCCTGTCTTTTCTTCTGTTTGCGTTTGCGAACTTCTTTTTTTTGAAATGATTCCTGTGATCTACCCATATATTATTGTTAGAATTTTTGCAAAGGTAGGCATTTTTCGCCGGAAGGTAAGAAAATCCGGACCCAATCCTACTCCTTTAACAGAATGGGTGAAATAATAAACGAATAATCCATCGGTTGCGCTTCTAACATATAGGCTGCATGGGTTTTCGCCCCCCACGAATCGTCCCCGCCCACACCCATCTGCTTCCAGTCCACATTCAGGAATACATTTCCCGATTTCTCAAGACCGGTGGTATGTGCTCCATCCCTTTTTTCCCTGTCCAGGGTTTCCTGTGAAAAGTGCAATGCAGAAAAATCAAACAGCGGGCTGCCCTTGATCATGATCCCGTCCCCCTGATTGTCCTTCAGTGTCAGCCAGCGCACCTCTGTTTTATTTCCATTCTCGCCGTTGGTGATGTATGGGACATACTGGTCTGTCACCGTGCTGTTGTATTGCCCTACAAAAGATGATTGGTTCCGGTCGATGTAATTTTCATGGGGCCCCCTTCCAAAATATTCCAGGATTTCAAAGCCTTCGGGGATCACCAACTGCATCCCGAAACGTGGAATTTCAGGAAAAGTATCGCTTGATGGATTGAATTTCACCCTGACCAGAATCTCTCCTTTTCCGTTGAAGTGATAGGCCACCTGATAGTTGGAGCCATTTTCCGGATGGATATATTCTGCCAGCAGCATGGTCTGGTCATCTGCCTGTGCAGGTACCAGTGTCTGCAATTCGAGTTCATCCCCAAATGTTCTCCACATGGCACATCTTTCCGGCATCCTGTTCCCGAAATCATTTTCGGTGGGTGCCCGCCAGAAATTGGGTGCCGGTCCGGCCGCCAGCAGTGCCTTACCGCCCAGCTCGTAGGATTCCATGAATCCGCTTACGCGGCTGAACACAACCTGACCATCGAAAAACCGGAAGGAGACGGTTTCCATGGTTTCCACAATGGAGATCTCATCGCTCCCGCCATCGGCAAATTCATGCGGGCTGACCACCGAAGCCACTCCCGGCGTCAGGCAAAACTGTTCACCGGCTGCCTCATGCCCGGCAGGAACCAAAGGTGTTGAATTTCTGGTAAGGGCATGAAATTGAATAAAGTACTCCATACCGGCCCGGATTTCAGGGAGATCCGGGCCCAGGTCAAACACGGCTGTTTCGCCAGGCTCCACATGCGGTGATTCAATGACTCCTTCTGATACTTTCTTCCCGTTGGCTTCAAGGGACCAGTGCACATCAAAAGAATCCAGGTTGATGAAATCATGCTTGTTGGTGATCAGCACTTTATCTGCGGAAAAAGGAACTGCTTTGAATCCCATGTACTGGTAGGCCTTTTTCACCTCAACAATTCCGGGGTGCACGGTCCGGTCGGGAAACACCAGTCCGTTCAGACAGAATGAACCATCCGTATGCTGGCCTGCAGGTTCAAAATCGCCCCCGTAAGCCCAGTATTTCACCCCATCTTCCGTCATTTTTGTAATGCCCTGGTCCACCCAGTCCCAGATAAATCCTCCCTGAAGCTGGTCGTACCGGTCGATCACCTCCCAGTAGTCCATCAGGTTCCCGGTGCTGTTTCCCATGGCATGGGCATACTCGCATTGAATCAAAGGTTTTACCGGGAGGGTTTCGGCATAGGCGATCATCTCCTCTATGCGCATATACATGGGACAAAAAATATCCGTATTGCGTCCGCTCCCGGCCCTTTCATACTGAACAGGCCTGCTCAAATCCCTCTGCCTGATCCAGTCGTAGGTAGCGTCAAAACAGACCCCGTCCCCGGCTTCGTTCCCCAGTGACCAGATGATCACCGAGGGGTGGTTCTTGTCGCGCTCCACCATCCTCATGGTCCGGTCCATGTGCGATTTTGCGAAGACAGGATTGTTGCCCAGGGTTTTGTCAGGCTGATAACCCATTCCGTGGGACTCGATGTTGGCTTCATCAATGACATAGAGTCCATACTCATCGCACAAAGCATACCAGCGGGGATCATTGGGATAGTGACAGGTCCTTACCGCATTGATGTTATGCAGCTTCATCAGCGTAATGTCCTTCAACATGGTCTCCTCGCTCACCACATGACCCTCAGTCTGATCATGTTCGTGCCTGTTCACTCCTTTCAGGGTGACAGCCTTTCCGTTGACCAGCAATTTCCCGTATTTAATTTCCGAGGTCCTGAATCCCACTTTTGCAGAGACATGTTCAAGGCATTCACCCTTGCCGTTCTTCAGGGTCAAGACCAGTGTATATAAATTGGGCGTTTCGGCAGACCAGGTGCTGATCCCATCGATCACATCCCGGAATTTGGCAACATAGCCTCCGACCCCTTCGAGACCGGATCTTTTAACGGATGACCAGACCGGCTCCTCTTTTTCACCGGAAAACAGTTTTGCCTCAACTTCCGACCCTTCCGGTGACACCCCTTCAGGCATTGCAAGCTCCACGGTCATGTTCAGCAGTCCGCTGGAATATCCTTTGGTAAGACCGGTTTTGCAGAAGAAATCCCTGATGTGGATTCCCGGTCTGGCTTCCAGGTAGACCTCCCGTTCTATCCCACTGATACGCCAGAAATCCTGGCATTCCAGCCATGAACCGTCTGACCACCGGTATACCTCCACGGCCACCAGGTTATTGCCCGCTTTGATATAGGGTGTAATGTTGAACTCAGCGGGTGTCTTGCTTCCCTGGCTGTATCCCACTTTCTCCCCGTTCACCCAGAGGTAAAACGCCGACTTCACTGCTCCGAAGTGGATGTAAACCTGCTTTTCCATCCAGTTGCCAGGCACCTGGAAGGTGCGCCTGTAGGAACCTACCGGGTTGTCTTCCACCGGAACCGCCGGCGGCTTTGGATCGTTTGTCCATTCATAGGGAATATTGGTATAAATGGGAATCCCGTAGCCTTTCATCTCCCAGTTGGAGGGAACCCGGATCACATCCCACTTCTTGTCCCTGAACCCAGGCTTGTAAAAATCCACCGGTCTGGATGCCGGGTTGGGAGACCAGTTAAATTTCCACGGTCCGTTCAGCGACTGAAAGTTGGATGATTCATGCATATCGCCCGCCATAGCCTTCTCCTCCGATTCAAAGGAGAAACGCGTGGCATGCGGGTCTTCACGGTTCACCTGGACGATATCCGGGTTTTGCCATTCAGGGAGGGATTGACAAAAACCACCTGTTCCGGACAGGAAAGAAAGCAGAATGATTGCACTTGATCGTAGTAGCATGGGGATAGGGGATTAAGGGATTAAGGGATTAAGGGGTTCGCACTGAGCACTGAGCACTAGGCACTAGGCACTCCATAGAGATTCCGGGTAGACGCCGCTTTCCACCAGGTCACGGATGGCTTTCTGTACCTTTGGTTTATCTTCCTGGTAGGTTACACCGAACCAGGATTCGGGAGAATGAAGCACCGACATGCTGGCTTTGCCCGAACTAAGCAGTCTGTCCACAACCAGCGGAATAAAGAATTCTGCTTTGGGATTTTCGAGATTCTCCAGGACGAATTCACCGAAATGGTTCTCCGCATAGCCAAAAAAATCAGGAGTAAACCCAAACAGATTCATGGAAACTGTTGACATGCGATCCAGTTTCTCAACCCTGCCGTTCTCGTCCTCAAAAACGATCTCGCCCTTGATCAGATAGACCTTTGTCCGTTCAACCATCCCCTCCAGGAAACCATGATCGTTTACCTGGCAAACGCCCCTGGCAACAGAACCATGCTCGGATATGGTTTTCTGCAGTTCAAAGCCCACCATGCAATATTGTCCCGGTACTTTGCCGGCAGACCGGACCAGAAAATCATGTATGATCCTGTAGGACTCAGGACCATAGTAATCATCGGCATTGATCACTCCAAAAGGTTCTCTGATTGCATCTTTGGCCATGAGTACCGCATGAGCTGTACCCCATGGTTTTACCCGTTTTACAGGAAGTGTAATCCCTTCCGGAATCTTACCTGAAGATTGTATCACATAATCCACCTCCATGTGGGAAGGAAATTTTTTTACAAAACTGGAACGAAAATCCTCCTCCATGGAGGGGGATATCACAAATATAAATCTGTCAAAACCCGCACGCAGTGCATCATAAATGGAATAATCGGTGATGGTCTCACCTGAAGGTCCGAAGGGATCAACCTGTTTCAAACCGCCGTACCTGCTTCCCATGCCTGCTGCCAAAATAAGTAGTGTAGTTTTCATAAAATCCATTCAATCGAAATTAAAAAAGAGAAGTAAAAGTAATTATCGTTTGGATAAAAAACTATTTTTATGGACAAACTAAAACGATCTTCCATGAACAATATAGCCAGCAAAAGGAAAAGCACTGTAATACCCCTGATGCTCGTCGGGGTGATGTTTTTTGTCATTGGTTTCGGTGTGGGTATCAGCGGATTCCTGATCCCGGCATTGAAATCGGCATTCAACCTGACCACCGGTCAGTCTTACCTGGTAACTGCAGCCATCTTTTCAGCATTCGTCATTTTCGGACGCCCCACCGGATGGGTAATCAAGAAGATAGGGTACCGGCGTTCCATGGTCCTGGCCTTCCTGATCATGGCACTGGGCATGTGGATGTTTGTGCCCTCCTCCAATGCAGTAAGTTTTCCTCTGTTCCTGCTGGCTCTTTTCGTGGGTGGAATCGGGAATACCTTGCTGCAGGGATCGGTCAATCCCTATGTGACCATCCTGGGGCCCTTGGAAACTGCAGCGGTCAGAATGAGCCTTATGGGGATCATGAACAAGATGGCCTGGTGGCTTGCCCCTGTCTTCCTGGGGATCTTTATCGATCTGAAGGATGTGAAGGTGGACGACATCATACTTCCTTTCTACATTGTAACAGCAATCCTGGTTGCCCTGGCTGTTTTTGTCAATTTTGCTCCCCTCCCCGAAGTGAAGGCTGAGGGTGAGGACGAGGAAACTTCCGATGAATCATCCTATGCATCAGGCAAAACCAGTGTATTGCAATTCCCTCACCTGCTGCTGGGTGTGCTTACACTCTTCCTGTATGTGGGTATTGAAACCCTGCCCATGGCATCGATCATTGATTTTGCCAGGGCCACTTTCGGTGAGGTGGACAACCTGCAGTCCTATGCCAAATTTGTGACCATGGGACTGGTGGCAGGTTACCTGTTCGGGGTGATCGCCATTCCCCGGTTCGTTTCCCAGACAAAGGCACTGATTTCCTTTTCGGTCCTTGGGGTTATCTCCACACTGCTGCTTATTTACCTGCCTCCCCATTATGCTTTTTATGCCCTGCTCCTGGCCAGTTTCTCCAACTCGCTGATGTGGCCAGCCATCTGGCCCCTGGCCATGAAGGACCTGGGTAAATTCACAAAAGCCGGAGCCTCCATGCTGGTAATGGCTATTGTCGGTGGTGCCGTGATCCCTCTGGTTTTCGGGGTCATCGTGGATGCAGTCAAAACCACAGAGGCTGCAGCAGTTACAGACTACCAGGCAGGCTACTGGGTGATGGTTCCATGCTATCTTTTCATCATGTACTTTGCAGTAGCAGGTCATAAAATCAGAAAAAAGTAGTTATGGGAAAAAGCCGTTTGTATATTGGTGTGGACATTGGTGGCACCTCCATCGTGTCCGCCAGGTTCTCGAAGAGGGAAATGCTGGACCGGTCTGAAGTGGCCACAGGCGCCCTCAGGCCCGCAGATGAAATTATGGAATCGCTTTTCGACGCCATTGACCAGGTACTCACCGATGATGTAGTTGGAATCGGCATTGGCATGCCAGGTTTCATGAATTCCTCCACCGGTGAAATCCTTTTGATCAACAATATCCCTGCATTCAATGGCTTTTCGGTGAAGCCTGTCGTAGAGAAAAGGTTTGGCCTCCCTGTTTTTCAGAGCAATGATGCCAACTGTTTTGCACTCGGTGAGGCATGGTACGGCGCAGGAAGGGATTATGAAAATCTGGTAGGCGTTACCCTTGGGACAGGTCTTGGGGGCGGAATCATCATCAACCGGAAGATCCATACCGGACTGGCCGGAGGGGCCGGTGAACTGGGATGTTTCTCATTTAAGGGCGGAATTGTGGAAGATAGTTGCAGCGCTGCCCTTTTTGCAAAAAAATACCAGTCCACCGGTGCCGAACTCTACAAACGGGCCAAAGCCGGCGACCAGAATGCCATTGCCGCATTTGATGAACTTGCCCGGAACATCGGGGAGATGCTGAACACAGTGATGTTCATCCTTGCACCCGAAGCCTTTGTAATCGGGGGATCAGTGGCCAGGGCGTGGGAATTCCTGGAGAAACCCCTCAGGGAGCAGGTGGATAAATTCCCGGTGGAACTGATTGGCAAAAATACCGCACTGGTCCCGGCATCACTGGATAATGCGGGACTATACGGAGCTGCTGCCCTGTGTATCTCACAAATGGAAACATGAAAATGAATACTATCGAAATTGCTGGCCAGTTTGCCACAGCAGGAACCATTGCTGAAGTGAAAATCCACGGTGGCGGTCACATCAATGACAGTTACCGCCTGGTAAATGCTGAGCCGAAGCAGCCGGACTATCTACTGCAAAGGATCAACCACTATGTTTTTAAGGATCCGGCCCTGCTGATGCAGAATATGGTTCTCGTTACGGACCATGTAAAAGCTCAACTGAAAAACCAGGGTGTCAGGGACCTGGAAAGGAGAACCCTGACCATCATTCCCACCTGGGATGGATCCAACTATTTCAGGGACCCGGAAGGCAATTACTGGAGGGTTCTCCACTTCATCAAGGATCACCTCGTATTCGAAAGTACCACTGATCCTTCCATTGCCTATGAGGGTGCCCTGAAATTCGGGGAATTTACCAGTATGCTGAACAATTTGCCATCAGAAAAAGTGGGTACCATCATTCCTGATTTCCATAACATGCACTGGAGGCTCACCCAACTGAGGGAAAGTATCCGGAAGGATCAGGCCATGCGCCTGAAACTGGTAAAACAGGAGATTGACTACGTGGAATCCCGTTCAAAAATGATGCTTACCATTCATGAACTGGGGGAAAAGGGAGCAATCCCCCTGCGCATCACCCACAATGACACAAAGATCAGTAACGTATTGTTTGATGCTGACAGCAAAGGGCTGTGTGTCATTGACCTGGATACGATTCAACCCGGTTATGTGACATCCGATTTCGGGGACGGAATTCGCACCCTGACCAACACCGGGGAGGAGGATGATGAGCAACTGGACCGTGTATCCATGGACCTGGCTTTGTTTGAAGCTTTTGCTTCAGGTTTCCTGGACTCCACCAGGGACATTCTTTCAGATGCCGAGAAGAATGCCCTGGTATATGCCGGACTGCTCTTCCCCTATATGCAGGCAGTACGATTCCTGATCGACTACATGGATGGTGATCTCTATTATAAAACCAGGCACAAGGAGCATAACCTGGTCAGGACCAGGGCCCAGATCAAGCTGGCGCAGGATGGTGAAGCCAAAATGGGCCGCTTGAAGCAGATCATTCAAAAATTATCTTAGATTCTTTTCACCCATGATTGTCTCCCGTATATCCTGCGCCCTGTCTGCTTCCCAAATCCCGGCCATAGATCATGCCAACTGGGTTCCGGCAGAGGGTGTATCGGCATTTTTTGATATCCATCACCGGGGAAGCTCCATCCTTCTGAAATACATGGTTCAGGAACCCCAGGTACGGGCTGTTAATACTGCATTCAATTCGCCTGTCTGGGAAGACAGCTGTGTTGAATTTTTTATGGCGCTGGAAGGAGATAACAACTACTATAACTTCGAGTTTAACGCCATTGGAACGGTTCTGGGGGCATACGGCCCTGACCGGTCGAGCCGGGAGCCACTCCCGGCGGAATCCCTTCAGTTGATCCAGACCACTCCTTCCCTAGGGAGGGGTGTGATCGAGAACATGGAAGGGAATAATTCCTGGGAACTTGAAATCGTTCTGCCTGTAAAATCATTTTGTTTCCACCAGGTTACCGACATTGCAGGCATGAAAAACCGTGCGAATTTTTACAAATGCGGAGACGCTCTCCAGCGCCCACATTACCTCTCTTGGAAAGAAGTGGAGACTCCAGCACCTGATTTTCACCAGCCCCGCTTTTTTGGGGACCTTGTGTTCCAATAACAACCCATGGTGATAAGATCAAATGATAGTATCATCTACGGCTCATCCATGCAATATCGCCCCACTGCCAACGCCGGTTAATATGGAAAGAAGCCTTGATCAACTCCAATCAGATAAACTCTTTAAGAAGATCTGCCGGAAAATGGGCACCACCATGCGGGACCATGACATGATCGCTGAAGGCGACAGGGTCCTGGTGGGGCTTTCAGGGGGCAAAGATTCCATGATTCTGTTGCAGGCACTGGTTGAAAGAAGAGGCGCCGTACCTTTTGATTTCAAAATTGAAGCTGCCCATGTGGAGGCCACAGGTATAGGGTATCAAATTGACAGAGAGAAGCTCACCTCATTTTGCAAAAGTCTGGATGTGCCCCTGTATTACCGGACCATTGCGTCCGGCCTGGAAAAAGACAAATCCAAATCGGCTTGCTTTGTCTGTTCATGGCACAGGCGTAAAAAACTCTTCGACATTACCAGGGAACTGGATTTCAACAAGCTGGCCCTTGGTCACCACCGCGACGATGCCCTGGAAACCCTGCTGATGAATATGATCTACCATGGTTCAATCTCTTCCCTACCCTACTCCCTGGTCATGTTCGGGGGCAGGGTGAAACTGATCCGGCCCCTTTTGGACGTCAACGAAAAACTTCTGCAGGATTATACGGAAATGAACGGCCTTTTAAAGGTGGAGAAAAGCTGTCCGCACGAAGACAAGACCCAGCGAAAAAAAATGGCCTGGTTACTCAAAGAAATAGAAGCACTCCATGGAAGAGGCCCATACAACATGTTCAAATCCATGGACAAAATATTTGAAGAGTACCTTCCCCGTAAACAGGATTAGAGCTTCACCACTCTTTCCGTAACCACCCTTTGGTCCGAATTCAAGGTGAGAAAGTAGATTCCCTGTGGCAAACCATCCATTGGAATCCGGGCATTGTTCTCAACGTAGCTAAATGAGCTAACTGTTTGACCCACTGTATTCTTCAAAGTTCCCATCGGCAAATCTATAAACAGTTCCGAATCCCACTGAACTGAAATCTGGCCTACCGCCGGATTCGGATATACATGAACCAAACCGGTCGGGACCGTGCTGCTCACAGAGGCTGGAAACTGGTATTCTCCAATTTCATAAACCCTCACATAATCCACCACAAAAGAATCCGGATAAGTTGCATCAGCAGGATTATTTGCCCACCAGTTGTTGATGGCCCATTCTTCTGTGGATATTTCACCGGTTACTTTGATATAGCCAGCCTGGTTGCAGACACCTCCGCCTTCCGAGCGCCAGGTCTCTTCTCCATCCACAAAAAACACATACATCTCTGGATACCATTCCATCGAATATGTATGGAATCCCTCTCGTATGCCGGCAGGCTTCAATTTATGGCCAATGCTTTGATGCGCTTCACCATATCCGTCCCAGTGAAAGGCATGCTGAATCTGGTCTGTCCACCCGAAACCCTCCATGATATCCACCTCCGTACCATCCACACCACCGTTTTCAACAGAACCCACATCTCCCTGCATCATCCAGAAAGCCACCCACCATCCGGGCTGGGTTGGAAGTTTACACCGGATCTCAAACTTGCCGTACAGTTGTGCAAACCTGCCTTTGCTCCTGACCATCCCCACACTGAAATCGCAGGTATCTGCATCATCGTTCTTGTTGTCGATCTTCCGTACCCGGATCACCAGGTTCCCGTTCCCATCCAGATAGGAGTCCTCATTGCTCCACCAACCGTCCGGACCATTTTCATTGTTTCGCCGGTTATACTCCTGGCGTTCCCATTTGGCGGCATCCGGAATACCTGTCCCATCAAACTCATCAGACCAGATCAGGTCGCCCGCCCCCTGGGCTTTTCTGCCCGGCTCATATTGAGCAAAACCTGTTGTTGATAGGGTGATTAATAGTATGAAATGTAACAGGGGATAAAATCTGGATGCAACTTTCATGGCGTATGGAATATAGTTACCTGGTAGATTCTAACATAAGGTTACCTTGAGTCTAGTTTTCTGATTTCCTGCCTGGCCAATTCCATCCTGATGCGTCCTATACGGCTGTCCTTCCTGACACCTGTGAAGGATGAAATAACCTCTGCCGGAATCTCCAGTTCAATGGCGTTGCTGATGAAGGTATGAATTGCAACTCCGGCAGTCAGGCATTCATAAAAAGGCACCTTTTCACCTGTACCTCTAGCCGGAGGCACTTGACGAACCAATCCAGCCTCACATCCCAGGATTTTCAGGTACTTGTTCATGGTGATGATGCTCATGGATGGGAAAGCGGTATTGTTCAGATAATATTTATTTGCATACTTATCATGAATCTGATTGGACCTGCCGTTCAACGGAATCCGCCTAACCTTTCCGTTCGGCTTTCTTATTATTACTTCCTTCTGCCCCACATCCTGTTTCTTCAGGTTTTGCAACTCTGAAAACCGCAATCCGGTGAAACACATGAAGCAAAACAGGTCCCTTACTCTTTCCATATTCCTGTTTCCGCACTGATGATCAGTTAATCTCAATAATTCCTCCCATTGGAGGTAATGATGGGCCTGAGGTGTCCCAACTGGCTGTTTAAGGGACTTATAAAATCTACGATATTCCAGGTTCGCATTATACCCGTTTTCTGTGGCCCAGTTCAGGAACCATACAATGATATTGACCGCTTTATAAGTGGTCGCATCATTGTTGCCCTTTTCAGCATAGAAATCTTCGAACCTGCCAGGAAAGGAGTCGTTGAAATTCCGGAATGAAAGCGTTAAATCAGCCCGGTTCTCGAACTCACGCAAGTGTTTGAAGATGGTTCTGACCTTCCTGTAAGTAGAGGTACTCCATCTGTTGATTCCCGATTCAAGGAACAAGAAAAAAACATCAAAGAAACCGGTCGAGTATTTTGGTTTGATCTCATTAAACGTGGATCGAAACTGTTCAGCATCAGGATTCTCCCTGCTGTCCTGTATGGCCGCCCAGGTTTTTTCTGCTGTTTCTGCCAAGGTATCAAGCCAGGCATTGGTTGCGTAAGATCCGGGAAAACTCTTCTTCATTCTTTGAAGTTCAGTATCCCAACAGTGAAAATCGGTTTTAATGCCCGTACCCAACATCACCCGGTTGCCTCGAAAAGCAACACTCATGACAACGGGCCGATCCTTCAACATCAGGTTTCCTGATTCGTCCTTCCTGCGTTCAATGTAAAACCGCGTCTGCATTAAATACAATAATACCATGATATTCGCGAGGATGCTCTGTTTTTTTTAAACACCGGGGGATATTGTATTTTTAAGAAATGAAAAGGGAACTCCGCATCACTGAAGACGGATCACATACGATTTTCGTTCCCGAACTGAACGAGCCTTATCACTCTGTTCACGGGGCCATCCAGGAATCGAAACATGTGTTCCTGAAACATGGGTTTCAGACCATTACAAAAGAGACCATCCGTATCCTGGAGATTGGATTCGGGACCGGCCTCAACGCTCTTCTTACATTGGCTGAAGCCAATAGAACAGGTAAAAAGATATACTACCATGCTGTTGAAAAGTATCCGCTCCTTGCTCAGGAATATCATGCAATCAATTATGAAAGGTTTATAGATGGCGTTATCAAAGGCAGCCTGATCAAAATGCATGATGCAGAATGGGGGGAAAAGATCAGGCTAACATCGCATTTCAATCTGTTTAAAGAGTGGTCAGATTTCAGGTCCATGGAACCTGAGGGAACCTTTGATCTGGTATATTATGATGCATTTGATCCCCGGAAGCAACCTCATTTGTGGAATGAGGAGATTTTTTCCAGAATATCATCCATGGTAAATCCTGGAGGAGTATTTGTTACATATACCTCAAAAGGCATTGTGCGTAGGGCTTTGATATCTTGCGATTTCCTGGTTGAGAAGGTTGCAGGCCCCCCCGGTAAAAGGGAGATGATCCGTGCAATTAGAAGATAATTGTGCAGTCTCTAAATTTTCTTATATCTTCGCAGTCGTTATTTTCAAAAAAGCAAATTAAATGAACAACAGACAAATCATCACATTAATAGTGGTTGCCATTGCAGCACTTGCTGCCGGTTATTTCATCGGATCAAGCATGAATAGTGTTAAATCAGAGAATCAGGTCTCGCTGAAGGACCAGAACGATTCACTTAATTATTTCCTTGGACTGAACATGGGTTACAGCCTGGAGCAGGCTCCATGGGAGGTTGATGCAGCACTTGTTTCATCAGGTATTACGCAGGTACTGGAAGATTCATCCATCTATAATCAAATCTCTGCTGATGCTATCTTCCGTCAGTTGAACATGCAGCTTTCAGAGAAAGAAGCAAAAAAATCTCAAAATGAAGCACTTGAAAACCTGGAAAAGGGAGCTTCTTTCCTGGAAGAGAATGGGAAAAAGGAAGGTGTAACCACTACCGAATCCGGATTACAATATGAAGTGATTACACAAGGAGACGGACCAAAACCAGCTGATACTTCCAATGTAACCGTTCATTATGAAGGCACATTGATTAATGGCGAAGTTTTTGACAGCTCTTATGAAAACGGCGAGCCCGTTTCTTTTAACCTGAACGGAGTAATTCCAGGGTGGACAGAAGGTCTGCAGCTTATGCCGGTGGGATCTACCTATAAATTATATATTCCTTCAAACCTTGGTTATGGCCCGAGGGAAACAGGTCCGATTCCTGGAAACTCAGTTCTGATTTTCAAAGTTGAACTGCTCTCGATCAACTAGAGAATTCACCATAGCAAAAAAGGCTGTCCGCCAATGCGAACAGCCTTTTTTTTGTCCATAGGACGGAATTGTGGCTTTCTTCAATTAAAAACAATCTTCAACGTGCCCTCGAATTCCTGAAGAATTGGTTACTTTGGCACAAATATTTTCCCTATTTATAAAAGAACAAATCAATGAGCTACGAGATTAGCGGCCGTCTGGCAGAGAAATTCGAAACCCAAAAAGTCTCAGACAAATTCCAGAAACGCGAGTTTGTACTGGAAATTAAATCTTCAGGCTCCAGTGGCTATGAGTTCTTGGACTTTATAAAATTCCAGTCTACCCAGGACAAATGTTCGCTGCTGGATCAATTTACAATTGATGACATGCTTAAAGTTTCCTTTAACCTGAGAGGACGTAAGTGGGAAAAGGACGGCCAGGTTTCCTACTTCACCAATCTTGAAGCCTGGCGCATCGAAAAGGTACTGGCCGAAAACGACCCCACCATTGATTCTCCACCGGTTCAGAATGATTTTCCTGATCAGGATGTGCCCTTACCGACTCCACCACCTTCAGATGATTCCGGATTTGATGATCTGCCTTTTTGAAAACGTTGAAAACAATAACAAACCCCTAAAAAAAGCAGGCAGGATCACCAAGCCGGTTTACATCTGATCTCCCTTCTGTCGATCAGCGGTTATCCAATTTAAAGAATTTACACCCGATTGATAATACTTTGGTGTAACTAACTTTACCGGTATTGAGAACTCTATGGTTGTACCTTTAAAAGAACTGTCACTTACCCTGATCTCCCCTTCCATGGCTTTGACAAGCCCCCTGGCTAATTTATAACCAAGTCCAATTGTATCATTGGTATTGTACCAGTCCTCTTCAATATCATCTGTTTCAAAGACCTTCCTGGCTCTCTCCTGAAGCAGCATGCTGCTGCTATCTTTTATGGTGAAAACCAGTGTGTTTTTATCGGCGAAAGATGCGCCAAATTCTACGACTCCCTTTTGGGTCTGGGTGAGTGCATTGTCCAGAAGACAGCTTAAAGCGCGTGACAGGCGCTGTCTGTCTGTGAGAATTTTTGCCTTCTTAAATGCCTCTCTGACATTCAGTAAAAGCGCCACCCTTTCCCTGTTTAATCTATATCTGTCGGTGTTATACTGGTCGTACAGTTCCTTCATCATCGGATAAATCTCAACTTCCTCCTCCTTCAACTGCAGTGTACCAGTTTCGACCAGGGTTAGATCAATCAGGTTGTCCATCATGTTTAAGAGCGAATTGCTGTTTCTTGTAATGTGATTGATGTAAGCCTCTCTTTGATCCCCGTTCACATCGTCCTCACCAAGAAGGTGAGAGAATCCGATTATGGCATTCATGGGGGTCCTGATCTCGTGAGAGATGTTGGAGAGAAACCTGGTCTTAACCCTTGTTCCGTCACCCTGGAACTGTTTTAGGGTATCTTCCAGCCAGGCAACTTTTGCTTCCAGTTGCTTGGTGTACTCCAATAGCTCGTTATAATCAGGTTGATCACTCATCACCTATCAGTAGTTCAGCAATACAATACGTAAACTTAGCAGATAAACCATCTCACTCCGAGATAGTTTTTCAACAGTCTCTACCGCTTCATCCTTTTCAGGATCTTTGCAGCATCACTACTATAATAGTGATTCGGGTCTGAAGCAATCACATTCAGATGCCACCGTGCTACGTCAGTCTCATCCATGGCCAGGAAACAACCTGCCTGGAACCATTGAGCTTTCTGGATAAACAAGTTATCATCCTGCTCAATTACCTTTGAAAAAGACTCGCTGGCGTTCACAAATTGTGATAACCCCATGCTGGAAACACCCACACCAAATTCAGCTTCAACCTTTTCACTATTCTTTTCCAATACTTTACTGTACCAGAAAATAGCTGATTCAAAGTCTCCTTTCAGATATGCAATTTCAGCATTGTTCATGGTTGCCTTAATCACATCGTCCTCCATGGAACGATTGGTAAGAACCAGTTCATAAGGTTTCATGTACTTGACGAAAAGATCGCTATTGGATAAAGGTCGTCCCAGTACCGTGGCTAAGCCAATTGCCACCAAGAGCGCCAATGCTGCTGAGGCTGCATAATGCCATGGCCTGGTAAACCGAAAAACCTTCCTGCCGGACTCCGATCGTCTTGTTTCTTCCCGCAGGTCGTTCAACTGAGCCCGGAAGTCCAACACTTCTGTGTCGGCAATGGCTTCATCGACCTCTTTATAGAGATCAAGATCGACCAACAATTCCGGACTGGCGTTGAGCTCCTGCTCGAACCTGGCTAACTCTCTTTCTGAAAGCTCGTTATCCAGGTACTTTTGTAAAATGTGCCTGTCGCGTTTCATATCATTAATTATTAATTAGTTACAAGGATTCAGGCCTCAGTAAAGCCACTTCCTGGCTGTACAGCTTCTACCTGCTTTCCCTGGCACTCACATGCACGCTTGCATGCTACCCAGAGTATGCGTACACCCAGGTACGCTTATATTTTCGGCTACCTTTTCCGGTTGCCCTTCCGCTTAATCACCCAGAAGCTGTCACTCCCCTGCCGACGCTACGGAAAATATCTTGTGCGGTCTACGACCGACTTAAAATCAGATCTAGTTGATCCTGATAAAAGAATTACTTCCTTGGAGGATTCAAAATATCATCTCCTGGAGTAATTCCACCTTTTAAGAAATTCAATTCTTTTTCCTGGATCTTGTCTTTTGCGAATGATTCAAAGTTTACAGTTTTCATTACTTTTCAATTAGGGGTTTAACATCTGTTTGTTGTTTGTTTTCATCTGTTAATTCCCAATTGAGGTCAAACGTTACCCAAAAAAATGAAAGAAAAAGTAAAAAAAAAGTATTAACACGGTTAGTGGTCTGAGAATGTATCACTTATGTGTACAAAAAAAAATCTGTTTTTCGAAGTTAATTTTGCATTGTATCCCTTTTATTCTTTCATTTACTTTTCACTTAGAAAGATGAATGCACTATTATTTAGAAAGCCAGTATTACTTGTTCATCTATTCTTTGCAGTTACTTTAAATGTACAATCTCAGGAAGAACCTGAATTACGTGAAAAAATCCATGAATATGGAGTCAAAGGGTTTCGCAACGTTGAGTACAATTTAAATTTTGATACAGCGGAATACTATCTTAAGAAAGCTTTAGACCTTCAATATGCCAATTACGAGATATTAGATGATAGGGTAGCAACAAATCACATCTCCTTGGCTTCTGTTTATAGACGATTATATAATTACAATTTGGCCTTATTTCATCTTGAAAAAGCTGATAGTATACTAACAGCATTTGAACCGAATTCTATTCTGTTTGGAAACATTTATAATAATAAGGGGAATATTATTGGTTTATATGATGATGTATACAGGACTATACAATATTATGAATACGCCCTTGACTTTATGGAAAGGAACAACTATTCTAGTACTAACAACTATTCTCATATATTCTCGAACTATATTCGACTGTTATTTGAACTTGAGGACTATGAAAAAGCTGAAGGAAAGCTTGCGGAAATTGACATTCTTAGTCTTGAATTAAATCCATACCTTGAATTCCGATTTAGCCTAATTTTCGCTAATTCATTTGCAGCGCTCGGGCTATATGAGAATGCAATGAGTTATTTTAAACAAGCTGAGAAAGTACTAAAATCAACTGAAGTTCATGAGGACAATTCTAGTCAAGTGGTTTATTACACGTACTTGATTGATTTTTATATAAAATTTGAAGAATTCAAGAATGCAAATGAGATCATTTCTCAAGCTTTTCTATATATCGAGTCTTTGAATGCTCAATCTGTCAAATATAAGATTGACTACTACTCAAATATTCAATATAGAAGAGCATTCATTTTGTATTTGCAAAATCGAAATCAACCTGCCCTTGAATTAGTAGACCGAGGAATAGAAGGTATGAATAAATTCTTTGAAGGTCTATCCCTTAATGAGATAGGTTTAAGTGTAAGGACAAGTGTTACTTCAATACTCCCTGATTTACATATTTTGAAAAGTAGAATACTGTTGCAGGAATATTTTAATACTTCCTCAATAGACTACTTGAAACGGTCATATAGTTCGTACCAGGAATCTATCAGGATTTTAGACTCCAGAAAATTAGCGATGGAAAATGAAGAAAGTAAGCTCTATGCAACAGCTGCAATTATTGAGGTTTATAAGGAAGCTATATATGTTGGGAAACAATTGTATGCGCTGACTGGGGATCTCGAATATCTTGAGAAGTCATTTGAGTTCACCGAAAGCAGCAAATCATTTGCCCTCTTTAGTGAAATCAATAATGTGGAGGCTATGGAGTTTTCGGATCTTCCAAAGGATGTTAAGGAAAAGGAACAAAGGCTCTCAGGTGAAATTCAGGGATATGAGGAGATGCTTTATAAAGAGCAATTATCGACCGACCCTGACAGTAGTCAGATTGCATATATTAAGGAAAAACTATTTCAATTGAGAGATGACTACCGCAACCTGAAACAAGACATAGAACAAAATAATGCCAAGTATTTTGAGCTAAAGTACAATCCGAAATTTGTTACGCTAAAAGAGATTCAGAGTAAATTACCTTATCGTGATGCTTTGATCGAATATGTGCTGAATGATACCATGCTTATAACCTATGTGATTGATAAGAAAGGGATTAATGTCTTTTCGCAGGCTATAGAACCTGAATTCAGCGATGAGTGTTTTGAGTACTATAACTTAATGCATACACAGAACTTCAGCAATGGGGTTCATGAGAACTATATGAAATTTGTGCAGCTTGGGCAAAAGTTCTATAAGATCCTGATCGAACCCTGCCTGAAGTACACAGACCGGAAAAATCTCACAATCGTACCTGACGGGGCTATTACCTATCTTCCCTTTGAGGGCTTTATAACGGATGAGGCTGATCTGCATTATATCAATTACCTCAATCTACCCTATTTGATCAAAGAGTTTTCGGTGGGTTATTCACATTCGGCCACCATGATGTTCAGCGAAAGGCTTAAAACCAAATCTCCCGAGAATAAGGTTCTGGCATTTGCTCCTTCATATTATGACCCACTGTCGAGCAGAGATACATCAGTGATCCGCCAGGTGCTTTCCGACTCAAACTACCTACTTCCATTGGGGGGGATCATCAAAGAGGTTCAGAGTATCAATGAAACGGTCCCCTCCCGGGTATTCCTGAATGAAAATGCCACCGAAGCAAACTTCAAGAAATATGCGCCGGATTACAATGTCCTGCACCTTGCCATGCATACAATCATGAAGGACGACAATCCCCTCCATTCCTTGTTGGCCTTCACCAACGTTGAAGTTGCTGATACTACAGAGGATAACAAGCTTTACGCATACGAAATCTATAACCTGAAGCTGAATGCCCAGATGGCTGTGTTGAGTTCCTGCAGCAGTGGATTTGGTAAAATGCAGAAGGGTGAAGGTATGATGAGCCTTGCAAGAGGTTTTATTTATGCCGGATGTCCTTGCATTGTGATGACCCTCTGGCAGGTATCAGATAAATCAAGTTCAGAACTCATGACCTCATTCTACAAGTATCTGAAAAAGGGGAAGAGCAAACAGGAAGCCATGAGACTGTCGAAAATGGACTACCTTGAAAGAGCTGATGATCTTACGTCAAATCCCTATTTCTGGTCAGGATTTGTGATCGTGGGTGACAGCAGTCCCATTTACAGGAAATCGGGAATGTTCTACTGGGCTTCAATTATTGCCCTTTTCATTGGTATCCTGATCTTCTTCCAGTACAAGAAATCCTGATATCATCTGACCTTAGTGTAATTATCTCTTTCTATTATCATAGCACTGTGGTCACCATCTTCCGGGTTTTGCCATGCAAAAATTTAACAGTAATTTCGGTGCTGTATATAATCGGAACTTGATGTACCCCCACCATATGATCTTTCGCCTGTTATTGATAATGGGCATGATATCCTTCGGATGCAATTCAGACAATCAAAACGGCAAAGCAACTGTAGAAGATGTGAACCGGGTTGACATATCAGGCATAAAGCAGGGACCCTGGGAAATCTATTCAGACAGTGTGCTGATTTCCAAAGGATCATTTGTGAATGGACAACCTGATGGTTTGTGGACCTACTGGTATAATAATGGCCAGATGAAAGAGGAAGGTCATTATAAAAATGGCCTTAAGAAAGGCATGTGGGTTGAATGGTACCGGGATGGTGAAATAATGTGGAAAGGTGAATGGGAAAATGACAAAAGGCACATCGAACATTTTGGAACCAACGCAGAAATTTCATTTGTAGGTGACGATCATAAGGATCATGTGCTGGCCGTTGATAGTCTATATCGTTTGAAGATCAGGGTACAGAATATTCCTGCCAGCAATCTGTTTGTAGAAGTGAGCAGCGGCGAGATTACCTGGGATATTGATGCTGATTTATACATCCTCAGAACTTCAAGAGATACATTGTTCACGATGGCCATCGGTTATATGCCGGACATGGATTTCATGGATTTCAGAAATCTGATCTCAGAAATCAATTTCAAACTCCGATGAAACATTTTGAACAAAGAGTTCTGGTTTGGTTATGAAGTTGTCAATTCAGAATCGGATCAATCACATCATTGGCAGGATAACCCCGGTCTTAGGGATTTTTGCCTTCCTTTCGCTTTTTATTAAATACGGATTTCATCTGTCGGATGTCTGGTTAAGTTACCTGTTGATCCTGGATGAAATCATAGCTGCGTTTTTTGTGCTCAGCCTACTGCTGAAATTCATCATTAGTGATGCAAAATGGCTGTATGTCAAACAATCTCCTTTTGAGTTTGGTTTATTGTTGCTCTTTATTATTTCCATTGTATTCGAGGAGATTATTTCTATTGATGAGCCCTATATTTTAATAAGAAGAGACACCACCCAAAATATAATCAAGCTCTACTTCGTCATCATTCAGGTTTATATCATTTTCAACGGCATCATTGCCCTTGCAAAAATCAGGAACAAATGGCTTTTCTACTCACTGAATCCCGCAAGAATTCTAATTGTCTCTTATGTGTTCATCATTGTGGCGGGAATGTTCATGTTGAAACTCCCGAAAGCTACATATGAAGGGATAAACTGGATAGATGCTTTTTTCACCTCTACATCTGCAGTGTGTATCACAGGACTAAGCACTGTGAATATCCAACAGATTTATACTTTCGAGGGACAGGTTGTCATCATGTTATTGATCCAGCTCGGGGGGCTTGGCATCATTACACTTACCTCGTTTATTGCACTGATCGTTCATCAGGGATTCCGGCTGAGGGACCAGATAGTTGTGCAGGAGATCCTGGATAATGAAAACCTTAGTTCACTTGCATCGATCCTGAAGGCTATTGTTTCAATCACATTTATTTCAGAATTAATTGGCGCTATCGGTCTCTACTTTGCGTGGGGTAATCTTGGATTACCTGAACCTGAGAGAATATTCAACGCTGTTTTCCACGCTATAAGTGCCTATTGCAATGCAGGGTTCAGTACTTTTACAAATGGATTCGAGACAGCGGGGTATCATTTTACCACCATGTCACATATTACCATCATGCTGCTAATTGTATTCGGGGGCCTGGGATTCTACACCTATTCGGATATTTTCCGAATTGGTCAAATCAAAATATTCCGTAAGAAAGGACTTACGCTGCAGTCGAAAGTTATTCTGGTTGGTACCCTTATACTTATCCTCTTCGGCGCAGGAATGATTTGGATCACTGAGCATGGCCAATGGAAGGATCTTCCGGTGGGTGAGCAGGTGCTTCATTCATTTTTTCTGAGTGTAACCGCGCGTACAGCCGGTTTTTCTATTGTTTCAATCGGAGAACTTGCCATCCCGACTTTGATGATGGTTATTCTTTTGATGTATATTGGAGGTGCGCCCAACTCAACTTCAGGAGGCATAAAAGTGACTACGGTTATGGCATTATTGGCAGCTCTGGTTGCTTTTGTCAGGGGGAAAACTAGGGTAGAAATAGGTTGGAATACCCTTTCCATGAGAATAGTCCGAAGGGCTTTCATTGTCTTTATGGTCTCAATTTTTCTGATATTTATTGTCCTGTTTGTATTATCCTGGACCGAAGATCAGGCTTTCATTGATCTATTGTTTGAGATCATCTCTGCTTTTGGAACAGTCGGCCTTTCAAGGGGAATCACCCCGGACCTGACCATTACTGGTAAGCTGTTAATCGCAACTGTAATGTTTGCAGGAAGAATAGGCCTTTTTTCATTTGCAATTGCCATGAGTGAATTGAAAGATGATACGGGTTACACATTCCCGGAAACATATTTAATGGTAGGTTAATTATGAACGATCAGCGAAGGTTTGTTTTGATAGGACTGGGGGCCTATGGTACAGAGATTGCCAAAACCCTGCTTGAAAACGATGCAGATGTTATCGTAATGGACCGCGATCCTGCTGCAGTCAAGCAAATGAAGGTTCAGGGATGCAGATATGCTGTTCATATAGATAATCTGGATCCTTCTTCACTTGCCAAATTCATCAAACCCGAGGACATTTTGATCCTGGCCATGGGAGATTCATTTGAGGCACACATTTTAACCATTGAACTGCTCAAGGGATTGGGAGTAAAAACCATTTATGCGAGGGCTACCAAAGATATCCAGTACAGGGTACTTGAAAAAATGGGGATAACCGAAATTCTATTCCCGGAAAGACACGAAGGCCGAAGATTCGCACTGAAATTATTGAATCGAAACTTTCATTTCATCGACGAATTTGCGTCTGACATTTTTCTCATTGAGATTCCGGTCAAAGGAGAACTGGCAGGAAAAACCATTTTGGAACATGAAATCAGGGCAAAGCATAACGTGAATATCATTGGTTTGAAAATTCAGACGTTTGATCCTGAGGGCAAAGAGATCATTAATACGGATTATGTG
The DNA here is from genome assembly GCA_043797815.1 of Bacteroidota bacterium. Lineage (GTDB taxonomy): Bacteria > Bacteroidota > Bacteroidia > Bacteroidales. The sequence continues at coordinate 35,064 of JAZDPG010000126.1, forward strand.
GGATTTGAAAACACCACTCTTACTACAAATCACACGTTGTTGGTTCTTGGGAAAGATGACGACTTAGCAGAACTGGTGAGAAATTCCCGTTGAAATCCATAGGCAATTTGAAGGGCATCCGGGCAGGAAATGAAAGTGCCTGCGAAAAGTTATTTCATGATTACCAGCGGCCCCTTGCTGTATTTAAACTTTAGTTTGAATCCAATCTTGAGTCAGCCAAAGAGATCGCCCAGAATAAACTCAAATCCAATTCTAAACCATTTGGCTGCTTTGGTTGTTTCAAATGAAACCCGAAGCATGAAAAAGCAAGGCTTGACTACCATACTGCTGCACACTCCGTTTCCACAAAAGGACCCCCACGGCAGCATGAATTTTCCTGTGTATGACAATGTATCCTTCGAATTCGAAACATCGGAAGAACTTGAAGCTGCATTCCGGGGAGAGAAACAGATGCACCAGTACTCCAGGATCACCAATCCGACCGTTGAGTATTTCGAATCCAAGGTTCAGAGAATGACCGGGGCTTTTTCAGTGACAGCCATGTCCTAGGTATGGCAGCCATCTCCAACCTGGTGATGGCCGTCAGCAGGACAGGCAACAACATCATTACCTCGAAGCACCTGTTCGGGAATACCCTCTCCCTGTTTGAGAAAACCTTAAAGCCCTATGGATTTATAGCAAAATATACCGATCTGACAGACCCCGCTGCGGTGGACAAACAGGTGGACAAGGATACCGTAGCCATCTTCTTTGAAACCATTACCAATCCGCAACTGGAGGTGGCAAACATCAGGGCCTTGTCTGAAATAGCAAAAAAGAACAATATCCTGCTGATTGCCGATACCACATTAACACCACCCTCTGTTTTTTCAGCCAGGGAATTTGGAATTGATATGGAGGTTTTATCAAGCACCAAGTACATTTCCGGTGGTGCCACATCGGTAGGTGGGCTGCTGGTGGACTATGGAACATTCGACTGGAGCCGGTTTGGTAAAACAAAGGAAGCTTTCAAGGAACATGGCCGTCCGGTTTTTAAGATGATGTTGCGGAAACAAATATTCCGGAACCTGGGAGCCTGCCTCTCCCCGCACAATGCCTACCTGCAGAGTCTGGGTTTAGATACACTTGTGTTGCGTACGGAAAGGTCCACCTCCAATGCCCTGGAACTGGCCAGGTGGCTGGAAGGCCGGGAGGCAGTAAGACATGTGCATCATCCCGGGCTGGAAAGCTCCAAGAAAGAAAAAATGGGACTCAGGGATACCATGATCCGCTTGTCTGTGGGGATTGAGGAGGTGGAAGATCTCATTGAAGATTTCAGACAGGTTTTTACTGCAAGATGAAATGTTTAAACATTTGTCTGCCTTTCTGGCCATTTAATGACAAATTCAGTACCTCTCCCGGGGCTTGAATCAAACCGGATAGACCCGCCACTCATGACCACAATTTTCCTTACAATGCTCATCCCTATACCTGTACCTCCCGGTTTGGTGGTAAAAAACGGTGTAAATACCTGCGACTGTATCTCCTCCGGGATTCCGGTGCCATTATCCTTTACTCCGATGGTGATCCAATGCTTATCCTGCTTCTGAGCCCGGATGGAGATCACGCCTGCCCTGGTATCTTTGAGGGCTTCAATGGAGTTTTTCACCAGGTTGATGAAGGCCTGTTCGAGAAGGTTCCTGTCGGCCTGAATCTCCAGTGAAGCATCAGCTTCAATTTCCAGGCTGACTCCCAATTTCTCAAGATCCTTCCTGAAAAGGAGCTGCAGACTTTTAAAGAATCCGGAGACATTTATTCTTCCCGGGGCCGGGTCGGGTAGCCTTGAAAAGCTCTTATAGTGTTCCATGAATTCCACCAGGGCGTTGCTCCTCTGCCGGATCAATTCCACACTTTTGAGCAGATCTGTGGCTGCCTCTTTATTGACAACCAGATTTCCACGCTTATCGGGCCGGGCCCGGGTGATTTTCCTGCTAATCCCGTCACTTAGTGTGGATATGGGAGTCACCGAGTTGGATACCTCGTGGGAGAGAACCCCGGTCATTTTTTGCCAGGATTCAATCTCGTTGGCCTCCAGCTGACTCTGAATATCCTGGATGGAAAAAATCCTGAACTCCTGTTCTTCCAGTTGCAACCTTGAAGCCCTCACAAGCAATGAGTTCCCGGATTTTCCTGATGTGGACCTGATCACGTTGCCAGCGTCATATTTCAGGTCGAGAAAACGCGATGATAATCCCTCTCCAACCCTCTCCAGATCACCCATGTGATCAAGCCTGTTCACACCAAGCGTCTTCAGAGCAGCGTTATTCACCACCTCAATCCTCCCTGAATCTTCGGCCACCAGGACACCCGAATCCATATGCTCTATGATTCCCCGGAGCAGGATTTCCCCCTTTTCCTTTTCAAGCCTGATCCGGCTGATCTCCGCATTCACCTGATTGAAACTGTGGTGCAATCCTTTGAAAGTTTTTTCGACCCTGTCCTTCCACATTACCACAGAGGTGTCTTCCTGGGTAAGCAGAAGAAGAAAACGGGCCAGATTCCGGTTGGTCCTGTTCAGGTACTTGAACAGCAGAACCACTTGGACAGCTGAAAGGAGAATCAGGAAAAGGAGCGTGAAAAATCTATCCTGCATCACGAACAGGTAAGCAGATCCGGTAAGTGTCAAAAGGATCAGCAGGAGTCTGCCGAGTACATTGACAAAATAGCTGTTATATGCCATATTTCCTGATTTTATGGTACAGTGTTGTTCTGGAGATTCCCAGTTCCGATGCAATCGTGGTATAATTTCCACTGTATTTGGTAAGTGCTTTCCTGATGGTGCTTTTTTCAATATTTTCCAGGTTGAGGCCGGACGCTTCAGGAGGGATTGCAGAAGAAAGATTGATGTCTTCCGGCAGTATTGTATCTGATTCCGACATGATGGCCAGGTTTTCCATGGCATGAAGCAGCTCTCTGATATTTCCGGGCCAACTATGCCGGCAAAGTTTATCCAGTGCCTTTGCACTCAGCCTTAGCTTTGGTTTATCGTATTTCACCGAAAACTTTTCCAGGAAATTTTCAGCCAGCAGGCCAATGTCCTGATCCCGGTCCTTCAGGTCCGGCGATTCAATGAAGATGGTGTTGATCCGGTAGTAGAGGTCTTCCCTGAATAAACCCTTGTTGACGAGCTGGGCCAGATCCTTGTTTGTCGCGGAGATGATCCTTACATCAATGGGAACCGGGGCATTTGCTCCCACAGGGAAGATCTCCCTGTTTTGCAGAACGGATAACAGCTTGGATTGAAGATGCAGCGGAATGTTCCCGATCTCATCCAGGAAGAGCGTTCCGCCAGAAGCAGCTTCAAACCTCCCTTTCCGGTCGGTTTTGGCATCTGTAAAAGCTCCTTTCTTATGTCCAAACAATTCACTTTCGAACAGTGAAGAACTGATCGCGCCCAGGTCAACGGTAACAAACAGCTGATTCCTTCGTTTCGACTGGGAATGTATTTCCCAAGCTATCAACTCCTTACCAGTCCCGTTACCACCCTGGATCAATACGGAAGAATCCGTCTTTGCCACTTTGCTGATGATTTGATGAACCTCCCTGATCCTGGGAGATTGTCCGATGATCTCCGGGTATTGCCTCCCAACATCTTCCTGCAGGATATCTTTTTCTGACTCCAGAATCCTGACCTTTCTCTTTGAAGAAGAAAGCTGACAGGCTGCATTCAGGGAGGCGATCAGCTTTTCACTCTTCCATGGTTTCTGCAGAAAATCAAACGCCCCCATTTTCATGGCCTTCACTGCCTGCTCTACTTCACCAAAGGCGGTGATCATAATCACCGAAAGGTCCGCATCCTTCTTCAGGATCTCCCGAAGCCAGAATATACCCTCATTCCCGGTGTTTCTCCCGGCCTTAAAATTCATGTCAAGCAGGACCGCATCAAAGCTGTTTCGCTCAAGTGCTTCATAGAGCCGGTTCGGATCAGAAAGGGTCACCACTTTTCCCGACTCGCCCCGAAGCAGCAACTCCAGCGATTCAAGCACTGCCAGATCATCATCAATTATTAATAACTTGCCTAACATAGCTTATCAACTCGGTAAGTGAATTGTTCATTATTGAAACAACTACTGTTCATTTTTGAAACAAATATACAAATAATACTGAATCACACAAACTCTAATTTATTGAATATCAACAATAAATTAACACGGCACAGCTCTTGCCTCATATCTGAAAACGACCAAAATGTGGAAAAGCTTTGTTAAATCCTCATTCAGGGTACTTGTGCGTCACAGGTCCTTTTCCATGGTGAATACTTTTGGGCTTGCCCTGGGGCTTTCGGTATTCATCGCCCTGGCCCTCTATATACAATCCGAACTCAGTTTTGATTCATTTCATAAAAATGCTCACAGAATCTACCGGATTGAACAGTTCATGGACGGGGGCGGCCGGGAAGAACGCATGACAGGAACGCCGGAACCTTTATGGAGGGTCCTGAAGAAAGATTTTCCGGAAGTGGAAGCATCCATGCGTCTTGTAGAACAGGAACTTAAGCTGGTCCCGGAAGAGGGAGAGCCTTTTGTTGCCAATGCATTCTTTATGGAAAATAGTTTTCTGACCTCTTTCAGTTTTGAACTTATTCACGGTGATCCAGTTCATGCCCTGGAAGCACCCTACAGCCTGGTCCTTACCGAGACTACTGCCCGCAAACTGTTCGGCAGGACCGATGTAGTCGGAGAGAGCTATGACCTGGGAACAAATGTATTTGATATTACAGGAGTGCTGGAAGATGTGCCTGCAAACTCGCACCTGGACTTCGATCTGCTTGTATCTGTGGAGACCATAAGCAGCAATGCCGGTGGCGAAGATCAGGCATTTGGCAGCTGGGGCAACAATTGGGTCAGGCTCTATGTGATGCTGAAAGAGGGCCATGATATCGAGGATTTCAACAGGAAGATCCTGCATTACCTGAAAGTGTACCAGGGTGAGGATTCAAGTAATGAATTGTACGCCAGACCACTGCTGGATATTCACCTCCACTCGAACCTGGCCGATGATTATGCTGTGCTGGGCAGCATGCGGAACATTTACATACTGATCACCATGGCCATCTTCGTGCTGATCATGGCAGGAATCAATTTCACCAACCTGGCCATTGCCTATACAACGGTCCGTGCCGGCGAAGTGTGCCTCAGGAAAATGAACGGTGCAGGCAAACGGATCCTTCTTACGCAGTATTTATCCGAATCGCTCTTTATGACCCTGGTGGCACTCATTGTCGGATTTGTGTTATTTGAGACCTATCTTCCCCTGTTTAACAAGCTTGTGGGCCGGCAGCTTGATTTCCAATACCTGGCAAACTACAGGCTCCTGATGATGATCATTGCCACCGGTCTTTTCACGGGCTTGCTGTCGGGAGCCTATCCTGCATGGCTTATATCCAGGTCACAACCCAATGCCTTTTTGAAGAGCCAGATGTCAAAAGGGAATAAAAATCCCATGCTGCGAAAGGTCCTGATCGGCATCCAGTTTTTCGCCTCCACCACACTGATTATCGGGATGCTGATCATGCTCAGGCAAACCAATTATATGATGCACAAGGACCTGGGATTTAACCCGGAGGGAGTGATCCGCATCGAATTCGCTGATTCAAGCATGGTCAGGATCGAGAGGCTGCAGGAAATCTTGTCGGCACATCCAGATATAACAGGCTCAACCGTGCATGATTACCCTGTATGCGAATCGAATAACTGGACCACCATTACCTGGGAAGGGGCCCGGGAGGATGAAGCCATCAGGATGAATGTGAACTATGCAGATCCGTATTACCTGGATGTGTACCAGATGCGGCTGGTTGCGGGAGATGGCTTCCGGGCCAAACAGCAGGGTACCGGGCCCGAAGGGAACCTGGTCATCCTGAACCAGGCTGCCATCGATCTCATTCAGATGGATGATCCCATCGGGAAAGAAATCCTTTATGGTCTGGATTATAAAGGCATCCTTTCTGGAAACCAGGCCACCATCGTGGGCATTATAGAAGATTTCCATTTTCTATCGGTTCACAATGTGATCCGGCCATTCATGCTAAGGCTCTACAATGAAGAGCAGACCGGCTGGAGCATATCGGTAAGGTACGATACCAAAGACATTGCCGGGATCAGGGATTATATCCGGGAAGAGTTCCTTGCTGTTTTCCCAGGCCAGGCTTTCGATTACGAATGGGTGGATGAATTTCACAACCAGATGTATAAAGAGGAGAAGAAGATGACAAGGATCATCCTTTATATTGCCATTCTGGCCAATATCATTGCAGCACTGGGTCTGTACGGCCTGATCGCCTACTCCACCTCCATCCGGACCCGCGAGGTGGGCCTGAGGAAGGTCCTGGGTGCCAGTTTCTTCACCATTTCCAGACTTTTCTCCAGGGAATACATCCTCCTTGTGATCATCGCCAACCTGGCAGCCTGGCCGGCAGTATACTTTGCCACCCAGCGATGGCTGCAGTCCTTTCCATACAGGGTAAACCCTTCCATATGGCCCTATGTGGCTGCAATCTTTCTGACCCTGGCCATTGCCTACGGAAGCATGCTCTACCACACATTCAAAGCCTCCCGCATCAATCCGGCCGACAGCCTGAGGTATGAATAGGCATCCATAACAGAATCCGGTGCCCACTTTACAGGTCCATGTGGAGTAGTCCAGGATTTAATTTGAATAGGTTTCCTGCACGGGGAATTGTAAATTTACAGGATGACCGATTCATACATACTGAAAGCAGGGCTGGCACAGATCTCACCCGTCTGGCTCGACAAAGAAAAGACAAGGGCCAAAATAAAAGCCTATATCGATCAGGCAGGATCGGCCCGGTGCGATCTGGTGGTCTTCGGGGAGGCTTTGCTTCCCGGTTACCCCTTCTGGCTTGAACTTACAAATGGTGCTCAATTCAATTCGAAGAAACAGAAAGAGATCCACGCCCACTATATCCGCAATGCGATCCGGGTGGAAAACGGTGACCTGAATATGCTCTGTGATGCGGCGAGGAAAAACCGGGTGGCCGTGTACCTGGGAACCGTTGAAAGGGCTCAAAACCGGGGCGGGCATAGCCTTTATTGCTCGCTGGTACATATCAGTAAAAAAGGAGAGATCAAATCGGTGCACCGGAAACTACAGCCCACCTATGACGAACGGCTTGTATGGTCCCAGGGCGACGGGAATGGTCTCCAGGTTCATCCTGTAAAAGAATTTACAGTGGGTGGTTTGAACTGCTGGGAGAACTGGATGCCGCTGTCAAGAGCTGCACTTCACGGACTTGGTGAAGATCTGCATGTGGCCGTTTGGCCAGGATCGGTGCGAAATACGGAGGACATCACCCGCTTTATCGCCAAAGAAGCACGCTCATTTGTGGTATCGGTATCTGCACTGATGACCACAGACGATATTCCCGCCGACATCCCTTACCGGGAGGAAATGGTACAGCATGCTTCCGATCCCCTCACAGATGGCGGTTCCTGTGTGGCCGGACCTGACGGACAATGGATCCTGGAACCTGTAGCAGGAAAAGAGGGTCTCTTTACCACAGAGCTGGATTTTAACAGGGTACTGGAGGAACGACAAAACCTGGATGTTTCGGGGCACTATTCCCGGCCCGATGTGACTCAGCTGGTAGTGAGCCGTGAGCGGCAGTCCATCCTCAAACTCAAAACATGAGACCAGGATTTACCCTCTCCTGAATAAAATAATCCCGATTTTTTTTAAATATATCTTGAACTTTCTGTTAGTTTAAGTGTTCTTAAATAAGAATTAGTATTTTTTGATAATTCATCACATTTTGCCAGGATATGGAAAAAATGAACGAACAACTGAAAAATGCCGGTCTGAAGGTTACTCCTCAGAGACTGGCTATCCTGGAAGCCGTTTATCAATTATCCAATCATCCCACAGCAGAACAGATCATCGAATTTATCAGGACGGTCCACCCCAATATAGCCACGGGCACAGTATACAAAGTGCTGGATGTTCTGGTGGAACATGGGTTGATAAAAAGGGTTAAAACTGACAAAGATGTCATGCGGTATGATGGTGTATCCGAAAAGCATCATCACCTGTATTGCGCACAAACCGACAGGATTGAAGATTATTTGGACCCGGAACTGGATCAGATGCTGAAGAGGTATTTTGAAATGAAAGAAATCACGGATTTCGATATTGAGGATATCATCCTCCAGATTAAAGGACATTTCAAGAAATAAAGTTCATCTATAAATCATGTATTATTAAAACCCCAAATGAAAATGGAAAACACACAAGAAGTAGCAGTATCAATGCCGCGGATAGGCGACAAAGCCCCTGAATTCAAAGCGAAAACCACACAGGGGCCCATCAATTACCCTTCAGATTACAAGGGTAGCTGGACCATCCTGTTCAGTCATCCGGCTGACTTTACCCCGGTCTGCACCACCGAGTTCATGACCTTCGCCACCCTGGAGGAGAAGTTCAACAAGGCCAATTGCAAACTGGTGGGACTCTCAGTGGACGGACTCTTCAGCCACATTGCCTGGCTCAGGAGGATCAAAGAGACCATGGTGTTCAAAGGGATGAAGGATGTGGAAGTGAAATTCCCTCTCATTGAGGACATTACCATGGATGTAGCCAAAATGTATGGCATGATCCAGCCCAATGAGGATACCACCAAAGCAGTCAGGGCAGTATTTTTCGTTGATCCTGCAGGCGTGATCCGGACGATCATTTATTATCCGCTGAGCATAGGCCGTAACTTTGACGAGCTATACAGGGTGCTGATTGCGCTTCAGACCACCGACGCATTCGATTGTGCCTGTCCGGCCGACTGGCGGCCCGGTGATGATGTGATCGTTCCCCCAGCAGGTTCATGCGGAACAGCCGCTGACCGGATGGAAGGCAAAGAAAAGGGTGTGGAATGTGTGGACTGGTTCTTCTGCACAAAGAAAATCGATGAAGAGACCATTTGGAAGACTGTACTGAAATAATACGCCTGAGCGTTTTCTTTCAAACTTAATCAACAAACATTGCCTGGTAATCGGGATCATCCTTGATCTTGGTTACCAGGTATTCTTTGCAGAAATGGCGGCGTTTTCGAACATAGCCCTCACTGCGAAAACCCAACTGGCGGGCTATCTCCTTGGAAGTGATGTCCTGGGCTGTGAGGCGAAGTATCTTCTGGCAGTCATCAGGGATCCTGAGCAGGGTACGCTGGTATATGGCCATGCGAAGGTCTTTGTCCTGCACCGGTAATGGTTCCTCGAACTCAATCCGCTCCTCCATGTCTCGGTTCAACGGGTCGATCTCGATTTTCTTGATCTGCCTCAGATGCTTCAGCCAGATCAGCCGCGCAATGGAATAGATGTATGTGCTGAAAGCTGAAGTCAGCTGAAACCCGGGGTCTTCCTTCAGTTTTTTGAAGATGATGATCAATGCTTCCTGGAAAATATCCTCGGCATCGGAATCCGAACCGGCATTGCTTATGATCAGCTGTTTTACAGGATTATATGCGTTCTTATATAGATATTGCAAAACGCGGTTGTCGCGTTTTTTAAGCCCTGTAAGTATTTCTTCATCCGTCAGCCTTTTCACTTGGAGAGGTTGCATTTTGCTGAACCACAAATATAAACATTAAGTGCTTCAATGAATTATGCATACGAAATAAAAACAGAAAGGTTCTATAGCCCGGTATGACTGAGAATCATCCGCTCAATGGCATCTGTGCAAACGGGACAGAATGAAGCTTCATTGGAATGCATCCGGCAATCGGTCATGGGCCTGAAAACCCCTTTGGAAACATATCCCCCGCCTTCAAACACACCCACTTTCTGATTGAATCTCTCACCGGGAGGAGTGGGCACGGGCGTTTTTGGATCCATCATGGATTTCCACTTGGAATCAAAATCTGTCAGCGTGGTCAGATTTGGATTCCAGGGCTCCA
>JAZDPG010000037.1:0-13494 GCA_043797815.1 Bacteroidota bacterium
TTATTCCTGGATTATTACTACTTTCTATTTCCACCATTAATTTTATGACCACACCTGTTGATCAAATGATCCGGAAGGGAGTGTATGGATTTTCAAGGCACCCGATGTATTTAGCCACTCTTTTGATTTGTCTTGGTTCCGGTATTGCCGCTGCATCATGGATTTTTATTTTGCTCAGCATGGTTATGATGGTTTGCTTTTACTACGAAGCCCGGTTAGAAGAAAGCTACTGCCTTGCAAAATATAAAGATCTGTACAAAGACTATATGAAAAGCGTTCCAATGTGGGTTGGTATACCCCAATAATATCATTGGAAACAAGGGAGACATATCTGCCTGACAAAATCATTCCGGGTCAGGTATGCTGCAACCTCAAAGCGATCTCATGCGATTAAAAACCTTCATACCTATTTCAATTATTTGTTGCCTAATGATTCCGGGAGCATGTAATTTTCAGAAGAAAATTGATGATGGTTTGCTTGTCCAAAACCTGAAATGTGAGTTCCTTTCCAATCCCAGGGGGATGGAGCTTATACAACCCTGTCTTAGCTGGGAGATTGATGCACCCGGCCGGCGAAATATTTTACAATCTTCCTGCCGGATCAAAGTATATGCATCGGATGAAAAACCAGAGGATCATGCTGAACCGCTTTGGGATTCGGGTAAAGTAAAATCAGGAAAGTCGGTGAATGTCAGATATGGAGGCACGCCGCTCCAATCCGCAACAAGGTATTACTGGAAAGTTCAAATTGAAGACAGCTACGGAAATATAAGCCGGTTCAGTGATATGGCTTTCTTCGAAACAGGAATTCTTGATCAGGAAGATTGGTTTGCAGATTGGATACATGCACCCGTTGCAGACTCCACCAATTGTCCTTTTGTCCGCTATGATTTCGAACTGGAGACCTTACCTCGTTTTGCACCCGCTTTTGTCGCCTCTGTCGGATTTCACGAGCTTTATGTGAACGGCCAAAAAGTGAGCGATGCTGTTCTTACACCCTCGGTATCCGATTTGCGAAACAGGGTGCTATATTCCAGCTATGAACTATCGGCCTGCTTAAGAAAGGGCAGGAACAACATTGTCATTTGGCTTGCTTCAGGCTGGGCAGACTTTTCGGATGCAAACCCCAAAGTAGATTTTAATATTCAGAAAAGGCCCCTGTGTAAAGCTCAGATTAAAATCGGGGAAGAGCAGTGGATCGGTACCGATGAATCATGGAAATGCTCACCGGGTAATACCTTTCATCAGGGAGGATGGCAAAACAGCAATTTTGGAGGAGATCTGATCAATGGTTCTGCTCACAATATTGCGTGGACACAGAGTCTTAATGATGAGGATCAATGGGCGGATGTAGAGGTGGTTGATTGCGGGCTGGACATATCTTCCGACTTCATAGAGCCCAACCGCTTGGTGCAGAACAGGAGCGCCCTTTCAGTAAAGAATACTGGTGATAGAAAGTACCAGGTGACCATGGATAAAATCTATACAGGCTGGATCGAAGCAAGACTGAAAGGACAAGCGGGTCAGCGCATTTCTATCTCCGCCTCATCCCATCCGGACAAAGAGGTGGAATTCAACCAAACAAATACCCTTGTTATCGGACCTGATGGTGAAGGGATTTTCCGTAACAGATTCAGTTACCACCAGGTTGAATATGTAACTATGGAGGGCATTGATTACCAACCGGAGCTCACTGATATTTCGGGCTATCAGGTGACAAACGACAGAGAGAGATTGGGCGAGTTCACATGTTCAAATGAGTTGCTAAACCAGATATACGATAATACCTGTTATACCTATGAAAGTCTTTCTACCGGCGGCATGACGGTAGATTGTCCTCACCGTGAAAGGCTGGGATACGGAGGCGACGGACACGGAAGTATGGAAATAGCCATGGATGCATTTGCTTCTCACCCGTTTTTCACAAAATGGGCACGGGACTGGGTTGATATTCAGGATGAAACCGGCCGCATAAACCATACGGCACCCACACTTGGCGGTGGGGGCGGTCCTGCCTGGAGCGGGTTCATTCTCACGATGCCCTGGGAGGTATATTTAAATTATGGTGATGTCCGGATTCTTGAAAACACATTTGGGGCGGCCCGGAACTGGCTGGAGTATCTCGACCGCAGTGTAAACGATAAAGGATTGCTGGATATAGTCTCCCCGGGTGAGTGGGAGTATAGCGGCGGAGACAGGTGGCTCTTTCTTGGTGATTGGGCAAATCCACATGAGAACGAGGAAAGTCATACGGCAGAAGCATCTTTATTTAACAATTGTTATTATGTATATGTATTGAAAATAGCTTCAGGCATTGCAGATATTCTGAAACTGGAGGAGGCTGCCAAAACATACCTGAAGAAAGCCGGGGAAGTCAGGGATGCAGTTAATCGCAGTTTTTATGACTCAATACATCATACCTATATCGATACCAGGCAGACACACCTGGTGATGCCTCTTATTGCCGGTATTGTTCCTGCAGAGGATATTCCGGAAGTGGAGAAAAAGCTAAGGGAAGAAATCCTTGTAAACCAGGATGGACATTTTGATACAGGTATTCATGGCACCTATTTCTTAACGAAATATCTTTCAGAAAGAGGCTACCATGATTTGCTTTATGTACTCGCCAATCAAACAACATATCCAGGTTATGGAGAGATTATTTCCAGGGGTGAGACGACTTGGCCCGAATACTGGCAAAAGGTCAATTCACGTGTCCATGGTTGTTTAAATGGGATCGGCGGTTGGTTTCAGCGAGGGCTCCTGGGAATTAGATTCGATCCGGAATATCCTGGATACAAGCATATTATAATTAAACCATCACTCATTGATTCGCTTCAATGGGCCAAAGGACAGCATATGACTCCTTATGGACCGGTTGAGGTGAGCTGGAACAAGAACTATCCTTCGTATACCCTGGAGGTCATGATCCCTGAAAATACCACGGCCTCTGTTTTTATACCGGCAAATGCACTCAGCGATATCACCGAAAGCGGTACGCCGATTACTGATAGTCAGGATATTCAAATGAAAAGCTTCGGGAATGCTTATGCGGAATTTCGAATCGGATCCGGTCAATATAAGTTTGAGACGGTACTACCCGTGTTATTCCATGAATGATGGATGATTTCTCGTCTGAGATTATTCAGGAAATAACCGGTTAGATACAGCATTTGTCTTAGCCTCCTGGAGAAAGTTTTCAAAGGATTGTTGCGAATCTCGGTGGTCCTGGTACCGGCAGGCAGCTAAATTTGATGTACATTTATATTGATAGATATCAATAAACCAAACCCGGCCAACAAACGCTGATGGTATGACGAAAGAACAAACATCTGATTTAAAATTAAGACCCCACCATGTTATCGATATAATAACCGGTCATGGTATGAATGTACAGTATGAACCGCATCCATATGGACATTCCCAACATACTGTTGCAACAAGACTATTATCAGATCCGGATTTGAATATAAGGTTTGTGCTGGAGGCTGATGATATTTGTACGGGATGCATGCATCTTTTGCCTGACGGAAAATGCAAGGATGTGTTGGCTCAGTTAACACCTTCTCCTTCAAAGCAAGCCTATAATGATGTTCTTGATTGCCGCCTGTTCGACCTTCTGAACATCAGTCCCGGCTGTATCATGACCACACGCAGCTATCTTGCATTGATCCATGAAAAAATACCCGGGATTGAAAAAATCTGCACACATCCAAAAGAAGATTCTGAAGAGCGTTTAGCCGGACTGAAACAGGGATTGATTACATTGGGCATCAATGGATGAATCAATTGAAAAGATTATAAATTCACTGCAATTGAAGAAAAATGGGTACCGGTCTCGCCCTGCTTTGTTATTGCCAGGTAAGCGTAAGAGGAGTTGGCCTTTGGTGATAGCTGCGTTCCTGGCACTGATGCTTCTGGTTTGGATGAACGATGCCGGAGCCCAGGAAAACTCCCATGGGCGCAATTATGAGGAAGAGAAGGTTCATCCGTACACAGTACCCGACCCTTTGCTCAGGCCCGATGGAAGCCGGGTGAAGGATGCGGAGGATTGGGAATCGTGGCGGAGGGCGGACGTGCTTCGTGATTTTCAGGACCTGATGTACGGGCATACTCCGGATTTACCGGTTCGCTTGCGACCGGAGATGGTGGCGAGCAGGAGCGATGCGGTTCATGGACTGGCGACGCGGACCATATGGGACCTGGCGCTTTTCGAAGATTCGGAGGCACCGCATATCCAGCTCATGCTCTACCTGCCCAATGGCGCGGAAGGGCCGGTTCCGGTATTCCTGGGCTTGAATTTCTACGGCAACGCCAGTCTGGAAAAGGACTCTTTGATCCCGCTTCCCCGGGGTTGGATGCGCCCTCACAGCAGCCCTGCGGTGATTGACAATCGCGCGACGGAAGCCTTGCGGGGTTTGTCGGAAAGCCGCTGGCCTTTGGAGTTGGTGTTGCACCGGGGTTATGGCGTAGCATCGTTTTACTATGGCGACGTGGAGCCGGATCACATCGAAGGGTGGCGGGATGGTATCCGCGGATATGCCCTCGAACGTGCAGGGAGGAGTATACAGCGGCCAGACGACTGGGGCGCACTCGGCGCCTGGGGCTGGGGCCTGAGCCGGGCCCTTGATTTTCTTGAGACGGTACCGGCGGTTGACGCCAGACGCGTGGTGGTTTTTGGGCATTCCCGCCTGGGCAAGGCTGCCCTGTGGGCGGGGGCTCAGGATCAAAGGTTTGCCATCGTCATATCCAATAACAGCGGCGAGGGCGGGGCCTCCCTGGCGCGACGCAACTTCGGTGAGAATATCGCTTACTCGATTGCCCATGCTTCCTGGCGGTATTGCGATCGGTTTCGGGAGTACATCGACCGGGAGGAGGAACTGCCTTTTGACCAGCATATGCTTTTGGGATTGATTGCGCCCCGCCCGGTTTATATCGCCAGCGCAACTGAAGACCTGCTGTCGGATCCAAAAGGTGAGTTTGTGAGCGCAGCACTCGCAGAACCAATCTACCGGCTTTACAGTAAACAGGGTGTGGATACAGCGGTTTGGCCGCCACCCGAAACCCCGGTCGGCCAATCGGTCGGCTATCACCTGCGCACCGGCAAGCATGATATCACCAGCTACGATTGGGGCTGTTACCTGGATTTTGCTGACCGGCAGTGGAAAACCGAAGCCAGATGAACCGGTTCAATGATCTTATCCTTCGGTGAGCGGATGGCTCTGTTTCATTAGGAGAGATTATAAACAAACTGATTATTAAAGAGATAAATCGGTGGCAGGCGGCAGGTGCATTCAGAGTTCCATGGATTAAGGATCAAAACTTTATACGGGAATTTCAAGCAGATGGTTGATTCAAGCCGTTTAAATTATTAATGAATGTTTCCAAAGACGGGGAAGTATTCGTCGAAGCAAAGCAAATGCGTTTGTAATTGTAAAAGTTCACATTTCTACGTAATTTACCCTTACATTCTCATTTTGAGAGAATTTCAACATGGGATTGACATGGCAAAGTTATGGATAGGCAGAATGAGCGTAATAACCTTTGTTTATCCTGCAGATCCGGAAGGAAATATCGTTGAACTACAGGCATGAAGATAGTCATTGAACCAATGACGGAGCGCTTATGAAAAAAAGAACAACGCAAGCAAACAGGTGATTATGCTGTCCCCGCTGGCCGGCCTTTGTCGCGGCGCGGCTTCCTGAAGATCTCGGGCAGCGGTGTTTTTATATTCTTTACAACCGGACCTTTTGCTGTGACTGAACTGCGGCAACCCGGCAGGGACTATCCCACCGACTTCAATGCATACCTGAAAATCGGGGATGATGGCCGGGTGTCTCTGTTTTGCAGTAAAATAGAAATGGGGCAGGGGATCATTACATCCATGGCACAAATGCTGGCCGAAGAGCTTGATGTAAAACTAGATTCAATTGACATGGTAATGGGAGATACCATGCTATGCCCGTGGGATAGTGGCACCACAGGTTCGCGCAGTACGAAATATTATGGGCCGCCCCTTCGAAGGGCAGGAGCTGAAGCGAGGGCAATTTTGCTGCAAATGGCTTCAGAACAAATGAAAATCAGCGCGGAACGCCTGGTTGTTATAAACGGCATAGTCAGCGACAAAATGAATGCAGCAAATAAAGTGACCTATGCGGATCTGGTAAAGGGAAAGCAGATCAACCGGCATATATCCGGCGTGCCGATCAAGACGATATCCGAACATACCGTTTCCGGGGTGCCGACCATGCGAATGGACGCCAGGTTAAAAGTGACGGGTGAGGCAAAATTCACTTCCGACTTGATAATGCAGGGTATGTTGCATGCCAGAGTCCTGCGGCCTCCATCCCATGATGCCACCCTGGTATCAGTCGATGCTTCCAGAGCCGGGAATATTGCCGGCACGCTTGTGGTACAGGAGGATGGCCTGGTTGCCGTTTTGCATGAAAGGCCGGAACGGGCAGAAAAGGCGCTTGCATCAGTCACCGCGGCATGGGATGTGCCTGAGCCGAAGGTGGATAATCAGTCCATTTTCGAAATGCTTAAAAAAGCTGCCCCCGAAGGCCGGGTTTATGTCGAGCGAGGCAACCTGGCTGATGGGCATGCTGCAACGAAACAGAGCGTTCGATCGGAATTCTATACGCATTATGTTGCCCATGCCCCCATGGAACCCTTTGCGGTACTGGCGCATGCAGAGGATGGACAAGTAACTGTCTGGGCCTCCACACAGGCTCCCTTTCAGGTACAACAAACAGCAGCGGATACCTTGAAGGTGCCGCAGGAGAACGTTCGTGTAATAACACCGTTTGTGGGCGGGGGATTTGGTGGTAAAAAATCAGGCCGGCAGATCAGCGAAGCTGTCAAATTATCGAAAATTACCGGTCATCCTGTACAACTTGCATGGACAAGGGAAGAGGAGTTCTTTTACGATACCTTTCGTCCGGCGGCTCTGGTTCAACTGGAATCCGGACTGGATGCGGAAGGCCGTATTACCTTCTGGGAGTGTGAACTCCTTTTCACAGGTTCGCGAAGTTCGGAACCCATTTATAACATCCCGCATTTCCGGGTAAGAACGCGGAGTACGGGGAATGCGCATCCCTTCGGAACGGGTGCATGGAGAGGCCCCGGAAGCAACACAAACGTTTTTTCAATGGAATCGCATACGGACAGGCTGGCTCAGGCTGCAGGAATGGATCCATTGTCCTTTCGCATGAAAAACCTGACGGACGAACGGATGATCCGTGTGCTCAATACCGCTGCGGACAAAGCCGGGTATCATTTTAATAAAGGTCCCAGCGGCATGGGATACGGTATCTCGTGTACGAATTATTTGAATACCTACGTGGCAACCATTGCGCACATAAGGGTGAATAAATCCACGGGAGAGGTGAAGGTAGAGCACGTTGTGTGTGCCCAGGACATGGGTGAGATCATTAACCCCCAGGGCGCGAAACTACAGGTTGAGGGCGGGATTACCATGGGGCTTAGCGCTGCGCTGTACGAAGAAGTTGAATTCAGCGGTGGAAAAATACGGACAGAAAACTTTGATACGTACCGGATTACGAGATTCTCGGATGTGCCACGAATTGATGTGGTTTTGGTCGATAATCCGGATTTGCCGCCCCAGGGTTGTGGAGAGCCCGCCATCACAACAGTCGGTGCGGCACTTGCGAATGCCATATTCGATGCGGTTGGAGCCCGGGTTCCTATATTGCCTATGACGCCGGAGCGGATATTGGCAGCGATGTGATCTGGCCCAAGCAACAGGCTCATCATCGACCAGGCCGGACTGCCGCCTATACAGCCGATACGGTATGATAAGAACAATTAATATGGTAATGGAGGTCATTGTAAAATACAGAATTATCATTACCTGGATAGACTGAAAAAATATATGGATTTAAAATCGATAACAAAAATATTCAGCCTTGTTGCCATTTTTGTTGGTCCAATTTCCTTATCCGGACAGGAGCTGCAATTTCACTACGATTTCAGAGATAACATTGACCCTCAGTTATATGAAAAGAATTTCCCTTGGGTGGACTTTAAATATTTTAAGGAGATAGATACAGTTAATACCGGAGCCTTACTTTTCGAGGTACAATCGTTTCTAAATGGTAATAAAAACAATATTGGACAAACATTTATTCAAATATCCCAATCTTTGAAATTCTGGAAACCCAACATATTCGCATACTTCTATTATAGCGGAGGACTTGGAGTGACTCCTAATTCATATGGATATTATATTTCAAACGCGTATTCAGTCGGAGGAAGCTATCTTTTGGCATTTAAGAATATTTGGTTTAACCTTGGTTTGTTGTATAGATATAGTGCATACCAAAAACCAAGTCATGACCCCCAGTTGAATCTCTATATTGGAGGCGCACTGTTCAATTACAAAGTTACGTATTCAAGTACTTTGGTTTTGTGGTCTAATAACAAGGATGATGGTTCAACCATTAATGGTGGGAAAAATGGGAAAAAAGTCTTATTTTTTGCAGATCCTCAAATATGGTTTAAAATTGGCAAAGGGTTCTCAATAGGTTCAAGAGGAAGCCTTTCTTATCATATCGTTGATGATTTAAATAGAGTTGTTTTATACCCGACGATCGGGGTAAAAAGAGATTTTTAGCAGGTCATGAGTGGTGGAGTCTTCAATACTGGTTTTTTTTCAGCAGATGGTAATGTTATAACAATTGAAGGTAAGATGACATGGCCGACCCAAATCAATCCGGAGATTATGATAGAATTTAAAGGAGATTGATGATGATAAATAAAAACATGAGGTAACAGAAAAAGTAGGTTATGACTCCCGTAAATGTCGCGCTTGCTTTTGTTGACGCGATCAATTCCAAGGATGTAGAGCGTCTGGCAGACTTGATGACTTTTAATCATAAATTCATCGATGGTGATGGATCCGAACATGTTGGGAAAGACCAGATGAAGCTTGGGTGGAAGGAACATCTGGCATTAATCCCAGATCTGACACTATCAGTATCCGCACATTTTGAAGAGAACAATACTGTTGTACTTCTCGGATCGTCCAGCGGGACGATTATTCAAAATGGGGCTCTAAAACCGGAGAATTCCTGGCAGGTTCCCTGTGCGTGGCGCGTTTTGGTTGAGTCGGAGAAAGTAGCTGTATGGCAACTATATGCAAATCAATGTGCATTGCATGAAATCTATGACCGAATTAAAACAGGCTAACAAGAGCCTATCCTCGCAAGGTTGTTTCTCAGCCATAGGGTCTGCAGGTAAAACTGGCACGCAATGATGCAGGAATTGTCGCAGGAATGATTCAATATGCCCCAATTGAACATTCCTGGGTCGAAGGAGAGGATCTCTATTTTGTTTATTGCATCTGGGTACATGGACATAAAAAGGGACGCGGAGATTTGAGAAAGAAAGGGGTGGGCAAGGCGCTGTTACGTGCTGCTGAAGAGGATGTAAAAAGGCTGCAGTCAAATGGACTGGTCGTTTGGGGCTTGCTGCTTCCATTCTTTATGCGTGCAGGATGGTTCAGGAAGCAGGGGTATCGTAAGGTGGATAGAAATGGAATCAGTGTTTTGCTATGGAAAACCTTCTCAGAAGAAGCCCGTCCTCCCCGTTGGATCAGAGCAAAGAAAAAACCGGAACGGATTCCCGGCAAAGTGGTCGTAACGGCATTGGCAAATGGTTGGTGTTCCGGAACAAATGGCATGATCGAGCGCGCAAAGAAGATTTGTAACGAACTCGGGGATAAGGTAGTTTTCCGTGAAATCGATATGTCGAGTCGTGAAGCCGTGCGGGAATGGGGTTTATCGGACGGACTGTTTGTTGACAACAGGAATATTTACAAGGGACCGCCTTTGCCCTATGAAAAAATCAGGAAGACAATTGAAAAAGAAGTAAGAAAACTATAACGCTGAAGCCGCGTAACGCATCGAACGCTAACACACAATGAATCAATTAAGTAGGAGCCATGAAGAATCCGCACTTCTCACGGTAATCGACCGCGAGGTGGCAGCGGCAGCCAAAAGTGATTTCGGGGAATACAACGCAATTCTCGCAGATGATGCGGTGTTCATGCTACCGAATGGTCACTCAAAATCTGGGGCTGAACTTCGGACATGGTTGCGTCAGTTCCTAAAGGACTTTGTCGTGGAGTGGGTGACTTTCCGTCACAGCGATACTGTAGTCGACGGGAATCTGGGATATCACAGCTATGAGTTCGAGTGGAAGGTGACACCGCGCGCCGGGGGAGAAGTCACCCTCAGTAATGGAAAAGGATTGCACGTATTGCGGAGGGATACAGACGGATCGTGGAAGATCCTGCGTGAGATATGGAACTCATCACCGGAGGCAGCAGTTGACGGTAAGTGACGAATTAAACTCAAGAATTATTCTTAAATCATGTAATAACAACGAGTTAGAGATTTTTATTATTATGAAAAACAAAAGCAATTTTTATAAAAAAGAACTGACAATTTGCTTCACATTTGTTTTTTTGGTTCTCATTCTTCAAAATCTAAGTTCCCAGACATTTTGTATACAAGCCGGTTCCGATCAGATAAGCGGTGAACAGGATGGTTACCGCTATGAATTATGGAATCAGAACTCACAGGGAACGGCATGTATAACACTTGGGAGCGGGGCCATATTTAGCGGGGAATGGGGTGGTATAGAAAATTACCTGGCCCGCCGTGGTTTGGCCTATGATCAAACACTGCAACACCAGGAAATTGGCACGTTCTATTCAAGCTACAATTGCAGCTACAACCCCAATTCAGGATCATCCGGAAATTCGTATTTAGCCGTATATGGATGGACGGTTAATCCCCTGGTAGAATATTACATCATTGAAGACTGGCGCAACTGGATACCATCCATGGCTGGTGGTGCTTCTCCGAAAGGTTCTTTTACTGCAAACGGCAGTGTCTATGATATTTATGAGAACACAAGAGTAAACCAACCTTCCATCGTTGGCAATACTACTTTTCAGCAGTATTTTAGTATCCGGCGAAACGAACGAAACAGCGGGACCATAAATATCTCCGAACACTTCAATGAGTGGGAGGCATTGGGAATGGATTTGGGTGAAATGCATGAGGTATCGTTTGTTGTTGAGGGATATCATAATGGCGGCAGCTTTGAATTCACAGACCTGGATCTATTTGTGAGTGAGGACCCTGTAATGGATTTATGATGCTTCAGGCAAAATGATCTTTTCCCGGGAAAACCTAAACAATAATCTACTTCAGGTCTCCAATCTGACGAACGGAATATACTTTGTAAATGTGAACAGCATTGGGCTTAACTTTAAGACCAAATTATTGGATTATTAGCCCGGGTGATCCAAAAAAATATTTTAAAAAAATATTGCATAACTTTCAAAATAATATTGATCAACAAAGGATGAGAAACAAAGCCAAGATATTGTCCTTTATTATTGTGATAATATTATGTATTTCCGGCGGACAACTGTTTGGACAAAGGAAAATAAATCTTTCAACCGGAATTGGATTTACAGAGTTGATAAATATTGGAACCAGATTTCGGATTGGTGATCAGGTAACAACAGGAGTATATATCGGGTGGTGGCCACCAAGTCAGCCGGGAATACTTAGCTGGGGTAATCTTATGTCTTTATCGGGAGGTATCTGCTACCACTTTGCCGGTTCGTCCTCTTTTTCAAATTTACGCCCGGTATACATAGGGATTAGATTGAATGGTATAATGGATACAAATGATAATTGGAATATGCTGATTCTGGATTCTAATCTGCGAATCGGCAGGGACTTTTATTTAACCAAGGACATTATTATTGAAATCGACGGAGGAATAGCCTATAATATTAACCACAAGGAGACGGGAGTCCTATCTTTTTTACCAGTTCTTGGCATAAGATTTCTACTTGCTGGATTTTAAAATCACACATTCAGGGTAATATTTGACTCAATGGCATTTCCATTTTACACTGCAATACCAGCCTGACCCGGTGGATAATTTCCGGGCTTCCACAAAGTATCTCTTATTTTAATGCAAAATTCTGCCCCAAGTTGTCTTGTCGGTACACAATTAACCACGCCATTTTCTTTAAAAGGTTTTCCTGGAGATTTATTGGCTGTAGTTTTTCTTCAGCGCTTGCATTTCTACTCCTGGGGTTTGCAATTTTTTCATTTACTGATAATGAGACACAGCAGATCATTACCAAGTCGAACCTCTGTAATTTACGATTTCCGCAAAGAGTATGTTAAATCAGGCATATCGGCTGGTATAAATTATAAGGGTGGAATTCTGTTTTTCTACGCCAAACGAGGAGGTCAATTTGTAAGCGCTCCCGGGGAGGCATCGTAAGTTTTACTCTCCGGTATATGAATCAACTGTACAAGCCAATAAGAAAAGGGATCACAGGAATACTATCTATTGGAATCCTGTAGTAAGAACTGATTCTACCGGATTTGCACACCTGGCTTTTTATAACAACGATGAGATTGGTGATATGCGGATTGTGGTTGAGGGGCTTACATCTGATGGAAAACTGTGCAGAGGTATTTCAACATACAAAGTGAGGTATTAATTACAGAATTCTCCTAACTCTTTCTAAAGGGGCAGGAAAAGCCCTATATCTGATTTTATGTGAATCAGAGGAGCGGAGCGCGATTTTCACCATATTACTCCTTTTGCACTAGAATGTACTTGCATTATGTTGATATAGCTTTGATAATCAAAAGGATATTTCTTTCCATTTCCGATTGATCTGGTCTAATATCCAGGATTTCAGAAGGGGAGGGGTGAAAAGCTTTTTGAAAGGATAGGGGATACACTCTTTTTGCGTTGCGCAGCTACGAAAAAAGGGTGTTTACATAAGCCATAGATCACTCTATTTGACAGAAGTACAGCAAATTTCGATCAGATCCAAGTATAGCTGAGAATATTTCATTATCAACTTTTGTTGAAAACTTTTTTGCAAACCTTAGACGGTCCTTAGCTTTTTTTTTCTGACTTGTTTGTTAATCAAGCCATGGTTATTCAATGTATTGGGATTGTATTTTATTAAAATGCAATCCTTCGTGAAAACAAACTAAGATTATCATATTTATTTGCCCCCGGTTTAAGCAACCGAAAGTGAGTTTTCTACTTCACTTGGAATTGTTTTCGAAGGTTATATACTCTCTATTGGTGTACCCCATCATACTTCCTAAAGGTCGGATAATACAATATTTTCTAATCCCCAAATTATTAGTAATGAAAAGCTATTTCTCATTAGCATGTCAATTATCTTATTATCAGCAACCTTAAATGCTCAACTCGAAATGGACTCCGGTGGTGATATAAAAATAGGAACTCACACAGGAAATCCCTACTACAAATTAGATCGTATGTTTGAAAAAGCATAGGTCTTCGATAAAGATTAAATTTAAGTGTCTATAAATGTTAAACTTAATCTTAAGACCTATGCAAGCACAAAGTAACGAAGTAGATTTTAGTGGTCAAAACTTTTATTGTGGA
>JAZDPG010000048.1:0-10844 GCA_043797815.1 Bacteroidota bacterium
GTAACTTTAGCCCCTTCAATAAAAGGATGACCGACAGAAATTTTTCCGTCATTATCAATGAGCATTACATCGCTGAATTCAGCTTTTGCTCCTATTTCTCCTTCAAGGCGATGAACAATCACTTCCATTTCTTTCTCCACCTTAAATTGCTGTCCTGCTATATCAACTATTGCGTACATTGTCAAACCTTTTTACTTAATGTCTCAATTTGGGTTCGCAAAGATAGGAAAAATTGTACGATTGACAAAGATATTAAAGCATTATTTTAGAGTAGCCTGGTCCTTTGGTGCGGATACCATTAACAGACGAAATTGTCTGAGTAATTTCTATATTTGTGATTAAAGAGTCTGAACCGGGTATGGGTAAAATAAAACTAAATGTTCTTGGCATCTCTTACAGCCAGACACAATCAGGGGCATATGCATTGGTTTTATCTGAGGAGGAAGGCAACAGGAGGATCCCGATTATTGTAGGTGGATTTGAGGCGCAGGCCATTGCAATTGAACTGGAAGGACTTACACCACCCCGGCCGCTTACCCATGATCTTTTCAAGAATTTTTCAGATTCTTACGGTATCCGTATCAGAGAAGTGAATATTCATAAACTGGAGGAAGGGGTTTTTTTCGCCAACATTCTTTGTGATAACGGTGATCATCAGATTACCCTGGATGCGCGGACGTCCGACGCCATAGCCCTGGCTTTAAGGTTCAAGTGCCCCATTTTTACAAGCGATGAAATTGTGGAAAAAGCCGGGATTGTACTTGATTTTGAAAAGGGATCGGGTCTCGAACAAGCCGAAGATCCAGAGAACTCAGAAGAATTGACCGAAAGACCAGGGAAACCCGTCAGAAGGGCCATTCATCCCGATTTTTCTGATACGAGCCTGGATGAACTGATGACATTACTGGCAGATGCTGTGGCCAAGGAGGACTATGAACGTGCCTCTGTGATCAGGGACGAAATAAACCGAAGGTCGAAATGATTAGCGATACCGTCCTTATTGATTCCGTAGTTGCCCTGGTTCAACAGGTGCCGGTTGATTCGGGATCCATGTCCAATATACTTCCTGAAAGGGGAGGCATTGATCTGAACATTGTAAACATACTCAGGGGACTTCTGGGTATGGTGGTGCTGATTGGCATTGCATGGTTGTTCAGCACAGACCGGAAAGCCATTAACTGGCGCACAGTGGGTACCGGATTGCTGATCCAGGTGATACTCGCTGTCGGTATTCTTTTTATTCCATTTATCCAGTTTTTCTTTGAACTGGTGGGGAAGGGATTTGTAAAGATCCTTGCCTTTACCCATGAAGGGGTGAATTTCCTTTTAAAAAGAAATGACACCGGAGAAATCGATCCTGCCCTTCAGAATTTCGCATTTTCAATTCTGCCCACCATCATTTTCTTCTCAGCCATCACAAGCCTTCTTTTTTACCTGGGCATCATCCAGTTTTTCGTGAAGATTCTGGGGTATGCATTATCCAGGGCGCTTGGGCTTTCAGGGGCGGAAAGCCTCTCCGTTGCAGGGAATATTTTCCTGGGTCAGACAGAGTCACCCCTGCTGATCAAAGCTTACCTTGAAAAAATGAACCGGTCTGAAATTCTCCTTGTGATGTCGGGGGGAATGGCTACACTGGCAGGAGGAGTCCTGGCAGCCTACATTGGCTTTCTGGGGGGCGGTGACCCGGTTCAGCAGATTATATTTGCCAAACACCTGCTCACAGCCTCTGTCATGGCTGCACCGGGCGTGGTGGTTATTTCGAAAATTCTGCTGCCACAAACGGAGAAAGTCAACAAGCATCTGGAAGTTTCCCGGGAAGGGATTGGCAAAAATGCGCTGGATGCCATTTCCAACGGTACCGGGGAGGGACTTCGCCTGGCGGTGAATGTGGCGGCCATGTTACTGGTGTTCCTGGCATTCATCGCATTTATTAACTACATATTTATAAAGGTTGGGGACTGGACATCGGTTAATGAGAAGATTGCCGGAATTACTGGGGGCAAGTATGATGAGCTGAGCCTTGAGTTTATTCTGGGCTACGCCCTTTCACCGCTGATGTGGTTGATCGGGGTGGCAAAAGAGGATATTACCCTGGTTGGATCCCTGCTGGGGAAGAAGTTGATCCTTACCGAATTTGTTGCGTATATTGGATTGGCGGATCTGAAGACCGCCGGGGAATTTGCAGATACAAAATCCATTGTCATGTCCGTTTATATGCTATGCGGATTTGCCAATTTCGCGTCCATAGGTATCCAGATCGGAGGAATAGGAGCTCTGGCTCCCGGACGCAGGGTTCTTCTGGCACAACTGGGCATGAGGGCCTTGCTGGCAGGAACACTGGCTTCACTTTTGTCAGCTACCATCATTGGTATCCTTATGGGATAAACATGGAAAATAAAGGCAGGTTTAACTACGATTTTACCGGAAAGTCGGTGCTGGTGGTTGAAGACACCATGATGTCCTTCAAGCTGATCGCTGCTGTGCTGGGACGGGTCAATGCCAGCGTTATCCATGCCCCCAATGGCAAAAAGGCCATTGAACTTTGCAGCGGGGACCAGCACTTTGACGTGGTAGTAATGGATATTCAGATGCCTGAGATAAACGGGATTGAAGCCACAAGGAAGATCAAGCAGTTGCGGCCTGCGCTGCCGGTCATTGCCGCAACAGCAAACACTTTTGACAATGAGGAGGCTGTCTGCAGGGAGGCGGGTTGTGACAGTTTCATTACCAAACCACTTCAGTTCGTGAAGCTGTTCGAACTGATGAAATTCCATTTCGACAGGCAAACTTAGGGATATGGGACTCCCGGTATCCATCACACTTTTTATTCTTATTATCTACATCCTTGTAATCTTTTTCCTTTTTCTGGGACTTTTATTGTTGAAGAAGCCATCCGGGGACAGCACTGCTGGTAAGGAAAAAGTAACCGTAGTGATTCCTTTCAGAAATGAGGCTGACCACCTGCCTGGCCTGATCAATGATCTTGTCAGGCAAAATTACCCGGAAGAACTCTTCTTTGTGATCCTGGTGAATGATCACTCCACCGATGGTTCCGGGCTCATGGCTGCTTCCCTGGTGGAGGCTTATAAACGGTTTTCCTGCCTGGATCTTCCATGGGGCAGGAATGGAAAAAAGGAGGCGATTGCCCTTGCAGTTGAATCTTCCAAAACCACCTGGATCATTCAAACGGATGCCGATTGCAGGGTTGGACCGGAATTCATAGCTGCACATATCTCCTTTCTGGAAGAGCATCCCTCGGACCTGGTAGCCGGTTTTGTAACCACCTGGACCAGGCGGGGTGGTTTTCTGGAGGCATTCCAAAGGCTCGATATGTTTGGGTTGACGGGAACGGGAGCGGGGTCCTATCCCTACGGAAGGCCACTCATGTGCAGTGGTGCAAACCTGCTTTACTCCAAGGGTCTGTATCTGGATACCCGGTTATTCGATCCTGCGGATAAGACCCCGTCCGGAGATGACATGTTCATGCTGATAGGCGCCCGCAAACTGAACAGGAGAATATCTTTCAATCCTGGGAAAAAGGTACAGGTCAGCACCTCTCCGGTGCGGAGCCCGGGTGCACTGATCCGGCAACGGATACGATGGGGAGGGAAGTCGGCCCGTTACCGGACTGGAGATATCCAGATCCTGGCTGTGGTTGTGGCCCTGGCCTCTTTCGGCGTATTGTTTTCCCCGGTCTGGATCATAAGTGAACCGGCGTGTGCCGGATGGCTGCTTCCGGCAATGGGGGTGAAACTGATCGTGGATTTTTTGATGCTGGCTGCAGTGGCGGGTAAGACCGGTCAGGGACGAACGCTCCTTTGGTTTTTCCCTGTATGGATGGTCTATTGTCTGTATATGCCGGTTGTTATTATAGGATCACTGCTTCTTGGCACCACATGGAAAGGAAGGGCGTTCAGGTAAGGCGCCGTTTCTGGAGCAGCCTGTAACTGAAGAAAAGGGCCAGTCCCGTGTATGCCACAACAAGCAGGATGTTCAGCCACAGGGGTAAACCTTTTGGAAGGAGTTCCAGTGCTGCATCATCAATGGGTTCACTGCTGTTTACCTTTCTCTGAAAGAGTTCTATCAGGTCTGGTAAAGGAGTCAGCCTTGTGATGGTCCGGAAAGGCAGGTACCATTTGACCTCATGCTCCCTGAGAATCAGCCACAAAACCGGATCCACGAATGTTCTCAGGCCAATGAATCCAAGAAGTGAGAGTGCCGTATTCCTTATCAGCAGTGCCATAAGGAGTCCCATGGACATGTAGGAAAACGCTGCCAAAAAATACCTTCCAAGGATCCATGCGTTCTCAAATGCAATTTTAAACGTCAGTTTGTAACTGTAAATCAGGCCGAGGGAAAACGAGGTGATACCAACCAGCAGGGTGGCAAACAATGACAGGAGCAGGACGGAGAGCATTTTCTGAACAAGCAGGTCGGACCGGCTCAGCCCGAATATGATCTGCGTTTTGAAGGTATGATCGTTGAACTCTTTGGTGGTAATCATGATGATGATAAGTGCGAGCATTACATTGTAAGGTTCAGTAATCCATGTCAGAAACATCCAGACATCGGGAAATCTGAAAATGTCACTAAGGGAGATAACGGGAATCTGTTTATCAATGGCCGGATAGATGATAATTCCCAGTGCAAAGGCCAGGAAATAGAGTCCAAGAGTAATCCGGAAGGGATTGTAATTTAACAGCTTGATCTGCTCTATGTGAAGTAGCTTGCGCATATTTTCTGCTATTCTTCTTTTACCAGTTCAAGGAACTGTGATTCGAGGCTGCGTTTGCGGCTCAGCATGTGGTGGATTACCAGCTGGTGTGAAAATGCAAAGGAATTGATTTCTGCCGGCACAACCCCCTCTTTGAGGGTGATGATCAGCAATCCGTTCTCCTCCTCCAGTTCCCTGGCCAAAGATGACCCTTCCAGCTCTCTTTTCAACTTCTGATTGTCCGCACAGGATACTTCGATAATCTCCTCCTCCGAGAGAAGCTCCTTTACCGGACCATTTGCAAGCAATTCTCCTTTTTTTAATATGGCCACATGGCCACAGATCTTTTCAACCTCACTAAGGATGTGGGAAGCCAGAATCAGGGTTTTTCCTGCTTTGACCTGGTCGATGACCACCTCTCTGACCTCGGCGATTCCTTCAGGATCAAGCCCGTTGGTCGGTTCGTCCAGCACCAAAACCCTTGGGTCTCCCAACAGTGCTGCTGCAAGTCCCAGCCTTTGCTTCATTCCCAGTGACATGGTTGAGAACCTGGAACGTTTTCGTTCCAGTAGCCTGGCTGAATCAAGGACCCGGTCGATATCCGAATACCCAAGACCTTTGATATCACAAATGATCTTCAGGTTCTTTTCCAGGTTCAGATAAGGATAAAAATGCGGAGTTTCTATCAGAGATCCGATACAGCGCCTCTGAATTGGCCTGGGCTCTTCTCCAAACCAGGTGAAAGCCCCCCCGTCCTGCCTGAGAATTCCGGTGATAATGGAAAGGGTGGTTGTCTTTCCGCTTCCATTGGGTCCGAGAAGGCCGTAAGCCTGGCCATCTGTGATCTTCAGATTCAGGTTTTGTATGGCTTTGACTTGTTTGTAGGATTTGGTTAATCCCGTGATCGTTAGGATTTCACTCATATCAGTTGGCCAGCTCGGAGAAAAACTTGATACGTACCAACCGAATCTCCTCTTCGCTGAAATACTCTTCACCCAGTTCGGCCAGCGCCCTGTCTATGGACTCGGTCTCTGCTTCCCTGAAATACTCATATATTTCATCAAGCTTTTCATCATCCATGCACTCGTTGAGATAGTAATCGATATTTAATTTGGTTCCTGAGTGAACAATGGCTTCAATTTCTTCAATCAGCTCCATCAGTTCCATGCTCTTGGCATGGGCAATATCTTCCAGGGGGAGTTTGCGGTCGATGCTTTGGATGATGTATACCTTGACGCCCGATTTATTAACAACCGATTTGACCACCATGTCCAGCGGGCGGATGATGTCTTTTTCTTCCACATACCCGCGAATGATCTCCACAAAACCCTTTCCGTACTTTTTCGCTTTACCGGTACCCACACCCACAATATTCTGAAGTTCTTCCAGCTTGACAGGGTATTGAATGGCCATATCCTCCAGGGAAGGGTCCTGAAATATGACAAAAGGCGGCAGGTTCATCCGTTTGGCCATTTTCTTACGCAGGTCCTTCAACACATGAAGAAGTTCCTCATCCACGGCTCCTGTACCACCGCCTCCTGTGGCGACTCCCTCCTCAGGCGCTATGTCAAAATCGTGATCCTGTGTCAACATCATTGAATAAGGGTTCGTCAAATACTCATGACCTTTATCGGTCAGTTTCAATAATCCGTAATTTTCAATATCCTTGGTGATAAAACCAGCCACCAGGGCTTGCCTGAGTACTGCATTCCAGAATTTTATATCCTTTTCTTTCCCGGCACCAAAAAATTCTGAATGGTGATGCTCGTACGTTTTAACCGCACTGTTTGCAACCCCTGAAAGAACATGAGCGATATGCTCTGATTTGAATTTTTCTTTGACCCCTAAAATAGCGTTTAAACTTAAAACCAAATATGATTTTCCTTCAAATTTTTCTTTCGGATGTAAACAATTGTCACAGTTATCGCACCCCTCTTTCATGATCTCTCCGAAGTAGTTGAGCAAAAGCTTCGGACGGCACACAGCCGATTCTGCATAGGCCACCGTTTCCAGCAACAGTTGTTTCCCGATCTCCTGCTCTGCAACCGGTTTACCCTGCATGAATTTTTCCAGTTTCTGGATATCCTTGTAGCTGTAAAAAGCAATGCATTTACCTTCCCCCCCGTCTCTGCCTGCCCTGCCGGTCTCCTGGTAATATCCTTCCAGACTTTTGGGGATGTCATAGTGTATGACAAATCGTACATCGGGTTTATCGATCCCCATTCCAAAGGCGATGGTGGCTACGATCACGTCCACCTCTTCCATAAGGAACTGGTCCTGGTTGGAAGACCGGGTCACCGCATCCATCCCGGCATGGTAAGAAAGAGCCTTGATTCCGTTCACTTTCAATGTTTCAGCAAGCTGTTCCACTTTTTTCCGGGAGAGGCAATAAATGATCCCCGATTTTCCGGGGTTTGCCAGTATAAATTTGATGATCTCCTTGGTAGCATGAATTTTTGGCCGGATCTCATAATAGAGGTTGTGCCTGCGGAATGACGATTTATAAACATTGGCATCCAGCATATCAAGGTTTTTCTGAATATCGCTCTGCACTTTGGGGGTGGCTGTAGCCGTAAGTGCGATGATGGGTGCTGTCCCGATCTTATTGATGATGGGCCGGATCCGCCTGTATTCAGGTCTGAAGTCATGCCCCCATTCTGATATGCAATGCGCCTCATCGATGGCATAAAAAGAAATTTTCACCTGTTGCAGGAACCCGATATTCTCTTCTTTGGTCAGGCTCTCAGGGGCCACATAAAGCAGTCGTGTACGTTTATCGAGGACGTCCTTTTTTACTTTGGCGATGGCATTTTTTGTGAGGGAGGAATTCAGGAAATGGGCCACACCATCATCCAGGCTGAAACTCCGCATGGCATCTACCTGGTTTTTCATCAACGCAATAAGCGGAGAGATCACAATGGCCGTTCCATCCCTGATCAGAGCCGGAAGTTGGTAGCAAAGAGATTTGCCACCCCCGGTGGGCATCAGAACAAAAGTATCATTCCCTTTCAGGACATTGGTAATGATCTCCTCCTGGTTTCCCTTGAAACTATCAAAACCGAAATACTTCTTAAGGTTATCGTGCAGTATCGCTCCGTAATTCTCCATTATCCTCCCCCTAAAAAGGCTGAGAGAACTAAAGATAGTATAATTTGATCTCTGTTTCAAGGGGGTCGGTTTTTTTTGTTACTTTGCACATCCCGAAAAAAACAGAACTGAATGGAACAGAAGAAAGAAGCGGAAATGTCTTTTCTTGAGCACCTTGAGGTGATGAGGTGGCACTTGTTACGGTCCATTGTTGCGATTGTAATCCTTGCACTTGTGGCTTTCGTTTTTAAGGAAATCGTTTTTGACAAAATCATACTGGCTCCCAAGGAACCTGGATTTCCAACCAACAGGTGGCTGTGTCACCTTGGAGAGATTCTGGGCCTGAAACGAATATGTATTAACCAGGATCCCTTTACCCTTCAGACAGTAAAGATGGCCGAGCAATTCTCCATGCACATCATGGTCTCACTGATAGCCGGTGTTGTAATTGCATTTCCTTATGTCTTCTGGGAATTCTGGAGGTTTATTGTCCCTGCCCTTTATGAAAAGGAGAAGAAGACCGCCACTGGAGCTGTTTTTTACACGTCGTTTCTTTTCATTCTCGGAGTTTTGTTCGGGTACTATATTATTACGCCTCTTTCCGTCAATTTCCTGGGCAATTACAAAGTAAGTGAAAGTGTGATCAGCGCACCAACGCTCCGGTCTTACGTGCAAACTGTTACTTCCGTTGTGCTGGCAGCGGGACTTGTATTCCAGTTGCCGATTCTGGTTTATTTTCTCAGCAAGGTGGGACTTGTGACTCCCGGTTTCCTGAAAAAGTACCGCAGGCATTCCATCATCGTGATTGTTACAATTTCGGCCATTATCACTCCACCGGATGTATTCAGCCAGATTTTGGTGGCCCTTCCGCTGATGGTCCTCTATGAAATTGGTATCGTCATCAGCAGGCGGATCATGAAACAACAGGATGCCGAATATGAGGCCAAGGGTGCAAGGGAAAAGGGAAAAAAGAAGAAAGGGACAAGTACAAAGGAAAAAGGAAAAAGTGAAAGGGAGAAAGTGACTACCGAAGGAACTGAGCCGACAGGCGAAGAACGTGAAAAGGAGAAAGGGACTACCGAAGAAACCGGAGGGAAAGGCGAGTCCGGGCCAATAGATTAACATTTTTGGCTAACTTTATAAAGCCATGCGACTTCATACACACGAACTTGTAAAAAAATATAAAAGCCGGAAGGTGGTTGACCAGGTTTCCGTGGATGTGGAACAAGGTGAAATTGTGGGATTGCTGGGACCCAACGGTGCAGGAAAGACAACCACATTCTATATGATTGTGGGATTGATCACTCCCTATGAAGGTACCATCATGCTGGATGAAAGTGACATTACAAGGGAGCCTGTTTACAAACGTGCAAGAATGGGTATTGGTTACCTGGCCCAGGAGGCTTCCGTATTCAGGAAACTCAGCGTGGAGGATAACATCAGGGCTGTGCTTGAAATGTCAGATTTATCGAGGAGTGAGCAGCGGGACCGGGTTGAGAACATGCTCACCGAGTTTGGTCTGCTGAAGATCCGAAAAAGCCTTGGAATTCAGTTGTCCGGTGGTGAAAGAAGGCGTACGGAAATAGCCAGGGCACTGGCCCTTAGTCCCAACTTCATCCTGCTGGATGAACCATTTGCAGGTGTGGACCCCATCGCCGTTGAGGATATCCAGCATATTGTTTCAAAACTCAAAGAGAAAAACATCGGGATACTGATCACCGATCACAATGTTCATGAAACCCTGGCCATTACAGACAGGGCTTACCTGATGTTCGAAGGAAGCATCCTGAAGGCAGGGACTTCAAGCGAACTGGCCGATGACGAGCAGGTAAGAAAGGTCTACCTGGGTCAGAACTTCGAACTTCGATAACCCGGGCCCACCTTTGTATTCCGGAAAATTGGGTTAAATTTGCGGAAAATTTTGCGGATGTGGCGGAATTGGTAGACGCACTAGACTTAGGATCTAGTTCCTTCGGGAGTGGGGGTTCGAGTCCCTTCATCCGTACCAATTGAAAGTCTAAACCGTTATACCATCGGATGTTAATAACGATAGTATTGCGGTTTTTTCTAATTTTGTACATTTATTTTTAAGATATGAACATCACAGTAGAGAATATTGATAAGTTGAATGCCGTGCTTCATATGAAGGTTGAACAACCGGATTATGAGGCCAAGGTTGATGAGGTACTGAAGGACTACAGGAAAAAAGCGAGGGTAGATGGTTTCAGGCCCGGTAAAGTACCCATGGGGATCATTAAGAAGATGTATTATACACCGGTACTGGTGGATGAAGTCAACAAGCTGGTTTCCGAATCGCTATTTACCCATTTACAGGAGAATGAAATAAAAATTCTGGGGGAACCCCTTCCTCACCTGGGAGAGGAGAAAAAAATTGATTTCGGACGTGATTCCGAATTTGAATTCAGATTTGATCTGGGTCTGGCTCCCATGATAAAGATGGAAGTAAGCGGTAAGGACAAAGTTCCTTACTACAAGATCAAAGTGGATAAAAAGCAGGAGGATGAGTACGCAGACTCACTGCTGGGGCGTTACGGTGAGTTTGTGGCAGTTGATAAGGCAGGAAGTGAGGAACTGATCAAAGGTGTCCTGGTGAAGGTGGATAAAGAGGGCAACGAGGCGGAGAACGGGATGCGTGTGGAAAATGTTTCCATGTCCCTGGACATGATGAAGGATGATGACCAGAAGCTGCTCTTCAGCGGAGCCTCCAGTGGGGATGAAGTAATATTTGATGTGAAAAAAGCATACCCCAACGATACAGAGGTAGCCGCCATGCTGCGCATCGACAAGGCCAAAGTGGCCATGCTTGAAGGCACTTTCAAATGCCAGATCGAGGCCATCCAGAAATTTGAAAAAGCCACCATGGGGCAGGAGTTGTTCGACAAGGTGTATGGTGAAGGTGAGGTTAAGACGGAAGATGAGTTCAGGGGTCGAATCAGGGATGAAATAGGTTCCAACTACGAACGTGAGAGCGAGTACAGGTTCAAGGTGGATGCGAGGGAGGCGCTGATCAAAAAAGCCAAGG
>JAZDPG010000057.1:0-2032 GCA_043797815.1 Bacteroidota bacterium
CCTGTTCAACTATGCCAATGTTGGTTATCAGACCTATTTCATCGACCAGGAAGCCCTGAAACTAATGAACAACCTCTTCTTTGATACATACAGGCTTGGCATTGTAAGAGCCGACCTTGAAGAGGTTGAGCCAATTGTTAGAAATGCCGACGTGTTGAGCTTTGATATATCTTCCGTGAGAAATTCAGATGCTCCAGGCAATCACAACACAACACCAAATGGCTTCTATGGTGAAGAGGCTTGTCAGATTGTCAGGTATGCCGGATTGAGCGATAAGCTTACATCCATTGGCTTTTACGAGTACAATCCGAAATTTGACCATGACGGGCAAACAGCGCATCTGATTGCACAGATGATCTGGTACTTCATGGAAGGATTTTACAGCCGTCCTCACGATTTCCCATTCCGGAACGATGAGGATTACCTGAAATACCATGTGACCATCAGCGATCATCACCAGGATATCACATTTTACAAAAGTAAGAAGACCGATCGTTGGTGGATGGAGATCCCATTGCCAGCCGAGCAGCGGGCAAAATATGAACGGCACTACCTTGTACCCTGTTCTTACAAAGATTATCAACAGGCTACCCGCGAAGAGATTCCCGACCGGTGGTGGATGGTATACCAGAAACTGATGTAACCCCTATTCTGTTTCCTCCCCTCCTTGGGGAGGATTAAGGAGGAGTCATCCCACCCTGTCCGGATTCGCCGACAGATAGCTTTTCCAGCCAGTGAACTTCTTTTCTGTCCCTGTTTTTCCCTTTTGGAAATAGTGGCAAACTGCAACAGCGAGGCCATCCGTAGCGTCAAGTTGTTCAGGAGCCTCTTTCATGGATAGCAAATGAAAGAGCATGGAGGCTACCTGCTCTTTGGAGGCGCTCCCCTTCCCTGTAATCGACTGCTTGATCTTTCGGGGAGAATATTCAAAGATCGGAATGGAGCGGGATAGTGCAGCAGCTATTGCTACCCCCTGAGCCCGGCCGAGTTTCAGCATCGACTGGACATTCTTGCCGAAAAAAGGAGCCTCTATAGCCAGTTCATCAGGGTTGAATTCATCGATCAGGGCAACCGATTTCTCAAAAATATGCTTCAGTTTGAGTGGATGATCATCAGTTTTCTGTAATTTTAAAACCCCAAGTGAAACCAGCTTCATGTTCTTTCCGTAGACGGAAATAATGCCAAACCCCATGATGTTGGTCCCGGGATCGATACCTAATATAATTCGTTCTCCACTCAACGCAAAGGATGATTTACAGGACAAAAATAGGGAAAACATACAACAAATTGATCCAGGTCGTCATCCTGCTGCTAACCTATTGGTTTATATACGACCAGGTGTTTTACCGGAAAAACCTGCCACAGATCCTGAAGGTTTTCAAGGAAGATTTCAGCAGTGGGGATTTCGCATGGATGATGGCGATGGTGATACTCCTGATGGTTGTCAACTGGGCCGTTGAAGCCGTGAAATGGAAATATTTGATGGCCAGGATCGAGCGGATTGGATTCTGGAAATCGTACCAGGCGGTGCTGACAGGGATTACCGTTAGTTCCTTCACGCCTAACCGGATCGGAGAGTATTTTGGCCGTGTCTTCATTCTCAATACGGCAAGCCGTATTGAAGGCATCCTGGTCACCATCCTGGGCAGTATGAGCCAACTACTGATTACAATTTTCACCGGGAGTGCCGCTCTACTGGTTTTTATTCCTCTCTTCTTAACCCATTACTGGAATTTTAGCGGATACCTCTACTATGCCCTTTTGGCTGTGGTGGCCGGTTTCAATGTACTGATCCTGGGTTTCTACCTGAATGTCTCATTCCTATCAACCCTCAAAGAAAAAATACTACGGAACGGATTAAAGGGAATCCGGAAGTTCTTCCGGATCTTTGCCTTTTACCACAACCGTGAACTGATTCGGGTCTTGCTTTACAGTCTCCTCAGATACGTGATCTTCTCCTTCCAGTTTTTCATCCTGCTGCGGATCTTTGGAGTACCTGTTCCTTACCTGGATGCCATGATGCTGATCTCCC
>JAZDPG010000068.1:0-2033 GCA_043797815.1 Bacteroidota bacterium
TATCTGGTACGACCTGGTGTTCACTGATGACGAGAAAGTATATTGGGGAATTAACATGGAGAAAATAGGTAAAATTGCGGATGTGCGGCAGGACAATCAATGGCATACCGGCAGCTTTAATATCTATGAAGCTCTGGAGCAATATTACAAATCAAAAATAATTAAAACACCGGATTACACAGTGCAAGAGCTAATGCTTGCCAATTGGGACTCCACAGGTTTTATGAAACTGGAATTAGGACATAACTCGCAAGGGGTGTCGTATTATATAGATAATTTTAGTATCAAAGGAGAGAATTAAATGAAGAGACATATTTTTATTATTCTATTATTAATGTTGTTGACCGGAGCATTATATGCTGAGGAATTGCCGACAGAGGAGCCGACTGGCCCGAAACTTTCCCGCTCAGCAGGTAATGGCGCGGGACCCGGCAGTTTGCTCGGCTCCTCAGATACGCTTTTATTCACCGGTTCTTTCACGCATGCTATTCCTTTAGTAGTCCCTCCTGGAACACATGGCCTCCAGCCAAATCTGGCTCTCTCCTATAACTCCTCCAGCGGCAATGGCTGGTGTGGCGTTGGCTGGGATCTGAGTCTTGGTATCATCCAGCGTTCCACGAAAAATGGTATACCAAAATATGATAACACCGACACTTTTATCTTCTCTTCCCAGGAATTGACCCCTATTGGCAACAATGAGTATCGGGTTAAGATAGATTCTGGTTTTATAAAATTTGTTTTTGCTCCGGATACTAATGAATGGACTGCTTATGACAAAAGTGGTATCAAATATATCTTTGGTTATGGATCTGCTGCAGTGGTAAAGCCAAATACACAGGGAACTCCGAACCCAACAGATGTTTTCTCTTGGTCGCTTTCCAGTATTATCGATACCAACAACAATGAAATACGTTTTTCCTATACCCATGACCAGAATCAGATCTACCCTGCAAAGATCGACTACAATTATCACGGTAATGAAACACCGCCGTTACGCACGGTTATCTTCAACCTTGAAGATAGAACAGATCAAAATACAAGCTACAGAGCGGGATTTTCTATAAAAACAGCTAAGCGGCTCAAATCAATTGAAACCAATATTAACAATATTTTAGTGAAAAGATACGAATTGAACTATATCACTCATCCTGATACCAGGCACTCTTTATTGCAGGAAATAAAAGTATATGATGGCGAAAATAATGTCTTTCCCGCGGGTACGACGTTCGCTTATCAAATGAATTTGGATCCTGACCTATTAGCCAAATCTCTATGGTTTGATCAAGGGACTGACAATGGATTTTATCTGGCAGACTTCAATAGTGATGGCAAGATGGACATAGCAAATAATATTTCCCAAAAAGATGGCCTGAAAGTATGGTTTTCCAATGGTTTTAATGGGTTTGACTATCAAGGCGAAAAGTTGCCAGCTACAGTTTCAGGAGATTTCTATTTTCACGATTTCACTGGTGATGGCATTGTTGATGTAGCTTGTTGTGGAAACAAATATGTGGGAGGTACCCCTGGCCAGCCATATCCGCCGAATATATACAAGTTTATGGTCTGGAAAAATACAGGGGGTGGATTGGAAAGTTTGGGCACTTGGACGGAATTTAACCAGGGATATGCCGGGGCAGCCCCTGATTTTCAATTTGGGGACTTCAATGGGGATGGAAAAGTTGACGTGGTTAGACAAAATAGTAATTCCCTGGAAGCGTATATTACCAAAAGTACTGGTGATGGTTTCAACACGGTTGAAACGTGGAATTTTACCAGTACAGAGGGGACATGTTTCCTTTTTGATTTGAACAGCGATGGTAGAACTGATGTAGCGCGCCGAATAACTGATGCAGGATCAGGAGGCACAAAGAGAGGCTTGCATGTCTGGTATAAGACCAAGGATGGATTCGAAGATAAGGGAATATGGCTGGACAACAATACTGATACATACAAGATATATTTTAATGATTTCAACAGCGATGGCTTGCTTGATGTTTGCCAGTATAACTACCAGGGGGGTAACTACAATGGTG
>JAZDPG010000097.1:0-26937 GCA_043797815.1 Bacteroidota bacterium
GCAGGTCATCATCACTACCCAGGGTCTCTGCCACATTTCTGAATTTCTCTCCTTCATCACGGGTCTCTCTCAATCTCAGAGCGGAGAGGATGGAAGCATGAAGCTTTGCATTTTGCCATGGTTTCAGGATGAAATCGAATGAGCCGGCTTTGATCCCCTTCGCGGCCAGGTCCACATCACCGTAGGCGGTCATCAGGATCACCACTGCCGTTGGGTCTTTTTTCCTGATCTTTTCAAGCCATAGAAGGCCTTCGGTCCCTTCGGTATTCCCGCGCTGGAAATTCATATCCAGCAGGATCACCTCATACTGTTCCTTCTCCAGGGTGGGAAGAATCTTTTCGGGGGCTGAAAGCACCGACACTTCAAGATCCAGCTGCTCCAGGAACATCCGTGCCGTAAGAAGCACATCATGGTCATCGTCGATAATAAGGATTTTATGCCGTTCCATGGTTCAGATTCGTTACGAAAATATGCTTTTCTCCCATGCAAAGCAAACTGCATTGATTTCGAACATCCGGGTGCTTCAAAAACGAGCAGATTCATAATTATTTGGAGGAAGTGAAAATGATATAAAGCGCAAATATAGAGTCAGATAGGATCAATGGCACAGTGATTGATAAAGATTATCAAATATCATTCCATGGTAAAGCATTACTTCAAAGTCACCTTCCGACACATCCGCAAGCACATCCTGATCTCCATCCTGAATATCAGCGGCCTGGCCATTGGCATCGGCTGCTTTGTATTGATCATGCTCTTTGTGAACCACGAGTTGAATTATGACAAATTCAACGCGCATTACAATGACATCTACAGGATCGGGGTGGATGCCCGGATTGGAAGCACAGTGATCAGACAGACCGGTACACCGGCTCCGATGCCGGCAGCCATGTATGAGGAGTTTCCCGAGATTATCGCCTTTACCCGGGTCAGGTACAATCCGGAAACTGTGAGGATCGGGGATAAATTCTATAGTGAGGAGAAAAGCGTCTGGGTGGATTCCTCATTTACTGAGGTATTTACCCTTCACTTTGTCGAAGGCAGCCCGGAAAAAAACCTGAATGAACCCAGGCAGGTTTTGATTGACCGGACCACGGCCAGAAAGTATTTCGGGGATGTGCATGCCCTGGGAAAGATGGTCCTTCTCAGGGATACGGTTCCCTATACCATTACTGGTGTATACGAAGACCTTCCCGGCCAGTCACATTTTCATTTCAACATGCTCGTTTCGCTGGTATCCTCACCCGGTGAAGCCAACGGCGAGCAATGGTTTGCCAATAATTACTCCTCCTATATGAGACTGGAGCCCGGGTATCCGGCGGATGACCTTGAGGCCAAACTGCCTGCATTTGTTGACAAGTACCTCTTCGGAGGTAAATACGGAGAATATGCAGATGATGAGAATTACTGGCACCTCTACCTGCAGCACATTCGTGAGATCCATCTTGGATCGGACCTGAAC
Source organism: Bacteroidota bacterium (assembly GCA_043797815.1). Classification (GTDB taxonomy): domain Bacteria; phylum Bacteroidota; class Bacteroidia; order Bacteroidales. Next base: position 1,463 of record JAZDPG010000097.1, read on the forward strand.
GGTGAATTTGAGGCCAACGGGAACCTGGCCTACGTCCGGATATTCTCTGTGGTGGCCTTCCTGATCCTGTTGGTGGCCTGCATCAACTTCATGAACCTGACTACAGCCAGTTCCTCCATCCGTTCCAGGGAGATAGGGGTGCGCAAGACCAATGGTGCAAGCAAAGGGATGTTGCAGCAACAGTTTTTTGCCGAAGCCATCATTGTAAGCATCCTGGCCCTGATCCTCGCCATGGGGCTGGTAGAATCCCTCATGGGGCCCTACCGGAACTTTACCGGCAGAGAGATCAGCATCCATTACCTGGATAATTTCCTGGTGATTCCGGGGCTGCTTGCACTGGCCATCCTGGTGGGGTTGGTTTCGGGAAGCTATCCCGCTCTTTATATGAGTGGATTTTCGGCTACCGATTCCCTGGGATTCAAAGGAGTCAGGCACAGCAGAAGCTGGTTCAGGAACATCCTGGTCCTTTTCCAGTTTTCGGTGGCTATTTTCCTGATCACAGCCACCCTGATGGTACAGAAGCAAATGCACCTGATCATGGATGAATCACTGGGATTCAACAAGGAACAGGTGATCCTGGTCAGACAGGCCCACTACCTGGATAATGCAGAAACCTTCATGGAAGAGCTCAGGGCCTACCCGGAGGTGATAAAGGCGGCATCTTCATTTGGTGTGCCGGGAGACCAGCTGATTAACTGGGGATACGGGGTGGAGGGACAGGACCAGGGTTACAGCATCAATGTGAACATGATCGACGATACTTATTTGGAGACCATGGGGCTGGAGCTGCTGCAAGGCCATAACTTTTCGAAGGATTACGGTGCTGAAAAGGGCAAGGTGATTTTGAGCGAAACGGCCGTGAAAACATTCGGACTCGGTGAGGAGCCCCTGGGAAAGATATGCTACCTGTGGAGCAGCAGGGAACTTCCCATGGAGGTGATCGGTGTGGTAAAGGACTATCACTGGGAATCCAAACACATGGCGATGCGTCCCCATGCGCTGATGCACCTGACTGTCCAGGACTGGATTGAACCCCTTTATATCAGTGTGCGTTTCAGCGGGTCCGATCCAGACCGGATCATCTCCATACTAAAGAAGAAGTGGGAAGAGCATATACAGGAAATCCCGTTTGAGTATGAATTCCTGGATGAACACTACGAGGGTATCTACCAGAATGAAAAGCAGACCCGGACGCTGCTCTACATCTTTGCTGCCATAGCCATCTTTATCTCCTGTCTGGGATTGTTCGGCCTGGCATCCTTCATGGCTGAGCGGCGCACCAAAGAGATTGGGATCAGGAAAACCAATGGGGCAACTACACGGAACATCCTGGGATTGTTATCCATTGATTTTACCAAGTGGGTGCTGATTGCCAACCTCATTGCCTGGCCCCTGACCTGGTGGGCCATGAAGAAATGGCTGGAGAATTTTGCCTACCGGATCAGTATCCCTGCATGGGTATTTGCTGCTGCGGGTGTGATGGCTTTCATCATTGCGCTGGCTACAGTCAGTTTTCATGCCATCAGGGCAAGCAGGCAAAATCCGGGAATGTCACTCAGGTATGAATAAGTGCACAGCACTGAGCACTAAAGCGAGGGTTGCATGGATGAGCCGAAAGATGCTTCTTCCGATTTTAACCAGGAAGCGGGGTGGCGGTTCAGAAAAAATTGAATTTTATTGCGGAATCCGGGAATGATCAGGCGGTCACCCCGCAACATCCCGTTTACAGCTTTCATGGCAACCAGCTGGGTAGACATGGTGTTGATCTCTTCTGTAAGTCCGTCAAACATTTCAAAATCACTCATCTTTTTCATGGGCGCCGGGTGGACCATGCTAACCGATACCCCTGTCTCCTTCAACTCCTCCTCAAGTTCTTTGGCAAAGGCATACATCTTACTAACCGATTGCTGCATATCGGCTGTGGAATACTCCTTTTTGAAAGGGAATGGGATAATATGCTGAATATAAGAAGCAGAAAGCTTCTTCATACGGGGAAGCAGTCCAATGGTAATCAGGGCGGCACCCCTGAAGCGGGTGAGAAAATCCTCCTGTGCAATTTCAGAGATGCACTTGCCATGCGCGACAGACCAATCGCAGGTAATGTTGTTGATCAGGGCGCGGATTTCATACTGGTCGCGAAACTTTTCTGTAAAGGATTGAAGGACTTCCCTGTCGGCCAGGTCAATTTTCATGGCTTCAACCTGCACATCTTCTTTAAGTTGCAACCAGATGGAAAAACGCTGCAGATCAACACTGGTAGTTGAAACAAGGATCAGGTTGCACTTCTTTTTTGCCACTTCACGGGCCAGCGCTTTGCCTAGTTCTCCCTCCGCACCGAGTATGAGTGTGTAATTCGTATTCAATTTTTGATCTGTGTAGCTCATGGTTCTGTTATATAGACACAAAAACCTGAAAAAGGATGCGTTACATCCGTTAATTTATTGTTAAGATGCAATTTCAATGCCAATTCCTTTTCAAAAACCTGGTTTTGCAACATAAAGTTCAGGTTTTTTCCATTTGATTCCTAGGGCTGGAATATGGGATAACGGGCCATCCTCCCGCTATGTTTTAACAATGGGATTGGAGTTATTAACATCGAAGTGGCCGATGCAATATACTTACCAGATACGTTACAGGGGGCTCTACAGGATTCCGGTGATCTGGTCCATCACCAGGCTGGTAAGGGAGCCGGTTTTTCCGGTGGATGGGCAGGTGCTGTTTCCCAGCAACTCGTTGACGATGGTTTGGATCAGGGGCATCTGGATATGTTCGGGCTGGGTGATGGAGTATACCGTCTCGCCCTCATCCACAAGAAGGCGGACCGGATCAAAGCTGAAGACGGAGAACCGGATCCTTCCCATATCTCCGGTGACCTCCACAAGGTCCTTCTGAAAAGGCTCCGGTGTCACAAAACTCCAGCTTCCGGTAACAGGAAGATCACCCGGAAGGGTGAGCATGGCATTGATGGTATCGGGGGCATCATAGAGACCGCCTTTGTTCAGGCTGGTACCTTCCACCCGGACCGGATTGCCGAATATATAGAATAGTATGTCCAGGGCATGGCATCCCAAATCATGGAAATAACCCCCTCCCGAGATATCCGGGATCACCCGCCAGGGGAGTTTCGACCGGTTGTGGTCCTCATCCCGGGCCGGAAAATATTGTTGCATGGTGATTTGCAGGATCTTTCCAAGTCGCCCGTCATCCACGATCTTTTTCACAGTGGTGAAGTAATCCAGCGAACGGCGGTAATAGGCCACGAAAACCTTTACCCCGGCCTTATCAGCGGCTTCGTTGATTATTTGGCATTCCTCATGGTTGCGGGCCATGGGTTTCTCGATGTATACTGGTTTTCCGGCCTTGATGCAGGCCAGGGCGTACTCCTGGTGAGATGCAGGGGGTGTGGCAATGTAGACTGCATTTACCTGCGGGTCACGAATCACATCAAAGGGGTCCTTGTGCCATGTGGGGATCCCATGCCTGCGGGCATAATCTTCAGCTTTCCGTGGAGTGCGGTTTCCCACGGCCACCAGGGAAGATCCTTCAATTTTATTGAATGCGGGGCCACTTTTCCGTTCGGCCACATTCCCCGTCCCGATCATGCCCCATTGAATGCTTCCCTCAGCCATAAGACCAAGATAATGATTTATCACCAGACCGCGTTAACTCAGTTATTTCTGACCGGAATAAGGCGGACCGGACCTGCCAGTCCCGAAACCTCCGTTTGCCAGTCCGATGCATCAAAGGGTTCATAGGCGGTGTTGACGAAGTTAATATCATGGAAGTTGCGCCATGAGATTCCCTGCCTGTCCATGGAGCGGATCCTGTTGGACATCAGATTTGCAACCTCAATTTTCAGGATATTCTCATCTTCCTGCAGATACTTTCCGACTCTGATTTCAAAAGGAATGCTCCACAAGATGCCGAGGTCCTGCCCGTTCAGCCAAACCCTTGCACTCTCATGCACCTGGCCCAGGTCAAGAACAAAATCATCGGCATTCATCCGGGGTTTTTGAAAATTCAAAGTGTAAACAGCAGTACCCGAAAAATCAAGCATTTCCTGACCGCCCAGGCTGGTCCAGGGCACTAAGTTTTCCAGGTCGATGGGGCCGGGCAGATCGGGGCCGCCGGATTCAAAGGTCAGTCTCCAGGAACCTGAAAGTTCCAGTGGAGCCTGTCTCTCTCTTTCATAAACCCACTCCTGAGCCTGTCTCCATTCATGGTCATAAGTCCTGATGAACACCGACTGTCCGGACCGGAGTTGTATCCTTACACCCGTCTGCTCCTCCATGGTAACAACAGGGGTGTTCCCGAATTTTCCGTTCAGGGGATCCAGAACAAGGGCGGACCCGGCAACCGTGTTCAATGCGACAACAGTATCAACGGGTTTTGGGGTGTGGTTGACCAGGTAGTAATACTTTCCGTCGCTGACCGACCTCCGGGTGAATTTCAAACCATAGGTTCCGATTTTCTCCGGCTTGATTCCTGCATGTTTCAACGCCATTGTCACATCTTTGCAAAGAAGGACAGTACCCTTCTGCATTTTGCATTCAAACAGGCCATTTCCAAGGCCAGTGAACCGGAGGTTTTCCAGTTGGTTTCGAAATATCTCCCTGCGGACTTCCAGGTTGTGGAATCCCGGTACGTCCCCGGGCAATTCTTCGAACACAACGAGACCCCCGCTTTTTGCCAAAAAGATGATCCTTTCCAGTGTGGATACAGGCATGAATTTACAGGCCGGAATGACCAGGACATCGTAAGAAGTCTTGCCTGAGGCTGCCTGCATTAGCCCTTCTGCCTGATCAACCTGTTCAAGCAGGGCATCGGAGATGAAATCATAGGAATATCCCTGCCGGGCCATTCTCTCAATGCCCGGATAGTGGAGCCATTCCTGGATGTTATGAACCGAAAGCTGTATCTCCAGTCCGTCGGGTCGGTGCCAGATATCAAATACCGGCCAGTACACCAGGACTTCGTTGTCGGGTTTTCCTTGCTGAAGGATGGATTGGCACCGGGTGATATATTCATTTAATCCTGTCAGGTGGGGCCAGAAACTATTGGTGGGCCCGAAATGTACCGAGGCATAAAAAAGCCATCCGGGCCAGGGGGCATCTTCCGGGGAATAGCAGGTGCCATGGTAGAATACATGGTTGATTCCAGAGAGGAATGCTTCCTCAACCTCCGGTTTGCACTGTGAAAGGGCTACCTTAAAATGCTCTCCCAACCATGTGAAAGTTTCATTGGAGATCAGGGATTTGTTGGTAACATGGGCTGCCGAAGTGGCAAGTTTCAACATCATATCAAATGTCTCGTGGCCGTAAATTTCGCATTCAGGAATGTCTACGGCTGCATAGAGATCCAGTAAATTCCCTGGAGATCCATGTGCCTGGTTTCTGGTAAGGCTCCCATGCTCATGGCTCCATTTTGTCCACGCCAGAGTAAAGTTTTCAAGCAGCAGTTCGGACAGGGTCAGGCGGTAATCTGACTTCAGCCTGGCGGTTACATCAGGACCGGCGTTTCCGGAAAACTCTCCCAGGTAGCTGCGCAGGTCATACCCCCTTCTCTTAAAAAATTCATCGAAGAATCCGGGGGTCCAGCTCGCATTGTACACCTCGTAGCTGTCATTGAATACCGATCGCGCACTTTTGTGGCCCTCAAATGCATTTTCGAATCTTTTCAGGTATATATCCAGCGCCCGGGAAGAAAAATGGTCCATTGAAAAACCCTCACCGCCCGGAGCCGCTCTTTTAACCTGTTGCTCTGTTTTTCCACAGAATGCGGCCCACAACTCCCAGTGTCCCGCTCCCGGATCCCAGTCAAGGAGCCCATGCGCACCAACTTTCCCGGTCAGATCGAGGATCTGACCCTTGTCCGGATAAGCCATCAATGCTTCCAGCACGCAGTTCTCAGGTATCCTTATCTCCGGTCCGAGTGAGCCGGTGGTGATTTCACAGGGTTCCAGGACCAGCCTGCTGGCTGCCAGCTCAGGTGTTACCTGTGGTCCGCCGAAAGGCCAGCCTGTGCCAAGGTTCATGTCCACACCCATTCCCTGCCGGTCAGCTTCGGAGATGGCCGTATCCAGCATATCCATCCAGTCAGGGGAAAGGAACTGAAGGTATTTTGCTTCATGTCCTTTTACCCCGTAGATGGGAGTGATTTCAACACCACCGAACCCGGCACTTGAATAGTCTTCCATCAGGGCAGCAATGTTTTCTCCATCCACTTCAGATCCCAGCCACCACCAACGTGTCCAGGGTTTGGTTTCGCTTCTAATATCAGGCCACGGATTTTCACTGTTTGCTTGTTGATCGCAGGATCCAAGGGTTGTCATCAGACCAATGGATAACAGAATTGGAAGGTTGAATGGTTTCATTTCTTTGTCAAAACAGAACGGGAATCTTCATCCTTACGGGACAGCCAGGTAATGGAATTGCTTAAAAAAGTCTGAAATGCCTGATTTTCATAGGCATGTTTGTCATGTCCCAGCATCAGGCAGATGATGGTGGACTGGTCAAATGTATTGGCCCAGGCTACCGGACTGGAACTTCCGGGACTGCAGGTAAGGAGCAGCGGGGTAATTCCTTCCGCCATGTTGATGTTTGAGTAGCCCTCATCCTGGATATCAAAATCAGTCAGGCCATCTGTCACAGGATGGTGATCATCCGCTATCCGGATATGAAGATCCAGGTCATGCCGGTAATCCGACAGGCTGGAGGAATCATGCCCATATCCTTCCATGATGTATTTGCCTCCCAGCATCGCTTTGAAACCTTCCCATCTCTGGCAGGAGCAGATGGAATGGTGCAGGAAAAGCAAGGGCATGCCGTGATGGGTCAGGTTCAGATAGAGGGTTGAATCCTTTAAGGCCTGATCAGGCTGATAATCGTAAAACACCAGCACATCGTAGGTATAAATGTGTTCTGAAGAGAGCTGGCCGCCTGCACGGGGATGGGAGATTGTATCGAACGTTATACCCTTCATGGAACGAAACATGGCGCAGAATTCAGTGGTATCATAACTGTGGCCGCCGGTGATAACCAGGATTCTGGGGTGGAAATGGTCAGTACTCCGGATGGTGGTCTGCTTTTGCTTCCTGACGCTGCATCCTGCCAATGAAACGAGAATGAAGGAGGAGATCAATAGAGTTCGAATCATGCGCTTACTTTTTTGCAGAGAGCACCAGCATCAGTACATCGTGTCCGCCTATGGTGGTCTCAAGCGGTTTTTTCGTAGTCCCTGTCTTCGCTTCGTCCCACACATTGAAATAGCTGAAGGTGGTTTTATTAAAGCGGGCCGACCTTTTTGAAAAACCATCATCAAAATCATGATCCTTCCAGTTGAACGCAAGATTGGCCTCCACGGTTCCACGGTTCAGGAAACAGGCAGCCCAGCGGTCTCCGGAAAGCGGTTTGACCCATAGCTCCAGACTGTCCGCTGCCCACTGCCTGTATCCCTGGATTCCCAAGGTATCCTGGTTTACTGCAATGGCCAGCTCATTGGTGAGGATGGCCTTGGTCTCGTTATCCATGGTGCGGATGTCATTCCCTGTAATCAAAGGCGCTGCCAGCATGCACCACAGGCTGAAATGGGCCCTGTCCTCGGAGACAGACATGCCATTGCCTACTTCCATCATATCGGGATCATTCCAATGGCCCGGCCCGGCATATTTGCGGATCTCATCATTATCCCGCATGTCCAGGATCTGCAATACTCCCCATGAATTCCAGCCACCGTGGTCTTTGACACAATCAAAACAGTTGTATATATCCCCCGAAATTCTCCAGAGGTGCCCGATGTTCTTCCCCCATTTCCAGGGTTCATTGTTCCCCCATTCGCACAGGCTGAACACAATGGGCCTTCCGGCAGCATAGAGGGCATTGCGCATGGTCAGATAGGCTCCCTGGGCGTTCAAACCCTCGGTATTGCACCAGTCATATTTCAGGTAATCCACGCCCCACCTGGCGTACATCAGGGCATCCTGGTATTCGTATCCCCTGCTTCCCGGCCTTCCCGCACAGGTCTGCCAGCCTGCATCGGAGTAGATCCCGAGTTTCAATCCTTTTGAGTGGATATAATCGGCCAGTGCTTTCATTCCGTTCGGGAACCGGTCCGGATCAGGATGGATAAATCCCAGACTGTCTCTTTCCCCATGCCAGCAGTCATCGATATTCAGATACACATAACCTGCATCTTTCATTCCCGATTCAACCATGGCATCGGCTACCTCCATGATCAGGTGCTCATCTACTTCGCAGGCAAAATGATTCCAGCTGTTCCAGCCCATGGGAGGAGTAGGTGCAAGCCCTTTGAATTTCTGGGCGGATAACATGGTGCCGGCCAGTGCCAGGACGATCAATATGATGGTGCGTTTACTCATACTAAAAGTTTGTTTCGATTCCAGGCATACAGAAGGCGAATTCAATGTAATCTGATGCAAAATAATCAATAAATGGATACTGTTCCATCGAAAAAGTATCAAATTGCACTATCTTAACCAGAGGATCCTGACAATATGACTGGAAGAACCAGGGACAGAGAATTATACATGAAATTGCGGAGCATTGCGCCGGAATATATCATGATTCTGGTTGCATCCCTGGTTAAAATATCACTCAACCTTGTTGCCCTTTCAAACTCAGGTTTCATGAGTGATGAGTTCCTGCATATCGAAGCCGGGGATCACCTGTCAGCCGGGTACATGGACTTTCCCCCCATGATCGGGATGTTTGCCTGGGTGCAGAACTTGTTCCATTCTGACTCCATCTTTATCCACCACCTGTTCACCAACATTGCATGTGTGGTAAGCCTGATTTTTGCTGCCCTGACCACAAAGAGACTGGGAGGCGGATTGCTGGCAGTTGGAATCACGCTCACATGCATCGTTTTTTCTCCCGGGTTTGCCGCGGCCCATATCTTGTTTGTTCCGGTGGGATTTGAACTCATGTTCTGGATCATCAGTATATATTTTTTGGCATCCTGGTGCCAGGAGCCGGGAGACAGGAAGATTTTTTACATGGCAATTTTCACCGCATTGGGTTTTCTGACCAAATACAGCATCGGATTCCTGTTCGGCGGACTGTTTTTTTCACTCCTTCTCTTTCGAAGAGACCTTTTAAGGAAGAGGGCCCTGTGGATGGCAGTCCTGCTCTTCCTGGTCATTATATCACCCAACCTCTGGTGGCAGTATGACCACCATTTCCCCTTATTCAGACATATGTATGCATTGTATGATACTCAGCTGAAACAGGTTTCTATTCTGGATGAATTCAAACTTCTGGCTATGTTTATGAATCCTGTCACCATGGTAATCTGGGTACCGGCATTGCTTGTCATTCCTTTTCTTAAGCATTTCAGGAAATTCCGCTTACTCACCTTTACACTCCTTTTTTCATTTCTTCTGCTTCTCATTGCCAGGGGAAAATTCTACTATTACATGCCCATTATCCTCGGACTTATACCCCTGGGATCGGCAATCATTGAACATTGGTTCAGGGAGCTCAGGGTGGTCATCTACGCATATATTGTGGTACTCTGTATTGCCGGGGTTCTGCTTCTGCCTCATGGAATGCCACTGCTGAAACTGGAAAACTACATCTCCTGGTACAGCCTGGAGAAGAACGAGGATCAGAAGACCATCCTGCGGTTTGACAATTATTATTCCTGGGAGGTTTGGGACCCGATCATGAAATCTGTGAAAATGACTTATGAGAATCTGGGACCTGAGGAACAAAGCAACTGCCTGATCTGGGGAAGGAACTATGCGCAGGCCGGAGCAGTCAACCTGCTGGGGAGGAGGTATAAGCTCCCAAGGGCATTCTCCTTCCATAGTTCATATTTTGAATGGGTACCGGAATTTCAGTCTGGAATATCCGTGATCGCCATTGCGGACCCAAACTGGACAAAACAAAGTTATCTCAGATATTTTAACGAGGTTGAGGAGATTGATGTCATAGAGAATCCATATGGCACCTTTGCGAACTTTGACTATCACACCGTCTTCTTATGCAAGGATTCGAAGTATAATTCCACCCAGTTCAAAGCACTTTTCAAAAATGAAATTTACTGATGTGCAAGAAATAGAACCAGAAACTTATACCTTTACATAGACCATAAAATCGATATGAAAAAACAACTGATTCTGGCCATGACCATTTTGGGTACACTTTTATTTCCCTCCCTGGCCCAGCAGGCCCTCTGGGGAGGGGAGGAGATCACCTCTCCGGAGATCCATGAAGACGGAAGCGTTACCTTCAGCCTGAATGCACCCGGGGCAACTGAGGTGAAAATCTCGGGCGACTGGATGCCGGCCGAGGGATGGATACCCGGCTCGGAGGCAATGACAAAGGATGAGAAGGGGATCTGGACCTATACTACTGCATTACTTGAGCCTGAATTGTATGGTTATTATTTTTTGGTTGACGGAATCCGGACCGGTGATCCCAACAATGCCTTTCTGATCAGGGACATTGCAACCAACACCAACATCTTCATTATCGGAGGAGAGCAGGCCGACCTTTATAGGGTCAATGATGTCCCCCATGGATCGGTGACCCGTCGGTGGTACGATTCACCGGGAAACAACATGAACAGAAGGATCACCGTCTACACCCCCCCCGGGTATGAAACCTCTTCGGGGAAGTACCCGGTACTTTACCTGCTGCATGGTGCCGGTGGGGATGAAGAGGCATGGATGGAGCTGGGCCGGGCTTCCCAGATCATGGACAACCTGATTGCCCAGGGAAAGGTGAAGCCGATGATTGTGGTCATGCCCAACGGGAATGTGATCCAGGATGCAGCTCCCGGTGAAGGAACCCAGGGCTATTACAAACCACAGTTTATGGTCCCGAAAACCATGGATGGCACCTATGAGGAGACCTTTATGGATATAGTGAATTTCATTGAGAAGAGCTACAGGGTAAACCCTAAGAAGGAAAGCCGGGCGGTGGCAGGCCTCTCCATGGGAGGGTACCACGCATTGCATATTTCCAGGTATTATCCCAATACCTTTGATTATGTGGGACTCTTTTCAGCTGCGATTATGCCTTCCCAGGACAATTCTTCCAAGGTATATGCGGATTTTGACGGCACCCTGAAAAAACAGATGGAGAACGGGTACAGGCTCTACTGGATCGGATGCGGCAAAACAGATTTTCTCCACAAAAACAATGTGGAGTTTATGTCCAAACTGGATGCAATGGGAATGAAATACACCTACCGCGAAAGCGAGGGTGGTCACATCTGGAAGAACTGGCGCATCTACCTCTCCGAGTTCACGCCCATGCTTTTCAAGGATTGATCCCTGTAAATCAATCCCCGATACAGTACAACTTCGCCACCCCCTTCATCAGCCAGGCATCTTTGGTGACGGCCACAGATGCCCAAAACTTGTCATCCAGGGTGTTTTCATCAAGCAGCTCAAACTCCCTTCCGGCTCTGAGGATCCTGGTCACGCCGTTCTCGTCGGTAAAATAGACCTTGTCCCCATAACGCCAGGGAGAGGCCCAGCAGGCAGCGACCCCTTCGATTTTCTCGCGGTATACCTGTATGCCTGTGGAGGCCTCAATACAGGTTACTTCTCCGCCCCGGTTGCTGACCAGGTAGAGAAGGCCTTCATAAAGGAGGGGGGAGGGATTGGAAGTGGGCGCATCCGTGATGGACCATGCCACACCGCTGCTGGTGGTCGCTCCTTCAGCCGGACTGATGTTCCCTTCGGCCCCTGCCCTGACGCATAAGAGGGAGCCGGGGATATCCCGCCATGCGGTGTTGCCCAGGTAGAGGAAGTCCTTGTCAGCCACCGGTGAGGGGATGTTATAATAGCCGGGCACATCCAGTTCCCAGTAAATTTCACCGGTGAGCAGGTCATAGGACCTTGCCCTCTTTCCGCCGGCAACCAGTTCGGTCCGCACACTGTTTTTCCAGATGAACGGAGTGCTGTAATTGGTCTTTTCATCCCTGTCAACCCTCCACACTTCATCCCCTGTGGCTGCATCCAGGGCCACCAGATAGGAATGCACCTCGTTATCCGCCTGGATGTAAAGCAATCCTTCGTGGACCACCGGTGAGGCTCCGGTTCCCCAGCCATTCAATGTCTCATAAGCCTCCAACTCTTTTTCCCAGAGCAACCGGCCATCCAGGTCATAACAGTAAACGCCGGTCATGCCGAAATAGACATACAACCGCTCTCCGTCGGTTACCGGGGTTTCACCTGCATAGTTGTGGGCCCTGTTTTTATTGATCTTCGGATTTCCCTCACGGGCCACCTGGTTCCACAGCGTCTCCCCGGTGGAGAGGTCCAAACAAGTTACCTGCCAGCGGTAAATATCATTCAGATAACCTGGCACCTCATCTCCGGAGGGAGGATTTCCATCCTGGCGTTCAGGCGGAGGAGCAACCTTCACCGGTGCTGCCGTGGAAATGAATACTTTCTTTCCCCAGACAACCGGTGATGCCCAGCTCTCCCCGTTAATTTCTGCGGTCCAGCGGATATGGGACCCTTCACCCCACTCCCCGGGAAGATTCCTGGCTTTGGCTACCATGTTTTGCTCCGGACCCCTGAACTGTGGCCAGTTGTTGTTGGTGCATGAAGATGCCATCAGAACTGACAGGAAGATCGCTCCGGTTGAAATAAGTGCTCTCTGTGTTTTTCGTAACATAATTTAGAATTTTATGGTTGTTTCAGTGCCTGTGTATTCAATGATTTGAACAGGCCGGGCATCAGGATCGAGACCTGACGGGTGATTCTTCGTTACATACACCACACCGAAACTGCGATTTTCCGGCATGCCCTTGAAAGTTCCCTCCCGCTGCCCGATAACCAGGGTTCCGGTGGCGTCTTCATATCTGAATCTGATCTTCGAAAAGGCACCTTTTTCATAGTTATAATTCAGGCCTTCGTCTTCATAAAGGGTAAACTCCCCGTCTGTTCCCCCATAGACATAGAGGAGAATGGGATCGCCCGGTTTCTCACCTACAAACTGGATGTCCGGTCCCACCGGTATGATCGATCCGGCCTTTACATGGATGGGTATCTTTTCGTAGGGGGCAGGGATGGTGATTTGCTGACCTCCGGTAAAGAATTTACCCGTTTCAAGATCATACCAACCCTCTGAGCCAGGAAACCAGATCTCCCGTTCCCTTGCCATGTATGTATAAACAGGTGAGATCATGAGCGACGGGCCGAACATGTACTGGTCGCTGATCCCTGTGACCTTTTCATCTCCAGGGAAATCCATAACCAGGGCCCGCATGAGGGTGTAGTCATCGAAATGAATCTTACCTGCCAGAGAGTAGATGTAGGGCATCAGCCTGTATCTTAACTTATTGTATTTCACGATGGACCGGTATGCCGGGTGGTTGACAGGTGCAATATGGAACACCTCCCGGTAGGGATATTGTCCGTGCGACCTGTAGAGGGGAACGAAGGTTCCGAACTGGTACCACCTGGTGTTCAATTCACGCCACTCCTCCAGGTCCTTGCTGCCTTCAGCGGCCCGTTCATACCTGTGTTCCACACAAAAACCCCCGATATCCATGGTCCAGTAGGGGATCCCCGAGAGCGCAAAGTTCAGTCCGGCCGATATCTGGGCCTTCATATCTTCCCACCTGGTCCCGATATCCCCGCTCCAGGTGGCGGTGCTGTATCGCTGCAGCCCTGCAAAACCCGAGCGGGTGAGCAGGAACACGCGTTTGTTGGGGTCAACACTCCTTTGCCCGGTGAAGATGGCATCGGCATTGACCAGTGCATAGGTATTCAGAAATTCGGTAGAGGACCCCAGGGCAGTAGGGCCGGACAGTTTTTTCCTGTAGTCGAGGCTGGAATTGGAGAGGATGTCGGGTTCCGACGCGTCCATCCACCATGCATCTATGCCCAGACTGTAGAGGTTTTCGTTCATCTGTTCCCAGAAGAGCTTGCGTGCACCTTCTGAATAGGCATCATAGAACGATCCGATGTAACCGTGCCCGATCCAGTCCCGGATGCTGTCCTTCACTGCCTGCTGGTAGATCCATCCCCTTTGGTCCAATTCCCTGTAGTGTTCAGTGTTTATATAGAACTTGGGCCAGACCGAGATCATCACGTGGGCATTCATGGCATGGATGTCTTTAACCATTTTTGCCGGGTCGGGGAAACGTGCTGCGTCGAATTCATGGCTGCCCCACTGGTCCTCCTTCCAGTATGACCAATCCTGTACAATGTTATCGATGGGGATCCTTCGACGGCGGAATTCAGCCAGGGTGCCGGTAATCTCATCCTGGGTCTTGTAACGCTCCCTGCTCTGCCACAGACCGTAGGCCCATTGCGGCATGATGGGGGCCTTCCCGGTGAGGGTGCGGTATCCGCTGATCACCCCGTCCATGTTCTCCCCATGGATAAAGTAATAGTCCATCTCCTGTCCCATCTCCGACCAGAGGGATAGTTTTCCCTGTTCGATGGGGTCCAGGGGCCCCAACACTTTCAAACCAAGATAGGATATGCCCCCGTCGGGTTCCCACTGAACGGAAACCGGTACCCGTTTCCCTTGTTCCAGGTGAACCCTGAATTTATAGGTATTGGGATTCCAGGCTGTCCGCCAGCGCTGGGGAACAAGCTCCGCACCATCCACAAGAACAGTGGTGTATCCGGCGTAATAAAGTTTGAATTCGTATTCACCCGCCTGGGCCGCTTCCATCTCTCCCGCCCATGTGATCCGGGATTGCCAGAACGGAAACCCTTCCGGGAATTTTCTTACCGCGGAGTTGTTTTCATAATCGATCTCAGCCTCTGTGCGCTCCATGAAAACCTCTCCATCTGCCGTGGTGTAAGTGGCCGTAAGACCTCCCTCTTCTCCGGCAGCATTGTATAATTTGAACCGGGAAAGGTTGGCATACTCCTCCACACTTCCGAATCTGGTCAGGGAATAATTATCCCACAGAATCCCGTAGTTCCGGTTTGAGACCACAAAGGGGATGGATACTTTCGTGTTGTACTGGTACAGCACCTCATTCTTGCCCTTGTAGTTCCATTCATCGCTCTGGTGCTGACCCAGGCCGAAAAATGCCTCATCGGAAGGGGATTCAAATACCTGCCTGATGGAGTAACCCGTGCTGTTGTCAATCGTGATGGGCGTAAATGATTTTTCCCCTTCAGGCGATTCCTGAAGGATGGAATTCCCATCCTGATCTGAAAAGGTGAGGGCGCCTGTGGAAAGGGATACACTTGCGCTGATACCGGGGGTGGAAACCCGGACGCTTCCTTCGGATTCGGAAACCGAAAAGTTTGCTCTCCCGGATTCACGCGGCAACACTGCCAGACTTTTACGTACAGGGAATGATTCCCCCGGTGTGGCACTGATCCTGAAGATATTATCGTTAATCACTTCGATTTTTACAAGCCCGGGCTGGGACTCATCCGCCGGGTTCAGCGATATAATCACTCCTGTATCCGTTTTCCTGTAAGTTTCATGGCTGCATGAAGCTACAAGGAGAAAGGGGAAAGATAAAAGAACTAAATACTTCTTCATATGGGATGTTTAAAATTTGCATTAGCCCACGATATCCACTTTTCTTCCAAATGGGGAAAGGGCAAAGGAAGCCAGTTTGAAGTGCTGCAGTCCCCACGGGGCACCGATGATGGTGATTAAAAGCAGGAAGCCGAACAACAAGTGGAGCAGGGCAATCCAGAGACCTGCTATGAAAAGCCATACAATGTTCAGCAGGCTGTAGAGGCATCCGGGCAGTTCACCTTTTTTTACCTCAAAGGTTCTTCCGAAAGGCCACAGGCAAAGGGAGCCGATCTTGATCAACTGGAAACCGAAGGGAATGCCGATGATGGTGACCATCATGGCCACGCCGCCCATGAAATATCCGATGGCGGTGGCCAGTCCGCCGAAAACCAGCCAGATCAGGTTACCGAGAAAATTCATAGGGCTGCAGTGTTGGTTTCAGCCAAATATAATAAAAATGGGAAGATCACCTGAGACGGTTTCTTACTCTCTTTGGGTATCCTTTTTATGGCTACAGAAAAAGGGTGCCCTTATAAAGACACCCTTTTTTATACAATTCATGTATTTAAACAGATCTTACTTTGAAGCCGTTACAAGCACAGTGCGAAGATTGGAGATCAGGCTGAAGGTGGTCGCCAGCTCCTTATTGGCTGCTATCTCACTGATGGGAGCAACAACCAGGCTGGATTTTACCGATTTAAGCTGGACAGAAAGTTCCTTCAATTTCTGGAATGTGGTCAGAACCACCAGTCCGCTCAGCTGATCCTGCTGGCGCTCGAACGCATCACAAAGAATGCTCGCTGATGGATCCAGCTGGTTCAGGTAGATCACAAGGAGTTCCCTGATATCGGCTTCCTGGTCCTGGGTGAGGTCGGCGGCAGCCATTTTTTGCTTGAGCAGGCTGCTTGTGATGTGGACTTTCTCCACAAAAGATCCGGTCAGGAAAGCAGTATGTACAAACACCATCTCCTTCTCTGAATTGTAATTCTTGCTGTCCTCCAGAAGTTTGTTGAAAAGCATGGTAACCGTATCCCTTTTCGCCATGGTCCCTTCCAGGTTCTCGATGGTCCAGGATCCGAATTTTGAATCAATGCCAATGTACCTGGCCAGTTCTTGTGCCGCTGCAAAGGAGAGGTACATGCCTTCATTGTTGTCCCCGTAGAGGTTATAGATGATGTCCGTCATGTAAATTCCCAGGTTGGCAGCAGCAATTGGATAGGAAACCTTGTATTGGTGAGCGCTGTAAGGATCGTTGGTCAGCACATCATAATACTCGGCGTTCACCATATCCAGGATATTGAAAATCTGCTCTACCCTGTTCATGTTGGGCTCAATGGCTTCAGCTGCTTTGATATAATCTTCGATCTTAAAATCTTTTGACATTTGCGCTTCCGGCTTCTTTTTATTTCCGCAGGAGGAGAGGATCAGAAGTGATAAAGTCAAAGCCAATGTGAATTTTAAATGCTTCATTTTCAGAGGTGGTTTGGGTTATACTGAAATTGGTAACGAATATAGCCAATTATTGATTAAGTTAGAATACCAATGATGAGAAAAATAGAAAAGCTGCCCTGGCGGACAGCTTTTCAAGCCCTAAATCTAACCCTGTTGTTAACCTAAATGTACATACAAAGATGTGTGATCAGATTCACAAAAAACATGAGAAAACTCATGTTCTTAACCCCTAAAAGACCCGAATCTACAATTTTCTGTGGATGTTTTCAGTAACCACGTGACCGTCGAAAAGCTGGATGATTCTGTGTGCCTTTTCTGCATCGCTGGGAGAGTGCGTTACCATAACGATGGTGGTCCCGTCTTCATTCAACTCGGTAAGCAGCGCCATCACTTCAGCCCCGTTGGCCGAGTCCAGGTTACCTGTGGGCTCATCCGCCAGGATCAGTTTCGGATTGGTTACCACGGCACGTGCAATGGCTACCCGCTGTTGCTGACCACCGGAGAGTTGCTGCGGGAAGTGGTTTTTCCGGTGACTGATCTTCATCCGTTCCATAACGGTTTCCACTTTCTTCTTGCGCTCTGATCCGCTCATCTTCAGGTAGAGAAGTGGCAGCTCGATATTTTCATAAACGGTCAGTTCGTCAATCAGGTTGAAGCTCCGGAAGACAAATCCGATATTGCCTTTGCGCAGGTTGGTCCTCCCTTTTTCTTTGAGGTTTGCCACCTCGGTTTCATGGAAAATGTAAGAACCACCGGTAGGATTGTCCAGGAGGCCCAGGATATTCAAAAGGGTTGATTTCCCACATCCGGAGGGACCCATGATGGCCACAAACTCTCCGTCTTTTACTTCAATGTTTACATTGTTCAGTGCAGTGGTTTCTACTTCGTCGGTGCGAAAAACCTTTACAAGGTCAACAGTTTTAATCATCAGATTTGGTTTTTGTAAATGATGGAACTAAAAAACAATCAATATGCCAAAGTATGTAAAATACAGGAAAAGAACAAGGTAACTGTTTCTTAGTTGGGAATAAAGTGTTCATTTTTGAGACGGCCATGTTCGATTTCGTACGGTGCGTACACCTTTGACTTCGTTTCTATGACGAACATGAAAGGGGATTGTTACAGAAAAATGGCTGGAAAGCAGATTTAACCTCTGACCCGAACCACAATCTCCCGGGCGATATGAAGGGCGGTGGTCAGGGTCTGAAGGTCGTCATACAAGATGCCATTGGCACCGGAGTGGTGACTCCGGCCGATGATCTCCATCCTATACTCCTCCTTGGGATTATCCAGGTCGATGGTGACTGCATAGACAAGGGCCGGCTGGCAGGAGGTTTTATATTCTGCATCGTCCGGAAATTTGTCATTGGTCCAGAATTCGTTCCAGTCCCAGGTCTGATTGATTTCGAACAACACTTTAAATTTGTGGGTCCCTGCTTCATCCAGTTTTGTTTTCAGGATAAAACTTCTCCCCGGAGTTGGACCTGTATAGGCATCCGGGATGGGATTCTCGGGTGTGGGAAGGTAGAGGCCATCTTCCGTCTTGATTCCCCTTTGATGTGACCAGTAAGGCAGGGCGGCAGGTCTCCGGATCTCGCCCGGCATCCAGAATCCCTTTGACGTATCTCCATGTTTGAATACGCCTTTGCCGATGGATTCGGACACATAAAGTGTTTGAATAAATTCACCGGATTCGGTTTCAACCCAGACGGCCATCAGCGGGTGGTTATGTCCTTCTCCCCGGGTCATTTCGATTTCCAGAGTGGTCCCTTTTCCTGCGGGATTTGTCGTGAACTCGTCGGGAACCTCATCCACAGGAACCCTGGAGGTGGTGCAGGAAATGGTGATCATCACCAGCATTAAGATCTGAATGGATTTTCTCATGGCGTAACGTTTAAAACTCAATAATGATTCCAATGGTTGGCAGTACAGTTCCTGCAGTCGATTTCAGTTCTTTCATTCTGTACTGTTGCAGTTCCGGCGGATCCGACGGGTTTGTTATGACCGGATTTCCGGTGGCATCCAGTTCCTGCACCAGAAAAGTACTGCTGGTCGATTTGTTGTTGTAAACATTTTGTACGTCCGCATACAAATTAATGGTTATTCGTGAGAAATACCACTCTTTGTCCACCCGCAAATCCAGCTGGTGAAAGGATTCATACCTGAGCTGGTTGTACTGGTTGTAATCATAGGCCGGAAATCCTGTCACATCCCAGTAATCCACCAGGGACGAAGTATAGGCGTCGAAAGGGGTGTAAGGCTGTCCGCCCACGAACCTCCACTTGAATCCAACCTGCCAGTTGCCTTTGAATTTGCGGAACCCGTAGATGTTCAACAGGTGCACATTGTCCCAGTTAGTTGGAATCCAGCCCAGGGGGGTGAGGGATTCCTTCTGAGGTTCTGTTTCGCTTCTTACCAGGGTATAGGAAATGGTCAGGTTCGTTCCCCAAAGGTCCCTGTTGCGGTAAAGGAATTCGGCTCCGAATGTCCTCCCTTTGGAAATGGATTGAACCGGCTCGCTTCCAAACAGCCCGAAATCGGCTCCTTTGCTGGCCAGGGAGATGGAATCAATCAGGGAAAAAGGATAGTTGTTGTATTTTTTATAGAAACCCTCTACGCTTATTTTGGATTCTGCATCGGGCAGCCATTCAATGCCTGCAACAAAGTGATCCGACTGGATGTACTTGATTTCGGCCTGATTGACCATGATGCCTTCCGGATTTTTGTAACCCATGGCGGTGTACGGGGGAAGCTGGTAAAACCGGCCAGTGTTAAAATTCAGGTACCATCCGGTGGTCAGCTGGTAGGAGGCCGAAAACCTGGGAGAAAGCTGGTTCACAAGGTTCATCATGTTATCATTGAAGTTGTTGGCATCGGCCCTGAGTCCCAGGGAAACCACCAGCCTTTTTTCCAGCAGGTCCTTGCTCACCTGTCCGAACGCACCCCATTTGAAAAGATCAAACGCCGATTCGGTGTTGAATTCAACCGGTTGTTCGTACACAAATGATTTGTTGAAATTCCTCGCATAGAATTTGGCGTATTCCAGGTTGGCGCCGTAGTTGACCCTTAATCCGCCTTTATAACCGGAGGTGTGTTCATAGCGGAACTTGTTTTCAATTTCATCCGAATTGTAATCAAGGGTCTTGAAAGGGTCCTCCTTGATGTTGTTCTGGTATTTCAGGTTTTCGTTGTGCAGGTAGTTGCGGCTTAATACCCAGGTATCGTATCCTTTTTCACCGTAATGCTTGTAAACGGCTCCAATGGCATAACTCCACTGAAAGCTCTCGGGAAGGTACCCCAGTATAAAGCGCTGCTCTTCCGTTTCATTGGCATCCAGGTTCAGGTTGTTGTTATCGTATGATCCAATGCTCACAAGGGAAATCTCATTTTTTTCATTGAGCCTGCTTTTAATTTTAAACTGGTAATCATTGTATTTGGGCAGGAAGGGCAAACCGAGGGCCTGGAAAAGGAACTGCAGGTAAGATCGGCGGTAGGAAGCGATAAACGTGGTGTTCTCACCCAGGGGACCGTTCAGGGTGAGAGCCAGGTCGGAAGCACCCACCGAGCCCTTGAAGTTGAGTTTTTCCTGGCTCCCGTCCACCTGGTAGAGGTCAATCACCGAGCTTAGTGCGTCTCCTTTGTTTGCGGGGAATGCACCCGTATAGAGGTTGACCTCCCGGAGAAAGTCCGCGTTGATAATCCCCACCGGTCCGCCCGAAGCCCCCTGGGTGGCAAAGTGGTTGATGTTGGGGATCTCGATACCGTCCAGGTAAAAGGTATTTTCACTGGGCCCCCCTCCACGCACAATCACATCATTTCTTTGGGCAGGCGTAGAGGCAACCCCCGGAAAGGACTGGATCACCTTGGAAATATCCCTGTTGCCTCCCGGGCTCTTTTCAATCTCTTCAATACTGATACGCTGCAGTGATACGGGCGACTCTTTGATCTTTCTGAAAGGAGAGGCCTTCACCACCACTTCATCAAGCTGTACATTGGCTTCTGCCAGGGGGATCTCTATGAATACTTTTTTGGCATTGGTTACCTGGATGGCTTCGGACACATAGGTCTCAAATCCAACAGAAGAGACCCTCAGTTCAACATATCCGGGTTCCAGGCCGGTAAAAAGGAAATTCCCGTCCAGATCGCTGATGGAGCCAATGGAAGTTCCGTATATGGCAATGGTGGCAAACTCCACCGGCTCATTGTTCTTGACGTTGTAAACCCTCCCCTGGATAATTCCCTGCTGCGCAAAAAGGGACGGGACGGGCAACATGGCCAGAATGATCAGTATAATTCTTGTGGTCTTCATTGCAATAAGGTTGTTACACTGACCAAACAACGGCACCATGATATTGTTCAAGTAATATGAAAAAAAAATAAACAAAAACATCGAATTATTTCCTAAAACATTGATTTCAATCCGCGTGAAGCGATTCCCAGGGAAGGAAGGGAAATCTCTTTTTATAGTCCGCCAGCATCTCTTTTTTTCGCTTGATTAATTGCAGGTATTTGTCCCCTTCCGCATCCGGCGGCCGGTGTTCAAACAGTCTGATGATGGGTTCCAGTTCCCGTATGATCTCCTGAGACGCCGGGGATACCAGTACTTCCCGGAACTTCTCCCAGATGTACGCAGTGGCCGTATCATTGGTATGGAGCATATCTTCCCTGTAGAAACGGTAATCACGCAACTCATCCATCACGATCTCATAGGACGGGAAATAGAAAACATTTTCGGGAAATATTGCTTCCAGCGCTTCCGTTGCCAGCAGCAGGGATGCCTTGCTGAGCTGGTTCCCCCGGGCACCGTCTTTCCAGTGCCTTACCGGGCTTACGGTAAGAAGGATTTTCAGATCAGGGTTGATTTCAAAAAGCCGGGGAAGGAACGCTTCATGGGCCTTGATGATCTCTTTGGTGGTAAGCCTGGTACGTATAAATTCGCTTGCCGGGATCTTGTGGCAATTACAGACCACCTGTTCCGGGTCCCTGTACCGGTAAACCCATGCGGTGCCCCAGGTGATTACCAGTATGCCCGCATTGTGAAGCACCTCTCGGGCCGGTCGGAAAACCGTGTTTATGTGATGAAGGCACTGCTCCCTGTCGGGTGATGAGAAGCCGGTGTAATGGTCGAAGGAGAACCAGAGGCCATTGTGTTGTTGCAGGTCCGCAGCTTCATATGCCTCTTTCTCCAGCAGTGCATCCAGGCACCTGATTACCGAAAGCGGATTGTAAATGGTCCCGAAAGGATTGATGGTAACGGGGAAGAGGTACCGTTCCAACTGTTTCCCGATGTTCCCGGTAAAACAGGAACCCATGAGCATGACCGGGGTGTGGTGATCCAGGCGAAAGGGGTATTCGGGGAGAGATACGCCGGTCTGTAGTTTCATGGGAGGATTCATTATTTCTACAACCAAGATAATGAAAATGCAGCGAATCATCCAGTTCAGCAGACCCTCTCATAACATCCAGGTATCAAGCGGGCTTTGAACATTAAATTTATTTCTGTTCAGCACATGGGTGTAAATCATGGTAACTTTCATGGCGAAAATGTTGTTTCAATTTTTCTGAACGAGGGTCAAAGGCCGGTTTTCGGCTTGGAAAAATATGCTGCCATGCCAGTTCCATCGGAGCGTTCAGGTACTTTCTTTCCAACGCTTCCGGCATGGAGGTTCCTGCAAACCCATTTACCAGCAGATTCTCTTCCAGTCTGAGCCTGGCCTTCTCTATTTGTCTTTTTAGTTGCGGTATCAACCTGCAAGGGAGGACCGTTCTCCGATCGTTGTCTCCTTTCCCTCCACGAACCAGAATCTCATTCAGGTCAAAATTGTCCAGCGGAATCTTTAGCACCTTTTTATGCAAAAAGACAAGCGCATTTAATGCCTGGTTCTGGGTGGAAGCGGAAACGTACCTTTTCACTGCAAGGTGGGTGAGGAAATCGGCTATCTCCTGTCCCCCCATATCTTCGGGATGTCTTTTGTTGTGGAAGATGATATACCTGTATATCCAACTGATGTACGTCCTTTCAGTACTATAACTGAAGTGATAGGTGCGAATTCTATAGTTATGAAAATAAAGCAGTTATATTATTTTCTATCTGATCATGCCTATCTGTTCATATTCTATTACGCTTTTACTCCTTATCAATTCCAGAAACACCGGATTCCAAACCAAGCCGGGAACTCAAAAAAGCTCATGGAAAGTCCTGGGATCGAAGGATTTTTGTTTTGTTTCAGAGGATATTTCTTCGTAATTTTCTTTAGCATTCTTTGATCTGAAGGTAATTCTCACTGGGAATGACGTGGCGAAGCTGTGCAAAGACCATTGACTGCACAGTTTCATATTTTTTTATCCAGACCCTTCAGATTTCATTATTATGAGACTAGTAATATCCATGCAAATCACCAGAATTCCCTAAACCAAAGGAGTAATATACCGCAAAAGGCAGTAGAATAAATGTTATATGAATATTTAATAAGCAACCCAATCATAAACTTCAAAACAGTCGAAAATTGAATTAATAATCTCAAGGATTTTGAGTCATTAATCGTATGAATGAAAAAAAGACTGTGATTTTCTTAGGCGCAAGCATAACACAAGGCAAGATTAGCAGTAGTTATGTGAAGATATTGAAAAGAAGGTTGGGGACTAAAAACTATAAATTCATAAATCATGGTGTTGCTGGTTACGAATCTTATAACGTCCTAAGCAAAATCGAAAATGCAGTAAAATCATCGCCTGATTTTGTGATAATACTTGTAAGGACAAATGATGTACTATCATCTTTGGATCCCAGGCTAGCTAAGCTAACAAGAAAATTGAAGAAAATTCCTCACGAGCCGTCAGTTTTGCACTACAGGAATAACATCACAAATATGATAAAACAATTGAAGACTGAGACAGATGCAAGGATCGCAATAGCCTCATTACCAATTATAGGTGAAAATCTTGACTCTTTGGAAAATAAAACTATTGAAGAGTATAATACTGAGCTTAAAAGTATTGCAGGTAATGAAAATGTGAAATACCTATCTGTTTTCGAAAGGCAAGAGAAATTTCTCAATCAAAAGAATAATGGTAGAGGGAAAGATTACTTAAGTAGTCAAAGACTAGCCTATAAATCGCTATTCATGCACTTTCTATTCTTCATGAGTTTTGACAAAATATCCCGAAGAAATGGATACTTAATACTAACTGATGGAATACATCAGAATTCAGTAGGAGCGAAATATATTGCTGATGAAATTGAGGAATTTATTCTATCAGCGAATTAAATATCATATAACAAAGAACTAAAGCCGACCGCTTTACGCGTTTCACGCCCTTTGCAAATAAAGCAAAGCCCGCGCCACGCTGCGGCGGCTTAGTTCCACCGTTATACCATTATCAAATTATTATCATTATTAGCAAGGTAAAAAAAATAAAGAATGAAGACTTTTAGGTCAAGATCTATAAATCTGATCTTTAGTCGACGTCTCGCGATTGCAATCGGGATCGCCCTCATCTCGGGTGAAACTTTGCGCCTTTGGGGCGGAGGGCCCATTGCTTGGGGGATGGATCATTATCTTATGGCTATACTATTGCTGTTTGGTGCTTGGAAAAGCCGTCGAGGCGATAATCTTGGCCCGCGTTACCTCTTGGCAGCATGGGCGTTTACCTGCGGCGTAGAATATATGAATATCGTTAGACATCTTGAGCTCCTCCTTAGTTCGAGGACATCACAGTTTTCACCTTCATGGTTAGGTATAATCGGTATCGGATATCTGCTTTGCATACTTGGGCTAGTGGCCAGCCTTAAAGCGCAATCAGACGATGCAGGGAAAAGGAACTAGTCGGAAAAGTAGATTGAATTTTGGTTTCTTGAAGTGTAGTGACTATCGGTATAACAATCAGTAAAGCCGACCTCGTTCCTCGGCGACTTACTTCCCCCGTTCTATACACCATGAAAACCATCACCTTAAAATAGGAGTTATTATATTTATAAGGAATCATGATAGATTGGCAATGATCCTCGAGATTTAGTAACTTTGAAGAAAGCCATAATTATGGGACACGAAGCATTAAAACTTGAATTGATTGAGTGGCTGGCCCATCTGGATGATGATGATACTATTTCATATCTGAAAATAGTAAAGGATTCCAGTGATGCAGGAAATGATTGGTGGCAGGTTCTTTCCGATGAAATGAGACAAGGAATAGAGCGCGGCCTTCGCGATATCGATGCCGGAAGAGTAACACCGCACGATCAAGTCAAGAAGAAATATGGACTATAAAATATTCTGGTCTGATGAGGCTCAGGATAACTTGAAAGGAATAATCTCTTACCTTGAATCAGAATGGTCTGAGAGGGAACTTGTTTCCTTCAAAGAGAAGTTAACTAGGCAACTTGATCTAATTGCATAGAATCCGAGGTTATTTCCTGTGTCGGAAGTACAGCCAAGGTTGCGGAAGGCGGTCTTGAGCAAACATACTACCATTTTCTATGAGGTACGGGGTTATCAAATTCACCTCGCATATCTTTTCAGTAACAGGATGGATATTAAAAGAATT
>JAZDPG010000111.1:0-9643 GCA_043797815.1 Bacteroidota bacterium
ATAATAGTCTATGGCCTGTGTGTAATTGGTATTCACGAAATAACAATCTGCCATTCTGTTGTATGCGTCCCCAATGCTTGATGAATTTTGTCCCGAAACAAGATTCAGGTACTTCCCAAACCACGCCATGGCCTCTGAATAATTCTTCTCATCGAAGCTGAGGTATCCCATGCTGTAAAGACACATGGCGTACTCTTCCTGCTGATTTGAGAAATCGTCATCCAGGAACTCGTTGTAGTACATCCTGGCTGTAGGTCTGTCACCGGTCCGGTAAGCCGCTTCTCCCAGCCAGAAATAGGTTCGGGAGGCAATAACCGGGTCATATTTGGCGAATGAAGCTGAAACTTCCAGGGCGTCCACAGCCTCGTCAAAGCGGAGGTTCTTATAGAGTTCAAGCCCCCTGTAAAAGGCCACCTTCTGATGGGCCCTGTCAATCTGGTCGCTCCGCTGTTTGATCTTTTCAATGGAGCTCATTGCCATGCTGTAATTCCTTGTTTTCAGGTAGGCCAGGACCAGGTAATTGATCGCTTCATCGGTGTTTTCAGCAGCGGGATAGGTCCTGATATAACGCTCAAACGCCCTGACTGCCTCATTGAAGGGATTCATAGAAAGTTCAAAAGTAACTTTGGCGAAATTGAAAAGTGCATCCTGCTGGATCTTCGGATCGAAATCCATATTCGCAGCCTGCGAAAATGCCACACGTGCCTTCCCTTTCTCGTTAAGTTTCAGATAACAGTCAGCCAGGTGATAAAGCGCACTCTGGGCCAGTTCAGATGTCTGGTAACTGATGGGTTCAAACAATTCCCTGGCGTTCTGATATTCCTGGTTGCTGTAATAGGCAAAGGCCAGCTGGTAACGGTCACGGGCCGTATAGGCCTTGGCATGGGTCTGGTAGATTTCAAGATATGGAATGGCCTCTTTGTACTGTTTCAGCATGAAATAGGACTCGCCAATGATCTTGGCGATTTCACCCGTCCTTTTTTCCGAGACAGAATCCATCAGGGCCGGAGCATATTCAATGATTTCATTGTATTTCTTCTGCATGTAAAGGATCTGGGAGATATAATAGGGAGCGATCTCCGAAAACAAGGGATCATGGTCGATCATGCGGAACCCCATCAAAGCAGTTTCATAGTTCTGATCAACGTAGTGAATGTGGGAGTAGTAATAGACTGCCGGGGCATGATAGGAGGATTCCACATCCAGGATTTCATAAAACTCCACCCTGGCTGATTCAAAATCATTGCGCATGTAATAGGAATAGCCTTTTTTAAAGTGGTATTCGGATAATTCATTGGTATTAAGCTTGAAACGATCCACTTTGTTGTACCAGGAGATACACTTGGGCCAGCTGTTTTTATCATAAAAGTAGTCAGCAAGCTTGAATGCTGCCTCATTCACGTGCGCACTTTCAGGGTATTCTGAGATGAAGGTCTGAACCAGGTATTCGGAATCATCGTTACGAAGCTCCACAGCCGACATGGCCCTGTAAAAGGAGGCTTCTGAGATGATCTCGGACCTGGACCCCGGATTTTCAGCAACCAGGCGGTCAAATACCTGGCGGGCAGCGCCATACTTCTCTTTTTCAAATAACTGAAGTCCCCTCATATACGCATTGTCTCCGTATTCATAGACCGGATTTTTCTGGCCGAGAAGAGAGAGAGGAAATGAAAAGATCAGGATGGTAATGAATAGCTTCAGTTGATTGACCATAAGGTTTGAATTAACTAGATAAAAGTACGAATATTCCAGGCGGCTCTTTTAGCAACATCTCTTTTTAATTAACAGTAGTTTGTTAATTTTTAGTATGATTATAATTCTTAATTTTGACGGAAATCAAAGAAAATATGGCGCTGGACAATGTCATCACCCTCGAAAATGCAGTGATTGGTGTAAATGATCACATCGTACTTAAAAGTGTGAACCTCTCTGTGGGCAGGAGTGAGTTCGTGTATGTGATCGGAAGGGTCGGCAGCGGTAAGACCAGCCTGATAAAAACCATCAATGCAGAATTGCCCCTCATTGATGGGACTGGAACAGTTTCCGGATTCCAGCTGGAGAAGATCAAACGGAAAGAGGTCCCTTATCTGAGGAGGAAACTGGGCATTGTTTTCCAGGATTTCAAACTGCTCACCGACCGCAACGTGGAAAGCAATCTGGAATTCGCATTAAAAGCTACGGGATGGAAGAACAAGGAAGAGATCAGCGACCGGATCGCTGAAGTACTGGAAAAGGTAAACCTGGGCTACAAAGGATACAAAATGCCCCACCAGCTGTCAGGCGGGGAACAACAACGTGTGGTCATCGCCCGGGCACTGCTCAATGACCCTGAAATCATCCTGGCTGATGAACCTACCGGAAACCTGGACCCCGCCACTTCCTCAGACCTCATGCAAATCCTTTTGAGCATTTCGGAGAGCGGGCGTGCAGTGATGATGGCCACCCACAACTACAACCTGCTTAAGAAATTTCCCTCCAGAACCCTTCAATGCGAGAATGAAAACATCACCGGTGCGAACCTGAGCGAATCAGATATTGACAGGCTGATCCGGAATGATCCGGCATAGTCCGGCACAGTCTGGCTTCGAGGGGATGGATTTACTCGTACAGGTAGTGGTATTTGGTATTCCCATCCCTGAGCAGAACCGGATAACCCTCTTCATTGTATTCATACTCCCTGTCCTGGTTGATTACGTTGTTGGCTGAAATAAAACAGGGAGGATGCGGACCATACCAGTATATCTCCGAGTGGAACAGGCCCAGTAAGGCAAAGGGATTTTTGCTGCCGTCATAGGTATAATTTATCCGGATTGTATCCATACGGGAATTTGGGAACAAGCGCAATTTCTTCACATTATCCTGATCGAACTCGAAAAGAATGTAGCTTATTGCATCTCCTTTGGTGGTGGTGGTCTTATAGATCCGGTCATTGCGGTAAGAGA
Source organism: Bacteroidota bacterium (assembly GCA_043797815.1). Taxonomy (GTDB): domain Bacteria; phylum Bacteroidota; class Bacteroidia; order Bacteroidales. The sequence continues at coordinate 2,943 of JAZDPG010000111.1, forward strand.
TATCGATGGTATAGATCAGACTCCCACTCCCGTCATATCCCCTGACAGCCATCAGCCTCCCGTCCAGGTATTGATACACCTCCTTCTTATTGGCTTTGTCCGGATCCTGGTGATCAAAGTAAACCGTCTCAATGAGTTTGCCTGACGAATACTTGTACTCAACTTTATCTTCAATCAGCACCCAGTCAATTCCATTGTTTAACCAGTTGACGGAATACCAGGAGAACCGGGTCAGCCTGTTCTCCTTGTTGTATTTAAACTTATAATAATCCCTGGTCCCTAAATAGTCTTCAACCATAACGGACGAAAGATTTTTTTGATCAGGACCTTCGTTACCAATTTCACATCCAAACAGGACAAGAAAACAAAGCAATCCCAATGTACGTTTCATATTTCTAAATAGTTAGACAGCTAACTCTTAGCCAATATGAAAGTAAGTTACAGCTTTGAAATCCCCGGTTCAATAATATTTATTGACAGGCTATTCCCTTGAATGTTAACAAGATCACCTAGGTAAACACCGAGTCCCCGTCTCCCAGCTGGATGACTGTTTCCCCGGGAAACGCTTCCATGATGGTTTTAGAAATGCCTACCAACCTTTGAAGCACCCTTGTTTTCAATCCAAGGGACTTAAGGAGTGGCAGTTGGGCAAGCCATTGGGGATGGGAAAAAACCAGGGAGTGAAGCTTCTTGTTCCCTGCAACCTTCGCCAATAAAGCAGACAGGGCCAAACCGGCATCTGAACCCCAGTATGAAAGCACTTTCAGGGCCCCGTCCCTTGCTGAGACCATCATCACTGAAGTGATGCTTTTTTCATCCCTGGTGATCACCCATTCCAGTCTGTATGCATGGACTTCATAGGTGAAGGGATAGCGCTCTGCAATGTTGTGGGCTGACTGGCTTCGGGTTACCAGCCACGGATTTTCCTCAATCCACCTGTACTCTTCCAGCGAACGGTGAATAAAATCGTTCTGCCTGTGTAGCCGGACAAATTCAAAGATCTCTTCGTTGATGCGGGCAATGGATTCAGCATGAAAGCCTTCCCGGCCTGGAAAACGGCTGAACCGGACTTGCTGGACCCCGTTGACCAGATGGCATAATACCCGGATCAGCGGGGAAAGAAGCCTTCCCGTAAATCCCAGGTTTCCGATCAACTTGAAGACAGGAATCTTCAGGGTGCTGTGGACCAGCACCTCCTCCCGGGTGTTGCAAAATCCCAGTTGCCGGATGATGGCATGGGTACGGGATGTCATATCGGCAAAAGCCACACGCTGATCCCACTGTTTCAGGAAGTGGAAGAAGAGCGGCATTCCTGCCTCCTTTCCAAGATCCGGATCCACCCACCAACAGGTATTCCACCCCATCCGCTCCGAATTCCGGACATCATACCCCGGCAAAGATCCGGCAAAACCAACCACGCGGCCCGTATCATTGGTAGCTACCCAGAGACAGGGCTCATCCGGTTTTGCATGGGGATTCTTCTGCTGGGAGCCGGCCCGCTCGGGGGTAATGGGAAGCACGGGTGCATTGGCCCATGCGTCGCCTGAAGCCCATGTATCAATCTCCCTGAAGGGTATGGTGTGAATCTCAAAACTCATTTCACCTTGTCATGGGTTGCCCTGGCTATGTCACCGAGGCTTTTCATCCCGATCATTTCCAGCAGTTCAAATCTGATACCGAATGATTTCTCAATGGCGGTGATCAGCATGACATGCGTGAGAGAATTCCATGTGGCCACCGCAGCAGCAGTGGTGGATTCATTGATTTCATCTTTCTCATCCCGGAATTGCTCCCGGGCCAGTGAAATGACCTTTTGAAGTACTGGTTCAAAATCCATGTTGTCAAGATATGAAAGAAAAAGAGACCTCATTGCCCCGGATACCACATCACAGCATAGCTGTTTTCCTCACGGAAACCCAATTTCCTGTAAATGCGTTCCCCCAATGGAGTGGCATGTAAAACAATGTTGGAATGACCCGATTCCAGTGCATCTGCAACAAGCTGTGAGCTAACCATGGTACCCACACCCGCTCCCCGTGCCCGACCCTTGGTTGCAATCATATAGAGCCCGCAGGTATCTCCGGAGGAAAAGGAGAGGCCGGTACCCACAGGCTCATCATCCAGATAAGCCACCATCCATCTGAATTCTCCCGATAAAGCAAGCGCATCCAGAAAATCATCCCCTATCCGCGAACCGGTCAGCAATTCCGTATTTACAATGTGAAGCCAGTCCCTGTTCGTTCCGGGATCATTGGTCCGGATCTTTACCTTTGGATTGGGAAGACCGGGTTTAAAATCCGTCGCGCCCAGAGCCATTCCGCTCCACTCCCTGATCACACGGACCCCTGCATCATCAAGGTTCCGGACCAGTTCCCCACCTTTATTCTCCGTGATCCAGAAAGGGGGCAGTGTACCGGAACGGATCGCCTGAACAACCTCCCGGATACCTGCATCTCCCGGATCACCCAGTACAAAGGAAGGCCAGGATCCTTTCCTGTTCCAGGCATAGGCGCACCCGGCTTTCTTCCCGCTTTCATATCCGCAAAGTTCGGCACTCCGGGTATAGAACCGGAAGATATTGAAGGATATTTTATGGGTAATTCCGGTCATTCTGCCAATTGCTCCTGGATTGCCCTGCGGTCCAGCTTCCCGCTCACCAGCCTGGGAAATTGTTGAATAAATATAACTTTTCCGGGAACCATATAGGGCGGAAGGTGCATCTCCAGATGTTTCCTCAGGGGGCCCGGATCCACGGGATCCGATTCTACGGCAAGAAAGAGTTCCATCTCACCAGGCTCCGGGGCTATTCCGGCAGCCATCACACTTTTTCCTTCCAGAAATTGTCTGGCAAAAGATTCGATCTCCCCCAGTTCCACCCGGTAACCCCTTACCTGTACCTGCTCATCATTGCGCCCCAGGAACATCAGGTCTCCCTCCATATCCATCACCACCATATCCCCGGTGCGGTAGAACCGGCTGGATTTCCCATCCACCACCCGGTCAACAAACGCCCTTTGATTCAATTCCCGGTTATTCCAGTACCCGGGTGAAACCTGGTCCCCGGCAATGATCAGTTCACCCCGGACTCCGGGTTCTGCCGGTTGGTCATTTTCATCCAGAACCAAAACCTTGCAGGAGCCCAGCGGTTTTCCCACCGCTGCGATCCCCAGATGCTCCTTTCTTCCATTTCCCTTTCCGTTCCAATCATAGATCAGGGATATCACGGAGGCCTCAGTCGGGCCATAAACATTCTGAATCAGCGCATTGGGAATACAGGATTCAAACTCTCTTACCAGGCTCCCCGGAAGGGCTTCCCCTCCCAGCAGGCAGTATTTCACCGCGGGAAGGTGTATGGATGGAAAATAGGGCCTCAGGTACGTGAGTGTGGAGGGAGGCATCTTGATGAAAGTCAGCTGATGTTCCTGCATCAGTTTGTAGGCTGCGAGGTATTTGATCTCTCCGTGAGGCACGGTGAAAACAGAGGCACCACAGGCAAGTGGCACCACCCAGCTGGGAATGGAACCGTCAAACGAAAGGTCATAAATCTGCAGGAACCGGTCCTCCGGAGTAAATGAATAGGCAGGGGATTTCATAAAATCCCCCAGAAATGCATTCAGGTTAAAAAAAGAGATCCTCACCCCTTTTGGTTTTCCGGTGCTGCCCGAGGTAAAAAGTACATAGGCATCCCTCTCCCCTTCGAATGTGTCAAGTACCGGCTTCAACCCGGTATCCAATTTCAGATGCCCTGTATCCATCGAACGACATCCCGGGATCAACTGATCCTTTTCAAGGTTTCCCGAATGGAGGACCACCTCCAGGTTCATCTGATCCATGATGCTCCTGTTCCTGGCCGCGGGAAATTGCGGATTTACAGGAACAAATGCCTTTCCCGACATCCATAAAGCCAGGATCGAGGCATAGGTATATAAATCATCGGAAAGAAAAACACCCGCATGGGCAGCCGGACCCATTTCAGCCAGGATCATATCCTGGATCCCGGCCACAAGCGAGGCCAACTCCCTGTAGGTGTACCAGTCCTCATTGATGAAAAATGCTTTTCCATCCCCCCGCTTTTGCAGCTGATACAGAATCTGTTTCAGGGTAATATTGTGTTCCATTTTCTACCGGCCTTTAAAATATTCGTTTTCTCCCGCAAGACCCTTCAGAAGATAATAGAGATGCTCAGCTTTCAGCATACGTAAGGCAGAGAGGTTTCCGGCTTCCATAGGGATCCGCTGGATAAACCTTCCCCTGTGTGTCTTTTTCATTCCCGCAGTTCCAAATATCACATCTGCAATGCCTTCATCCAATAGCTCATCGATGATTCTTTCAGGGACACCGTCGCTGGTAAAAGGGAACGCAAAGCATGAAGGCTTGGAATGAAACCTCTCCTGAATATCCTTCATGCTCTTGCTCACCTGCGCTGCCATTATCTTCTCATTCATCCTGTAAAACTCGGGATGGTCCGTGCTATGTGCCCCTATGTGAAACCCCCATTTCACAAGAATCCTGATCTGTGCCGTTGACATATATACCGGCGTGTCTCTCAGGTATACGGCGTCATCCAGATCAACCTGCAGCATCAGGGCATCAAGCAGGGGGATCTGCCGGTAGTTGATCATTAAAATGGCTTCTTTAACCTGCTCCTCAGGAATCTGCATAAATTCTGCCGTCATCACCCGCGCGGCCCGGTTCTTTTCTAAGTGATCGATCAGGATACCTGCCCTGTACCTGTAGAAGAGTCCCCGGTTGTCAATAAAATCATTGTTCAGAAAGAAGATGGCCGGAATTCCCTTTCGCTTTAACAAAGGTGCAATGTGATGATGGCACTCGACCAGGCCGTCATCAAAAGAGAGTACCATGCCCCGTTTTCGTCCCGGACCGCTTCTTCCCTTTAAATAATCGTCGATACCAATAGGGGTATACAACTTCAGCATGGCCTCCAGGTCCCTTTCAAATTGTTGTTCATTCCGGTACGCGTAGAGATGCCTCACATGCGGCAACTGTTCGTCCGAGACCACATGGTAAAATGGGAAGATGGTTTTCTGGCCGGACAAAACCGACAGGCTTTTCAGGTTCATGATCCCTGCAAAGGGTGCTATGGTCCTGAGCCTTCTACTTTCCATTTCTTTTTCCCGGGAGGAACGGCACCGGGAGCCGGTTGAAACTCAGGCGTTGATATACCTCCGGGCGAGCCCCGAAGCCGCTGAAAAACCTGGCAATGGAGGGGATGTTTGATCCTTCAAAATCCAGTATCATCGAGGAACCTGAAAATGACCTGATGGCCTCATCCACAATGCCGAACATGGCCCGCTGCTCTTTGCCGGCGACATTGGAAACCGACAACAGGTAAATGATCCTGGTTTTGCTGAAGGCCAGAAATGTTGCCGCTACAAGTTTCCCTTCGTACCTGATGCCGTATACCGAACCCTTGCTGTGATCCAGAACGGACCTGAACTGGTATTCCATCCGCCTGTAGCGGTCTTCACTTTTCTTTGTCAGGTCATTCTCCTTTTTAAACACCATCAGTTCTTCCAGGCTGATATCCTTCTCAACCTCTGCCCCGGTTTCCATAGATTTTTTGAGGTTGCGTTTTGCATTCAAGGAATAGGCATCAACCAGCGCTTTGTGGTTTTTCTCAAGGGGCAATATATAATTGATCCGGTCGTCCACCTCGAAGGCCTGGTCGTCCCCCACCATGTTAAGCATATTGAAATGGACCACGCCAAAGCGGAACCGTTTCATCAGGATTTCAACAAACTGCCTGATCACCAGGGGATCCGTAAACTCCCTGCTGAACAAGCCCAGCTGCTGGCATAGCACCGGCTGATACAGGTAGCGGATCCCATACTTTTTCTTCCAGACCAATGGCATAATGAACCTGTAATCATCCATCACCAGGGCAGACCAGTTTTCGGCCGAGGCATCCAGGTACCAGGAATAGGGATAGAGGGTTTCTGCGGGGGAATGGGCAATCACATCATCCCATTTCCCGGTATCAATCTCTTCCCTATGTAAAAACTTAATCATTAAAGTATTGCTTCGCAATAGATATACCCCTCGCCGCGGATCGCTTTGATGACATCGGCCCCGTCAGCGTCCCCTTTTAATTTCTTTCTCAGTTTGCTGATATGCACGTCGATACTTCGGTCAAGAGGAGAGTAATCCCGGCCAAGCACGGCGCGATTTAAATCCTCACGACTGACCACACTGCCCACGGAAGTCAAGAGAACCTTGAGAAGGGTGAATTCAACTGCGGTGAGATCGATCGCTCTCCCTCCTTTGGTTACTCTTCTGGCCGCAAAATCCATTTCCACATCCCCCACACATAACCGCTTCGTTTCATTTCCGGAAAGCGGTTTGGGCTCATCATGTTTTGTCCTGCGCAAAATCGCCCGAATCCTGGCGATCAACTCGCGCGGGTTAAAGGGCTTGGCCAGATAATCGTCTGCACCGACCTCCAGTCCGACGATACGATCCACTTCATCACCGCGCGCCGTGAGCATCAATACAGGCACGTCGCTCTGCTTCCGGATTTTTTGTAACACCTCAAAACCGCTGCAGCCTGGCAGCATCACATCCAGAATGACCAATGTGAAATTTCCCTCACACGCTTTGCCAACACCCTCATTCCCGTTGTGGCACGCTTCGAGCTGGAACCCCTCATCGGCCAGGAACTCCTTCAGCAGATTGCAAAGTTG
>JAZDPG010000005.1:0-13834 GCA_043797815.1 Bacteroidota bacterium
AACAAAACAAATATTACTAAAATGCCTTTCACCGGGATTGGAGCAAGCGGGAACCCCACCTATGACATGAGTGCAATTGAAACCTTTTCAACCATCTCAGAATTCAAGCTGTCTGGTGACAATGACAGAGGGAATATTGAATACGATTCTGATCATGATATTATGTACATGATATCACAGAAAACTTCCAAAGCTGCGAAATTTAGTAACTGGAGTACAAATACTACCACACCCGACTGGATTATTCCTGTTGAAGGCAGCCAGTGTATGCGGGTTGCAGGCGATTATTTATTCACCATCAATGGTTCAACTGCCAGAATTTATGTTTATGCCCTGGCAAATGGAAAATATGCTGGTAAAATTACTCCTAATAGTCCAAATGGTCTGGTTGATATTCCTTATGGTCTTTCAGCCTTCAGGCGCAGTAATGGCGAATACATTGTTCTGGCCGAAGAAGATTATCTTGGTAAAGTAAGGGTATATCGTTTTAGCACTTTTAATCCCAACACCCCACCGGTAGTAAATATAACCAAGCCGACAGCCAATGCTGATATTACTTCTGCTTCAACCCAGGTAACGGCCACAGCTTCTGATACAGATGGAAGCATTGTGAAGGTGCAAATTTTTATTGATAGCGTTAAGGTCTCTGATGTAAGTACTTACACCTGGCTAAATCCGGTACCCGGCGAACATACCATTTTCGCAAAAGCCTTTGATAACTATGGCGATTCTACCACTTCGCCTATTCTAACTGTGAAAGTAATTGCTACCGGCTTAAATCAGCTCTCCTCCCGGGACGCGATAAGCATGTACCCTAACCCTGCTTCTGTCAATTTATCTATAACGTTTTCAGACAAGATGAACGGAATTGCCGATATCAGTATCTTCGATTCCCGGGGCAAGGCTATTTTGAAGAAAAAAGCTTCAATATTAAATGGAGGCATTTCTTCTATTGATTTGTCGGGTATTCCAAATGGAATCTACATCGTAAAAGTGACTTCCGGGGATGTGGCTGAAACCTTGAAATTGATAATAAGTAAGTAACTATGTTGAAGAAATTGCTTAAAATCCCTTTGATGCTATGTTGGATGCAGGCTGGTAGGGTGCTACACCCGATCATTGGTTTTTTATGCTACATGGCATAAGGGTTATCGAAGGCGGCAGGTATTTTCTCGACAGGCTCTTAAAAGAATATGGAGTGGATTATATAAAAAGGGACACTAGTGAAATCAAATCATGAAAAATACAAAGCTATCCGCAGCAATAGGTTTATTCTGTTTATTGTTTATTCAGTATACAGCTAGCAGTCAACCCGATGCAAACACTGGAAAATATATTGCCATAATTCGCAAAAACATAGCTGCAGATTATAAGGGAATGTACCGTCAACCTAAGGAATCATTAAAGTATCCTTTCCTTGTGCCTGGCAGCAAGCAATACGGGAACGACTTATGGGACTGGGATTCCTGGCTTTCAGATATAGCTCTGCGACAAATATTATTGGAGAATGGTAGTACAGATGACAAGAAAGAAGCTTTGAATTACGAACAAGGCTGTGTGTTAAACTTTTTAAGCTATGGGGGTTACGACGGTTGGATACCTATTTGTTTATGGCCAACTTCCGGCCCGCGCGATAAGTGTATTCCTGCAAACCCGTTTAAAGAGAATATGCATAAGCCTTGTCTGGCTCAACATGCAGCATTTATTACACAAATGAATAATGGCGATGCCGAATGGCTTCGTGATGGTTTTTACTATATGCAGACATTTATAAATAATTATCGTATGCATCACAGGAGTATAGAGACAGGTCTCTATTTCTGGCAGGATGATGGCGCCATCGGGGTGGATAACGACCCATGCACATTTTCCCGGCCGAAGCAGAGTTCGGGTTCAATTTACTTAAATTGCCTGATGCACAAGGAGCTACTTGCCATGGCTTATTTGAGCAAACAACTCAATTTTCCTGATCTTTCAACGCAATTCACTACTTATGCTGATGAACTTAAAGATGCCATACAAAAAAACTGTTGGGATGAGAAAGGTGGTTTCTTTTATAGTGTTGATCTGAACCTTATGCCTGTAAAACATGAATCGGAAGATCCGGGAGGTACCTTTGTGCTGCATTCGGGTTACCCAAGAGATTATTACTGCCTGATACAGCGTATTGATGTATGGACAGGATTTATGGCCATGTGGGCTGGAATTGCAACACCAGAGCAAGCAAAAAGAATGGTCGCTGAAAATTTCAGGAACGAGAAGACCTTTAATTCACCCTATGGCATCCGAACCTTATCAAAGTTGGAAAAGCAATACAGCGTAATTGCAACCGGTAATCCCTCCAATTGGAGAGGACCGATCTGGGGAATTTCCAACTATTTGGTTTTTCGTGGACTGGTTGATTATGGATTTGAAGAAGAAGCGAAGGAAATGGCAACAAAAACCATTCTGCTCTTTGGCCGCGATTTCGAAAAGTATGGCGCTTTGCACGAATACTATGATCCGGAATCAGGCGAACCCATGCTGAACAAGGGGTTTCAAAACTGGAACTATCTGGTGATGAACATGAGCGCCTGGCTGGAAGGAAAGACTTGCATTAAAGAGTTTTAAACGAATTTACAGTGCCATATATGAAATCACTTTTTAAAACTAATATCACAATATACATATGCATTCTTCTAAAACAGTGTAAGACCAATACAATGAAGAAAATCCTTTTTTACCTGTTAATACTTTGTATGGCTGAATCATTTGCCCAAACGCCACAGGAGCATTCCCTGGCCTTGCAACAATCCCTGGCTAAAGGCTGGAATACCTGGGATACATACAGCCAGGTGAGTTATACCCATATGCCAGAAGGCATAACCATTAACCTGGCATTAAAGGAATATACCAATGCTTTTATTATGCGCAATCCCTTGCTTTACAAAAAAGAGCAGTGCATAACACTGGGAGCACATAGCGACGATGGCTCTTATTCCAAGCTGGAACTGGAATGGGAAAAGATGAGGTTTCGAATTCAATCGGCAACCGATGGAGATAACCTGGTGATACTGGTAACTCCGCTTGAAGTAAAAGCCCTGAAACCACCGGTGCTGGTTGCTGAGGCAGGAATAGCCTGGCAGATGCCGGGAACTGTTTCTAAATACAAGGATCAAGTCAGCTGGACATCAGGGATTTATTCTACAACAATGTTTGCAACAAAGTCTGCAACAAAGGATCCGTACCTTAAAATATATGCTCCTTACAATGTATATGAACTGACTTCTGAAACCGGGATTTCCACGGGTAAAGCATATTCAATATCCGAAATTAAAGAAGTAATACAGAGGCAGACTCTTGCTCTTGAGTCGAAGAAAAAATCATATGGAGATCATTCAGAGATTTTCAATGCCCTTCAAAGTTCCATTGCCTGGAATGTGGTTTATGATCCGTTGAAACAGCGGGTTATAGTTCCAGTAAGCCGCTCGTGGAACGAATGGCACGGAGGATATGTACTGTTTTGCTGGGACAACTATTTCGTTTCGTATATGCTTTCGTTTTACAACAAGGAACTGGCTTATGCCAATGCTATTGCAATCACTAACGAAGCAGCAGAAACAGGTTTTGTGCCTAATTTTTCAGATGCCCTTGTAAAAAGCCGCGATCGTTCGCAGCCGCCTGTTGGATCATTCTGTGTGCGTGAAATCTACAGGAAATACCGTGAAAAGTGGTTCCTTGAATTGCTCTACGATAAACTACTTGCCTGGAATCGCTGGTGGGAACAAGAAAGAGATATTGACGGCCTGCTCGCATGGGGTTCCAATACTTTTCAGCCCTTAAACGGTAACTATTGGGAAACAAAGGAGAGTGGAGCAGGAGAGAGGCAGGGCGCCTCTTTTGAATCAGGTATGGACAATGCGCCTATGTATTTTGATATCCCGTTCGATTCAACAAAACAAGTTCTCAAATTGTGGGATGTAGGATTAAACAGTCTTTATATCATGGATTGTAACGCATTGGCTGATATTGCTAAGGAGCTTGGCAAGACATCCGATTACAAAGAACTTATTGCAAGGAGCGCAAAATACAGTGCCAACCTCAATAGACTATGGAACAAGAAACTGGGAATTTATTGCAATCGCCGGACAGATACCGGTGAGTTTTCCACCCGTTTGTCGCCAACCTGCTTTTATCCGTTGCTTACTGATGTTCCTGATAAACACAAGATCGATTACATGATGAAAGAGCATTTTTACAATACTAACGAATTTTACGGCGAGTGGATAATTCCATCGGTTCCTCGCAACGATACTGCTTTCAAGGAACAAAATTACTGGCAGGGTAGGGTATGGGCTCCGCTTAATTTCCTGGTTTACTTAGGATTGCGAAAACAAAACCTCATTGAAGCTCAAAATGACCTGGTAACAAAGTCGAAAGCATTGTTACTTAAAAACTGGACCGAAAACCACTATGTGTGCGAAAACTATAATGCAATAACAGGTGTAGGCGCCGAAAAAGGCGCTGCCAGTGATCCCTTTTACCATTGGGGTGCTTTATTGGGTTTCATGGAGTTTATCGAGTCAGGCCGCGTTGAAGCTCCCGAGAAACCGTTAAGATGAAAGCAGTGAAAAAATTAAAATTGACTTCTACCATTATTATTACTGGATTGATTACAATGCAGTTAACTTATGCTCAATCCTCGCAAAATTCCGAACGTTCACGTTGGTTCAGGGAAGCGAGGGTGGGAATGATTATACATTGGGGTCTTTATTCAATCCCTGCGGGAGTATGGGATGGTGAAGAGATCGCATGGTACGGTGAATGGATAAAGGATAAAGCATCAATTTCCAGTGCTGCATATGCCAACCTTGCAAGTCAGTTCAATCCTGCTAGGTTCAATGCCTATGAATGGATTTCTACAGCCTCCAATGCAGGAATGAAATACTTCTGCCTGGTAACAAAACATCATGACGGATTCTGTCTTTGGGATACGAAAGAGAACTGCAACTGGAATGTAATGGACGCCACTCCATTTAAACGCGATATCGTAAAAGAATTAGCCGATGCGTGCCAAAAGCAGGAAATGGTGTACGCCCTTTATTATTCTACAGGATTGGATTGGCATTACCCATCAACGAACTGGGAAGCTTATAAGAAATACTATTTCACTCAATTGAAGGAATTGCTAACGAACTATGGTAAAATTGGTTACCTCTGGTTCGATGGTGAATGGACCCCTCAGTGGAATGAACAGGAAGCTATAGATTTATATAAATATATTCGAAGTATTGATTCTACTGTTATAACCAATAATCCGAAAAAAAAGGGAGCTGCAAATTACGGTGATTTTGGACTCGACGAAGAATATTATTCACCCCCCTCATCTGATTTTTTGAATGGCTTATGGGAACGTGATCGCCTGGTTCAGGAAAACACCTGGGCCTACAAAAGTTGGGAAAAATGGAAAAAATCAGACGATCTGATCCGGGACATGATTGACGCAGCAAGCTTAAGCATGAATTTTTGTTTAAATGTTGGCCCGAAGGCTGATGGAAGTTTTCCGCCAGAGGCGATTGCAATACTTAATGATTTTGGAGGATGGCTAAAGGTGAATGGCGATGCCATTTATAAAACCACAGGCTTTGTCAAAGACATCACTATCGATTTTGATGGAAGGATCACAAAAGGTGCCATTCAGGATTCTGTTTGGTTTGTGCACGTATTTGACTGGCCTGAAACTGCTGAATCAATAAAAATATCTACTTAAATACCGATAAGCTCTGTTACAGCTCTTGACCAATCCATTATTTTTGAAAAGCCTGAGATCTCGAATAGAAACGGTATTACACAAATAACTTTGCGTAAACCGGCACAACCGGATCCTTTTGCTACTGTGATAAAATTGCAATCAAATAAATAGAAGTCTTGCTTTGGAAGGATGGATATTTATTCGAAATACATAATTAAATGACTCATTCAAAAACCCTGTTAATCCTTGCTGGCTTTTGCAGTTACCTGGTTTCAAATGCACAGCAAAAACCGGTTACTCTGAGCTATCAATCTTTTACCTGGAAATCAGAAGTCCCTATTGACTGCCCATTTGCCCAATCAGAAGAACTGACCGGGATCAAATTCCTCGGCATCAAAAGTGGATTTCATTATGGTGATACCTGGTATCCATCCTGGGCATCCGACGACAAATTGTATTCACCATGGACCGACGGAGGTTGTGTCCGTTTAGACGGAAGCTGGGAAGGGTCAAATTCTGGTGACGGAGATTATTCAACTACCGGGCAGGGTGTTATTGAAGGCGATAATCCCTTGGATATGAAAGTTTATAGCCTGGGGCTGAACAGGGCTGCGCCAAAACCATACCACGGACGATATCCTTGCGGAAGTTTGATTTATAATGGTGTGTGGTATTACGGAACCTATTGTCTCGATCCGGCTGGTTCTTCAAAATATGGAGACAAAACTTACAATTGGCCATGGATGGGGCCTTTTGTGGGATTTCGGTATTCAACTGACCTTGGAAGAAAATGGCAAGATTGCCCCTTAAGTCCTGAAAAACCACTGTTTCAGGAAACAGGCATAAACGGTTACCCTGTGAAAATAGGCTCGCCACATTTTGTTGATTTCGATAAAAATATGCAGTATTCTCCCGATGGGAAAGCCTATTTGGTGGCTCATGGCGCTGATACTTCAGACACCAAACCAAGGTTCTGGAATGCTAGCTGGATCACAGGCGATCAGATTTATTTGTTAAGGGTAACTCCCACAATTGAAAACATCAACGACATGTCGCAATATGAATATTTTGCCGGTTATGACAACAAAGGTGAAGCCATCTGGACTAAGGAATTTGAGAAAATCAAGCCCATGCTCGAATGGAATAACAATATGGGCTGCGTTACTGTAACCTATAATGCCCCACTGAAAAAATACTTGATTTGTGTGACCGACGGCGGAAATACCTGCGCCAAAATGAATACCTATATTCTGGAATCCAACAGCATCACCGGCCCATGGAAGATGGTAACTTACATGAAAGATTTTGGGGAACAGGCGTATTTCGTAAATATCCCTTCCAAGTTTATCAGCAGCGATGGTAAAACAGCATGGCTGCTTTATTCCGGCAACTTTGCACCCGACTGGAATGGGATGAAAATTATTGCGAATCCACCGGGTTCACACTATGGAATGGTGTTTCAGAAGGTTGAATTCTTATCGGAGAGTACGAAATAACGTTTAAAATCAACATAAATAAAGGGTTTCGAAATGAATAAATTGATTATTGTCTGTTGGATATATATAGCTTTCCAACCAGTTGTTGTCGAGAGGTGCTCTGCATTTTCCAATGGGAAAATGCAAAGCCAAAAGATCGGAAAAACTATACTCCCAGATCGGGTTCAACATTTAAATACCATGGAGAACTATATGGTAGGAAACGGAATAGTCTGTGCATCGGGAATGGGTAATGGACAATTGGACTTTATTGCTGGCCCCGATTATACCTGTCCAAACCTGATTCAAAAAGAAAAATTGGCAATTGTCATCGATGGGGTTGAACAAAGCCTTGAGCCTGAAATGTTCAGGGTTCGTGAAACAGGAAATTTTTCAGGAACAACACAAATTGGGGATGTGCAAATTACACTGCTCGATTATTCTGTCCCCGGTGCATCAATGATATCACGTCTGGTTATTGTAAATAATAATGCATCTAAAAGCCACAGCTTGCAGTTAAAGGCATATTTGACACCTATTATTAATAAAGGGAGAAAAGACTCATTTATTAAAGCTGATAATGGAAACTCCGCTGCTGCTCTGTTTGAGGTTGATACTACGCTCTTTTGTATGTATGGCGATAACAGCAATTGGGTGAAGAATTGGGCAAACCGATATTTGCTTACAACCTGGAGTGGGGGGCAAAGTACTGTCCAAAAAGAAGGCGGGACTTATCAAATCGCTTCGGAAATAAAAACAATTGCCGGCAATAAAACAGGAAGCTTTAATCTTTGCCATTATGCATATTATAAAGACAAAACTGATAGCCAATACTTAGATAAACTTCAATCGCGAAATGGCTTAGCAGATGCTGAACAAAGCATTTTAGCATGGCAACAGTGGTTCAGGAATGTGCCTGAAAATTATCGCTTGAAAAGAATTACGGATCAACGTGCCAGGGATATTGTGGAAGGTGGACTTTACATCATAAAAAGCAATCAAACGAGGGAAGGTGGACTGGTTGCCAACGAAAAAACCTACAATCTTTCATGGACCCGTGATGCCTATTGCGGATTAAGAGGTTTATTAGCTTGCGGCCATACCGAAGAACTGAAACAATTTGTCACATACATGGATGGTATTTATAAAGTTTATGGGTTTATTCCTAATTCAGTTTCTTGTGGCAGTAATACTTTCGCTTTATACAATGGTAATATAGAAAATAATCCAAACCGCCATCTTGGACAATTGAGCCCATGCCCTGAAGCAAATACAGCGCCGGAAACCCCTGCATTACTCATACTGGTTGCCAGAGATTATTATCGTGTCACGAATGATATTCAACCACTAATAGATGCTGATACCTCGCTAAGATATTCAATGGATATTCAATTAAAACATGCCATCGCCAATAATTACAAACTCGAATTTTCAGGCGATGAAACCGAGCTTTGTGGCGCTGTGTCTACAACTGCGGCTGGTTATGACAGAGACTTAAGCAAACTCTGGTCAATGTCGTCTATTGCGCTCTGTAATGCTTCACTGGAGTTTTACATCGAATACCTAAAGCTGAAAGGCGAAAATCCTTCAGAATATAAAAACTCTTTAGACGGTAAACTCTTAGATTTAACTGCCGAATTGAATAAACTGAACAAAGCTTTTGAAAATGATTTTTGGAGAACTGATCTCAAAGAGCAACCCGAAGGTTTTTATGACTGGTGCAAAATAAAATCGACCAATAGCTTTCCAAACGGCAGGATTGTTAATTTTTCGCTTTTCCCAGTGTATTACAAAATGAAGCCTACTGCTCCTGAGCGTTTCGATGCCACTATTATTGCCATGAAAAGTTATTTTAATGCTTCGAACAAAACTTTGCCTTTAGTACCAATAATTGGTGACAAAAGGTATTTAGGGCACGATTTGGGCTACTTATTATGGAGCCTCGTTGAAGTGAACGATTCATTAAAAGAGAAAGTCTATGACGCCCTTGTTAACGGCAATACTGCACAATGTTGGGGTTCTTATAACGAAGCATACGATGCTGATGGAAAACCAAACAACAATAACCTCCGGACTTTTGAAACCGGTGTAAATATTGATGCCATTGCGAAATATTGGAAGTTAGGAAACAAATAAATTTATCATGCAAAGAAGGATTTTTATTCGAAATGCAGGTCTTGGATTAGGTGCCGTATTGGGCACTAATATTTTGGGTGCTGAAAATGTTAACGAACTAAATTCAATGGTGCTTCCACCCGAAACGGGAATAAAACATTTCAACCTTGCCATTGCCGGCTTAACCCGTCACAAAAATGTAAGCGAAATTGCCGATGGACTGATGAAATCCAGGGCAAACGGGTTTACAGGGGTCTATATGCTAAACGATTATATTGGCTGGAGCTGGGAACCCGATGGAGTTAGCGGCTTTGATGGTTGCTGGCGACTATATAATATTTTTGATTTCACCTTGGGAAAGAAAAAGGCTATTTATCAGGCTTATTTGCATGAACTTTGCGATGCATGTAAAACGGCCGGACTGGATATTTACATCTCTTTTTGGATGCCCATGATGAATAAAGAAATAATCGAATACTTGCAGAACAACACGAAAAAAGGGATAGGCAGCGGCATATATGAAGGCAAACCATACCCCACTTTTTGTACCTGTGCGGATGGGGATGGGCTAAAAGTGATGGGGCAAATGGTAGAAATTCTAATGAGTGCTTTTCCTCAGATAAAGGGCTTGATCATCTCAACAGAAGACAATGGATGCCTGCTTTGCGACGAAACTTGCCCCAATGCTCACGGCACCGTCCGATCCGATCATGTAGCCAATATGTATGCAACCATTGAAGTAGCAATGAACAAGGTTCGCTCCGATGCCCAACTTGCGGTGTATCCCTGGTATTGGAAAGAAGGTTATTTTGAGAAAGTACTTCCAAGGCTGAAAAAAGATTACTATGTCGTTTGCCGTTTAGAACAATACTCCAAACAACAATTGGAGCTCGAAATACCTGGTGCCCCGCTTCAGGATTGCCATATTGTTTCAGAAAAAGAAGGTCCCGAAATACACAAATGGATCGATAAAGTTGGGGCATCCCGCATCCTTGATATGACACCCACAGGTACCAGTTCCGATAATTGGTTTCTGGCTGCTCCACCCCATCCTGGAAGGTTGTACCGTCATTTGAAATTGCAATCGGATTTAGGCATCAACAAATTCCTCGATTACGATTGTGGCTCCCATATTGGCGGAACTACCAATGAAGATGCTATCGGTATTTTCAACCAGCAGCCTACCATATCAGAAAACAAACTACTTGAAACCCTTGCAGCCAAAAGGTATGCCAATGAAAAAGCCGGGGAACTTGCCATACAGGGCTGGAAAGCGTTCGACAAAGGTTTTGGCTACATTCCCATGGGATTAGGCGAAACAAAAAGTCCGAATTGGTCAGAGCGTTTTGGTTTTAGCTGGACCTTGTGTATGGCAACGCCTATTATCCATGCAAATTTTGGAATGGAAGACCGTTGGCACGAGTTTTTCTGGTTCTCGCCTTACAATTTCTTCAGGCCACAAGTGGCACAACGTATTGAAATACAATTTCAGAAAATGACCATGTATTGGCAGGAAGCAGCCATGTATTTAGAAGCAGCGGCCGATTTGGAAAACACACCCGAAAGCACTCGTGATGTCTTTGCTGCACTGGCTCATCTTATGTGTGCGGAATCTGCTTTGCATTTCTGCATCGGCGCGAGTCTTTCTGCCATCCCTGACAATAAATCGTTTAAAGATTTGTTGCTTTCCGAAATTGAATTAGCAACCAGGTTTAATGAGTTCTTTAAACAACATCCCTGGGTTTACGACAACAGTTGCTGGCACCCACAATTCACACCATTGGCACAACGTAAAACCTGGGGTGATAAGGAAGGTTGGCGATATGGCTATCGAAATCCCTTTGAGGCGAAAATAGAAGTTATGAAACGCTCATTGTAAAAACAAATCGATATGAGAAATATACTTGTTATATATAATATTATATTATTTCTTGCTGTTTTTTGCTTTTCCCAGGCATCAAATGCACAGCAAAAGCCAGATATTTTGACCTATAAATCATTTATCTGGAAATCAGAAACGCCAACTGACTGCCCATTTGCCCAATCAAAAGAACTAACTGGGATCAAATTCCTCGGCATCAAAAGTGGATTTCATTTTGGTGATACGTGGTATCCTTCCTGGGCTTCCGACGACAAATTGTATTCACCATGGACCGATGGAGGCTGTATCCGGCTAGATGGAAGCTGGGAAGGTTCAAATTCTGGTGACGGAGATTATTCAACAACAGGACAGGGTGTTATTGAAGGCGATAATCCTTTGGATCTTAAAGTTTATAGCTTAGGTCTGAACAGGGCTGCGCCAAAGCCTTACCACGGGCGATATCCTTGCGGAAGTTTAATTTACAATGGGGTTTGGTATTACGGAATCTATTGTCTCGATCCGGCCGGTTCAGCAAAATATGGCGACAAAACTTACAATTGGCCATGGATTGGGCCTTTTGTGGGATTCCGATACTCGACTGACCTGGGAAGAAAATGGCAAGATTGTCCGTTAAGTCCTGAAAAACCACTGTTTCAGGAAACAGGCATAAATGGTTACCCGGTGAAAATAGGCTCGCCACATTTTGTTGATTTCGGTAAAAATATGCAGTATTCTCCCGATGGGAAAGCCTATCTGGTGGCTCATGGTGCTGATATATCAGACACCAAACCAAGGTTCTGGAATGCTAGCTGGATCACCGGTGACCAGATTTATTTGATCAGGGTGACTCCTTCAATTGAAAACATCAACGACCGATCGAAGTATGAGTTTTTTGCCGGATACAACTCAAAAGGTGAGGCTGTTTGGACCAATGATTTCGAAAAAATCAAGCCCATGCTCGAATGGAATAACAACATGGGCTGCGTTACAGTAACCTATAACGCTCCTTTAAAGAAATATTTAATGTGTGTGACAGATGGTGGAAATACCTGTGCCAAAATGAATACCTATATTCTGGAATCCAACAGCATCACCGGCCCATGGAAGATGGTAACTTACATGAAAGATTTTGGTGAACAGGCGTATTTTGTAAATATTCCTTCCAAATTTATCAGCAGCGATGGCAAAACAGCCTGGCTGTTATATTCCGGCAACTTTGCACCCGATTGGAATGGTATGAAGATTATTGCAAATCCGCCTGGCTCACACTATGGGATGGTATTTCAAAAGATTGAATTCTTATCAGGCAATTAGGAACCTTGACAATTAAAAATAAACCACTAGTGGGCACTTAAAACCCACTGATTATTAATTGATTATTATTTGGTTCTTTGACATCTTTGTAATCGCATTTCGTAAGTATCTCTTTTATAGGTGTTTTGTCGAGCAGAGATATGCTGAGTATTTGTAGGATTTCGTAGATCCTGCGGTCAACTTTCAGTTTGTTACCAACTATGGCAACAAGGCAGTAAGCGATGATCGCACAATACATCTGGATTTTTACTGCATTCAAGGTGGTTCCCCAAAAGGATTTTATCCTCAGATGCTGTTTCATCCATTTGAAAAACAGTTCTACTTCCCAGCGTTTCTTGTACAACATGGCGACTTCGAGAGCGGTCAGGCTGGTGTTGTTGGTCAGGAAAACAAATTCCTCATCCTTCTCCTGATCATAGTATTTTATCCGACGAAGTTTATCCGGATATTCTTTCTTCGGATAATAGGTCTCCAGCTTGCCTATCTGGTCATAGCGAACACCTTGCTCCTTATCTACAGGGTTCGAGTACATGCGTTTGAACCGCATGTTATCTTTCGCCCTGGTAACGAAGAAGGCTCCTTGTCTATGCAGGCGATACAGACGACGGTAATCAACGTAGGCTTTGTCAAAAACATAGAAGCTTCCTGCTTCATACTGGATCAGATCCAAGATGTTTACATCATGGACCTTGGCATTGGAGATGTACAGAAAGGTTGGGATCGAGGTCTTCACATCATAGAGGGTGTGAAGTTTGATCCCTCCTTTGGTCCTGCGGAACTCAGCCCACCAGAAGACACTTAAACAGAGGTCTATGGTTGTTGAGTCCAGGGCATACACATTTCCATCAACGTTGACTTCAAAGTCGGTCTTGTAACAGCTTCGTCTAGCTTCATCGATAAGAACGTAGGCAAATTCTTCAAAGATTTTATAACTACGTCTTTCATTGGCAGTACCAAGATTGCGCCTTGAGATAGATGATCCAAATCCAAGATGATAAAACTTGGGTTGATGACCTTCCAGGCTCAGGACTAGATCTCGCATACTGTCTCTTGAAGTCAGTTGACCGAAGACCATGCAAAGCATTTGATTCCAGCAGGTAAAGGATTTTACATACTTGTTTCCGTCATGCTTTATCACGATTCGGTCGAAGACTCTGCGAGGTAGAAAATCTGTAAGCTGAGCGAAGATATATTTGCCTTGATTCATGGATTAATGCTTGTTTAGAACAAAAATCCACATTTTCAATTCAAATCGTCACGCTATAATAAAGCTCTACAAGTGCGATGAACAAAGAATTTCAAAGAACGTATATTAATTTTTATTGCCCACTAATGAAA
>JAZDPG010000011.1:0-10388 GCA_043797815.1 Bacteroidota bacterium
AAACCAGCTTGTTCTAATAAATCATTTAAATACTCTTTAGTTATCAATACTTTCTCTCCAGCTAGTGCAATATCACCATCTGCTGTGACAACTCCTTCTAAATGAGCATTCCCATTTACGTCTAGTTTTTCTGTTGGATAAGTTGTTCCTATTCCAACATTCCCCCCATAAGGATTCAAAGCTAAATCTCCAGATACATTATTTTGGAGCCTCAAGTCGCGCTGATCTGAATCCCACCACATATAGGCTTTAACATCGTTACCTTCAAGAAAGGAATATTGAACGTCCTGACCTGTGGGGGATGATAATACAAGCTTGCCTAGACCGTTGACGAATGGTGAGTTTATATGTAAGTAGGACTGTGGATTAAGTGTTCCAATTCCGACCTTTCCATCATTATAACTAATATCACCATTTGTCTCTAGCCACTTCGTATCGCCAGGTTCTCCTTGAGGACCAGGTTCACCATCTCTACCATCTACGCCCGGATAACCCGTATCTCCTTTATCTCCCTTTGGCCCTGGTTCACCTTGTGGTCCAATTGAGCCTTCAACACCAGAAGCGGCATACAATGCGTATGGAACACTTAATAGCGGGCTTGATCCCAATGCTTCACCATTTACTGAAATTTCAAGAAAGTAAGGACCCATGGCCCAATCAACTGTCGATAAGTCACCGGAAGTGGCTCCCCGACCAATAGCAACATTTACAAGACCAAATTCATTTGTCTTTGTGTTATGAATCTCCAAATATGAGGAAATCCCAAGATCATTAACGATACTAATCTGAAGGGCAATAGTCTCGTTAGCCTTTGGGGTGCCATCTGTATTTCTAAGGATAGCTTGGTAATTGAATGCTTGCGGGGCTTGGCAATAACATGCTATCGCAACGAGAATCATTGCCGAAATCAAATATAACTTTTTCATCGTTGAGGCTTTTGAGGAAAATAAAGGTACCCCTACTTGGGAAGAATGTCAAGTGATATCCTCTGAAGGTAGTCAGGAGGTATAGCGAAATACGGCACTTCTTACCCCAAGCGGTACTTTTCCCTACCTGAAAGAAGAAAGTCTTAATATGGCGATATCTATGGGGGGCCTTGACCTTATAACTCCTAATTGCTTCATGCCAACATTTTGATTGTATTCAAGTGTTTTATTCCATAACTTTGGTTTAGCCATGGACCAACCCTACGTATTCCGAAAGCTTCTCCGGCAGATATTGTCCCTAGAGTGCAAGACTGCAATTAAGCAAGGAAGAATTACATTTTGATGTATTTTGAATCCCGTAATTTGATTAACAAGTCTCTGTTTTGTAACTTGTTCAGATAATTACTCCTACATTTGAAAAAGCTCCTCATAATTCTTCTGGTTCTCATTGTATCATGTAATGAGGAAAAAGAAGCACCAGTTTGTAAAATAATACTCCCTATTGAAAATACTGTATTTCACATGGGGGAGACAATTAATATTTCCGTTGATGCCCGTGATCCTGATGGAGTACTTGAAGAGGTCAGACTTTATATAAATGGGACTGGTGTCACGTCCTTAAAGAACTTTCCATTTAACTATGAACTATTTACACTAGAATATTTCCCCGGAAAACTCTCAATTAAAGCTATTGCAATTGATGAAAATGGTTTGGAATCAGAAGATGAGATAATTTGCATTATTGATTTTGCGCCACCTAATGTTTCAACGACCTCAGCATCTTCTATTACCGATTCTAGTGCGGTTGTTGGGGGAGAGGTATTAGATGATAGTTATGATGAAATTAGTGATCGAGGTGTATATTGGGGCAAATCAGAAAATCCTGAAATTACAGGGCAAAAATTTAAGCTTGGGACAGGATTAGGAGTATTCACGGGGCAATTAATTGGATTATCTGACGACACGGAATATTACATTAAAGCATATGCTGCTAATTCAGGAGGAGAAGCTTTGGGAAAACAAGACACTTTTAAAACGCTGAATAGAGTAGTAAATGGTGTATTTTCTGACGCTCGTGATGACATTGAGTACAATTGGGTTGAAATTGGGAATCAGGTTTGGATGGCAGAGAACCTTGCATATCTCCCTTCTGTTAGCGGATCCTTAATGGCAATCTCAGCAGAGAAATATTATTACGTTTATGGTTTTGATGGCATTAATGTTGCCGAGGCAAAGGTTAGTTATAACTACATAAACTATGGAGTTCTATATACCTGGTACGCAGCAGAGGAAGGATGCCCATCTGGTTGGCACTTACCAAGTGATGACGAATGGAAAGTATTAGAATCATATTTAGGAATGGAAACAGCTGACTTGAACAAAATGGGTTGGAGGGGAACCGACCAAGGATCTCAGTTAAAAGAAAGTGGAGAGACACATTGGAAGTTTAATATATATTTTAACACTTCATCAAATAATTCATCTGGATTCACAGCGCTTCCTGGAGGGTTTAGGAATCAATTTGATGGAACCTATTATGATATTTCCACAGGGGGATCATACTGGACATCATCCAAATACGAGGTATATGACGAATCTTTCTATAGGTACTTTTCTTACGGTTCCGAAGGAGTTTTAAGGCAATCGGCAATTAGCACAGTGCCAATGTCAGTTCGGTGTGTTAAGGATTGAGACTGTTCTAATAAAAACAAGCACATGAGCTGTTTATCTTTACGTTATATCTCTCGAAATAGGTTTGAATTTTTCTATGGAGAGGCAAATAAACAAATTACAACTTTCTGATTAGATTAAAATAGTCGGGACTATTCTCACATGAATGGATCTTTCTGATTGCTGAGATATTTCTCTCGATCCAAACCAACAGATAATTCAGTATTGAAGGCCTTAAGGAATGACTGCTATTTATGGCTTATAATCCCATCAACTTACCAAACCATCACCCGGGGATAGATCGTCTATATTTCGCTATATCTTCAAGGCACCTTACCATAAATTATCTAAAGGGGGGAAGGGGGATTGATGAGAGTAGTCATTAGCTATATATAGGGGGCTGAGTTTAAAACGCCTATTGAGCCTTCAAGATACCACCCCCCTGTTTTTACTATTATTTTTTACTATAGGGAAAGACTCTTTGTTTAGAAGGGTGCTAAATATCCCCAAATACCACACCTATTAGCACACCTCGTAAATGAAAAAACCCCTTAACTTATTAAAAGCTAAAGGGTTTATCCTTATTGTCTGCGGTCTGGACGGGACTCGAACCCGCGACCCTCGGCGTGACAGGCCGATATTCTAACCAACTGAACTACCAGACCTTAACTATTGGTGGCTATGGATAATATTCTTTTAGAACGTGCATTATTCAAATGCGGAGCAAAAATAGATGATTTTTTTGATCTGCCAAAGGAATAAATACAAATATTTGCTTAGCCCATCACAAGCTCAATGTTGGTCATGGAAGTGAGCAGTTTTAGCGGTATGAAGGAATCATTCAATTTCTTCCCATTCACTGTTATGCTGCCAACACCCTGTTCTGTACCATTGGGATTTGATACTTTGATATTCAGGGTATTGCCCCTGAATTTGCGGGTGGCGGTATACTCCTTCCAGTAAGAAGGTATACACGGATCGATGCTGATGCCATGGTATTGGGGTCTGATCCCCAGGATGTACTGGCTGATGGCATAGAAGGTCCAGGTGGCCGACCCGCTGAGCCAGGGCAGCCTGGAAGCCCCGTGCTTGGGGCTGTCATCGGCATGGGTGGACTGGCATACCACGTAAGGTTCAATCTCCCTTATTTCAGCATCTTTGTTGTATGCCGCGGGCAGGTAAGCCCTCAGGTACCGATAGGCCTTGTCGCCGTGGCCCAGCATGGCCTCTGCCATAACTGCCCAGCCCTGGGTGTGAACAAAGATCCCGCCGTTTTCCTTCAGCCCGGGGTTCATCAACATGGCCCGCACAATGTTGTAATCAGAGGAAGTATAGGGAGGTGCGCATAGCTTGATTCCGTAAGCGGTGGCCAGTTGCTTTTCAACCTCCTCCATGGCCGATTGGGCCTGCTCAGGTGTGGCTGCACCGCTGATCACAGCCCAGCACTGGGGATTCAGGAAAATTTTTCCTTCGGGACTCTCCGAGGACCCGAACTTCATACCATCCGCGCGGTATCCCCGCATAAACCACTTTCCGTCCCAGGCATGCTGCTGCAGGTTGTCATCCAGTCGGGCCAGTTCCATTTTCCCCCAGTCCCGTTCATCCTCCTCGCCCAGCATTCCGGCGATCTCCGTATACGCTCTCAACGCCAGTCGAAGCTGCATGGCTACAAAGACCGATTCCCCGTCATGGCCAAACCTCAGGCAGTCGTTCCAGTCCGCCCTTAAACCATGGGGCAGCCCGTGTTTCCCGGAACGTTCAACGGAAAATTCGATGGCCCGGCGCAGGTGCGCCAACACCGTGTCACTTCCGTGATCTCCATAGGGAATTTCTTTGTGGAAGAAACCCACATCCCCTGTTTCTTTCACGTAGGCCGGCACCGCATTGAAGAGCCAGAGGCTGTCATCACTGCGGTATTCGGACGGATCGGGCGCACGCTCTGCCCCTGGAGTGTGGGAGACCGGGTAAACAACCGGCATGGCACCGCCGGTGGATACCTGTCCGCTGATCATCAGCTCAAGCCTTTCCCTGGCCTGTTCGGGGATCACATGCAGGATGCCCATGAGGTCCTGAACCGTGTCCCTGTAGCCAAAACCATCCCTGTCGATACCTGAGTAGATCAGGCTGGCGGCCCTGGACCAGTTAAAGGTGATCAGGGCGTTGTAGATGCCCCATGTATTGATGGTGCTGTTCAGTTCCGGATCGGGAGTCTGGGCTGTAAGTCCCGCCATCCGGGTATGCCAGAACTCCTTCAGTGCCTCAAGGTCGGTTTCTACCCTGGCTGTATTGGAATATTCCTTTACCGCAGCCTTCCCCTCCTCCTCAGCCTTCCCGATCCCCATCAAAACCAGGAACTCCCTGGCACCGCCCGGCTCCAGGGTGATATCGCCGCATAATGAGCCACAGGGATTGTCACCGTAACCTTTGCTGTTTGAGGGTTCCCCCTTTTCCACCGCAAGCGGATTGGCATAGGTCCGGTAAGGCCCGAGGAAGGCCTCTCGATCGGTATCATACCCCACCACATCGAGTCCCGCAAAGGCCTGGAAGGTATGGCGCCCCTGGTCTTTCTCCCTGAAATTACCGGGCATATGCGGAATATTCACATTGGTCCCATGGTCAATGATGCCGTTCACCACCTTCATTTTGGCCGTGTACTGCACATACTGGATGTTCAGCAGGTCATCAATGGCATTCCAGCTGCCGGCATACTCCACATAACTGAACACCCGCAGCTTCCTGTGCTTGCTGCCCCGGTTGATCACCCTTACCCTCCAGACCTCCAGGGCCTTTCCCAGGGGCACATAGTAGGAGGTCTCCGTTTCAATCCCTCTGTATTTTGAATGGATAATCGTATAGGCCGTTCCGTGCCTGCAGGTGGATTCATAGGAATCCAGCGGTTTGCCTACCGGCTGCCAGGCATTGGACCAGAAATCGCCCGAATCGCGGTCATGAAAATAGAGATACCTTCCGGGCTGGTCCATGGGTACACTGTTGAAACGCAGGCGCATGAAGCGGCCCATACCGCCTGACTTGTAGAAACTGTACCCCCCGGCATTGTTGGTAATGATGGCACCATAGTTGGTATCCCCCAGGTAATTGCTCCACGATTTGGGTGTATCCGGCCGGGTGATGACATACTCCTTGTTGCGGTCGTCAAAATGTCCGTATTCCATAGGCAATGGTTCTTTAACTGTTCTGAATACAGTATCCCAAAGATAAGGAAAGAAGGTAAGGCGGCAAGAATCAGGTCATGTCAGATAACCACGAAAATGAAAAAAAGGATCAACGCAAGGAGAAGTACCATCAGCAATAATTCGATCCTTTTATGTCTGGTTATCCGTTTAAAAAATGACATGTGATACAAATCTTTGGAATAAATCTAAGGACAAAGAGGTTTGAAAAGGTTTGCTCCATTGCAGAATAGGTCCATTCATTTTATTTCATATACTCCTTCGGGGAGACCGAATACATTTCGCTGAAGCAGGTTGAGAAATACTTGGGATTGTTAAAGCCTACTGCATAGGCAACTTCAGAAATATTGTATTTCCCTTTTTCCAGGAGTCTGGCAGCAACCTTCAGACGGATGGTGCGGATGTATATATTCACAGTCAATCCGGTGAGTGTTTTCAGCTTCTTGTAAAGGTTCCCCTTGCTCATTCCCAGCTCGCATGCCAGAAAATCACCGGATAGTTCCGTATCGTCAATATTGTCCTCCACCAGTTTCACGAATTTCTCAAGGAATCCCTGGTCAATCTGGTTGATCCTGACATTGTCAGGTATATAGCTGGCAGCCCTTTTAAATTTATCTGCCGTTTGTTTTCTTGCTTCCAGAATGTTCCTGATTTTTAGTTTCAGCACATCAGCATTGAAAGGTTTGGTGATGTAATCATCCGCCCCCGATTCAAATCCGAGGATCTGGTTTTCAGTACCGGTCCTGGCGGTGAGCAGGATGACCGGGATATGGCTGGTAAGCACGTTCTCCTTGATCTCGCGGCAGAATTCCAGGCCATCCATTTCAGGCATCATCACGTCGCTGAGGATCAGGTCCGGCAGGTTCTGCCGGGAGATCTCCAGGGCCTCCAGGCCGTTTCGGGCAAGCATCACATGATAGGTTTCACTCATCTCATTGTAAAGGAACTTCTGCATATCCAGGTTGTCCTCAACCAGCAGGATCCTGAAGAGATCTTCTCCCACCAAAGGCCTGTCAAACGGATCATCTTCGCCAAAGTCATAGGTTTCCAGCATGGAAGAGATGTACTCCATGGTAATGTCTTTTTCCGGCTCAACAAGGATCTCTTCCGGTTTATAGTTTTCCATGCTCACCGGGATCAAAACCTCAAACCGGGTTCCCTGGCCGGGTTTACTGAACACATTGATCTCTCCATGGTGTTTCAGGACCAGGTCCCTGGACAATGAAAGCCCGATGCCGGAGCTGATGCGGGCTGAGCGGTGTTTGGAGGTGATCTGGAAAAATCTGTCAAAAATATGGGGCAAATGTTCCTCAGGGATGCCGGGTCCGTTGTCCTGAACAGTTATTTTCATCCACTCCTTTTTGTCCCTGAGGATCTTTTCGCATGAAAACAGGACCCTTCCGTTTACAGGCGTATATTTGAATGCATTGGAAAGAAGGTTGTAAAAGATCTTCTCCATTTTATCCGCATCAAACAGGACCTGGAATGAGGAGGTATCTGAATCAAAGATGAAGTCAACCTGCTTCTTCTCTGCATAAGGGAGGAAGAGCTGGTGAATATCCCGCAGGTATTTGACCAGATCATCTTCAGCAACTGAAAGTTGCAGGTTACCTGATTCCAAACGCCTGACCTCCAGCAACTGGTTGATCAGTTTAAACAGGCGGCGCTCATTTCTGTACATCAGTTCAAGATCCTGTTTCAATTGTGGATTGCTGACGATTTCCCTCCTTCCCAGGAGTTTCTCCGTGGGGCCCATGATCAGGGTAAGCGGGGTTCTGAATTCATGGGAGATGTTGGTGAAGAACTTCAGCTTCATCTGGTCCGATTCATGAAGCCTCCCGGCCATCGTCTGTATCTCATCATTCCTTTGCTCCAGCAGCCTGTTCGCTTCTTTCAGGTCCCTGGTCCTCTCCTCCACCTCCCTGGCCAGGTTCTGTTTCTGGTTTTTAAGTATTTGCGTTCTTGCCTGAAGGATTCCCAGGAATATCAAAAGGATAATCACTGCAATGACCAGTTTAAATATGGATGTTTGCCAGAAAGGGGGAAGGATCTCCAGGACGATTTCAGAGGGCTCCCTGAAAATGGTTCCGTCACTGTTGGTCCCCGTCACCTGAAGGGTATAGCTCCCACTGGGAATATTGGTATAGCTGATATGACGCTGACTGGCATCCACCTCATTCCACGACGTTTCGAATCCTTCCAGCATGTACCGGTACCTGATCTTGCCGGCAGCGGCCATATCAAGGGTGGCAAAATCAAAAGAAATGAACCTTTCCTTGTAGGTGAGGGTAATCTCGTCGGTATAAGAAATAGAGCGCTTAAGCAGAATCCGGCCATTGATGGTGTCCAGGGGAAGAACCTGCTGGCCTGAAACACTGAACCCGGTAAAGATCACCGGTGTGTCATAGGCAGGCTTTTCCCTGATCTCATTTGGATCGAAGTAGGTAATACCGTTGGTGCCACCGAAGTAGAGAATTCCCTCCCTGTTTTTGAAATATGCCCCTTCGTTAAACTCACGCCCTACCAGGCCGTCTTCCGTGGTGTAAATGCTGATCCTTTCCGTCACCGGATCAAACTGAACCAGGCCCTTGTTGGTACTCAGCCACAGGTTCCCCACCTTGTCCTCCAGGATTCCGTGGATGGTATTGCTGGGAAGGCCATTCTTCATCGTATAAGCCTTGAACTCACCAGTCCTCTTATTGAACTTATTCATGCCTCTGTTGGTCCCGATCCACAGAATTTCCTCCCCAAAGATCTCAGGTTCCAGGATGCATTTCACGGCGTTGTTGGAAATGGAAAGCGGATTGTCCGGATCATGAACCAGGTGACTGAACATTCCGGTTTTGGGGTCAAAGCGGTTCAATCCGCCGCGCAGGGTTCCAAGCCAGAGGATCCCCTCAGAATCCTCATAAATGTTCTGGATATGTGCGTCATTGGTCCCCGAATGATCCCCTGTATTGACCACGGGGAAGTAGTCGAAGGCCAGTTCGCCCTTCCTTAGCCTGCACAGCCCGTTTCCTGTTCCGCCAAAGTAAACCCGTTGATCCCGGGTCACGCAAATGGATCGAAGGGACCAAAGCTGGAATGCAGCGGGATCAAATTCGTTCAGGTGGAAATTCAAAAACCGCTCCTTTTGGGGATCATACAGACTGACCTTGTAATCGAAGGCCCCCATCCAGATCTTTCCATCCGGTGCCGGTTCCATGACCCCCACCAGGTTTGCAGGCAGTTCCCTGGCATACTCCCATGACCGGTCCCTCTTCAGATCGAATTGATTGTGGTAGAGCCGGGTGGTGCCATCGCGCAGGTTGATCCTGTTCAGCTGGATCTTCGTTCCTACATACAAAAACTGATCGTTGTCCTCATAAATGGAGTAGACTTCGTTGTTTGAGATAAAAAGGCCTCTTCCCGGAACGTTGTTGATGGTCCGGAATCGCCTGGCATTGAGATCCACATTGTAAATACCATTTTTCTCAGTCCCGATCCACAGCAGTCCGGTCCTGCTTTCACACATTCCCATGACCTTGGTTCCGCCAAACATGTAAGGATCATGATCCCCAGATTTAAAAACCTCTGTTTTACCGATATCGGGAGAAATCCTGAACAGGCTTCTGTTCAGGTTGTTATTGGATGCGGCCCAGACGGATCCCTTTGAATCCTCTAGCAGTTGAAAGATCTGAATTCCGCTGGTTTCCGGTAACAAGAGCTCCTCAAATGTATCTCCGTTCCGGATGATCCGGTAAACCCCCATGACGCAGGCCACCAGCATTTCACCGCGGGAAGTCTGCATGATGTCATAAATGCTGGGAAGCAGGTTCGGATTCAGGGGTTTGTTTACCGCATTGATTATTTTGCATTGTTCACCGTTGGGATCCAGGATAATGTTCAGCCCCCTGTTGGTTCCTATCCAGATGGAACCGTCAGAGGCCCCGAATCCGCAGGAAATGTTCTGGTCGTTCAGGCTCATGTCGCCAATCCCTGTATAACACCGCTTCACAGTTCCGGTTGCCGGGTCCATCCGGTTTAATCCTTTCCTGGTGCCGATCCACAGAAACTGATCCCGGTCTTCGAAAATGGTCACAATCCGGTTGTCACTCAGGGTGGCGGGGTCATCCGGATCATGGTAAAAAGCCGTAAATGAATCATCCTTTCTGTTGTAGCGGTTCAGGCCGTTTGTGGTGCCTATCCAGAGTTGCCCCTCAGAATCCTCGAAAAATCCCTTATAAAAGGCGGTCTGCC
Organism: Bacteroidota bacterium; assembly: GCA_043797815.1. Classification (GTDB taxonomy): domain Bacteria; phylum Bacteroidota; class Bacteroidia; order Bacteroidales. The sequence goes on from JAZDPG010000011.1 coordinate 10,028, forward strand.
CGGTATAAATTGCGTTGGTGGAAATGGACCCGGGTAAAAGTGAATCGGGCAGGTAAACGTGAAATGTTTCTGTAAGCGGATCAAACCTTTCAAGACCCACACCCCCGTAAACGATCCATAACTGATTTCCCTTGTCGACATATAGTCCGGATATCCAGCTGTCCGAAGGATACCTGCTGGTATTCCCGCTGTAATAGGTCCTGAATCCGTACCCGTCATAACGGTTCAGCCCGTCCTGGGTCCCTATCCAGAGAAAGCCAAGGCTGTCCTCGGCGATGGCTGAAACCAGACTGTGGGAAAGCCCGTCTTCGGTCCCCATGTGATGAAACCGGATTTCGGTTTGCTGTCCATGAAGCAGCAT
>JAZDPG010000023.1:0-2510 GCA_043797815.1 Bacteroidota bacterium
AACATTTGCAATAACATGTACAACGGTGAAACCTCTTTCCTTCAGATAAAGAGTCCATTTATCAGGGTTTCCGGCAGAGGTGAATACAATGTTTACACCCTCTTCCTCGAGGATCCTGAACTTCTCATCATTACTCTCATACAGAAGGGGAACATTGACACCAAAAGGGTTAGTGGTAGCTTGTTTGCATTTCCTTACCTGTTCACGTAAAAGATCGGGGTGCATGGAGCCGGATCCAATCAAGCCCAGGCCGCCAGCATTGCTGACGGCAGATGCCAATCTCCAGCCGCTACACCAGATCATGCCGGCTTGAATCAATGGATAGCGGATGTTGAACAAACTGGTAATCCGGTTCATTCAGCCCTTTTGTAGACGATAGAGACTAGGGATTTGTCGTCTCCCCCCATGTTGATTGTTAATCCGTAAGGTCGTTCAGCTGTGATCGGGATCTGAGAATCCCCTGCCTTGCCGGTAAGCTGTTCCCAGATAGTGATTGCCTGGTGAACACCTGTAGCTCCAGTCGGATGTCCCCAACCTACGAGGCCGCCGGTGGTATTAAAAGGTACTTTGCCGGTCCGTTTGGTATGGCCCTGGAGAATAAACTCAGCTCCGCCCCCATGAGGCGCGAATCCTATGGCTTCCACCGCCAGGACACCAGCGATTGTAAAGCAATCGTGGCACTCCACTGTCCCCAGTTGTTCTTTGGTGATACCGGCCGATTCCAGGGCTTTCCTAACAGCTTCACGGGTGGTGGCAAGGATTGTTGGATCATCTGGTGGATGCGTAATATCATCTTCAGCCTGACCCATTCCGATAACCTCTACCGCTTCGCTTTTCGGGATCCCGATCCTGGCCAGCCCCTCTTCAGAGACCACGGCGATGGCGGAAGCGCCGTCGGAGACCTTGGAACAGTCATAAACGTTCAGACTATCGACAAAGCCGCGAGGATTGGGATTCATCATCCCACAAGCCTGTAACTCATCGGAAACATTGTGATATTCCTGCGCGGTGGGACAAAGCCTGGCATTTTCTATCGCATTTACATACCATTGCGCCATCGCTTCGCGAGGCTTCTCTTTGCCAAATTTTTCCTGATAAGCTTTAGCCCGGTCGCTGAATTTGCCCGGAAAATAATAAGCATGTCCATCTTTACGATCTTTGGCCCATCCTGCAGCAGCAAGGATATCGGCGCCATAGATTGCTTTGACCGTATTCTGCACCTCAACGCCCAAAACTAGTACTACATCAGCTGTTTCAGCTAAAACTGATCTGATCCCGGTTGCCAATGCCAGGGCACCGGAACCGCAGGCACCTTCTACTCTGACGGCAGGCTTGTACCGCAACCCAGCATCAATGAAAGGCATAAAGGCAGCCAGATTACCCTGACGGTTGAAACGTGCTCCAATAAAGTTACCAAAAACAGCTTCATCCACATTCTTGGCACCGCCAATCTGTTTCAGGACTCCCTGACCGGCTTCCTTGATATACTCTTCCAGTCCCGGACGCGGTTTTTTCGGATGAAATTCCATCCGGCCTGTTCAAATCGAAATGGTGTTGTAGCCGGCAACCATATATACTTTTTTACGTAATTTCATTACTCTTCCTCCTACTTTAAATCAAGATAATTATTGATAGGTCCGTATGCATGAAAGAAGCCTGTTAACAGAACTGTATTGACATCTTTCTCAGCAAAAGCCACGTTATCGGCGACCAGTTGAAGTCCGATCTCTTTGGATCGTCTGGCATATTCTTTTGCCAGCCTGGCGCCAAAGGTATCCATCGCTTTTAGTTCATTAAAAATCGTGCTAAGTAACTTCTCCTTCGTGCCAGAAAAGGCAACGCTCTTCCATGGTTGCATGGATCCGGGCATTGCTCCGAGTTTATCATCACATGAAGCCTGAAAATCAGCAATCATCACATACTTCCTGGCATCGGGATTGTATACCCCAACAGGCCTCCCTTTCTCGTATTTCAGGATGCCATCCTTCTGTGATCCATCCGAATATTGGCCACCCAAAACTCCTTGCTCTATCAACCTGTCCAGAAAGTCACTATGCAGGTCTTCATCCTTAAGAAATGGATTCATCACGCTCATGATGTATTGACAAACATCCACCCCTACATAATCAATCAACTGGAAAATACCCATAGGCCGGATGAGATAATCCTGGCTCACTTTATTGATCATGTAAATCGCTTCGGGAAGCGAGACCTCTTTCAACAATTTCTCTGCTTCATGGATGCCGTGAAGGGCATCCCTCATGAAATGACCATTCCCAACAAAACCTGCGAAATCGGCAGATGGAACAACAACTTTACGTAGATTCTTTGCATATTGGAGCGCAAACTCTTCAACTTCGGGAAGCGTACGTTCACTTTTGATCACCTCAACCAACTTCTGAACAGCTGGCGGATTGTAAAAATGGAATCCAATGATCCGTCCACCCAGGCCAGCTTTTTCGTCAAGCTGAGTGATTGGGATGGAGGATGTATTCGTGAAATACCAGGGT
>JAZDPG010000038.1:0-17065 GCA_043797815.1 Bacteroidota bacterium
AACCAGTGGAAGAAGTGGTAAATATATAACAAGTTTGACTGAACGGGGGGGATCAGTTGACGGAGAAGCAAACCTTTCTTACTCAAAGAGTTCAAATCTGACCAGTGAGAATTATTTTACATACGCTGCTGTTTTAAATGATGCTCATGATTTGACAGTGATGGCAGGTTATTCATATCAGTTCTATGATTCAGACGGGATTAGAATAGAAACGGCAACGGGTTTCCCAACCGATGCATTCATTTATTGGAATTTGAGTGCAGCTACAGGAATACCGGTTTATGATTCTTATCTGGTAAAATCTAAATTATCATCATATTACGGTCGACTGAATTATGGCTTCAAGAGCAGATACCTTTTTACGTTTAACGCCCGATACGATGGTTCATCAAGATTTGCTAAAAACAATAAATGGGCTTTTTTCCCATCGGGGGCCTTTGCCTGGAACGTAATGGAAGAGAGTTTTATGTCTGCTGTTGATGATATCAGCAATCTAAAATTAAGGGTTAGCTACGGTATAACAGGTAATCAGGCCATTAGCCCATACCAATCCTTGGCTTCGCTTACCGATGTATTTGCGACCGACCGGGGGAACATTATTCCAGCCATCAAGCCAGGTTCAACTTCAAATCCAAATCTTACGTGGGAATCTACAGCGCAATTGGACGTCGGGCTTGACCTGGGTCTTTTTGAAAACAGGTTAGGTGTGACTGCCGATTATTACAATATGCTTACTTCCGACCTGTTATTCAATGCACCCGTCCCCAGGTTTAGCGGATTCTCGACACAGTTACAGAATATTGGAGAGGTACAAAACAAAGGGTTTGAATTTGCTGTAAATGCAAGGATTTTGACTGGCCAACTGAAATGGAATACCAATGCCAACATCTCCTTCAACCGGAACAAAATATTGAAATTGGTTGAAAACGAGACAGATGGCAATGATATTTATTATGGCTCAGCACCACTGGAAGGCGCTGGTGGTATAAAAACCCAGATTTTAAGAGAAGGGTCGCCAGTTGGCGTTTTCTTTGGATATCAATATGATGGAGTTTTGCAAGCGGGTGAAACTCCATTGGTTAATGGCGAGGGTCTTGGTGGTGAGAAATTCAAAGACCTTGCCCCTGACGGCATATTGGATGATGCCGACCGGACCATCATCGGTAATCCCCATCCTGACTTTATCTGGAGCTGGAATAACAATTTGAGCCTAGGCAATTTCGATATGAATATTTTTATCCAGGCTTCTCAAGGAGGAGACATGATTAATTATACGAGGATGGAATTGGGGATTATGAACGGAAGGTCGAATGCTACAACAGACGTTTTAGATCGATGGACTCCTACAAATACCAATACAGATATCCCGAAGGCCAACCTCGAGCGCGGCTATGTCTTTTCAGACAGATGGGTAGAGGATGCCAGTTACATACGTTTGAAAAACATCTCATTGGGATATAATTTTAGCGAAAGCATTTTACGTAGAATAAAATTCCGTTCAGTTAGGATTTATGTAAGTGCGCAAAATATCTTAACCTTCACGAAGTACAAAGGAGTAGATCCTGAAATTGCTTACAACAGCAGTAACACCAATCTGGGGCTTGATTATGCGGGCTATCCGAATGTCAAATCTGTAACTTTTGGTTTAAATCTCGGATTTTAATAAAGACTCAATTAAAAAAAGCGATATGAAAAAGATATTGAAATTATATGTTCTGAGTTTAATGCTTGTTTTTACAAGTAGTTGTGCCGATTTGCAGGAGGATCCCATCGGACTGCTTGCCCCTGAAGGGTATTTTAAATCTGCTGAAGATGTTCAAGCTGCTATTAATGGTTGCTATGGCTCCATGGCTTCATCACTGTATTATGGATCCGGGTATGTTTTGGCTCTCCAGATAGGCAGTGATATGGTAGATATTGGTCTCGATTTTGCTTCCGGATATGCTGATTATAACAGATTCACTGTGGTACCCACAAATCCATATGCAATAAATATTTGGCAGGTTTGCTACGGAGTTATCATGATAGCCAATACTGCCCTGTATGGTGTGACCCAGATAGATGAAAAACAGGATGTGAAAGACCAGTTGGAAGCGGAAGCCCGGTTTATCAGAGCTGTTGTTTATTATGATTTGGTACGCGCGTATGGCGAGGTACCTTATCTGGTAAATCTGGATTATGTTATTGATGAGGTAAAGAAATCTTCAGTGGCTGATATATATGCAGGAATCATTAGTGATCTCGAATTTGCAAAAGAGCATTTGCCCATGCAGCACCCCGATGGAGATAGGCGTACGAGGCCCTCAAAAGGTTCGGCAGCTACTGTGTTGGCTTCAGTCCACCTTACTTTAGAGAACTGGCAGGAGTCTTATGATCAGGCCAAATGGGTGATTGACAACGCTTCCAGTCTCAATTATGCTTTGGAAGCTGATTTCCAGGACATCTTCAGGGCTGAAACCCAGGACAATTCAAAGGAATATATTTTTGCTGTTGATTTTTTGGGAAACCAAAGAGGGGACAATAGTGTAAACTCATTTACATTGGAAAATGACCATGGTTTGGGTGCATGTAATGCTGTTGAAGGTGCCGAAAAATACTACAGAGGGTGGAGTATGCTTGTCCCAAGCATGAAAGTTTACGAAGACTGGGACGATAAAGATTACAGGAAAAAAGTAAGTTTTACGGATTCGATTATTTTGACGAATGGCGGTGATGTCATAAGTCCTTATACTGATTTTCCGGAAATACCAAGGCCTCATGCTGCCAAGTGGGACCGGTTCAGTGGCGTGATGAAAAGTGCGACAGCCGGATGGAGATCTGATATGAATTACATATTATTCAGGTATGCCGAGGTACTTCTAATTGCTGCAGAAGCAGGCAATGAAATTGACAAGACCGTCGAAGCTGTCGGGTATGTGAACCAGGTGCGTGCCCGTGCCCGTGCAGGAGGAAATATCAATTGGGAAGGAGGCGGTTATGGCTCTTATGGACCCAGTGCATCCCCTGCTGATGCATCAACAGGAATCAGTAAGGATGAATTCAGGAAACTTGTTCTGGAAGAGAGAAGGCTTGAACTGGCTTTTGAGTATAAGAGGTGGCATGATATTGTAAGAAGGGATTTGGGAGAACAGGTGTTCGGCCCCGACGGCTTCGAAACATGGCCTAATTTTGATAAGAGCAAAAACTACCTGTTTCCTCTTCCTCAATCTGAAATTGATATGAGTCCAAACCTTAAGCCACAGAACCATGGTTATTAAGTATTTACCCAACTGAAATCTTTTGTATTAGTCAAATATAAAAGACAGGACGAATGTCAAAAGCGGAAATCATAAAGGAACATTCCACGTTTAAATTTACTCTGTCTGCAATTTTTATATTGCTGCTTGGTTTCCAATCGAAGGCTCAGACTATTTATGTTGACAAACAACTGACTGCCAATTGTACCGGTAACTATTCTGTCTCAAACAGGGACTGTAGCGGTTCTGACGGGGATGCCTACCCTACATTGCAATCAGCAGCCAATGCGGCAACAGCCGGAGTTCAGGTACTGATCAGGGAAGGTGTCTATGAGGAACAGCTTGGTCCTAAATATTCCGGCGGAGAAAATAATTACATCACCTACAAGAATTTCGAGAATGAAGAGGTTGAAATTACCGGTGAATCACTCAGCCCTGCCATTTGGCTCGACCAGAAAGATTACATTATAATTGAAGGCTTGAAAATACATGATGTTAGAAGATGGTTGAATGCGTTGGGTTGCAAGCATCTTATTATCAGAAGTAATGAATTTCAAAGAGCTCTTGACGAGGGCGGAAGTTCAAAGACCGGGATTTTTCTTCAAGCCTGCACCGGATCGAAAATACTTAACAATATCATTCATGAAAGTACGCAGGACAATGTGGGGCTAATCGCTTGTGATCATACGCTTATTGAAGGGAATACCATTACCAAGGCGATCCATGTCCTATGGACTTTAAAATGTAGCAGTTACAACGTTATCCGGAATAATTATTTTCACAACGAACTTCAAAAGATAGGTGAAATATACGATTGCAATGATTCAGGATATGGAGACAGCGGTTTTCCCAAGTTATTTTCAAACGACGACACGAAATATAATGTGGTTGAAAGGAATGTATTTGCCTACACACCTTCTCCAACTGACCGGTCTCCGTATGCAGGTATTCAGTATGCAGGTCAGAATGGTATCATACGAAAAAACATATTTTATGAATGCGAGGGGCCTCCCCTGGATTTGACAATTTATGGTGGGGAAGCTTCCTATAATTATGGCAACAGGATTTCTCACAATGTTTTTTTTAACAACGAATTTGGAGGGATCGGTATTTCGGGAAATGATGATTACACTTTCGGTGATCAGAAAATTAAAAACAACATTTTGTATAAGAATAAATTTGTCCAGCGTGACTTTCGATGGTCATGGTACAACGAGCTCAATAACAAGCCCGTACAGATCATTACGGGAAGAGATTCCGATTTTCTAGTTGAAAGAAATAACATTTTCAATTCAGATGTTGACGAACTGTATGTTATTGCATTCGGTGTCCGAACCTCAGATTCCAATGAAGAGCCTGAACCATTAAGCTGGTGGGAAACCTCAAATCCAGAAGTCTTTAAAAGTAATTTACAGGTTAATCCTGGGTTTGTCGATGAGATAAATAAGGATTTTCATCTTCATGAAAACAGCCCGATGATAGACGCCGGGACTTTTCTTACTAAAACGACCAGCTCAGGATCTAATGGTTTCGTTATGGAAGTTGATGATGCTGGCTGGTTTACCGATGGTTTTGGAGTAGTCCCCGGCGATACCATTCAATTAGAGGGTCAAACTGGTCACGCGATCATTCTATCAATCAATTATTCCACCAATACGCTGACTTTAGACCGGGCAGGTTCCTGGGATACAGGCCAGGGTGTAAGTCTGAAATATAATGATGATGCTCCTGATATAGGGGCATATGAACACAGCTTTTTATCATCCGGTCTTGCAGGCGGATTATTTGCTAAAAAGAATTCATCTATTGTCCCAAATCCAAGCAATGGTGTATTTAGGATTGACTTGGATAAAAATGATGTAGTTGAAAAAGTGTTGATTTATAATATTTCAGGGAAACAGGTAAAGTTGGCTTTCGGTAACGAAGTAAATATTTCACATTTGGACACAGGAATTTACTTTGTTAGCGTCACTTCTGCAAATGGTGGTACCATGATTGAGAAGGCAGTTAAGTATTAACAGTCAGATAGTAGTGTCCTTATACACAAGGTAATGAAAGAAAATCTTAAATAATAAAAACTGTTTTTGCCTGATTGGATATGACATTTGCGTTTTTAGACATTGTCCCCCACTTCCAAATGGATTAAATTGAACAATGAATATGGTTGGGGAAGCTGATCGGAGATAATTTACTGCCGGGGAATGTAAAAATCGATTTGCCACAGGCAGTTAAAGTCTTGCGCAAAGCAGGTATTGATGTTCCCATGATGGTTACAGAAATCATCAGTACTGACAATTCTTTGGATATTGAAACCATTTTGCTATGGAAGGCAGGAAATCAGGTAAAACAAGCCGAAGGGACATTCTGAAGGCTTTGGCAACACTACCTGTGCTTGGCTTTTTTGCCAACAGGTTCTATGCAAAATCTGAAAATGATTTGAATCTACCTGATTTTAATCGACTGCATTTGGATATAGCAGATTCTTCGATTCAAATACCGGCAACCAGGTATTCCTCTGAAGGGGAAAGATTACGTCTCGGCATTGTAGGAAATGGATTTCGTGGTCCTCAGGTATTAAGGGCATTGGGATATGCTGAAAAAGAATGGGCAGAAGAGAAAATCGAAAATGGGATACCAAATTCAAGGCTCAGTAGTATTTTAAACCAGGATGATTTCAATGTTATCATCACAGGAGTGTGCGATACGTATGCACCCCGTGCTGAAGAAGCCGCAGAAATAGCATCAAGTCCGTTTCGTTCGGGAGGGGCAAAACAATCGGCAAGGCCACAAATTTACCCTACCTATAGAGAAATGCTGGCCGATGATAACCTTGACGCCATTGTCATTATGACTCCCGACCATTGGCATTCAAAAATGGCAATTGATGCGGCACTTGCAGGAAAACATGTGTATCTCGAAAAGCCAATGTGTCAGACCGCTGAGGATGCCAGAGCATTAAGAGATTTGATCAGGAAAACAGGGGTAATTTTACAGCTTGGCCATCAAAACAGGCAGCAGGCCAGTTATATTATGGCCGAAGAAATTATTGATAAAGGGATTCTCGGGTCAGTATCATCGATAGAAACATATTCTAACCTGAATAGTGATAATGGAGCGTGGAATAGAGAAATTCCTGAACATGCAAATGCGTCCAACCTGAATTGGAAAGAGTTTCTGGGTAATAAACCCTGGCGTGAACTTGACTTAGACAGGTATTTTAACTGGCAAAAATGGTTTGAATTTGGTACAGGCCCTGCAGGTAACCAGTTTACCCATTCATATGATTGTGTAAACCAGATCTTTAAATTAGGTATTCCAAAACGCGTATTTGCCGCCGGAGGAAATTACTTCTTTAAAGATCCTCGCGATATCCCTGATGTGCTTAACGTTGTTTTTGAATACCCAGACAAAGGATTATCGCTTACTTATGATTGTTCTTTGTTATGCAGCAGGAAGAGAAATATAACATTTCTTGGGAAAGATGCATCCATGGAAGTTGATGTCGGGGTTGTTGTATTCCCTGATGCTACATCGGAAAAATATAAGGAATACAGCCTTAAACCAGATGCCCCTTTATTCACCTACAACCCTAAATCGAATGCAATTGATGCGGTAACCTCTGCAACGGAAAAGTATTATCACGACAGAGGATTTGGTTATACCTATTATAACGGGAAACCGATTGATGGTACATATTTACATGTAAAAGAGTGGTTGCATTGCATCCGGAGCGGAATCCAGCCCAGTTGCAATGTTGAAAGAGGATTTGAAGAGACTACTACATTCTATATGTCAAACCTGGCTTATCTTGAAAAAAGAATGGTTGAATGGGATGCCGAAAATGAAAAGATCCTTTAGAAAATTGAAAAATGGAAAAGATCATCATAAAAAGGAAGTTATTTATAATTCTTACCGTCATATTATTTGGCAATGGACTGTTCGCACAACAAACTTCGGATATTTTCACGTGGCCCGATGGTAAGAAAACGGCAATCAGCCTCACTTTTGATGACGCAAGACTTTCCCAGGTTGATAAAGGAATTCCCCTGCTCGATAAATATGATGTGAAAGGAACATTTTATGTTTCTCCTGACAGTGTTCCGGAGCGTATCAGTGAATGGAAAGTTGCCATTGAAAATGGACACGAAACTGGCAATGATTTTATTAAAAAGACCCTGGGGATTGAGCCGGTTTCTTTTGCATACCCGTGCGGGCAAAAATATGCTGGAAGAGGGGCTGATGCTAAAAGAGAAGGGGGAGGACTCCCTTTTGCCATCGCGCCCATTTATAAAAATCCAACCTACACCGTTGAAGAAAGGGTGAAGGATCTGCTTTCCAGAATGACGCTGGAGGAAAAAATCGGGCAAATGAACATGCCTTGTGTTTATGGCTCATTCCTGGGGAATGATATGGAGGAAATGTCTGCCAGCTGCAAAAAACTTGCAAAAGGTGATTTTATGGAGGGGATTGGACCAATAGGAGGTTTTTTTACACTTGCAGATAATATTTTACAGGAAGGGCCCAGGCAACAGGCATACTTTTTTAACGAACTCCAGGAGTTGGTTTTGAAGCAAACACGCCTGGGAATCCCGCTCCTGCAAACAGAAGAAGGGACACACGGGTTGATGTGTTCAGGTGGCACCATTTTCCCTGAAGGTGCTTCGATCGGAAGTACCTGGAACATGGATCTGGTAAGGAATATTTATTCAATTGCTGCGAAGGAAGCAAGATCGGTTGGCATCCATCAGCTGTATACCCTTGTCATTGAACCTAATAGAGATCCAAGAATGGGCAGGAATGAAGAAGGATATTCCGAAGATCCATATTTATGTTCCCGTCTGGCGGAAGCAATTGTCGAAGCTATTCAGGGAAATGATATTTCGGCCAGTGATAAAGCAATAGCCGGTCTGTGTCATTACCCGGGGCAAAGTGAACCTGTTGGGGGAATAGAACGTGGGGCAATGGAAATATCGGAAAGAAAACTAAGGGAAGTGTTCCTGCCCCCCTGGGTTGCCGGTATCAAAAAGGGAGGTGCATTGGGGGTAATGGCTACCTACCCGGCAATAGACGGCATCCCGACACATGCTTCTGAATTCCTTTTAACCCATATACTCAGGGGTGAATTAGGATTTGAAGGCCTGGTACTTAGTGAAGGAGGAGGGATAAGCACACTTTTGTCAGAAAACGTAGTCTCTGATCAGAAACAGGCAGGAGAACTTGCACTTAAAGCAGGGCTGGACGTTGGGATTTCTTTTGAAGATGGATTCCTTTTATCAATGATTGAAAATGTCCAGGAAGGCAAAGTTTCATTGGATCTAATTGACAGGGCCGTAGCACGAATTTTAAAGCTAAAATTCAGGCTTGGATTATTTGAAAATCCTTATGTTGATCCTGAGTATGCGGTGAATACAAGCCATACAAAAGAAAATCAGGGCCTTGCCTTAGATGCTGCCACAGAGGGGATCGTTTTGCTAAAAAATGAAAACCGCATTTTACCCTTACAAAAGAATATTGAAAAAATTGCAATAATCGGGCCCAATGCAGATAATGACCGGAATCAACTTGGAGATTATATCTCAGAAGTTATTCTTCAGGATATCTCCACAATACTGGAAGGTATTAAAGCCCGCGTTTCTCCCAATGCTAGTGTAGAATATGTAAAAGGGTGTAATGTTATTGGAAATGGATTCAATGAAATATCAAAAGCTGTAAAAGCTGCAGGCAAAGCTGATATAGCCGTGGTGGTGCTTGGAGAAAATGAGAGGCATGCACCCGATCATGAAGGGACAAATGGCGAGAGGCGGGATGTAGCCAGCCTTGATCTGACAGGGATTCAGGAAGATTTGCTAAAAGCAGTTTATGAAACAGGTACACCAACAATTTTGGTGTTAATTAATGGCAGGCCTCTTTCAATACCTTGGGCTGCAGAACATATTCCGGCGATAGTTGAAGCATGGCTGCCAGGAGAAAGAGGAGGAGAGGCCGTAGCCGGGATTCTTTTTGGGGATTATAATCCCAGTGGTAAATTGCCCATAACAATTCCCCGTCATGTCGGGCAGCTTCCTGTATATTATAATCACACGCCTTCCAGGCAAGAAGCCATTCAATCAACGAAAACGTATGTTGATATGCCCGCATCTCCGCTTTGGGAATTTGGATTTGGCCTTAGCTATACCAACTATACATATGATAATCTCAGGATTACTCCTCAGGAAACAGGTCCTTTCGGTGAGGTAAAAGTATACGTAGATGTCATTAATGTCGGAGAAAAGAGAGGAAGCGAAGTGGTCCAATTGTATGTGAGAGATCTTATGGCAACAGTGACATCGCCAATTAAAGAGCTAAAAGGTTTTTCCAAAATTATGTTGGAACCCGGTGAAATGAAAACGGTTGAATTTGTCCTGGATCACGAAAGCCTTGCTTTATATAACAGAATTATGGAGTTTGTAGTAGAGCCTGGCATTTTTGAAGTGATGGTTGGCAGTTCATCAGAGGATATTCGGCTTGAAGGCAGGTTTGAGGTTAAAGACCATAAGCAGTAATGCACTCAATCGGCTTTACAGGACAGAGCGGTGATGAAAATATCACAGTTTACAATATAAATTTCAATATGAAAAACACGGAAATTATTATTCTTTTAATCACCCTTGTTTATTCCTTACCAGGGTTATTATTTTCCCAAAATACATCCAATGCGGTGCTTTATGTCGGGTTGGGTGTAAGCCAGGTAAATATCACCCCTGATACACCAACATTGATGAGTGGGTATGATTCTCGAATAACCCCTTATACGGAAATACATGACAGCCTTTATGCGTCGGCATTATTATTTTCCAATGAAAGACAGCAGGTTCTGTTGATTACTGCTGACTTAATTGGATTTCCATTCGAATTTATTGATGACACAAAGAACAAAATTTCCTCAAAAATCGGGATCCCTGTAGAAAATATTATGCTTGTGGCTACACATAATCATGGAGGTCCTTCGATAGATAAGAATGGGCCGGAATCCGTTCGTGTGTACACAGGCGAATTACAAAAGAAATTAACCGGAATTGCCTTAAAAGCCTCCAAAAATGTGATGCCATTTCGACTGGGGATTGGGAAGGGTTATTGCAACATGAATATCAACCGTCGTGCTGAATATGCGGAAGGAGAAATATGGATAGGAGCGAATCCTGACGGACCATGTGACCACGAATTGGATGTCGTGAAATTTGAAAGTCTGGAAAATAAGACATTGGCAGTTTTAATAAACTGGCCCTGCCACGGCACTGTCACCGGTTATTCAAATTATCAGATCTCTGGTGATTGGCCAGGAGCTGCTGCACGGTATATTAAGAAACAAATAGGCGAAGATATTGTTGTTGCAGTTACTGCCGGGGCTTCTGCGGATATTAATCCTGTTTACAGACCAAGCGATAGTTTCAGAAGAGTTGAAGCTGTTGGATATCATGTTGGGCGCGAAACAAACAATGTGTTTACTCAAATAGAAACACGCCCGGTTAAGTTTCTTCAGACAGTTGAAACAACACTGTATTTCCCAGGAAAAAAAAGAAGCGAAGATCATTTTCCTAAAACATCTTTCCTGCCGGGTCCGGATAAGGAAATCAGGCTAACCATAACCAAAATAGGAAATTTGGTGTTCGCCGGCATTTCAGGAGAATTAATGACTGAAATAGGAATGGAAATAAAAGAACAATCCCCATTTAGTGCGACCATTGTCTTAACACATTGCAATGGTTCAAGTGGTTATATCTGCACCGACAAATCATATCCCGAAGGGGGGTATGAAGTACAGGTAACGGAATTGATGCCTGGCGTTGAAAGGCCCCTTATCCGTGAATTTGTTGGATTAATCCACTCCTTCTGATTTATCAAAGTGATTCATCCACCTTTTCTACAAGTTGAATTCGATTTTTAATTTGACGATTCCTTTACATCCGAAATATTAATTTTTATGGAACAGCGTGTTTTCAAGAAGTTTTCATATTGGGTAGCCATCTTTTCTACAGCTACATCCCTGCATCTGTTTTCACAGATTGCAGATAATGAGATAGTAATTCGTCCTGTTGAAATCCACGATGTATTAAGCAATCCTGGAATTGGATTCATGACTTTTCAACGCTTTAATGGCGATGTTCTTAATGAGGGTAGCGGTTGGACAGAAGGATATCCCATCGATTATCAGGAATTCGACGGGGATCTGACAAACAGGGATTATCCTGCCACCACCCTAGCCTATTTTCGGATTTACTGGAGATTTATGGAGCCCGAACAAGGTAAATACCGTTGGGAACTGCTTGATATGGCACTTCAAATTGCTAAATCAAGGGGACAAACATTACTGCTCAGAATAGCCCCCTATGGCAAAGAGGATGAAAATGATGTTCCCGGGTGGTACCGTCAAATTGTAGGTCCGAATAAAGTATGGGGGCTTACCTATCCTGCAAATGAATGGGTTGTGGATCCGGAGGATTCCCGCTATGCAGAATATTTCGGCGGTTTCATCAGGGCCATGGGCATTAGATATGACGGTCATCCGGATCTGGAGGCTGTAGATCTTTCCATTGTAGGTGCATGGGGAGAAGGGGCCGGGTCTGAATTACTGAGTCAGCCTGCCAGGGAAGCCCTGGTCGATTCATATACCGATGTTTTCAGGAAAACGCCCTTGATTGCATTGCTGATGGACAGGGAGACCAATATGTATGCAAATTCGCAAATTTCGGTAGGATGGCGGGTGGATTGTATTGGTGACCTGGGATTTTGGGCAGCTGAAGAAAACGGCTTTACACATATGTATGATTTTTATCCCAATAATATTGTGGATTATGGGGTAAAGGATGATTGGAAAAGATCGCCACTTAGCTTTGAAATTTGTGGAACATTCCTAAGATGGAAAGAGATGGAAGGCTATGACAGGGATGATGTAAAGTATATTTTCGATGAAACACTAAAGTGGCATATCTCCTCATTTAATGCCAAATCTTCTCCGGTACCCGCTGAATGGAAAGACCTGGTGGATGACTGGCTGCGGAAGATGGGATACAGATTCGTGTTGAGAAGATTCCTTTATCAGGATGAAGTGTCCAGAAATGGAAAGCTCGGATTTAAATCGTGGTGGGAAAATAAGGGAGTGGCTCCTTGTTATAAGGATTTCACCCTGGCCATACGCCTCAAATCGGGTAATCGTGTTGCTGTTTTTCCAACAGACGCAAATATTAAGGAATGGATGCCTGGCGACATAATCTACGACAATTCTGTATTCATACCTCTTGATATGCCCGTGGGCACCTATGATGTTCAGGTGGCTGTTGTGGATCGATGGAGCCATGAACCCAGGGTAAATTTAGCAATCGAAGGAAGAGAAGAAGATGGCTGGTATCAACTGGGGCAAATTAGCATCATTGAATAAAATGAAACTGAAACATTTAAGCTTTCACCAAAGAATTTTGTTTCTGCATACCCTTTCCATGGCTGTACAATACTTCAAACATTTGAAAAATCCATCATAACAGTTGCTTTACGAAAACCTTTGGTCCGAATGGCTAAATAAATAATCCCCGCCAGCATCCAACTACCTCCAATAATAAAAGTCTTATGCGGTAAGTTTAGCCAGATAGTCAGGCAAATAGCAAACCCAATTGCAGGCGGTAATAAATTTTTCATGACACTTTTTGCCGACTTATCCTTCGACTTAAAAAAATACGCACGCATTGAGGCAATGTTTACACCCATGAATGCAAAAAAAGCCCCAAAATTAATCAGTCGGGCACACTCTTCATAGTTCAGCAACAATGCACCACACAAAGCCAAAGCTCCTATGAACAAAACATTATAACTTGGGATTGCACTTCGCTTACTCAAATGGCCAAATATCTTTTTAGGTATTACACTGTCGCGCCCCATTCCATAGAGCAACCTTGCAGCACCAAGTTGTCCGGTAATTCCAGATCCTATACTGCCTATAAGAAGTGTAATGGATAAAGAAGCATCTAATAAAGACCCGCCTACACGATTGGCAACCGACATAATTGCAGTATCCAATGCATTGTTTTTTGCAGCAATGTCAGTTACCCCTCTTGTGAATGAAGCCCAATCGGGCCAGGAAACTTGCGCCAGATAAATCTGTGCGCCACTCCAGACTCCGGTTATTATACAGGTCACAACAGCAGCAATCAATACATTTCGCCTTGGATTCTTCACTTCTTCAGAAAGGGTTGTTAAACCATCGAATCCTATGTAGGTTAGTGCTGCCAATGCAGTTGCGGAACCAATTGCCCCAATTGAAAACGATTCAGAATTATAGAAAGGGCGAGATGAAAAAAGGCCTCCCAAACCTTCTTTCATAAAAATATAACGTATTGCAGCTGCCATAAAATAGAATACTACGACACTCATAATAACCATTAAAACCCAGTTAGATCGCGATGCAACTCTGATCCCCCTTAGATTAAGCATGGTAAAGCCTGTAACAAAGAAAAATATCCAAAAATGATATGGGATAATCGGCAACAGATGATTGGCAGCAATGCTGGTAAAAATCACGCACAGAATGGGAATAAACATATAGTCCATAAACATGGACCAACCTGCAACAAAACCCAGGAAAGGATTAATTCCCTTGCCTACATAGGTATAGGCTGAACCCGCTTCCGGGTAACGATTAGCCATCCTCCCGTAACTAATTGCTGTAAAAATCATTGCAATCATTGCCAAAAGTATCGTCGTAACCGCGTGACCTTTTGAAATATAATTGGCATGCCCGAACAAAGGCAAAGCAGCAACCGGTTGTATCAGGATGATACCATAAATAATCAGGTCGCTGAGGGATAATACCCGCTTTAGTTTTACTTCTTGTTTAGGAGTATCTGCATTCATTTCCATTTGTCTCCTGTGTTATCTCGCATCAATGTGAAAAGTGAGAGAAATTAAATATACAATTATATAAAGCGTATTATCAACGGTAGAAAACAGGATGCAGCCAGGCCTGAAAAAACCTCAATACCCAAACCCTAATTGCATACTTTCATAAACTGCTTTGCGACAACTTCAATCTCGGCCTCAGTTGAATTGATATTGATTCCCCATCCAGCACCAAGTCCACCGTCTACCACGCCAATACTTATATTCATGGAACGGCTTAAAATATCATCAGTTTTTGGATAAGATCCTTTGGTGTGTGGCTGACCAATTTCTTTCAAATGATTCAGTACATGTTCCATGTTTGAATATACATGCCAACCACTTTGATCCAAAGTTTTTGATCCCAGTGCCTGCGAAATCTTGGCAGCACGTTCTCTGGATTCGAAGATAACAGTACACAACGTGGCAATATCTCCCTCAGGGTCATTCAATATCCTGTATTTAAAACCTTTGGCTTCTGAAATGAGGTTTTTCAACATGCCCTTTTTTTCTCGTAATGCAGCGACTATCCTGTCCAATTTATATAGCTGAGCAAGACCAACAGCAGCCGTGATTTCATTTAGCCTGAAATTTAAACCAAGCACACTGCGTGTTCCAACTTCAACTCCAAACCGGTTTGGTTTGTGACCTTGATCATGAATGCCAAATGCTGTTTCATATAACTCCTGGTTGTTTGTAACAACCAAACCGCCATCGCCGCAATTAATCGTTTTAAAAATATTAAGTGAGAAAGCCCCCATATGTCCAATAGTTCCGACTTTCTTACCATTATAAGAAGCTCCCGCTGCTTGACAGCTATCTTCCAGAACCAAAAGATTGTGCTTTCTGGCAATTTCCATGATCCTGTTCATATTACATGGATTGCCTAACATATGAACGGGCATGATAGCCTTCGTCTTAGGAGTAATTTTACATTCAATATTTTCTGGATCCAGCGAAAGGCTTTCATCAATTTCAGCCAAGACAGGAATTAAACCCGCAAAAATACATGATGAATAAGAGGCTACAAATGTATAAGCCGGCACAATAATTTCATCACCTGGTTTTAGCCCCAAAGCTTTTAGCGAAACAAGCAGTGCTGATGTACCTGAAGAAGTTGCTAATGCATAATTTACTTTACTATACAAAGCAAATTCTTTTTCTAATGTGGAAACTTTATGAAAAAACCTTGGATCGTTTTCATCTCCATAGCGAAATAGATATCCTCCTTTCATTACCTCCGAAACAGCTTCGAATTCTTCATTTCCAAACCAGTAAGCCCCCGGTCCTGACATATTAACCTCCTTTTTATAGTATTAATAATTCACTTCCTTAAAGTAAATTCAATTTTAACCTATTGGAGAAGGATAGGCAATGTCTAAAAGCGCAAAAGTCATATCCAATCAGGCATATTCTGATGGTCTGTTGTCTGAACGACCAATCATTTTGTATTTTAGTACCATGGATGTGCACCGGGAAGAGTTGTTAATTGAGGTAGATGAAATCAAAAAAATGATGGATTTGTTATCGAATCTATTTGCAATCAGGACATCCTTTATATTTGCTATTGATGGTGAGCAATACACCAACGAAATCGCAGGTAATAATGGTGACTATCAGGATTTCTGCAAGCTCATTCAACTTGAAATGAAACACAAATGTATTGCCTGCGACCGCGATAAATTCAAAGAGGCCAGTGAAAAGAAAAATTCGCTCTTATACATGTGTTACAACGGTTTGTATGAAATGTTTCTTCCACTATTTGTTGAAAATTTGCTGGTTGGTTACCTACACTTTGGACAAGTAAGAGCAGAACACGATTTTGAAACCATTGCTTCTGAATGCTCGCTGCACCAGCATTCGAAAATAAATGAAATTGAAAAATGCTATAATTCCATGAATATTATTGAGAAGGAGAAACTGATGCTGATCTCTGAACTGTTTCAAAAATTCTCAGAAATAATTCTTGAAAAGAAACTAATTGAACTAAAAAAAACAAAACCTGAATACTACCTTAAAAGATATGTTGAGGATCATTATTGCCAGCTTATCAATGTGGAATCTGCAGCAGCTTTTGTCGGAAGAAGTCCTTCGTTTGTTACTCATAAGTTTAAATCTATTTACGGCCAGACTTTCCACGAATACCTTAGCCATGCCAGGGTACAGCAATCAAAAAGACTCCTTCGTAAATTTACCATAGCTGAAACTTTCCCAATGTGCGGATTCAATAATCGCTATCACTTCAGCAAAGTATTTAAGAAAATTGAAGGAATCACTCCGCATGAATACCAATTGGCATCTGGCAGAAGTGAGTAACCAGACAGCCAATGCAAGCATATATTACCTTGTTTATTACTCCTGTCCATCTGCTAATTTTTTTCCCCGTCTGACTTGAAT
Source organism: Bacteroidota bacterium (assembly GCA_043797815.1). Classification (GTDB taxonomy): domain Bacteria; phylum Bacteroidota; class Bacteroidia; order Bacteroidales. Next base: position 16,539 of record JAZDPG010000038.1, read on the forward strand.
ACCCGTGATTTTAAGTTCCAATAAATAAGCCAGCTGTCTTGTAAGGGTAAAAAAGGAGTTAATCGTAATATATAAGGAAGGAAAATGCAATCTGAGGATATGGTAAGGAAGGATATGACAATAATATTTCTAAATGATATGAAAGGAGGTAAAACAAAGATCAGCAGTAAGGTACACGACAGAAGGGTATTCCCATAGCTTTAATTTAAAATGAAGTTGCAAATACTAAAACCAATAATCCAAAAAAAACTCAACTATGAAAACAAAATTTTACATCAGATTAGTAATGCTTTGTGCCGGCTTCTTGTTATTCGCTGGTCTTGCAAATGCTCAGCAAACTCATCTTGTAATTCCGATTGTTGATGGTAATGATGATGCTGAGGAATCGTCCATCGAAACCGAGTGGTTTCCTGAAGGAGGGATTACCAGAACAAGTTCTGACCTGGAATTGTACTGGGATGACGCTATACAATATGTAGGTGTACTTTTCCGCAACGTGCAAATACCCCAGGGCTCAACCATAGATT
>JAZDPG010000040.1:0-64208 GCA_043797815.1 Bacteroidota bacterium
GACCAGTGAAAAAGAAGTGCCAGAAATGGGCTTGTTTGGGGCCTTAAATCGTATCCTCGCAAATGTTAAGTAATTGAAAAACAAGGTGATAGTATAGGAGCAGTGGTAGATTAGGAGTAGAATCCTTCAAAACATTTTTGAGAATAATTTCTTATCTTAATCCTCACTAACCCAACATCAAAACCATGAAGAAGATCCTACTCTTCATATGTCTGTTGCTTTCCATTGGCCTTTATTCTCAAGAAAAACGACTTGCCCTTGTTATCGGTAATAGTGCTTATGAACATGGGGGTGTACTAAAGAATCCTGTTAATGATGCCAACCTCATGGCTACTACCCTTGAGGACCTTGGATTTGCTGTAATTAAGAAAACCAATGCTACAAAGAGGGAAATGGATGCATCAATTCTTGATTATTGGCGCAAATTGAAGGATTATGATGTTGCGCTGTTCTACTATGCAGGGCATGGCGTTCAAGTTGATGGAGTAAACTACCTAATACCAATTGATGCTGGTCTGGAGGATAAACTTTCTTTGAAGATTGAGGCAGTAAATGTTGGTGAGATAGTTAGTCAATATGCAGACTATCCTAACAATATAAATATTGTAATTCTGGATGCATGTCGTGATAATCCATATCGAACTTGGGTGCGAAGTGGTTCATTGGGATTTGCAGCCATGCCAGCTCCTAGCGGTACATTGATTGCATTTGCTACTGCTCCAGGAGCAACGGCTTCGGATGGATCAGGTAAAAATGGATTGTATACGGAGAAACTTGCGCAGCAAATGAGAATGCCACAAAGGATTGAAGATGTTTTTATTAATACTCGAAATGAAGTTCGGCATGCTAGTGGGGGAAAGCAGAATCCGCAAGAATGGTCACAACTTACAGGTCAATTTATGTTTGTTGATCCGCTAATTTCATATGCCGACAAGCCTCAATTAGGAGAACCTCAACTAATTTTTAAATATGGGACTATTGAATTGACAACTGAATTATCTGGAGTGCTTTATTTAGACGGTGCATTCTTATCTCAGATATCTCAGAATACAGTTGTACCTATAAATCAAGTAATAGCAGGTAATCATAAGCTAAATATTTCAGGAAAAGAGAATTGGTCAGCAAGGATAGAAGTGAGGGAAAATCAATCCACACGAATTATCGCAAAAAGTTCTATTCTAGAAAACAGAGAAAAGACAACTTCTCAGAGACTAACCTTAACACAGAGTAAATATAGTACATCGGTGTATATGGATGGTGAAAAATTAAATAATAAAGAAATAAAGGATATCCTAAGACAATCCAATTCTTCTGCTTTGCGTACTTATAAGAATGGACTTTCTTATAGGGGGCTGGGAGTTGGTGGAGCAGTTTTTGGAGGTGCTGTGGTTGTATCTGGATTTGTTTTAACGATAGCGACCTCTGAGGTTGCTGCACTCCTAGTTTCTGGTTTAGGAGGTGCACTAGGCCTTGCTGCGCTGGGGACGGTGAAACAAGGTACCACTGCAAAAGCGAGAGGTATAAATATTTACAATAGTACAAAAACTGGGCTTGTAGGTTTATATATTGGCCCAACACATAATGGGATTGGTATTGCATGTACTTTTTAACTATCCTGACAAAATCCATAACTCGGTTGTTTCTATAATTGTCCCATATAAAAGTTGAATCTTATTCAGCAGGTTAATAGGTGTTCGGGTTGCTCTCTTTAAATTGCACTATTATCCCCATCTCTTAGGCGTACAAATTAAATCGCAACCCTCACGGCGTGTATGTGCTCGCCTGCTTGCATCCAGTCTGAATAGGCAACCGCAGGGGTATTGAAAATACCCTTTGTTTGACATAAACAACCCCAGGCACAGCGTGTTCTGCGAAGGGTTGTTTATATCAAGCCAAAGGAACCCTGCTTCACTTGCCTCAGCCTGTCTGCGCTCGCGGCGGCTCGCCCCTCAAGCCTACCCTCAAAACAGTTAACAATCACTAAAACATATCAATATGAAAGCAAACAATGAAAATGATAACAATTGTTATAAAGCAGCAGAAGTAAAGCTGATGTATATGACTAAAGTGAAATCTTCAGAACGTATCAAAATAAAGAACAGTAATGATGCAGCTGCTGTATTCTTTGATGCCTGGGATTTTCACACTATTGAACATACTGAAGAAGTCAAAATGCTATTGTTGAACAGGTCTAATATGGTCCTTGGTATTGCATCACTTTCAAAGGGTGGAGTAACAGGCTCTATTATTGATGCCAGGGTAGTATTGCAATACGCAATTAATGCCAATGCCAGTGCTGTAATCCTGGCCCATAATCACCCGAGTGGGAATTTGGAAGCAAGTGATGCAGATAAGAAGATTACTCGGTCAGTCAGGGAAGCATTAAAGCTTGTGAGTATTGAACTACTGGATCACCTGATACTTAATAAGGATGAGGAGTTTGCAACTATTGAGACCTGATTTCTTGGGATTACGTGGTCAATGTGATTCTTATTTCATAAATTTATTTCAATTAAACCCCAACATCATGAAAAAGAGCATTATACTAACGGCTTTATTAGCTGTTTCAATATCAAGTCTCTCCCAAGTTCCCCAATCATTCTCTTATCAAGCAGTGATTAGAAATTCGAATGGAACAGTCAAAGCAAATGAATCAGTTTCAATTCAGGTAGCGATCATTCAAGGCTCTATAGAGGGGCATACAGTCTATGAAGAAGTTCATGATACTATGACGAGCCCCCTTGGGCTTCTGACCCTTAATATTGGGCGAGGGACCAGTTCTCAGACATTTTCAGATATTGATTGGAGTCAGGGTCCATATTTCATTGATATAACTGTAGATGGGACCCACATTGGAGCTTCACAGTTACTAAGTGTACCATATGCTTTACATGCCAGAACTGTTGAGGCAATTACAGAAACAGATCCAAGTTTCAATAACTGGGATAAAAGTACAGGGATAAGCATTAATGAGAGTCAAGTGACAGATTTGCAGTCTTATTTAACTAGTGAAACGGATCCTGGTTTTAGTTCTTCAGTGTCCGCTGGTATAACGCAATCTGATACAGCAAAGTGGAATGCTGCTTCTATAGGAGAGTTTACAGAGACGGATCCATTTTTTACGATAAGCCAGGCATCAGGTATAACTCAAACTGATATTGACAATTTGGCAAATCTCTCTGGAATAAACACTGGTGATCAAGATTTAAGCAGCTTTGCCACTCAAGAAACGTTGGAAGATACAGCTTTGGCAATTCGTAAAGATATACCCGATGTGAGTGGTTTCATTGATAACGAAAGCGATCCGATATACAATGGTTGGGATAAAGATTACGAAGATTTGACGAACAAGCCAGTAACCATTAGTACTTCACAAGCAGATGCAATAGTAGCTAACTCCGGTAAAGATACAACAGGTATTTACCACACAAATCGTGCAGCTGTGGATTTAGTTTCAGGAATTAATACTGGTGACCAGTCGCTTTCCTTAAATGGGAATGACTTAACCATCTCTAATGGCAATACTGTAGCAATTCCTGACGAGGTTGATGATGCTGATGCAGATCCAACAAATGAAATACAAGATATAGTCTATGTCAATGATACGTTGAAGATAACAGGAGGGAGTTCCTTTTTATTGCCAATGATACCAGTAGGAACAATTCTACCATATGCTGGTATATCAGTTCCAGCAGGTTGGATACTATGTGACGGGGCAGAACTCAGCAGAATCGAATATGCAAGACTCTATTCGACCTTAGGATCAGTATGGGGACAGGGTGATGGATCAAGTACTTTTAATTTACCTGACTTAAGAGGGATGTTTTTAAGAGGCGTTGACAATGGTGCTGGAAATGATCCGAATGCTAGTGATAGAGCAGCCCTTAATACTGGCGGTAATATTGGAGATAACGTGGGAAGCTATCAGAATGATGAGATAGAAAGCCATTCTCATACTATTCAAGCAAGAAATGGAGGAAGTGGCCTCAATAACATTGCATCTCACGCATCTGAATTTGCGAGCCTTTACCAAGCAAGTACTGATAGCTTTGGCGGTGCTGAGACCAGACCAAAAAATGTGTATGTCACTTATATAATAAAGTACTAGACTATGGAATCTAGTATTTTAATGCTTCTATCACCTACCCCCAAGCTCACATATTCCCAGCACATTTCAGCTACCCTCATTTCCTTCCTCTATTATAATAAATAGTTTATAATCAGCTAGTTGCATTTGAACGAATGTATAAATACTTGATTTAAAGCTCTTTATAGGTTCATATGACGACGATCTATGGTTTGCTAGTGGTAGAGGCTAGCCAGAAGAGAAAGTCCTCAAATGGGGCTAAAAAGGGGCTTAGAATGAATGCTATAGGAATGCAAGTAATTATAGATCAGTAAGTAAGATGTGTTATTTATTGAAGATCAAGGGGATTTGGGATTGGCTTTTTGCGTAAGTGATATGATACCTGGAGCTTTTATGTTAGGAGTTATAAGGGGCGTACTGGCGATCATCTGACCGTCTACTCGATTACCTGCTAAGCTATATTCATTTATGTCATTTTTCTTAATGTTTGCCAATCTTTTCTGTCAGCGTCGGTATTGGAGGCTCTTTTGCGATTTTTGGTCTGCGGGCAGGCTCGTGCGATTTGCAAATGTGTATGACTTTAGCGTTGGCTTATTCATTCAGTGTCGTTTCTAATGTTTCTTTAAATTCATTCTCGTTTGCATTGTTGTAGAATGGAACGCCTGTAATCAGGTATTTGTCTATGGCAATCTTCATGGTTTTCTTTTCTTCTCGAATTTCTTTCAGGAAGTCTTCTTTCCATTTGTCATTGGCGACAAGGTGAGCGCCTTTCGGCTCAATAAATACCTGATAGGTCAGTTCTTCACCATCCTTTTGTTTACAGAAGAGTATGAAGTCAGGCTCAAATGCACGACCCAACTTGTCAAATATTTTCAGTTCCCGTTCATTTCGTACCAGATAGATGTTGCAGTACTTTTTCTCTAAATATTCAAAACGCCTGGCAAACATTTTTACAAATTCCTTTTCCTCACTTGTACCGTAGTTGGCGTTGTATACGTACCATTCCGGTTCGCTCACCATATCAAACTGTCCGTCTGCTCGTTCACTGTCTTTGTAAACCTTAATCTCTTTGTCTTTGAAAACTTTGTGAATGTAATCTTTTACATAATCCGAACCTTCGTATTCGGTTAGGTTCGATTTAATCTCCATTTCTATGGAGTCCAAGAGACCATTGATGGCGAATAAAAAATCCTGATTGTTGATGTCTGCTAAACGGTTTTTTGTGCCGCTAAAAGTTATTTCCAATCCGCTTAGATAGTCTTTTCTTTCAACGAAATTGGATAAGGATTCAACATTGGGAAAATACCTGACTAAACTATCGAAGTAGTAAAACGGATTTTGCGACAAGGCAAAACGGATGACGTGTTTGGGAATATCTTTTAACAAAATGTCTTTTTGTTCAATCTTTCCTATATCTCCGTTTTCTTCGTCTTTTGTGAATACGCCTGTCATTTTTCCAACACCTGAAGAAAGGGTATAGGTAAAGTTCTTTTTCTTTATGCCCAAATCTGCGAATGACTTCACATTATCATAGCTCTTTTCAAGCTTTTTATTGAAAACGACCTGACCTGTTTTGTAAAAGTCGGTTTCTTTAAACACTGGTTTGAGTTCAAGAGTTAGCTGAATTGAATTTTCATCATCTTCATAGATTCCGGTATCCACCAATGCTTGTTTCAATTCGGAAATGTAGCGACTATCTTCTTTGGTGTGGTAATATAGTTCTTCAAGGATTTTCAAGTCATTGGAAACGTCATCATCAAATTTTCGGGTAAAGGGATCTTGTCCTTCTTCTAAAGTGAAAGGAAAGTATCTTGCACCTCTGCCAACCAATTGGGCTTCTGAAATTGTGGTTTTTCCAGGATTCCCTGCTCGCCCGTCTCGACCTTCGTACAAACGGACTATATCAAACAAGTTTAATACGTCCCAACCTTCGTTTAGCTTTTGAACAGCAAAAACGGCACGTATTGGATTGTTTTCATCTTCCAATGTGTTGAGCAAAATTTGGTTGGTTTCTGCTTCTGCGTCATTGTTGGCACTGATACAGTTTTCCCCTTTAAAGTTGGCTTTAATTCGTTTTGCTATTTCCGTACTTGAAATTCCTTTTGCTTCAAAAAACTGAAATGCTTTCTGCACAATTGGCACAGTAGAGGTTTGCTGAATGTTCTCGACCATTTCAGCCGACAATTTCTCAATCAGTTTGTGGAAGTTGGTTTTGTTCTGCTCGGATTCTGCAATGGTTCGTTTGGCTTTGAACAGGATTACAGGTTTAAGATTGATATTATTCGATGTTGCCAGTTCCTGACGATAAAGGTTTAGAGTCAATGCCTGAATCACACGTTCCTTTTCTTCATAGAGCGAACGAACCAAGTTGATTTCTTTGGAATACTTGTCTAAACGGAACTGAGCCAAATCGTATTTATGAATGACTTTGTCCTGATACTTTTCGGCAATCTCCCGACTTTCATAATCCAATGTTGCCGTAAATTCCAACAAGATATTGTCAAAATTAGCGTTCAGAACTTCCAATACTGTACCTTCCCAACTGCCAAACAAATCACCATTGTTTCTAGTTGCGGAACTTAGGTGATGAGCTTCATCTGCAATAAGCACGATTTTTTGGTCTTTAAAATCCTCAATGGTGATGCTGTTCTCTTTGGTGCTATTCAGGTCAATATGTAGTTGTTGAATTGTGGTAAACTTGATATTGATGTTTTCCGCGTCGGCTTCTTCAAAGTTTTCTACTTCCTTTATGAATACTTCTTTGCCATCAATCACCAGTTTGTTGTTAAGTAGGTATTTGCTCGCTTGCGTATTTAGAAAATTGTCTTTAGTCTTTTTTATGATGTTGTTGCTATTAACAAAGAACAGATAATTGCGATAACCTTTCTCATATAGGTAAAGCATTAGACCTGCCATAATTAAGGTTTTACCACTTCCAGTCGCCATATTATAGAGCAATTGAAATGGTTTATGCGGTTTTCCTTCAAAATCCTCATTGTAACAAAGAATGAAGCGTTGAAACGCCTCCATCTGATAAGGACGTTGACCATATCCCGGACGAAGATTGTCTAAAATGGTGTTGGGTACTTGGGTACGTGCAAGCTCTCGTTTACCAAATTCCTGCACAATGGTATTGTATAAATATGCCATAGTGCTAAATGGATTTTTTAATTTGGTAAAAATCTTGGGTTACTTGTTTTTCTTCATCTGAGCATTTAAAATCTTTATCATTGAGTGAAGATAGATTGACGTACAACTGATTTTTATCCAAGAGTCCGCAAAGGTGTTGTTTCTGCTTTGCCAAACTAAGTGCTTTGAAATCATCAATGAATTCTTCTTGTTTTTTGATATCCACATTATAATTTAGAAAGCTTTTTGTTTTAATCTGTTCCCATAAATCAAGAATAGTCTTTGAATCTATCGCTCCATTAATTTCATCAATGAATATTTGATTATATCTTTTTAGTTCGAAGTAAACAAAATTACCTCCACCTTTCCATTTCATTTCTGCGCTAATACCTCCATTTTCTCCTTCAACTACTAATTTCATTCTTGGAACAGTGAATTTATTTATATAGTCCATTTGCTCACAGACTATGTATTGTCTATTCATTTTGTGTGCAACCGCAGATGTTGTTCCACTTCCCCCAAAAAAATCTAAGACAATATCATTTTCAATAGATGAAATTTGAAGAATTTTTTTTATTACTTTTTCTGGTTTCGGTGTTTTAAAGAGTTCACTTGTTGGATATTCCGGAAATAATTTCTTTTGTTCAAATTTGGCCTGTCGAGTATGCCCTGTTTCTTTAAGGTTAGCCCAAACATTTTCTTCATTTATTTCCCAAAGACTAGATGGAGGTAATCCCATTTGTTCATAGAGATATGTCCTTCTAATAATTCCAGTTTCATCAAAATTAAATCGTATTTCTCCAGATTTAATCTTTTTATTAAGTGTTGTTTTATCCCATCTCCAACCATTTGGAGGCCACTTGATTTTATTTCCTGATGGAGTATCAATTTCATACATAAGATTTTTTCTTGGATTTGGAGAATTTAATGGATTCCCATCAAACCAAGGGCCTCTTGGGTGATTATCAGGATTTTTGTAATGCTTTGATTGTTCTTCAGTTCTATCCAATTTAATACTAATCCAATTTGGATTTTTTGAATACACTAGAATATAATTATGGTCTTGCGAAAACTTCTTAGCATCATTATTACTATTATCACTATTCCGCCAAATAACACATGATATAAATCCATCTGCAGTAAATATCTCATCACACAGAATTTTCAAGTAAGCGTGTTCATTATCATCACAAAAAATGAAAATAGTACCATTTTCACTGAGAAGTTGTTTTGCAACACTTAACCTGTTCAGCATAAATGTTAACCAGGAAGAATGGTTGAAGGTGTCATTATAATTAAAATCATCATCACCACCTTTGTTATATGGAGGGTCTATGCAAATAACTTTTATTGATTTAGCAAACTGTTTTTTTAGACTATGTAAAGCTAAAAGGTTATTACCCTTAATAATAAGGTTTTCAGTAATAGTGTTATCTGGCAATCCTCTTTTTCTATTTAGTTCAGCATCTCTTGTAAATTCACTAAATGCGTGTTCTCCGTCTTTGTCAAATATTATGGCGTTTGTTATTGCTTTGGGTTCCAGAAGTTGGGTTATCTCATCCTGAGCCAATATCTCGTTAAAAAAAATCTCTTCTCTCTTTTGCTCTTCTCGGGTTTGACCACCTTCTAAAATACAGTCTTTAAAAGGCCATACTATCGCAACTTCGTTTCGCTGTTTCAGGTATTTGCCTCCAATAGTCAGCCCAACCTTGTTTTTGTATTGGGTGTAGCTTTCGTTCAGGTAGTTTTTCTGTTCCAGAAACTGCACAAATAAGTTTTGGTTAAAAACCATTGTGCCATTTACGTCCACAAAGAATTTCTCTTTCAGCTCTTGGTTGTCCAATAGCAGGACTATCAGTTCGCCATCAAAGTTTTGAGCTTTGTTTATTACCACCCACTTTTTCAGTTCTCCATTGTCGCTCACAAAGTTAGGATCGTTTTTGAGCTGCTTTTCTAATGTTTCGTATAGTCTCATTTATTCAATTCCTAGTATAAAATTTCAACTTTCGCAAGTTACTAATTCTCAATCGAGTGTTGGCTAAAAAATAGCTCTTTTGGTTTTTTAGGTTTGGCTTTTGTGTCGGCAAAAACCAAACGTGCAATTTGATGTAGGGCTCATTTACATTTTGACGCATAACCGTATATAAAACCAGTGGTATTCTTATCTGCCAGTGTTAGGGGTGTATGAACGTCTGTTATAGTTCTTTCATTACCATTCCCAATATCCCATAATATGGAAAATGGTAAAATGGGGTAGGCGAAGTCGAATAGTTTCATGAAGTTATTGGGGTTGATGGCTCAATAAATTTACGATAATCAACTGAATTACAATGGCTACTAATCAATAACTTTATGGAGATTTGAGATTTGATCAGAAGATCGACCTCATTTAAAGCCCATATTCAAATGATCTCAACACACTCTATATCAGAGTATACCTGGGAATATGCTATCTTAGATGAGGCTTAAACGAGCTCACTTAAATCAGCTGGAGTAAAACGAAGAATTGTTTCAGTAGTGTTTCAGTAGGAGGTAAATGAAATAGGCGCAAACCCTTGTTATTACTGGATAATGCGCCTATCTTTAGTAGCGGGGGTAGGACTTGAACCTACGACCTTTGGGTTATGAGCCCAACGAGCTACCAACTGCTCCACCCCGCAATGTGGGTGCAAATATAAGGAAATTTGGACGGTTTTCAAAAATTACTTTGTTGCCCTTAAAAATACCGCACCTTAAACCGCAATGCCACTCCCACCAGCAGGATCAATACCGGTACTTCCACCAGCGGACCGATCACAGCAGCAAAGGCTTCGCCCGAAGAGATACCGAACACGGCAACTGCTACTGCAATGGCCAGCTCGAAGTTGTTGCTGGCCGCTGTGAAGGAAAGGGTGGTGGTTTTGGCATAGTCTGCCCCCATGGCCTTCCCGATAAAGAAAGAAACCAGGAACATGACCACGAAATAGATGATCAGCGGAATGGCAACCCGGACCACATCCAGGGGGATTTTTACAATGGTTTCACCCTTGAGGGAGAACATCACGAAGATGGTAAACAACAAGGCAACCAGGGTGAGCGGACTGATCTTTGGAATGAAACTGTTATGGTACCATTCTTTGGAAGCCTGCCGCTCCTTGAAGCGGGTCCGAATCAGAATAAACCTGGTGAGGAAGCCGGCCAGGAAGGGGATGCCCAGGTAGATAAACACGCTTTTGGCAATCTGGCCCATGGTTACATCCACTACAAAGCTTGAAAGTCCGAACCAGCGGGGCATTATGGTGATAAAAACGTAGGCATAGACCGAGAAGAACAGTACCTGGAAAATGGAATTGAAGGCCACCAGTCCGGCTGCATACTCCGGATCACCCCCGGCCAGGTCGTTCCAAACAATCACCATGGCGATGCACCGGGCCAGCCCGATAAGGATCAGTCCGGCCATATAGTGGGGATAATCCCTCAGGAATACAATGGCCAGGATGAACATGAGGACCGGACCGATGATCCAGTTCTGGACAAGGGAAAGGATCAGGATCTTCCGGTTGCGGAACACATCCCCAAGCTCTTCATAGCGGACCTTTGCCAGGGGAGGATACATCATGACGATAAGCCCGATGGCAATTGGAATGTTGGTGGTTCCCCGGCTCATTGAGTTCCATAAATCAGCGATCTGCGGGAAGAAATGGCCGGCCAAAATCCCCACAGCCATGGCTGCAAAGATCCAAAGCGTTAAATAACGGTCAAGAAAGGAGAGTTTTTTATGGGAAGAGGCCATAAGAAAAGGATTTACGGTTGCCTTATTTGGTCCCTACCAAAGTGATGCTGAAGATCCCGGCTCCGGAGGCACGGTAGGCATCGATGGTTTCCTGTGACACACTTTCCCTCAGGTATTCATCAGGCACATCATTGACCCGCTCATCCTTCACCTCTACCCGGGTATAACCGGCACCCCTGACAATCTCAAGGTACTCCTCTTTTTGAAGTGCCCCGGATACACAACCTGCATACAATGCAGCGGCATTTCTCATATCGTCGGGCAGGTTCCCTTTCAGAACGATATCCGATACACAGAAGTGTCCGCCCGGTTTCAGTACCCTTTTTATCTCAGCGAATGCTTTCTCCTTGTCCGGAACCAGGTTCAGCACGCAGTTGCTGATCACCACATCATAGGAGTTGTCTGGCAGGGGGATCTGCTCGATATCTCCTTTGACAAATTCAACATTGCTGAAGCCCATTTTTTTGTTGTTGCTCCGGGCTTTGGCGATCATCTCATCCGTGAAATCCAGGCCTGTAACTGCACCCGATTCGCCCACAATGGAGCGTGCCACAAACACATCATTTCCTGCACCTGAACCCAGGTCCAAAAGGTGGTCACCCGGTTTAATTCCTGCATGGTCTGTGGGAATGCCGCATCCCAGTTTCAGGTCGGCATCTGCCACATACCCCTCTTTATGGGTATAATCCAGGCTCATGACAGAATAGTCCAGTTCCTTTTTATCGCTGCAGCAGCATGATTTGTCCCTGGGGGCAAGTGCGATCCCGGCATATTTATCCCTGACGATTTTTTTGAGGGATTCAGCGTCTCTCATATGGTTAAATTTTAGATTTTTTGTTCTACAAAGAATGAATTATGACGTAAATATACGTCATATATTTTACTCGACGTAAATATACGTCATAAATATAGAGGGATGAACAAAAAATTTCCGAAGGTTTGGAGCCTCCTAGTTGGACAGGACACTTAAAAGTTGCTGGTAACTGGGATCCTGGGGATAGTTGTCAACCAGTTTCTCCGCATATTTCCGGGCATCTTCATTTTTTCCATTCTCCATGGATATGGTGGCCAGGCTGTAGAGGATATTCCGGTCATAGGGATGCCTCTTCAGTGCTTCTTCAAGGACCTTCAGTGCAGCGTCGGCTTGCTGCTGCGAGTTGAGCCCTATGGCATATACATAGCTGTATTGGGGATCGTCCGGGTCGTACAGGGCAGCATTTTTCAGGTATTCCATGGAAGCGGCATGATCCCCCTGCCTCACCTTCAGCAGGCCAAGGGAGTAGTTGACGGCCGCCAGTTCCGGATAGATCTCCAGGGCGTTCTTCAATACCTTTTCACCCTCTTCATCCCTGTTTTCCCTGCGGTAAAGATCCGCCAGGTTGATATAGGGTCCTACCAGTCCCGGTTCCAGTTCAATAGCCTCCCGGAAGGATGCCTCCGCCTTCTCCAGATTTCCTGTATTCAGGTAGAGATTCCCGAAATTGAGATGGGTGGAAGGGTGGTCGGCATTGATCATCAGGGATGCATTGTATTCCCGGAGGGCTGCATTCAATCGCTCCACGGATCCTGCAGGGATCATCTCACGCGGGACCGCCGTCAGCGAACTGGCTGCCACCAGCCTGACCAGTCTCACACTGTCCCTCAGCCGGGGAACAGCCAGGTCACGGATCAGTTCGTTCTCCCCATACTGAGCAACCGAAAGGGTTGCATACCTGATCAGGGGATCGGGATCGTTGACCATAAGCCGGAGGAGTTCATCGGTGGAAGGACTGAGGTAACCTCCCAGCAGGGAGATGGCTGTGGCCCTGATCATGGGAGCAAGTTCGCGGTTGCCCGCCAGAGAGAGCAGGCCCTGATGGGCTTCGGGATATCGTTGGCGGCCGGCCCAGAAAATCTCTCCGTAATGCTCCTGGTTCAGCAAATCCTCCCCATACCACGCTTTCAGGTAGCGGGTGGCCCACCCGGTGGATTTATCGGTGTGGCACTGGTTGCAGGCATTGGGAGTGCCCAGTTTGTCGGACAGGTCCGGCCTGGGGACCCGGATGCTGTGATCACGCCTGGGATCCAACACCATATAGGTTCGTTCGTGCATGTGGCATTCACTGCAGCTGGCTCCTTCCCTGGATGGATCATGAAAATGGTGCTTCCGGCTCCCGTATTCGCTGGCCATGTGACAACGGTAGCAAAGTGCGTTCCCTGTGGAGTAAACCTTCCCGCTGTGGGGTTCGTGGCAATCCTTGCAAACAACCCCTGCCTTGTACATCTTGCTTTGAAGGAAGGAGGCATATACATAGACTTCATCCTCGATCTGTCCGTCGGCAAAATAAAGATTCTCTTCCAGCAAGGAGGGCCAATGTGTATCCAAAAGGGAGCCTCCATGGTAGTAATCCTCGGTGGCCACTGCCCGGCGGGAGTGGCACCTGGAACACATCTGTACAAGCACGTCCGAGTGTCGGGGTACCGACCTTCGGGCGGTGACCGAATCGGGATCGAAAATCCAGGTGGCATTGTCGGTGTCTTTCAAGCGGACCACCAGTCCCATGTCGGGGGATACATCGGGACGGCTTCCTGCCTCCACTTTCCTTGCCCAGTCGATGTGCGCGGAGCCCGGTCCGTGGCAGGCCTCGCAGGATACATCGATTTCGGACCATGTGGTGTGGTATGTTTTTTCCTTGTATACATAGTTTTTATGCAGGTTGGTGGAGTGGCATTCGGCACACATGTAGTTCCAGTTCTGTGTGACCCGTGTCCAATAGAGCACATCACCCGGAGGAATCCTCTCGTGCTGGTAGATATGGAACCACTTTTGCCCGCCCTTTTCAGCCGGCCTGGTATCCCAGCAAATGGGAAGGCACTGGTACCTGCCTCCCGGAAATCCTATGAGATACTGCTGAAGGGGCCTGATACCGAATACATAGGAGACCTGGTACTCTTCCATGGAACCATCCGGGCCTTCCGTGTGGACCATGAATTTCCCCCCTTTCCTGTAAAACCCGGAGGTGACACCGAAATGCGTGATGGAAACATCGTTGAAATCACCCAGGACTGTTTCGTCAGTGGCCGTATCCATGGCCATGTCATGGTCCGATCCCTGGAAAAGATCGTACTCCTTTTCATGGCATTCCCGGCAGCGTTCCCGGCCCATGTATTCGGCTGTGTGTGTGGATAGGGGAGTAACCACACGGTCGCTCGTTCCGGAATCTTCACGTTTACAGGTGACGATCATTACAGTGATCACCGCAGTCAGCAAAACAAGCCCCAGAAACTTTGGAACAGGACCCTTCATTTTCTCTTATTTCCCCGGAATGATTAATTTCAAATGTATATAAATTAGGAATTTCCTTGATTGGAAGGTACCTATTCAAAAAGAATCTATATAATTTTAGAATCCAGACATGCAACGCAGAAACTTCATTCGCCAAACGGCTCTGACACTTGTATCGGTTACCGGAATGGTGGCAGCAGTCAGCTATTTGCGGCAGTTTTTCCCACGTCTTGCCGGGCAGAAAAGAAGGATCACCATCGGTGATTCAGCACAATTTCCGGTGGATACATATACATACGTGGATGAGCACAACCTATTTGTCTACAGGGACCATGAGGGAATCCGTGCGGTATCGGCAGTCTGCACCCACCTGGGTTGCATCATTGAGAAAACCACCGACGGTTTCGAGTGCCCCTGCCATGGATCCTGCTACAATACGAAAGGGGAGGTACTCTCAGGGCCTGCGCCCCGGGATCTCTCCTGGTACCGGGTGAGCGGACAGGCCGGCGGGAAGATCGTTATCGATCCGGGCACTGTGGTCGGGGCCGATGATAAATACATAAGCTCCTGATCATGCCGGAGGATCCAATTCATATTCAGGAAAGTGTTCCGGCGAGGGCCGGAAAGATTACCCGCAATTTCTTCCTCCATATTCATGCCACCCGGGTCCATGTCCACTCCATGAAACCCGCCTATACCTTCGGGCTGGGCATGATCCTGGGCTTCCTTTTCCTGATCATGGTATTTACAGGTGTGATCCTGATGATCTACTACACGCCTTCGGTTGAGACGGCATACCGGTCGGTAAAGGATATTGTCTACGTGGTTCCGGGGGGAAGAATCATACGAAACATGCACAGGTGGGCTTCCCAGGGGATGGTTATCGTGGTATTTCTACACATGCTGAGGGTTTTCTATACGGGGTCGTACCTGGGCAACCGTTCCCTGAACTGGGTCATCGGGGTGGTTTTGCTCATTCTGATCCTGTTGAGCAACTTCAGTGGCTACCTGCTTCCCTGGGACCAGCTTGCCTACTGGGCGGTGACCATCGGATCCAACATCGCAGCATCAGCCCGTGAACTAACCGACCTGCTGGGGATTACCTCCTTCTTTGATCCGGGGGGATTCCTGAAAAAACTGCTTATTGGCGGGGAGGTGGTGGGACAGCCTGCCCTTTCAAGGTTCTTCGCTCTTCACGTGATCTTTCTGCCAATTTCCACGCTGATCCTATTCGGGATTCATTTCTGGCGGATCCGTAAGGACGGGGGACTAAGCAGGCCTGCAAGGTATGCCGGGGAAAGGGGAACGGACAACAAATGGATGGCCTGGCCGGTGCTCATGTGGACCGAGTTGGGGATCCTGGTGCTGGTGGTGCTGGTGGTCCTGTTTGTTGCCCTTGTGGCAAATGCACCCTTGCTTGAACAGGCCAATCCGTCCTACCCTGAGAATCCGGCAAAATCTCCCTGGTATTTTCTGGGGATTCAGGAAATGGTCTCCTATTCAGCGTTTGCCGGGGGAATGGTTGTTCCGGTGCTCTATCTTGTCTTTCTTTTTTCCATTCCATACAAAGACAGGGAAGATGGGTATGTGGGAGAATGGTTCTCGGGAAGGACCGGACTCAGGTTTGTATTGTGGTCCGGTGCGGCAACATTTCTGTTGGTGCTGGTTCAGCTCTTCGTGATGATCCGGTTCGGATGGTTACGCGACTGGTTTCCTGGCATTTCCCAGTGGTTTGTGATGCTGATCAACCCGGCTACCATTACAACAGGACTGTTTATTGCAGCTGCAGAGATTGTGCGCAGAAAATCCAAATCAACCCGGATGGCTTCGCTTGTCCTGTTCACCTGTGCCTTTGTGGCCCTGGTGGTATTTACCGTGGTGGGGATCTGGTTCAGGGGCCCCAACTGGGAGTTTTTCTGGTCAGCTTCACAATGGCCTGTACAATAAGGGCATCATGGACGAGCAAAGATACACATACAGGGTTCAATGGCTGGTACTGGCTGGAGCTGTACTGCTTCTGCTGTTGCTGATCGCAGCCTGGCTCCATGAAGGGCTGAACAAGGAGTGGAGAAGGCACCAGCGGGATTATGCAAAGCTGCTTTCGGAAATGGGCAGTGAAGAGGAAATTTCCGGTATAGCGGATATGGAGCGGGGGATCTTCCAGGTGGAGTTGCCTCAGTTGGATCGGGTAGACCGGTGCATCTCCTGTCACAATGGAATTGAAGACAGAAGAATGGTAGGGATGCCGCAGCCTCATGCAGCACATTCCGGTACTTTCCTGGACGACCATCCGGTTTCAAAATACGGGTGTACCATATGTCACGGCGGACAGGGCAGGGCGCTTTCGGTCAAGGATGCGTTTGGCCGTCTTCCTGAAACACACTGGCCTTATCCCTTGCTGAAACAACCCTATATCCAGTCTTCCTGCGGAAAATGCCACCTGGCGATTTTCGGGGAGCCGGAAGAACCCGGATTTAAATCCGGGGGAGGAACGGCTTTCACTGAGGGAATGGAGGTATTTGTAAGGGGGAAGATTTTGTTTTCTCGGGAGGGGTGTCTTGGTTGTCATAAGGCCAGGGGAGTGGGTGGCATCCTGGGGCCCGACCTGACCAGGCAGGGTGAGAAGACCAAACATGAGTACAGTTTTCAGAATATCGCCGGGGAACAAAGCGTTTCCAACTGGATTAAAGAACATTTCAGGGATCCTGAAATGGTTTCTCCCGGGTCACAGATGCTTCAGATTAATCTCGCTGAAGAGGAATTGGGTTCCCTTGCCACCTTTGTGATGGGTCTTTCAAAGCCGGATATACCCATTGATTATTTCTCCGTGCTTGCACTCAATGAATTCAAAGGCGTCAGGGATTCCATGGATGGCCCGACCGGCTATGCCTGTCTCTGTTCGGCCTGTCATGGCAAGCGGGGGGAAGGAAAGGATTATAAGGCCTATAAAACAGGGGTGCCTTCCATTGGAAACAGGGACTTTCTCCGGGTGGCATCAACCGGGTTCATCCGTTTTACAATGGAAAAGGGAAGAAGCCTGCGGCAGATGGGAAGCTGGGCAGGTCCGGTTTCGGGGATGAAGGAGACAGAGCTGGATAAGATTGCTTCCCATTTAAAAAAACAATCCAGGTTGACCGGCAGTTCCGGGTTTTCCGGTTCAGGGGGAGATGCAGAGGCCGGCACTGCATTGTTCAATCAGCATTGCCGGGTATGTCACGGGGAGAACGGCAGGGGTGATGTGGCCGTCGCATTGAACCAGGAAGGATTTCTCCATCGGGCAGATGATGCATTCATATTTGAAACCATGATCAGTGGAAGGGAAAATACAGCCATGCCGGGATGGTCACACCTGGATCAGACCGATCTTGAAAACCTGCTGGCGGTGATCCGGAGTTGGAGCAACAACCGGCCATGGAGCGACAGAATGAATCTTCCCGAACCGGACCTTGCAGAGGGTTACCGTCGCTTCCACTTTCTCTGTTCCCGCTGCCATGGGGAGTTCGGAGAAGGAGAGACCGGTCCGTCCATCATCAACAATGATTTCCTCCATGCAGCCGGCAACAAGTTCCTGTATGAAACCATCGCCGGAGGAAGGGCGCATTCAGCCATGTTCGGATGGTCGGCCGATGTGTACGACCAGGAGAAGCTGGAAGTGCAGGATATCAGCAACCTTATCGGATATATGAGGATTTCAGCCGGAAGTCCGCTCACCTACATCTTTCCGGGAAGCAATCCCGGAGACAGGCAGATGGGAGCTGTTGTTTTTAAAGAGCGGTGTGCCGAATGCCACGGACCGTCCGGGGAGGGGATCAAAGGGCCGGCTTTGAACAACCAGGAGTTTCTCAGTGCGGCATCAAACGGGTACCTGATGGCTACAATGACTCTGGGGAGGACGGGAACGGGCATGCCTTCATGGGGTTATGGTCAGGGTGATTATCCGGCCCTGGACGGAAGGAGCCGTTGGGATCTGGTGGCATATCTGAGATCATTGCAGCGCATCCGCATTAAGTATTAGTCAGCCTGTGTAGCATTAGCAGGGATTCATAAAAGAAATTGTAAAAAATCATCATTGTCGGAAACCTTTTCTGATTTTTGACGTAACTTTAATATACAATGTCTGTATAGCATATGAGTTATAAAGTTTTCGTTCTCTATTCCCATCGACATAACAAGCTGTTTGTTGGCTATACAACCAGCCTGACCGATTACATGATCACCATGAATGTCATGGAGACTGATAATCCGCTTTATGAATTCAGACCCTGGACCCTGATACACATGGAATTATTTGTTTCAGAAGATGAAGCCATGGTCAGAGAAGGTTTTCTGAAGCAGGAGATAGGTCAGGATTACATCCGCCGGGAGATCCTCCCCATGTTTGAGTTTCCATCCTGAGCAGGGAATCCGGAATCTTTTTATAGGGAATCCGGAATCTTTTTATCTTTGTGCCGTCACGGCATCATTTCATGAGTAACAATCCTGAAAAAAAAACCAGGAAGCTTCTTCGTAAGCTGACCCACAAGTACCGGATGGTCCTTTTGAATGAGGATACATTCGAGGAGGTGGGTTCCATGAGGCTTACCAGATTGAACCTGATCGCTGTTATCGGTGTTTTACTCATCCTGTTAATCGCAATTATTTACGCTCTGGTTGCCTTTACCAACATCCGTGAGCTGATCCCGGGATATCCGGATGCGGCCATGAGACAGAACATCCGCACCAATGCCATTAAGCTGGATTCCCTGGAGTATGAACAGGCCATCCGCGACCAGTATTTTGAAAACCTGAACCGGATCATCAGGGGTGAGGCCCCGGATAACTACCTGAACGATACTGTTGGTATCGTCAACCAGCAGGAAATCAATTTCCTGCGCTCCTCCAATGACTCCCTTCTCAGGCAGCAGGTTGAAGCAGAGGAACAGTTCAGACTCAGTGTCTTGGAGAAGGATAAATCGAATGGCGACCTTTATGAAATGCATTTCTTTCCCCCTGTTAAAGGGATTCTCACCCGCTCATTCGATCCCATGGAAGGCCATTATGGGGTCGACCTGGTAGCCGCTCCCAATGAAGTGGTCAAAGCTGCTTTGGATGGAACAGTGATCATGTCCACATGGACCCTTGAGACCGGGTATGTGATCCAGATACAGCATGATTATGAACTCATTACAGTTTATAAACACAATGCCACCCTGTTTAAGGAGATTGGACAGGAAGTAGCCGCCGGGGATGCCATTGCCATTGTGGGCAATTCGGGGGAGCTGACCACGGGACCACATCTGCACTTTGAAATGTGGCACGACCGCGTGCCGCTTGATCCGATGGATTACATCGTATTCTAGGATGAAAAAGAGACGAATTGCCATACTTGGCTCCACAGGATCCATAGGAACCCAGGCTCTTGAGGTGATATCTGCCCATCCGGAATCATTCGAAGTTGAAATCCTTACCGCCCTGAACAATTCGGAACTGCTTATCAAACAAAGCATCCTTCATATGCCCAATACAGTGGTCATCGGAAATGAGGAGCACTATGAACTGGTGAAAAATGCACTCAGAAACCACCCCATTAAAGTATATTGCGGGGAGGATGCCATTAGCCAGGTAGTGAATACCGAAACTGTTGATATGGTGCTTACTGCGATGGTTGGGTTCAGCGGGCTCAGGCCCACCATTGAAGCCATCAGGGCGGGAAAAGATATCGCACTGGCCAACAAGGAGACCATGGTGGTTGCCGGGGAGCTGATTGTGAAGGAGGCCTTACAAAAACAGGTAAATATTATTCCTGTGGATTCGGAACATTCAGCAATATTCCAGTGTCTTGCGGGAGAACCAGCCAATGCTGTTGAAAAGTTGATCCTGACGGCTTCAGGTGGACCTTTCAGGGGCAAGAAGACCGGTTTTCTGGAGAAGGTCACTCCCGGACAGGCACTCTGCCACCCCAACTGGTGTATGGGCCCGAAAATAACCATTGATTCAGCCACCCTGATGAACAAAGGGTTTGAGGTTATTGAAGCCAGGTGGTTGTTCGGATGCAGGGCAGAGCAGATCGAAGTGGTGGTGCATCCCCAGTCCATCATACACTCCATGGTCCAGTTTACCGATGGTTCTATCAAAGCCCAGATGGGATTACCCGATATGCGGCTCCCCATTCAATATGCTTTTTCCTTCCCGCTGAGACTAAAATCGGAACTGAAGCGTTTCAGTTTTACCGAATTCCCGGAATTAACTTTTGAGCAGCCTGATACGAAAATTTTTCGTAACCTTGCACTTTCGTACGAAGCACTTGAAAAGGGGGGAAACTGGCCCTGTATACTAAACGCAGCCAATGAAGTTGCAGTAAAGGCTTTTCTGGATGAAAATATCGGGTTTATGGATATCCCGGATGTAATTGAGCGTACACTGGGAAAGTCCCATTTTATAAAGACTCCCTCCCTGGAGGATTATTTTGAAACAGATCTGCAGAGCAGACAGGTGGCCAATGAATTAATTTAAGTTATAATGGACGTTTTTATCCAAATCGCACAGCTTCTTTTAAGCTTATCGATTCTTATCATATTGCATGAACTTGGACATTTTATAATTGCCCGGCTGTTCAAGGTGAAGGTTGAAAAATTCTATCTCTTTTTTGATGCAGGTTTCAGCCTGTTTAAGAAAAAGATCGGGGAAACGGAATACGGGATTGGGTGGCTGCCCCTTGGCGGCTATGTGAAGATCGCCGGTATGATTGATGAATCCCTGGACAGGGAAGCCATGAAGCAAGCTCCCCAGCCCTGGGAATTCAGGTCCAAGAAAGCATGGCAGCGATTGTTGATCATGCTTGGCGGGGTCATGGTTAACTTCATTCTTGCCTTATTCATTTATACCATGGTTCTCTATGCCTGGGGAGAATCATATGTGCCGGCAGACCGGATGGAATATGGATTCAGATACGATGAGACTTTCCTGGAAATGGGACTTCATGACGGAGACAAGATCGTTGCCCTGGACGGTAAGAAAGTTGTGAAATGGGGAATGATTCTGCACGACCTTGTGGTCGACAATGTGAGGGTTATCCAGGTGGAGAGGGATGGTAAACTGCTGGATATTCAGGTGCCTGAAGAGATGATTTCAAGGCTTTTGAAAGTGGAATATCCCATGGACCCCATCGTGATCTGCAGGGTGGAGAAACTGGTGGACGGTGCTCTGAAAGAAGCAGGCGCAATGGACGGTGACCGGATTATTTCGGTAAACGGATCACCGGTGAACTTCTATTATGAATTTGTGAATAAGACCGGAAAGGCAGCGAATACAACATTTGATCTGGAATTGCTACGGGGTTCCGATACCATTCCAGTCCGGGTGACAACTAATGATGAGGGCATGTTCGGGTTTCAGAGAACCATGTATTTCGATGTGTATGAACCTGAGATTATCAAGTATACATTCCTGCAGTCCATTCCGGCTGGTATCAAGCACGGGATAGATATCTCAACAAGCTATCTGAAACAGCTGAAGATGTTGTTCCAGCCCAAGACCAAAGCCTATGAAGAGCTGGGGGGCTTTATCAAGATCGGCAGCATTTTTCCTACTTCGTGGGACTGGGAACGGTTCTGGAACATGACAGCATTTCTGTCCATTATTCTGGCCATTATGAATATCCTGCCCATCCCGGCGCTGGACGGGGGTCATGTGATGTTTACACTGTTTGAAATGATCACCGGCCGGAAACCGGGTGACAAATTCCTGGAATATGCCCAGATCGTGGGCATGGTGCTTCTTCTGAGCCTACTGCTCTATGCCAATTTAAATGATGTAATTGGATTATTTAATAAATAGACAGATTATTTATCTATTTTTGTAGTATGAACCTTTTAATCAAATAACATGGAAGCTTTTATAACACTCGCCATAGGAGTCTGGCAAATCGTAGTAGTGATTTTACTTGTTCTGCTGCTGTTTGGCGGTCGGAAGATCCCGGAACTGATGCGTGGTGTGGGACAGGGAATGAAGGAATTTAAAAAGGCTACGGCCAATGATGATGATGAGGTGATTGTGGATGACACCAAAGAATCAAAAAAAATCAAGGATGGGAAAGAATGACATCCCGAATAACTTGAAGGCCTGTTTACTTCGGTGGACAGGCTTTTTTGTGCTGTCCGGATTCTTTGTCGTCCTGACTTCGTGTGACACAGTCTACAGACAGGGCGGTATGGATGGCAAGATTATGCCGAATATAACAGGGGGAGCAGGTGAGGTTCTGGTGGTGATGGACCAGTTCAACTGGGAGAATACTGCAGGCGAGTTGTTGCAGGATATCCTCAAGGAAGAGTTCACGGGCCTGCCTCAGTCAGAGCCTCTTTTTGACGTCATCCAGATCACCTCCGCATCGTTTGATAATTACTATAAGTTTCACAGATCCATTGTCCTGGTTACCATCGATGATAGCCTGGAACCGAAGGTAACGTTCAAGGAAAATGTCTGGGCAAAGCCACAAATCCTGGTACAACTTCAGGCTCCCAACAGTGCAGCTCTCCATGATCTGATCAGTGAGAATGAGGACAAGATCCAGGGTTTCCTTGTTCAGTATGACCGGAACCGGCTCATGGCAACCTACCAGGATTCGAAAGACCCGGCCATTCAGAGGGAGATTTCTGCCAACCATCAGGTCAGGCTCGCCATACCCAGGGGATATAACCTGGATTTCAGCAAGGATGAATACACCTCAGTGAGTATTGAGGCTCCGGATCTTTCGCAGGTAATTCAGATATATGACTATCCGGTATCAGGTCCGGAAGCATTTACTACGGCAAATCTCATTGAACAGAGGGACTGGATTACAAAACAGTTTACACAGGGGCCCCGGGAGAACTCTTACATGACGCTGTCGAAAATGTATCCACCCATTGCCTTCGATCTGCATAAAAATGGAATGGATATCATTGAACTCAGGGGATTGTGGGAACTTGAGAATGGATTCATGGGTGGCCCGTTTATCAGTCATTCGGTCTATGATGTGCGGAGGAACAGGATCGTTACAGTAGATGGCTACATCTACTATCCCAACCAGAAAAAAAGGGTCAAGCTAAAACAGCTTGAAGCCATTATCTATTCCATGGAGCTTATTTAGCACAAGCCAGGTGCTTCTTCAGATTGGCCAGGAGCATATCACGGGAAAAGGGCTTCATGATATAGTCAGTGAAGCATCCGGCATAGAAGCCATTCTGTATTTCCCCTTCAAAAGTAAATGCCGTTTGTGCAATAACCGGAATATCCTTCCTGATCTCCCTTATTTTTGCAGTGGCCTCATAACCGTCCAGTCCCGGCATCAGGATATCCATCAGAACCACTTCAATATCGGGATGTTTCTCAAAGACCTCCACAGCCTCCAGCCCATCCCTGGCCCTCAGGATCTTCATTCCGGTTGGGCCAATTAATTCCTTAACGTACAAGTAATTGGACTCCATATCCTCTGCTACCAGAAGGGTATGTAAGGACCAGTCTTCATAAACAGTCGCGGCTGGTTTTTCAAAGGCTCTCGCTTGCTGGATCTTGGAATAATTGATGGGCAGGGTGAAATAGAATTTGCTTCCTACCCCCGTGTCGGATTCCACCCAGATGTCACCTCCCATGAGCTTCACCAGATCTTTTGAGATGGACAATCCCAGGCCTGCACCGCGCAGTACGGTCTCGTTTTTATCAACCAGTTTAACAAACCGGTCAAAGATGATCCCGGTTTTGTTTTTGGATATCCCGCAGCCGGTATCTTTCACATAGAACAACAGGGCGTCCTCGCCGCTGACAGTTTCTGCTTCAAGGTAGACATACCCGAAGGTGATTGTTCCAGTTTTTGTAAACTTCACAGCATTCTCCAACAGGTTATTCAGCACATCCGTGACCCGGATACGGTCTGCCTGGATTACAAAGTCCTCCTCACTACGGCCTGTCTCAAGGACCAGTTCAATTTCTCCTTTCCCCGATGCGAAAAGAGACCTTGCATATTTTTCTTTCAGCTCCTTCAGGTTCCTGTTCACAAAAAACTGGCGCTGGTTGATTTTCATCTGGCCAAGGTCAATTCTGGAAAGCACAATGGTCTTCTCGATGAGATTGAGCAAGTCCGAGCTTCCGGCAACGATCTGGTTCAGGTAAAGTCTTTTCTTCTCTTCGGACAGCTCATCAGTCTGTAACAGGGAGGCAAATCCCCCTATGGCATTCATGGGTGTCCTGATCTCATGGGAGAGGTTCCCGAGAAAAGTGGTTTTTAACCGGTCTGACTCCTCGGCTTTGGCTTTGGCACTTTTAAGAACGGTTTCAGTCTCTTTCTGTTCGGTAATATTGATCAGGGAAAGAACCGTAAGTTCATGTTCTTTGTGGTATACCCCGGACAGGTAAACAGTCTTGAGATTCCCATGACGGTCAACGAACCTGCACTCAAACCGGTCCGGTAAAGCCCCGTCACCTGCCCTGAGCATGCGCATCAGATTTTTCAGTTGTTCCTGATCCTCAGCAAGCACCATGTTTGTCCACTTGCCCACCCCTTCCAGTTCATCTTTCCTGTAACCGGTGATCTTTTCAGCTTCTCGGTTCACAAGCTTTATGGAAGTACCATTTCCCACAACCAGAATGGCAACAGGGGAGCGGTCGAAAATGGATTGAAGGATGCTTAACTCATTAAGCAATGCCAGTCTGTCTTCCATGAAACCTGTTATTTTGCGTAAAAAAGATTGGGTTTTTCAAATTCAAAGAGTGTCGGATAATCAGCATCAAACTGTTTCAGGATCTCGGTCATGATGGCTTCCCTCATGAATTTGGATTTGTTCGGGATCTTGTATTTTTCACAGTAAAGGTTGAGGGCTTCCTTTTCGCGCCCGTTGAAAAGCAAAGTGGTTCTGTGTATCCGCCTCAGTTTTTCATCTTTCGTATTGTTATTCTCCACCGCGGTGAGTTCTATTGGTTTTGCTAAAAATAGTTAAAGCACGGTGTTTGACCCCTTCCCGGAGGCCCTAACAATTAACAACTTCCTAACATTCATGTATTACTAAAAATATAGTGGAGTAAAATAGACCATATATAAATAAATAAATACTTAAAATATAGATATATGGATGTTGAAAATGTATGCATTAATGTATGTAAATATCGTTAATCCTCTGTCTTCCTCTGTCTTTCGGCCTCCAGTACGCCGCCCGGCAGTCTCGCCACGCACTGCGCACTGATTTCTATGCACTGCGTACTATGCACTGAGTACTGTGCACTGAGTACTGTGCACTGAGTACTGTGCACTGAGTACTGAGTACTGAGTACTGAGTACTGTGCACTGAGTACTGTGCACTGAGTACTGAGTACTGAGTACTGTGCACTGAGTACTGAGTACTGAGTACTGAGCACTAATTTCCCCTGAGGATGGAGAGAAGTTCACGGGGCCGGATCAGACCCAGCAGCAGGGAGGTGGCTATACATGAGCCCAGGAGGACCAGGAAACCGGGGATCCAGCCAGGAAGAAGCAGAGTCAGGTATCCTGTGCCCAGATTCAGCAATAGAAAACCTGCCAGCCTGATCAGGATATCAGCATTCAAGGGTACCTTCAGTATTCGTCTTGCCAGGACAAGCTGGGTAACAGCATAGAAAGCCTGAGAAATGAGGCTTGAAATGGCAGCCCCTACGGCGTGGTAAAGGGGGATCAGGATCAAATTGAGTGAAACATTGACCACCACTGTAATTCCGGCCAGAATGTTCAGGTGTTTCAGGTTGTTGTTGGCCGTCAACAGGGTTCCGTAAATGTAGCTGGTGGAGACAAACAGGAAGCCGACCATCAGGATACCGAAGATTGTTGAACTGTATGGTGCAGGCGAAATGTACATCAGATCGATGATCTCCACCCTGTAGTAATTTCCTGTGATGGCCAGGGTAAGGCCTGCAGCCATCAGGAGTGGAAGTGCCATCCGCACCAGGTCGTTTACGTTCTGACCCAGTTTGATCATCCGCGAGAACATGGGGAGCAGAAGCATGGCAAACAAAAGCGAGAACTGGGAAGCAGCATCGAAAATGCGGAAAGACTGGGCGTAAATGCCTGCTTCTTCTTTTCCGTTTTCCAGAAGCCGTTCCAACATGACCGAATCCATCCGGTTAAAGAGCGACATCAGGAGAATCAGCAGGGCAAAGGGATAGCTCATCCGCAGTATCTGGAGGGATCTTTTCAGATTGATCCCCTGCATGAATGACCCAGATCTGTAACGGACAATAGATGCCACTGTGATCAGTGTGAGGATATAGGAGAGTGTCTGGGCATAAACAAACCACTCGATCCTGAAAGCTTGTTCGGTAACATTTCCCCAGAGAAGCAGGCCTGTGAAGAGGATCATCAGGCTCCGGTCCATCACCGACAGGAGGCTGTCGGTACGGAAGTACTGCAGGCCACTGATGTTTGTTCGCAGGTAGAGGATGAATGAGGCCAGGAACTGGTTCAATATCAGAAACCAGAGCATCCTGAACTGTTCCTCCGAATAGCCGATGATCTTTCCGGCGAGAAGGACCGCCAGGGCATATACAACGGAAAGGACGATTTTCAGTGGAACGATGGCTGCCAGGTAATCTTTGATAAGGCCGTGATCCCTGGAGATAGCCCGGTTGTTAAAATTGTTGATTCCCAGGTCAAGCAGGATGTTTAGAATGAATGTGAAGTTGAACAGCGAAAAGTAGAAACCATACATCTCCTCGCCTACTGTGTTCTGGACTCCCACCTCAATTCCGAAAAACCAAAACGGTTTGATCAGCAGGTTCAGAATGATCAACAGGGCCAGGTTGGTAAGGAATCGCTTTTTCAAACCGGGTTAGAAATATTTTTTAATTCAGTACAAATGTAATAAGTTCGCAGCAGATTAGGATCGGGTGCATTGAACCAGGACAAACCAAAGAAGACCATTGCCGTGAATACACGGCTGCTCATGCCGGGGAAGCTCGATGGGATTGGCTGGTTTACCTTTGAAACACTGAAAAGAATCTCCAGAGATCATCCTGATTATCATTTCTATTTTTTATTTGACCGGAAGTTCAGCAAAGAGGTGGTCTTTGGCGACAATGTGACACCTGTGGTGCTCAGACCACCCACCAGGCATCCTGTGCTCTGGTACATCTGGTTTGAATGCCGGCTTAACTTATTCCTGAAGAAGGTGAAGCCTGCGCTTTTCCTGAGCACGGACGGATTTCTTCCCCTGCGGTCCCAGGTTCCCTCCGTTCTTGTGATCCACGATATAAATTTTGAGCACCGGCCAGGTGATCTGCCCTGGACTGCCCGGAAATATTATCGCCACTTCTTCCCTCTGTTTGCCCGGAAGGCCTCCCGTATCGTCACCGTATCCGAGTATTCAAGAAGAGATATTATCAACCAATATGAGGTGAATGAGGAGCGGATTGATCTCGCTTACAATGGGGCCAATGACCAGTACAGGCCTGTTTCAGAGGAGCGGGCTGAAGAGGTAAGGAACGATTTCACAAGCGGTTGCCCCTATTTCATTTTCGTGGGCAGCCTGCATCCCAGGAAGAATATCACCAACCTTCTGAAAGCATTCCAGCTGTTCAAGGATGAGGAAATGGGTAAATTTAAGATGGTACTGGTGGGCGAAAAATTCTTCCTTACCAAAGCCATGGAGGAGCAACTGGAGAAGATGCCCAACAAAAACGATGTAATCTTTACGGGCAGATTATCGCCCGACCGACTGAATGATATGCTGGGAGCTGCATGGGCTATGACCTTTGTGCCCTATTTCGAAGGTTTTGGTATTCCCATTTTAGAGGCCATGAAATGTGATATCCCGGTCATCGCATCCAAAGTCACCAGCCTTCCGGAAATTGCCGGTGATGCTGCCCTCTTCGCGTCACCTGAAAGTCCGGGAAGCATTCGCGATGCCATGATCCGGATCGTCAGGGAGAAAGGATTACGTGAAAAGCTGATTGAAAAGGGAAGGAAACGAAGAGAGTTGTTCAGCTGGGACAATACGGCCAGCATGCTTTGGAGCAGTGTCCTCAGGGTGCTTGATGAAAATGCTTGAACCTTTTTATAAACGTGGTATCCTCGAGGCTGGATGTGATGAGGCAGGCAGGGGTTGTTTGGCAGGTCCGGTTTTTGCAGCGGCTGTTATCCTTCCTGAAGACTTTGATGACCCCTTGCTGGACGACAGCAAAAAACTTTCCGCAAAAACAAGGGATCTGCTGCGGGCAAAGATTGAGCGCGAAGCCATCGCCTATGGAGTAGGAGTGGCGGATGAAAAGGAGATTGATCTGATCAACATTCTGAATGCCTCATTTCTCGCCATGCACAGGGCTGTGGAGAAACTGGTGCCCCGGCCCGAATTCCTGCTGGTGGACGGAAACCGCTTTAAACCTTATCAGGAGCTGCCTTTTTCCTGTATCATCAGGGGAGACGGAATATTTGCCTCCATCGCGGCAGCTTCGGTGCTTGCTAAAACACACCGGGATAAATACATGAAATCCATTCACTGTGAAACTCCCTGGTTCGGCTGGGACCGGAACATGGGTTACCCCACCAGGGAGCACCGTGTGGCTCTTATGAAATTCGGCCCATCGGCCCATCACAGGCGCAGCTTCCGGCTTCTGGATGAATAAGCGTTTATAAAACAGTGTATTTCATGACATTTTTCAAAAAGAAAATTGCAATATTTACGGTTTTTACCTTAGGCATGAAATGAGAAATTTATCCCTGGCAATTGTTGCCTTTCTGATCCTTTTTCCGGTCACTGCTGAGGCCGATGAAGGAATGTGGTTGCTGAGTCTCGTGGAGCGGGTGAACATGGATGAGATGAGTGAGATGGGATTGCAACTGACTTCTGAACAGATTTACAATACCAACCATGCCAGCCTGAAGGATGCCATCGGGGCCCTTGACCATGGCTCATGCACGGCAGAACTGGTTTCTCCGGAAGGATTATTGTTTACCAACCACCACTGTGGGTATGATGAAGTACAGTATCACAGTTCGGTGGATCATGATTACCTGAGAAACGGATTCTGGGCCATGTCCAGGGAAGAAGAGCTTCCCAATGAGGGCAAGACCATTACCTTTCTGGTGCGGATGGATGAGGTCACAGACCAGATTGCACCAGCTCTGAATGAGGAGATGGACCTGCAAACACGCAAGGCAATCATACGGTCACTTTCAGGTACGATCGTCGATGATGCAGTCAGGGATAACCATTTTGAAGCTGCTGTACACAGCATGTTTAACGACAACCGTTTTTTCCTGTTTATAACCGAAACCTTCAGGGATGTTCGCCTTGTGGGTGCGCCGCCTGAGTCCATTGGAAATTATGGCGGTGATACGGATAACTGGGAGTGGCCAAGGCATACAGGGGATTTTTCAATATTCCGCGTTTATACAGGTCCGGACGGGAAACCGGCTGACTACAGTCCCGGTAACATTCCGTTAAAATCAAAGTACTATCTTCCCATTTCGATGAAGGGGTATGAAAAAGGCGATTTCACCATGGTGATGGGTTTCCCCGGAAGTACCAACCGGTACATGACCTCGTGGGAGGTTGAGGAACTCCTGGAGATCACCCATCCAAACAGGATCCGTATCAGGGGTATCAAGCAGGAGATCATGATGGAAGATATGATGGCAGACAGGAAGGTCAGGTTGCAATATGCTGCCAAATACTCCAATTCCGCCAACTACTGGAAATATTCCATTGGGCAGAGCAGGGGTCTGGAAAAATTGAATGTTGTGGAAAAGAAACGGCAGCAGGAAGAGGCTTTTACCGGGTGGGTGAATGAGAATGAATCACGCATGGAAGTTTTCGGGGAAGCCCTGAATAATATCCATAAGGCAGTGGAAGCAAGGCGGAAACTAAAAAATGCTGAACAGTATTTGTCTGAAGCAATTCGTTATGGCGGAGGCATGGAATCGGTCTATTTTGCCCGGAATCTGGAAATTCTGGAACGGGTGCTGGTCTTTGCAGACCGGTATCCCGAAGATGTGACCACGGTGATTGAAGTACTGAAAGGTGTGGCTGATGATTTCTATAAGGACTACAATCCTCCCACGGACAAGCGGATCATGACGGCTATGATTAACCTTTTGATCAAAGATCTGGATGAACAATATCTTCCGGACAATATCCTTCAGGTGAAAGAGAAATACAAGGGCGATGCGGGTAAGTACACAGATTACTTTTTTAAAAAATCCTTTGTGACGGACCGGGAGAAGTTTTTGGGATTTCTGGAAAATCCGTCGCTTAAAAAGCTGAGGAATGATCCTGCCTATGTGGCCAATATGGCCTCCAGGAAGCATCTGGAAATCTTGGGGATGCTGGATGATTTCAGTGAGCAGTATGAACAGGGCAGCAGGCTCTACCTGAAGGGGCTCATGGAAATGAATGCAGGTAAGGATTACTATTCGGATGCCAATTCCACCATGCGTTTAAACTATGGTGAAGTGGGAGATTATATCCCAAGGGATGCTGTAAAATACAGACACTACACAACACTGGAGGGTGTGATGGAAAAGGAGAATCCGGACAAGTTTGAATTTGTGGTACCTGACAGGCTGAAGGAGTTGTATGAACAAAAGGATTATTTCCCCTACGGGAAGAATGGGGAATTGAATGTGTGCTTTCTGTCCAACAATGATATTACAGGCGGCAACTCCGGAAGTCCGGTGATCAATGCCAGGGGGGAGTTGCTTGGACTTGCCTTTGACGGGAATTGGGAGGCCATGAGTGGAGATATCGCCTTTGAGCCCGGGCTTCAGAAATGTATCAATGTGGATATCAGGTATGTACTCTTTATCATTGACAAATTTGCAGGAGCCGGAAATCTCATTGAAGAGTTGAACCTGGTCCAGTGATGCAACCATGCCAGCCGATGAAATAGTCATATATACCGACGGCGCTGCCAGGGGAAATCCGGGTCCGGGAGGGCTGGGTGTTGTGATGATGTACGGGAAGCACAGGAAAGAGTTATCAGAGGGTTATGCGCTCACCACCAACAACCGGATGGAATTACTGGCTGTGATCCGTGGGATGGAAACCCTCAAGAGGGATGACCTGAAGGTTACAGTATATACCGATTCACGTTATGTGTCGGATGCGGTTAACAAGGGTTGGTTGTTCAACTGGGAAGCGAAACGCTTCAAGAAAAAGAAGAATGCAGACCTTTGGCAGCGGTTCCTGACCTTGTATAGAAAGTTTTCATTATCTTTTGTATGGGTGAAAGGCCACGCCAGTATTCCGGAGAATGAAAGGTGTGACCAGCTGGCTGTTGAAGCAAGTTATTCGGTTGAACTTATGGAGGATAAGGGGTATGTGGATAACATCGACGAATCGTTAATGAGTTTTTCTTAAATTTCGGTATCTAACACGAGTTGCCATGCTGAGCGAGTCAATCCTGTCCTACAAGGGTCCGCTTTCTTTTAGTACCATCGACTGGCTATTGTCCGAGTTTAAAATGGCAGCCCAGGAACATGACCTCTCTTTTAAAACTTACAAGAAAATGATCTCCGTGATGATTGAAGCTCTGGAGAACATTTCCAAATACAGTGATCAGTTCAGTTGTAACGGGGATAAGTCAGGTAGTTTCTGCCCCTCTTTCAATATCAACCGGAATACAAGAAATATTGAGCTTATTA
This sequence comes from Bacteroidota bacterium, assembly GCA_043797815.1. Classification (GTDB taxonomy): domain Bacteria; phylum Bacteroidota; class Bacteroidia; order Bacteroidales. Next base: position 31,871 of record JAZDPG010000040.1, read on the forward strand.
CCAGGAATCCTGTGAGAAATAAGGATGTGGAATCCCTGCGAACAAGGATCGATCATGTGAACCACCGGGATAAAGAGGAACTTCAGGAGCTGTATAAATCAACCATTACCAATGGTGAATTCTCCTCCAAGGGAGGAGCCGGTCTTGGTTTTATCGAAATGGCAAAAACAACGGGAAATAAGCTTGAATACAAGTTTGAAGGTCTGTCGACCGGGTATTCATTGTATACTTTCAGGGCTGTACTGAATATTCAGTAGATTTGTCCTTATCCGTACACGGCGGGTACGGAACCGAACACCATCCCATTTATGAAATTCATGAATACCGGATTATCTGTTTCAAAGTCAATATTTTAAACTTTGTGGCACGAAAACTGTTTCATGTGAAGCGAAAAGTTCTGTAATGTGGAGGAATTATTTTACGGTTGCCCTTAGGAACATCAACAAAAACAAGGTATTTACCCTGATCAATGTATCAGGTTTGGCCATTGGGCTTGCCAGTTCCATACTGATCCTCCTTTTTATTCTCAAGGAGACGGGTTTCGACCGGTTCAATACGAAACTGGATCGGATCTGCAGGCTCTATATTGACGGGAAAATTGGGGCTCAGACCTTTCGGGGAGCATGGACCTCCATGACCATGGCCCCCACTTTTACCGAAGAGATCCCCGAAATAGAAAAGTTTGTCCGGTTCGATGTATTCAACCAGCAACTGATCTGGTACGACGGGCAGAAACGGATTGAGGATCATTTCCTGTTTGCTGATTCCACCCTGTTTGACATTTTCACCATCAACTTCGTCAGGGGGGATCCTTCAACGGCTCTTACACAACCCAAGTCCATCGTTATCACCGAGGACAAGGCGAGGGAGTACTTCGGAGACCGGGACCCCCTGGGACTTCCCCTTACAGTGAACCGGGACAGCAACTACTACGTGGTCACGGGAGTGATCGAACCCCTGCCTGAAAATTCCCATTTTTTTGCTGATTTTATCGCGTCAATGACTACCCTGGAATACTCCCGTGGTGAAACCTGGTTCCAGAACTCAATTTTCAGCTATGTACTGCTGAGCCCCGGTGCCGAACGGGAAATTGTGGAACAGAAAATGGCTGGTGTGATGTTGGAGCATATCAGGGGCGAGCTCCAGTCCATCCTGGGAGTGGAGCCTGAAGAGTGGGAGGAAGGAGGGAACCGGTACGGTGTTTTTCTCCAGCCCCTGAAGGATATTCACCTTCAGCCCGATATTGAGGTGGGTTTGGAGATTTGTTTCAGACCCGTCAATGACGGGCTCTACATTTACATCTTTGCGCTCATTGCATTCTTTATACTGATCATCGCCTCCATCAATTCTATGAACCTCTCCACTGCCAGATCCTCCATGAGGGCCAGGGAGATCGGATTGCGAAAAGTAGCCGGTTCGGACCAGCGTCTGCTCATCTGGCAATTTTTAACGGAGTCGGTGGTCCTGAGCCTTTTAGGGCTGGTTTTTGCACTGATCATCGTGGAGCTGTCCCTCCCCTGGTTTAACCGGACCATGGAACTGAATCTGCGGATGGATACACAAAGGAATGTGTACCTCCTGCCGGTTTTTATACTTCTTTCCGTCGTGGTGGGATTGCTAAGTGGTCTATACCCGGCTATTTTTATGTCGAGGTTTAAACCTGTGGAAGGATTCAAAGGGGAGTTTGCAGGAGGGCACCGGGCCGGGCTCTTTAGAAATATAATGGTGGTTGCCCAGTTTACCATTTCGGTGGCCATTATCGTTGGTACCCTGATTGTTTCTACCCAGCTCAGGTATATGCTTAACAAGGATCTGGGATATGAACATGAGCAGCTGGTGGTCATGAAGCGGATTTACCCCCTGAATAAAAGTGTGCGGACCTTCTGCAGGGAAATTGAGAAAATCCCAGGGGTGGCCCGTGCAAGCAATTCAACCACTTACCTTGGATTTAATAACAGCACAGAGACTTACCAGATTGAGGGGCGCAAGGCATCCAATAATTTTCTTTTTGCCACCAATTATGTGGACGATGAGTTTATGGATACCTATCATTTTAATCTGGTTGGGCCAGGGAGCAGGTTCTTTGATGAAAGGTTCCCGGGGGATTCTTCAGCCATTTTGATAAACAAGGCGGCGGTAGCCGAGTACCGAATTGAAGACCCACTGAATACCGTCATTCTGGAACCCACATTTGAAGGGGATACCAACAGGCTGAGGATCATTGGAATCGTAGAGGATTTTCACCACAGTTCATTGCATGAGCCCATAGGCCCCTATATGCTTCGTTTCAAATCGGAAAATTATGATTGGGCCGGCTATATCACCATCAGGCTTGGTGTGGCCGGGAAAGGAATCCCAAGCACCATCAATAAGATTGAGAAGACCTGGATGAAAATGTCCAATGAAGCGCCATTCCAGTATTTTTTCCTGGATGAAGAGTTGCATAAATACTATAAGGAGGAGCGCCGAACCGGTCGCCTTTCCATGTTGTTTGCCATCCTTGCCACCTTTATTGCATGCATGGGCCTGTTTGGATTAACACTCCACAATACCCACAGGAAAACAAGGGAAATAGGAATACGGAAAGCCATGGGGGCCAGCATCAGGGAGGTGGTTCTTTATGTCTCCCGGGAAATCGTAACCATGGTTGCCATTTCGGTGTTTCTGGCGTGGATTGTGGCCTATTTATTCATGCAGAACTGGTTACATGGTTTCCCGTATAACATCGGATTCAAACCCTGGATCTATCTGATTGCGGCTGCAAGTGCCATTTTGATTTCCATAGCCACCGTGTCAATTCTTTCATACAGGGCTGCAAGGTCCAATCCCGCGGACGTGTTGCATCACGAATAGTCAAAGCAGCTTACTCACCGCTTCCAGATCCTCCGGGGTATCCACGCCCATGGAAGGTTCCAGTGTTACACTGGTATGAATTACATATCCATTTTCCAGCCATCGCAACTGTTCCAGTGATTCTGCCAGTTCCATTGGTGAGGGTGGTAGTCTGACCAGTTCCCGGAGGGTGTCTGCACGGAATGCATAGAGACCTATGTGCCTGAAATAGCGCACTGGATGAACATCAATTTTGGGAACAGCGTCCCTCGAAAAGGGGATGGGCGAGCGGGAAAAGTAAAGTGCCCTGGAGGAGAGGTCCATGACCACCTTCACTACATTGGGGTTTACCAGTTCTCCAATACTTCCCAGAGGCTGTACCAGTGTGACTATTTGCGTATCAGGTTCATTGAACTTCTCTTGCAGGGCCTTGAGGTCTCCCGGGTTCAATAGTGGCTCATCACCCTGGATATTGACCACATGGGTGATCTTTGCACTGCTTTCCTGCCGGAAAAGGTCCATGGCTTCAGCACAACGTTCCGTTCCGGTGGAGTGATCCGCAGAGGTCATCACCACCTTTCCCCCAAATCCATCAACCGTATCCCTGATCCGGGTATCGTCAGTGGCTACCACAAGATGTGTAAATGCTTCAGAAGCCCTTTCCCAGACCCATTGGATCATGGGTTTGTTCCCAAGAAGCGCGAGGGGCTTCCCGGGAAACCGGGTAGAACCGTATCTGGCAGGGATAATCCCGAGGAATTGATTCACCATATCAAATCAAAAATAGGGAAAGGATTGGAATAAAACTTTTTGAATCCCGTTAAAATTGTAATTTTGTCATGTTTTCAGGTTATTTTGTCAGAGAAAAACATGGATATTCAACAGATAAAGCAAAGGTTTGGGATTATAGGGACCTATAGTGGGCTTGACAGGGCCATCGACATAGCCAGACAGGTGGCTTCTACCGATCTGAGTGTGCTGATCTCTGGCGAAAGCGGTACAGGAAAAGAGTCATTTCCCCAAATCATACACTCCCTGGGGACCAGAAAACATGGGCCCTATATAGCTGTGAATTGTGGCGCCATACCGGATGGCACCATCGATTCTGAACTTTTCGGGCACGAAAAAGGAGCATTTACCGGGGCAACCGATACCCGGAAGGGCTATTTTGAAGTCGTCGATGGGGGAACCGTCTTTTTGGATGAGGTTGCAGAACTGCCCCTGTCCACCCAGGTGAGATTGCTCAGGGTTCTCGAAACCGGTGAATATATCAGGGTCGGGTCGTCCAAAGTGCAGAAGACCGATGTGAGGATTGTAGCTGCTACCAATATTGATATTTCACAGGCCATCAGGAAGGGTAAATTCAGGGAGGATCTGTTTTACAGGTTGAATACGGTGCCCATACAGATGCCTTCACTAAAGGAACGGGGAAATGATATCCTGTTGTTGTTCAGGAAGTTTGCTGCTGATTTCTCAGAGCGCTACCGGATGCCGCCCATCAGGCTTGAAGACGATGCAAAACATATCCTGCTCAATTACGAGTGGCCCGGAAATATCAGACAACTGAAGAACGTAACCGAACAACTTTCAATCATTGAACAGGAGAGGGAAATATCCGCTGCTTCCCTGATACATTACCTGCCCGACTACCAGAAGAGCCGCCTTCCTGCTCTGATCAGCAAGACCGGTATAAGTGAGGATGCTTTTAATTCGGAAAGAGAGATCCTTTACAAGGTTCTGTTTGATATGAAAAACGACATGACTGATCTGAAAAAGCTTGTGGCACAAATTATCGAACAGGGAACGATGAGCAGTGATATTGAGAGGGACCATGAGGGGATTATTAAAAGACTCTATTCGACAGAGGAGGATATCCCGGAAGCCGAACACCTGATTACCCCGAAGACAGCCTCCAGGCAGACAAGGGATGAGGACCGGATCATGGACACCGAGGAGATCGTGGAAGAATCACTCTCGCTGGAAGAGAAAGAAAAAGAGCTGATACGAAAGGCACTGGAAAAACACAATGGCAAACGCAAATATGCCGCACAGGACCTGGGTATTTCTGAACGAACCCTTTACAGAAAAATCAAAGAATATAATATTGAGTAGCATGAAGGGAATCCGGTCATATATATGGAGAGCAGCGGCCATTCTCACAGGGATTGGTCTGTTGTTCACAACGCCTTCCTGCAAGGTGACTTACTCTTTCAGCGGAGTGAACATCTCACAGGAAATTACAACCTATTCGGTAGAGTATTTCCCAAACCGGGCAGCCATTGTGCAGGCACAGTTGAGCCAGTTGTTTACTGATGCACTGATGGATAAGATTCAGAACAACACCAGCCTGAATCTCTCCACTGATGGAGGAGATGTGCAATTCTCAGGCGAAATTACCAGGTATGAGACCAGGCCCACAGCCATCACCGGTCAGGAAAAGGCTGCCAGAAACCGGCTGACCATCGCGGTAAGGGTTAAATACACAAACCTGGTTGAACCGGAGCTTGATTTCGATACCAGTTTCTCCAGGTATGAGGATTATGATGCCTCTCAGAACCTGTCGGATGTGGAAAATGAACTGATCGATCTGATCGTTGAGAACCTGATAGAGGATATATTTAACAAGGCATTTGTATCCTGGTAATAAATGATGAAATATGGACGCTTCTGATTTTAACCGCCTGATCACCGCCCATCACTACTCACCTGCCGAGTTAGAGCAGGTAAATGATCTGTGCCGGAATTTACCCGTGTTCAGCCTGGCCCATATGTTGAAAGTCCGGATGCATGAAGCACTTGAAAAGGACAAGGAGGAAGCCTTGCGGGTGGCCGCAGTTTATGCCGGCGACCGGCGTAAATTGTTTGAATTTGTATCCGAAGTGACTAAAATGGAGGTTCCGGAAGAGGAGCCCCCTGAGGAGGAACCCGGAGGAATCCGCTTTTCGGATGAGCCTCACCGGGAGGCAGATGTGATTATTGTGCAGCATGCACCTTATGCCGGACCACAGACTGACTCAGAATTGCTGGAGCTGGATGAGGAGGAGGCCTTTGTACTTGATCAGGAAACGGATGAAGCATTGTCTCCGGAAACCCTGATGGAAGCACTGGCAAAGGATGACGTTGAACTGGAGGACACGGCGAGTGAAGCCGGGGAGACGCCTGTCCTTGATGCAGTCAAGCCTGAAGTGCCTACTGCCAACAGTTTAATCCTGAACTTCCTTAACGATGTCCCGGGGCCCATACGAGCCGATAAAAAGTCAGGAAGCAGGGAGGATGTGTCGCTGGCTTCCATTCGTGAGCATGACGGCTTCATAACCGACACACTTGCAAAGATCTATGTGAAACAGAGGTTGTATGCGAAAGCCATCTATGCCTACGAGAAATTAAGTTTGAAATATCCGGAAAAAAGTGCTTACTTTGCTGCGCAAATTGAGAAAATAAGGAATATAAACCATTCATAAAGAGCGACTAAAATGTTTATAGTATTTACGGTATTGATCGTTGTGACCTGCGTCTTTACCATTTTGATTGTACTGGTTCAAAACTCAAAAGGCGGGGGCCTTGCTTCCAATTTCTCATCATCCAACCAGTATATGGGTGTTCGGAAAACTGCAGACTTTCTGGAGAAAGCCACCTGGACCCTGGGAGCAGCACTGATCCTGTTCAGCCTTCTTGCAGGAATCGTTGTACCCAAAACAGGAGGTGATACCAATTCACGTCTTCAGGGACAGTTTGACGAAAGCATCATGGATCAGCCTTCACAAACCATCGATCTTCCCGAATCATTTGGAACGGATCCCTCGGATGGGGGCGAGGAGTAAAAACAGGACTGAATTTTTTTGAAAAGTGTCAGTATGTCATATTACTGACACTTTTTTTTTGTTTTTGCCCTTTGGCACAAATTATGATAAAGAGAAAGCAATTTTGATAATGTCGAACTTATAAATATTCAAAAAAATGGCAGAACTTAAAGGTAAAATCCTTGCAGGCAAAGTGCTCGTTAAGCCCTCAGAGGCCGAAGAGAAAACCGCCAGTGGTATCATCATTCCTGATACAGCGAAAGAGAAACCTCAGCATGGAAAAGTGGTAATGGTTGGATCCGAAAAAAAGGACGAGCCCATGGAAGTCAAAGTGGGCGACAAAGTTCTTTACGGGAAATTTGCAGGTCAGGAATTAACCATCGGTGATGAAGACTATCTTCTTATTTCTCAAAATGATGTTCTATTCATTACAAAGTAAGTAACCCAAAAAAAAGTATATAAAATGGCAAAAGAAATCAAATTTGACATGGCAGCCCGCGATCAGCTGAAAAGCGGTATCGATCAGCTCGCTAATGCTGTTAAAGTAACACTTGGACCAAAAGGTCGGAATGTAATTATTGAAAAGAAATTTGGAGCACCCCAGGTAACCAAGGATGGTGTCACCGTTGCTAAGGAGGTGGACCTGCCCGATCCTATTGAAAATGTAGGCGCACAGATGGTTAAGGAAGTTGCTTCCAAAACCAATGATGATGCGGGAGACGGAACTACTACTACCGCCACAGTGCTGGCACAGTCCATTATTCATGTCGGCTTGAAAAACGTTACAGCCGGAGCCAATCCAATGGACCTGAAAAGGGGAATTAACAAGGCTGTCATCGAGGTTGTTAAGAGCCTGAGGAGTCAGTCAAAAGAGGTTGGAGATGACAACCGGAAAATTGAGCAGGTAGCTGCCATTTCGGCCAACAATGAAGCCTCCATCGGGGCACTCATTGCTGAAGCCATGTCCAAGGTCAAGAAAGAGGGTGTGATCACCCTTGAGGAGTCCAAATCATCCGAAACCTACGTGGATGTGGTTGAAGGTATGCAATTCGACCGGGGATATATATCTCCCTATTTCGTAACCGATACGGAGAAAATGGAAGCAGTACTGGAGAATCCGTACGTACTGATCCACGATAAAAAGATCTCCACCATGAAGGATCTGCTTCCTGTTCTTGAAGCTACAGCCCAGACCGGGCGTCCGCTGATGATCATTGCAGAAGATGTAGATGCAGAAGCACTTGCCACCCTGGTTGTAAATAAACTGCGCGGGTCCCTGAAGATCGCTGCAGTAAAAGCTCCCGGATTTGGTGACAGAAGGAAAGAGATGCTCGAAGACATTGCCATCCTTACAGGCGGAACTGTCATTTCTGAAGAGAAGGGGCTGAAACTTGATGCTGCTGAACTGGACATGCTGGGCAATGCCGAGAAAATCTCCATCGACAAGGAGAATACCACCATTGTGAACGGTGCCGGTGATAAAGCCTTGATCGAAGCCAGGGTAGGACAGATCAAAAAACAGATTGAAAATACCACTTCCGATTATGACCGTGAAAAACTGCAGGAGCGACTGGCCAAACTGGCAGGTGGTGTTGCAGTGATCTACGTGGGAGCTGCCTCAGAGGTTGAAATGAAATCCAGAAAAGACCTGTTCGATGATGCCCTCAGTGCAACACGCGCTGCGGTTGAAGAAGGAATTATTCCAGGAGGTGGCGTAGCCTATATCCGTGCACTTGAAAAACTTGAGAAATTCAAGGGTTCCAATGACGATGAAAATACGGGTATTGCGATCGTACGAAGGGCTCTGGAAGAACCCCTTCGCCAGATTGTCGAGAATGCAGGACTTGAAGGATCCGTGGTGGTGAACGCCATTAAGGCAGGTAAGGGTGATTACGGGTATAATGCCCACACTGAAAAGTATGAAAACCTGCTGGAAGCCGGAGTGATTGATCCCACCAAGGTGGCACGTATTGCCCTGGAGAATGCCGCATCAGTTGCCGGTATGTTCCTTACTACAGAATGTGCCATTGTGGATATTCGTGAGCCCGAACCCCCAATGCCTCCCGGAGGCGGTGGCGGAATGGGTATGATGTAGTACACAATCCATTCATTTACACACAAGGGGCCGTTTCGCTTTGCGCGTAGCGGCCTCTTTCATTTTAGAAACCTTTCCTTCTCACGCAGGGATATTGATTGGATATTTTTTATTGCGAAAGGGTATTGGATGCGGCGCCTACAAATTTTTACTTGTAGAAATTTTCAGCGACGAAGACAATACCCTGCAGCAATAAGATATGCCCGATTTAAATATCCCGGAGTTTGCTATCTTTGTGCTCGATTAAAACGAAGGCAAATCCTTTATGGATCAATTACGTAATTTCTGCATCATTGCCCACATAGACCATGGAAAAAGCACCCTGGCTGACAGGCTGCTGATGAAAACCGGCACGCTGAATGAGAGGGATTTCAAGGACCAGGTACTGGACGATATGGAACTGGAGAGAGAGAGGGGCATTACCATCAAGAGCCATGCCATCCAGATGGAACATGAGCACAAGGGGAAGAAATACCAGCTGAACCTGATTGATACACCGGGACATGTGGACTTCTCATACGAAGTGAGCCGCTCCATTGCAGCCTGCGAAGGGGCATTGCTTGTTGTGGATGCAACCCAGGGAATCCAGGCCCAGACCATCTCCGTTCTCTACCAGGCCCTCGATCACAACCTGGAGATAATCCCCGTGCTGAACAAGATGGACATGGAAAGTGCCATGCCCGACGATGTGAAGGACCAGATCGTGGATTTGATCGGATGTGAACGGGAGGTGATCATCGAAGCCAGCGGGAAAACCGGCCTGGGTGTGGATGAGATCCTGGAGGCCATCATAGAACGGATTCCTGCGCCAAAAGGAGACCCGGATGCTCCGCTGCAGGCCCTGATTTTTGATTCGGTATTTAACTCTTACCGGGGGATCTTTGCCTATTTCAGAATCCTGAACGGTACCATTAAAAAGGGAGAGAAGGTAAAGTTTGTGGCCACGGAAAAGGAATATAATGCGGATGAGATCGGGGTCCTGAAGTTTGGTACCGAACCCAGGGAAACCCTCTCAGCGGGTGACGTGGGATATATCATCTCCGGAATCAAAACATCCAGAGAGGTAAAGGTGGGGGATACCATAACCCATGTGGGCCGGCCATGCCAGAAGATGGTAGCGGGATTTGAGAATGTGAAGCCCATGGTGTTTGCCGGTGTCTATCCTGTGGATGCGGATGATTATGAGGACCTGCGGAACTCCATTGAAAGACTTCAGTTGAATGATGCCTCCCTGACCTTCATTCCGGAATCGTCTGCAGCACTTGGATTCGGATTCCGTTGCGGTTTCCTGGGGCTGTTACATATGGAGATCATCCAGGAGAGGCTCGAGCGTGAGTTTAACATGGATGTGATTACTACGGTTCCCAATGTCTCCTTTAAAGTAATTACCACCAAAAACGAGATGGTCGAAGTGCACAACCCCTCCGGTCTTCCGGTGGCCACGGCCATCGACCATATCCAGGAGCCCTATATCAATGCCCAGGTGATTTCCAAGGCCGAGTACGTGGGTTCCATCATGAAACTGTGCCTGGACAAAAGAGGGGTGCTGAAAAACCAGGTCTATCTGACAAGCAACCGTGTGGAGCTTACTTTTGAGATGCCCCTTGCAGAGATTGTTTTCGATTTTTACGACAAACTGAAGAGCATCTCCAAAGGGTATGCCTCATTCGACTATCATCCCCACGGATATCAGAAGGCAGATCTTGTGAAGCTGGATATCCTGTTAAACGGGGAAATGGTGGATGCCCTTTCCACATTAATTCACCGTGACAACGCTTACGATTTCGGAAGAAGGATGTGTGTGAAGCTGAAAGAGCTGATCCCGCGCCAGCAGTATGAAGTGGCCATTCAGGCTGCCATCGGTGCCAAAGTTATTGCACGGGAGACTGTGAAGGCTGTCCGGAAGGATGTGACAGCCAAGTGTTACGGGGGTGATATAACCAGGAAGAGAAAACTGCTTGAAAAACAGAAAAAGGGGAAAAAACGGATGCGGCAGGTTGGCAACATCGAGGTACCACAGTCTGCTTTCCTTGCCGTACTGAAACTGGATTAAGCGTTCCTAAGGATTATCCACCACCAGTTTATACCCTTTCCCGTGGACATTGATGATCTGCACATTGGGGTCTGACTTCAGGTATTTTCTTAGTTTGGTGATGTATACGTCCATGCTCCTGGCATTGAAATAATTGTCATCAATCCAGATGGCCTTCAGGGCAAAATTTCTTTCCAGTACCTGATTGATGTTGTTGCACAGGAGCTTCAGTAATTCCGATTCTTTGGTGGTTAGTTTTTGTTCGATGCCCGTTCCGGACAGCACCTGTTTTTTGGCATCAAAGGTAAAGGAACCAATCTCCCACAGGTGGGTATCATTGCCCCGGATCCCTTTGGTCCTTCTCAGGATCGCTTCAATCCTGAAAAGCAGTTCTTCCATGCTGAAGGGTTTGGTAAGGTAATCATCCGCCCCCAGGGAGAATCCTTCGATGACATCCTCTTTCATGGATTTGGCTGTAAGAAAAATGATGGGAATATCCCGGTTCAGGATACGGATCTCCGAAGCAAGGGTGAAGCCGTCCTTCACCGGCATCATTACATCCAGAAGACAAAGGTCATAATGATACTGCTCGAAATGGCGAAATGCCTTCTCCCCGTTGTTGACCCAGTCAGCCTCGTAATTCTTGGCCTGGAGGTATTCCTGGAGCAGGGAGCCCAGGTTTTCATCATCTTCTGCCAGGAGAATCCTGTGTTTTATCTCGTTCATTTCCGGTTGGGATTGTATGATGATTCCAGTAAAGGTAGGTGAATATCGAACCGCGACCCTTTTCCGGTTTCACTTTTTATTTTAATAACACCATGGTGGTGATCAACAATCAGTTTCACATAGCTGAGCCCGAGCCCGAATCCCTTTACATTGTGCACATTGCCTGTGGGAACCCGGTAAAACTTGTCAAATATCCTTTTCTGATCCTCTTTGCTGATACCGATTCCGTTATCGGATACTGAGATTACAATTTTACCTTGTTCATTATGAGTCGCGATTCCGATGGCCGGTGTCTGCCTGGTGTACTTGATGGCATTTTCAATCAGGTTGGAGACCACATTGGTAATGTGCATGGCATCTCCTTGAATAACATCATTTTCTGCTTCGGGTGAAAATTCAAGTTTTCCTCCCCGCCGGTCTATTTGCAACAGGAAGTTCTGGGCAACCGTTTCGATAATCTCATGAAGGTTGATCTTCTCCAGTTTCAGCTTCAGTTCGCCGTGATCAAATATGGCCATCTGCAACACCCGTTCAACCTGGAATCCAAGCTGTTTGCTCTCTGTCTGGATAATCCTTGAGATTTGTGCCAGGTTCTTCTGCTCTTCCGGGATGCTTTTATCATTCAGCATCTGGGATGCCAGGCTGATGGTTGAGATGGGGGTTTTCAGTTCATGCGTCATGTTGTTCACAAAATCGTTTTTCATCTCAGAAAGTCGCTTCTGCTTGAAGATAATGAAAAGTGCAAGAGAGAAAAGGGAAAGGACAAACAGGGTGATCAGTGCCGATGTGCCTCCCAGGATTCCCATGGATTTTATAAAGTGTTTCCTTTCCTCCGGGAAAAAGACACTGATCAGGGTGCTTTTCTGAAAGACACTTCCCCTGATCAGCGGAGCGCGGTAGTATTTGCAATCCTCAAATTCGTTGAAATATTCAGACTGGTATATGGGTTTCTTCCCCTCCTCGTAAACCGCATATTCGAAGGGCATCTCCACCCCTTTCTCCCTCAGTTTGGCCGTAAGCAGCTTTTTCACCTGTGAGCCAGTAATGCGGTCCTCCAGGGGCTCGCCGTCCACCAGCATTTGCCTGACGATTCTGTCCACAAAAAGTTCCTGCTCTTTCCAGCTTTTAATGAGCTCCGACCGGACCTGGTCCGGGTTCAGGGCCGTGATCAATATGGTGTCCTGCAGCAACTCATCTTCCCCGAGAATCACCAGCAACGAATCATCGATGATCTGGATTTTCTGGTTCTTAAGGGATGGAGTTGGTACGGCAGAGACAATGACTTCGTTACCCCGTGGCACCTCTTCCAACCGGGCTGCGTCAATCTCACCATATCTAAACTCACCTGTAATTCTGATATCCTCGTGTATGCCCATATCCTCCGGGATATCTTTCTTTTTGGTCAACGCCGCTTTACTGTCTGTGGCATTTTCTTCATGCATCTCTTCTTCCACCCTCCCCTCGGCAGGATTGGGTTCAACCACTGTGCTTCTTCCGTCAATGTGGAAATTCCAGACTGCCTGGCTCTGGTGACTGACTGCCGGTGGACTGAGCTCTTCCAGGATGGTCATCACTGTTTTATCCTGTACCAGTTCGCTGGAGATCTCTCCAAGAACCTGGTTGACAACCAGGCCCAGCTGTTCCTCCTTGGCATCAATGGAGCTTCTGAACCAGTAAGCTTGAACGCCAATCAGGGCAAGCATTGCCAGGCTCAGGAATACGGTCAGGATCCAAAGTATGGTGCGACTCATGGCTCAAAGATAGTTTTCCTCATTGGTTCACACAGAGCGATTTAACAATCTTTAACATCCTTTAAATCTATCTAACCATATTCTGGAATAGATTTGTTCCATAACCATAAGCATACACCTTATTAAGGAAGCAGTAGCAGGCAATTTGGTTTAGTTTCAGGGTTGGTTTTAAGCTGTCCGTCCTCCCGGCGGACAGCTTTTTTTATGATTCGGCTTTGGAGTACATCCGGGAATGGATAACTTGCGGGAAAACCACCCTGGTGATTGCCAAAGACCCTTACAAGACCCTTGGATTGACTCCGGGGGCAACCGAGGGGCAGATCAAGACTGCTTACCGGAAGATGGCTCTCAGATTTCATCCCGACAGGAACAGGTCTGAAGGTTCACAGGAGAAATTCCAGGAAATCAATGAAGCATATGAATTCCTCCTGGAGCATGGCAGCCACAGGGATGACAGTGCAAGTTCCTATGAAGATACCCTGGCAAGGGAAGTATATCGCCGCGAGCGGGAAAGGATGCAGCAGCAGGCCAGGGCCAGGCAGGAAAAGAAGAAGAAAGAAGATGAGTTCTTCGACCGCCCCCAGTGGCACGATCCAATCCTTCTGATCAGATACACCATGCATGCAATGGGGCTGCTCTTTGCTCTGGCAGCCATTGCAGGCCCGGTCCTGCTGGCCATCTTCAGGGATGTTGCAAGCCTGGCCGGAACTTTCTTCTTCCTGGTTGCCGGTGTGGTGTTGTGGATTTACATCTACCAGAAAAGGAAAAGCTGGTTCAGGCTGGGGAAATTCAAAACAACATGGACAGATGTGAAGGGGTTTCTGAAGATGGAGCTGGGAAATATGAGCAATGACAGGTGCTGTTACAGCTCCAAATCCATGGCGGGAGGTAAATCCTACCGTATTGAGTTGGTCAAGACTTTGGACGTGAAGATAAGGTCCTACGGGGCACTGGATCATGATGCGAAATATAAGAACCAGGTGAAAAGGGTGGTGATCCCCCGGAGTGTGCGGGCGCATTTTTATCACAGAATCTCCTCGTTGGTCAAGATCAGTTCTATTCTGGGCTGCCTGGTTTTTTTTCCGGTGGAGAGCCTGCTCTGGAGATTCCTGACGGGTATTTTGGCAGGGGGAATACTTTCCTCGGGTCTTCTGGCCATAGCCCGGGTGCGGTCCAAAGTCAGTTACCTGTTTACACCGGGCCTGATCCTGAAATCCGGAATATGGATCTTTTCACTGTTGATGATCAGTGAGCCTGGGCCGGGATTCAATATACAGATCTCGGGCTATGTATACCTGGTGGTGGCAGGACTTCTCTTTCTTCTGGATATGGTGTTTGATCTGGTCACGGGTTTCCTTCCTTTCTACAGTTGGTTCTTCCGTCCTGTCATCAGGCAGGGGAAGGTCCTTGACAGCCTGTACAGGGAAGGATATCTGAATTACCAGGAACTACCTGTCTATTCGGTGCTCTACCCTTTCTACCGCTGGCTGTTCTAACCTTTTCCCTGTTCACTTTCACCTTTCACCACAGGAGGAGACGCTCCTGGTTCCTGATCTTCTTAAGATCCACCGGAACGCACATGCGGACTTCAGGAATGGCTTTGACACCCCGGATAAAGGAGTTAATCTTTTTCGCATTGATTTCTCCCTGTATGTGGACCAGGTAATCCAGGTTCTTTAATTCATCCAGGAAATAACCCTCTTCTGCCCTGTTTTTGATAATCCGGTAGGTCAGCAAGGACTCCTCGTCCTGGAAGGCAAAAATTGAATAGGCCAGATCTTTTCCCAACCTCTTGTGGAACAGCTCTAGATCGTCCAGTTTGAGCAGATCAGTTCCAAGGGAATGATTGATCAGCCAGCACAATTTATAATCGGGTTCATCGGAAACCAATCCCAGCAGACAAAAATCTTCATTAATGGCCATCTCCAGCTTGTGCTTCTTTACCGCCATTACTGTAAGGTTTGAGTGGATGAGAATGCCTCTTTGGCAGCATGCTGTTCGGCATCTTTTTTGACACTGCCCCTTCCCGTACCTTTTTTCTCCCCGTTCAGTGATATGGTTGATACAAACAAGGGTGATTTTTGCCCTGAAGGGTTCTCTTCCGTGGTTTCAAAGAGAATTTCAATTCGATTCTTCTGTGCCCACTCGATGATCCGGCTTTTATAATCCGGGTCTTTTTTCACCAGCTGAACCAGGTCGATGTGCCTGTTCAGGATTTTCTTTATAAAAAACCTTTGGGTTATCCTGTACCCCCTGTCCAGGTATATTGCACCGATCAGCGCCTCAAGGGTATTTCCATACAGGTGCTTTGATTCATTGCCGGGAAGGATCCCTGAACTGATCAGATCGGGAATGTGTAGCTGTTTGGCCAGATAATCCAGGTTCTTGCGCTTCACGATCCGTGCACGCAATTTGGTCAAAAAGCCCTCGTCATCTTCCGGGAATCTTTTGAAAAGATAATCAGCCACAATGGCATCCAATATGGCATCACCCAGGTACTCAAGCCTTTCATTGTTAACCAAAAGGCTGCTATTCAGGCCAGCGTTGGCTGATTTAGGCAGAAAGGCAAGTTTGTAATGCGCGCGTTTGCGGGGCACGAATCCCAGCATCCGGACTAGTTGAACATAGAACATTCGTTCTTTCAACCCGCTATCCGTTAAATTTCCTGAAAATTGCGGAGGTATTGTGACCACCGAATCCAAAAGTGTTGCTCATTCCCACGTTTATTTCGCGTTTCTGGGCTTTGTTCGGCGTAAGGTTCAGTTTGGGATCGATTTCTGGATCGATGGTGTCAAGGTTGATGGTTGGAGGGATCATACCATCTATGATGGACATGATCACAGCGATGGACTCTATGGCACCGGCTGCTCCCAGCAGGTGACCGGTCATCGATTTGGTTGAACTGATATTCAGGTTGTATGCGTGATCGCCAAATACATTCTTAATGGCTTTGATCTCAGAAAGATCACCCAGGTATGTGGCTGTGCCATGTACGTTAATATAATCCACTTCTTCGGGGTCGATCTTTGCATCCCTGAGGGCGTTCTTCATAACAAGCCTGGCACCTTCGCCTTCCGGATGGGGTGCAGTCAGATGATGGGCGTCTGCTGACATGCCTCCGCCGATGAGCTCTGCGTAAATCTTTGCACCACGTTTTTTGGCATGTTCCAGTTCTTCGATAATCAGGCCGGCACCCCCTTCACCCATCACAAATCCATCCCGTTTGGCATCGAAAGGCCGTGATGCATGCCTGTAGTTTTCATTGTTGGTGGAAAGAGCCTGCATGGAATTAAATCCTCCCACACCGGCTTCACAGATCGCTGCTTCAGAACCTCCTGTAATGAGAAGGTCTGCCATATCAAGACGGATCAGGTTGAATGCATCAATGATGGCGTTGGTGGAGGAGGCACAAGCTGATACAGTGGCATAATTGGGCCCCCGGAAACCATATTTCATGGACAGGTGTCCGGCCGCAATATCAGAGATCATCTTGGGAATAAAAAAAGGGCTGAACCTGGGGGTTCTATCTGCCTCCAGGAAGCCCATTATTTCATTCGTAAATGTGAGAATGCCTCCAATTCCGGAAGCCCAGATCACACCGGCCCTGTCTTTGTCATGGTCTGCCTGATCCAACCCTGCATCAAGAAATGCTTCATGGGCGGCGATCAAGGCATACTGTGCGTAAGGATCCAGTTTCCGTGCCTCTTTCCTGTCGAAGTAATCCAGCGGATTATAATTTTTAATCTCGCAGGCGAATTTGGTCTTGAACTTTTCAGTATCGAAATGGGTGATCCAGTCGCTACCGCTATCACCATTTACAAGGGCTTTCCAGAAATCCTGTAAATTATTTCCCAGGGGCGTGAATGCCCCCAGGCCTGTAACAACTGCCCGTCTCATCACGCTTATTCAGCGTTCTCTTCGATATATTTGATCGCTTCTCCTACCGTGGAAATGCTTTCAGCCTGATCATCAGGAATACCCATGTTGAACTCTTTTTCAAATTCCATGATAAGTTCAACCGTGTCAAGAGAGTCGGCACCCAGGTCATTGGTAAAGCTGGCTTCCGGAGTTACTTCGTTCTCATCAACACCCAATTTGTCTACAATAATTGCTTTTACTCTTGAGGCAACGTCAGACATGACTATAAATTTTAATGAATAATTATGGTTATTTTTAACGGTGCAAAGAAATGCAAATTTCGACTATTTTCAAAAAAAGTACCCTTTATTTGGGTCTTTTTTGAAAGAAATAGTCAATATTTTCAAAATTAGATTTCAATTCCGGATACTGTAAAATTTTGCAAATGAAACGCATAGCTATACTTGCGTCGGGAGAGGGAACCAATGCTGAAAACCTTATTAACTATTTTCGAACGAGCAATTCCGGAAGAGTGGTGCTGGTGCTGACCAACAAACCGGGCGCAGGAGTGATTGCAAGAGCCCGGAGCCTGGAGGTTGAGACAGTGGTTTTCGACCGGGAACAGTTTTACAAAACAGGCAGTATTGTAGCGCTGTTAAAGGAAAGGGGGATAGATTTCATCGTGCTGGCGGGTTTTCTGTGGCTGGTCCCCTCACTGCTGCTGGCGTCCTATGCGGGAAGGGTGATCAACATACATCCGGCCCTGCTGCCAAAATACGGAGGGAAGGGCATGTACGGGAACCGGGTGCATCAGGCTGTCATCGAGAACGGAGATTCCCGGAGCGGGATAACCATCCACCATGTGAACCAGGTCTATGATGAAGGTGCTGTGATCTTCCAGGCAAGCTGTCCGGTAGAAAAAGATGACACCCCTGAATCGCTGGCATCAAAGATACATTCACTGGAGCATGCACACTTTCCAGTGGTGGTGGAGGAATTGCTAAATAAGCTTTAGCAGGCTTAGGGTGAGGTTTTTCCTTATGTTGTAAGCAGAAAGATTCTCTTCATGGACCGGTTCAACCGGGGGAGCCTCTACTTTCAACGGATTTACCGCACTTCCGTTTTTATAGAACCGGAAATCAAGATGCGGACCTGAGGCCAGTCCCGTAGCACCCACATATCAGATCACTTCACCCTGTTTGACATACTTTCCCGCTTTGATCCCCTTCTCAAATTTACTCAGGTGCATATACGAGGTGGAGTAGACACTGTTGTGTTTGATCTTTACATAGTTGCCCCCTCCGTTTTTCTGGTATCCCACACCGGTTACCAAACCATCCCCGATGGTATGGACCGGGGTTCCGGCAGGAGCTGCATAATCAATCCCATGGTGGGGACGGCGGATCTTCAATACGGGATGAAACCTTGAATTGGAGAATCCGGAGCTGATCCTGGAGAACCTCAGGGGGGCTTTGAGAAATGCTTTTTGAAGGCTGTTCCCTTTCTCATCAAAAAAACTCACCCGCCCGTCCTGTTCGAAGGGGATGGCCCAGAAATCGGTGTTGTTGTGATAGATCCATGCGCCTGCAATGCGGCTGATCCCGATGGATTGTGAATCCACAAAAGACTCTTCGTAAATCACCTTGTAACGGTCGCCCTGTTGAATTCCGAAGAAATCGATGGACCATGCAAAGATCTCACTCAATTCGACCGCCAGCATGGGATTGACTTCGGCTGATTGCATGGCTTCCCAGAGGGACGATTCGATGGTCCCTTTGGCAAATTGAAGTCTTGATTCTACCGGCTTTGTTCCGTTTTTTGCCCTGATGGAGTCCTGAAAGAGCCTGATTACCACGTAATTCAAAGGATCCTTCTCATATACGAAATAGGCAGGAGTATCATCATTGGTGAGGAAAACCGAATAACTGTTCCCCGGCTGGATTTTCCTTTCGTTGATCACAGAATCAGGGAACAGGGAGATGTTGTAGATTTGTTGTGCATTGATCCCATGCGGGATCAGCAGATCTGCCAGAGACTCACCCTGTTTTATTTGCCCCTGGTGAACCCGGAATGAGTCAACCGGGATACCGTAAAGTGTTCTGGAAGGTATTGGTTCTGTCTGATCGGTGCTTCCGGCGATGATCCCCACATTCTTTTCCGGGGGAGAGCCGGCATTTGTGGGCAAAAGAACTACAACAGCCACTGCACCGATGGCCACGGGCATGATCAATAAAAGGTCTCGCCAAAGCTTCATTATACTACCAGGTTAATGATCTTCTTGGGTACATGGATGAACCGTTTGGGTTCATTTCCGCCTGTCCATTTGAGGGCGGTCTCATGGGACAGGACCCTCTCCCTGATCTCGGCTTCAGGCATATCCAGCGGAAGGTCGATCTTAAACCTTAGCTTACCATTGATCATCACCGGGTATTCGTGTGTATCCTCCTGCAGGTACTGCTCATTATATTCGGGCCAGTCAGAGAGGGCAATGGATGGTTTGTGTCCCAGAATGCTCCAGACTTCTTCTGCCAGGTGAGGCGCAAAGGGGCCCAGCAAACGGATGAATGTGGCAGCTGTTTGGTTTGTAACACTGCCTTTCCTGATAACCAGGTTTGTGAAAATCATCATCTGGGATATGGCTGTATTGAAATGGAGGGCTTCAATATCCTCTCCGACCTTCTTAATGGTCACATGCAACGCCTTTGCTACCTCCGGATCCTCAGTGCCATCGTGGAAATGTGTGGGATCAGCAAAGAATCTGTAGACCCTGTTCAGGAAATTATAGACTCCTTTTACACCGTTCTCCACCCATGGCTTCACGGCGTCCAGGGGTCCAAGGAACATCTCATACAGGCGAAGGGAGTCGGCACCAAAGCCCGATACCACATCATCGGGATTCACCACATTTTTCAGTGATTTTGACATCTTTGCCACAATCTGTTTCAATGGTTCGCCGGTCTCCCTGTGAATAAAACCTTCGTTTACCTCCTCCACCAGGTCTGTGGGTACCTTGGCACCGGTTTTCGTTTCATAGGCGAAAGCCAGGATCATTCCCTGGTTGAAAAGTTTGTGATAGGGCTCATCTGTGGAGACGATGCCCAGGTCATATAGTACCTTGTGCCAGAACCGGCTGTACAAAAGATGGAGCACAGCATGTTCAGCGCCCCCGATATAGAGGTCAACCGGCATCCAGTATTTCTCTTTTTCTGATGAAAAAGGCTCTCTGTCATTTTGCGGATCAATGTACCTGAGGTAATACCAGCAGGAACCAGCCCACTGGGGCATGGTATTGGTCTCTCTGCGGCCTTTACGGCCATCTGGACCGGTCACCTCCAGCCAGGCTGTGGAATTGGATAAAGGAGATTCGCCCTCGCTGCCCGGTTCATATTTTTCAAGTTCTGGAAGCTGTAGCGGCAGGTTCTCATCCTCCAGCAGGGTAATCTCTCCGTCTTCCCAGTGGATAACAGGGAAGGGCTCGCCCCAATAGCGCTGACGGCTGAAGAGCCAGTCTCGGATTTTATAGTGGATGGCTTCTCTTCCCAGTTGTCGCTCTCCGAGCCACGAAACGGTTTTTTGGATGCCCTGTTTTTTCGAGAGGCCGTTGATATCCAATCCGGTTTCCTGGTTGAAGGAGTTGATGTAGGTACCGTCTTCGGTCCAGCACGCCTTCCCGTCGAGGACTTCCTGCCTCAGGGCCTCGTTGCCGGTACCGGGATCCATGATGCACTTCACAGGCAATGAAAATGCATTGGCAAATTCATAATCACGGGTATCATGACCGGGCACGGCCATGATGGCTCCTGTTCCGTATCCCATGAGTACATAATCAGCCACCCAGATGGGAATACGGCTGTTGTTGACAGGATTGATGGCAAAACTTCCGGTAAAGACCCCTGTTTTTTCACGGGAGAGATCTGACCGGTCCAGTTCCGATTTCAGTCCCGCCTGTGTCACATAACCATGCACACGCGCTTGCTGGTCAGCCTTGACCATGCTGTCCAGCATGGGATGCTCAGGTGCAACCACCATGTAGGTGGCTCCGAACAGTGTATCGGGACGGGTGGTAAATACCCGGAGTGGCTCCTCCAGGCCATCCACGCTGAAATCTACCTCGGCACCTGCAGACCGTCCGATCCAGTTTCGCTGCATGTCTTTCACTCCCTCGGGCCAGTCCACATGATCAAGACCGGCCAGAAGGCGTTCAGCGTAGTGTGGGATGCGCAGCATCCATTGCTTCAGGTTTTTCTTCTCTACCGGGTTTCCGCACTTCTCATGCGTCCCGTCATTCAGAACCTCCTCGTTGGCGCACACAATTCTGCAATGGGGGCACCACCATACCTTGGCATTGTCATAATAGGCCAGCCTCATGTCGTCCCTGTAGCGACGGATTGCAAGCGGACCCTCGGAAATCACATCTTCAGGGATCTCCAGTTCATCCATGGGACGACCTTTATGAAGTTTCTCATCGAACCAGGTATTGTAGAGGCGGATAAAGATCCATTGGGTCCATTTGAAATAGCCCGGATCAGTGGTATTGACCTCCCGTTCCCAGTCGTATGCCAGACCCAGGGATTTGATCTGCCTGCGGAAATTGTCACAGTTGTTTTGTGTTGTGACCGAGGGGTGGGTGCCGGTTTCAATGGCATACTGTTCTGCCGGAAGTCCGAATGCATCCCAACCCATGGGGTGGAGTACGTTGAATCCCTTCATCCTTTTGTAGCGCGCAACAATATCGGTTGCTGTATACCCTTCGGGGTGACCCACATGTAAACCTGATCCCGACGGATAGGGGAACATGTCCAGCACGTAAAATTTGGGTTTCGAGAAATCATCTTCGGTTCGGAAGGTCCGGTTCTCCTCCCAATACCTTTGCCAGCGCTTCTCGATGTCTGAAAATTTGTATTCCATGTGCTGTACTTCTGTTTCAGGGTGCGAAATTAGCTGAATTTTACATTTATATCACAACAAAGGGTTGACATCTCGGAGTTTTTTTTGCAAATTGATTGGGAATTAAAAACCATATCCAGATCATGAAACTAACCATCACACACCAGGAAAGCTATTCCAGAGGTGAACTTTTGCTCAGAACATTTTTCGGATGGATTTACATTGCCATCCCCCATGCATTTGTATTGATGTTCGTGGGAATTTGGGGAGCCATTCTTCAGTTTGTGGCCTTTTGGGTCATTCTTTTTACGGGCCGCTATCCCGAAAGTATGTTTGAATTCCAGGCCGGACTGATGAAATGGAACGTCCGGCTCTCTGCCAGGCTGTTCAATATCTCAGACGGGTATCCAGCTTTCGGTGTAAAAGGCTCAGATGAACTGACAACCCTGGAAATCCCCTATCCTGAAAAGGTGAGCCGGGGACTGACCCTGGTGAGGTTGTTTTTCGGAATATTCTATGTGTTCATCCCCCACTATTTCATCCTCTATTTCCGGGCCATATGGATAGGCATCATTGTTTTTGTTTGCTGGTGGGTGGTACTGTTTACAGGTAAGTATCCCAAAAACCTGCATGAGTGGGTCGTGGGGCAGATACGCTGGCAGATGAGGGTAAGCCTCTACATGAAATACATGACCGATACCTATCCTCCCTTTACCGGTGATGAATTGCCCGATGAGGCCTAAGGTTGGTCACTGATATATCTAAAAACTTATATGGAGTACCATCCAATTCCGCAACCTGATGAAATAGAAGTGAGGGTCAGGGAAGATGCCATGGGGTCATATTTCATGATGTTTGCCACTTCCGCACTGGGTCTGCCGCTTCCGATTATTAACCTGGTAGCTGCCATCATCTACTATTTTGTGAACCGTGACAAAGGGAAGTTCGTTCAGTTCCATACCCTGCAGTCGCTCTATTCCCAGATCCCGGTCACATTGTTGAATTCGGGACTGGTGGCCTGGACCATCGTCAATTTTGCAAAGGATTTTGATTTTACAAGCATGTACTGGGGATACCTGGTAATGGTTGCTGTAGCCAATCTGGTCTATTTTATTTTCAGTATTGTGGGGGCAGTGAAAGCCCGGAAAGGGATTTTTTATTATTTCATTTTTTTCGGGACAGTGGCCTATCACCAGGTATACTTGATCAGGCCTGAGCAGACCGCTTCGGCACCCAGGAACAGGCCTCCGGTAAATAGATGAGAATAATGAGAGGATCGATTTTAAGAGACCTTTTGATCCTGCTGGGGGTATTCGGACTCATCTGGCTGGCCGCTTCCCTGTTCCGTTACCCTGCAGACCCCCAGCTGCTCAATATTGAAAAGGAGGAGAAACTTGGGGAGGCCTATATGGAAGGAATCCTCCTGAACCCCATGTTTAAAAAGCTTGACAATGAACGGGTCGATTCGGCAGTGGGTGTGATCGGGGACCTGTTGGAAGCTGGTCTTGAGGATTCGGAGTACGACTACCGGTTTGTGGTTATCGACAACAAAATGGTCAATGCCTTCACTTTACCTGGTGGAAATATTCTTATATCCACAGGACTGATCGGCTTTTGCGACACACCGGAAGAACTGGCCTCTGTTATGGCACATGAGATGGGGCATGTGGAAAAGCGGCATGTGGTAAGCAGGCTTGTCAAGGAGCTGGGGATCGATATCCTCACATCGGGCGATCCCTATGTCATGGGGGAGGTGACCGGTCTTCTGACCTCCACAAGCTTTGACCGGAGGCAGGAGGAGGAAGCAGACCGGTTTGCTTCGGTATTGCTGGAACAATCGGCCATCGAACCCCGTTCGCTGGCAACCCTGTTCCGTAAGCTCGAAGAAGAATCTGACAATGGTTTGATGGAGCATTTTGAGATTATCTCCACCCACCCCGACTTCCGCACACGCATCAGGGAAGCATTGTCCTATAAACCCGGGGATGATTTTGAGGCCCGGCCCATCGGCCTGGATTGGGAGGAGATCAAGGCGGAGCTTTAGGAAAAAATATTAACTTTGCACTCCTGAATGGCTCCATAGTTTAACTGGATAGAACGTGGGATTCCGGTTCCCATGGTGGGGGTTCGAGTCCTCCTGGAGTCACGAAATACACCTGCAGTAGAGATAGTAAAGCCACACCCCCTATGAACATTGACTTGTAGAGTTAGTGTTCGGGGGTGTTTTTTGTTGAATTGGTCCAAAAACGATCCAATAAGAAAATGGCAGGCATAACTATCTCATTTGACAGTCACTACACCAAGAAGAACGGTGAAGCCGCTCTTTATGCTGTGACAAAGATTGATGGCCGGAAGATCAAGTTCCATACGCAGGTGTGCGTGAATCCTTCTCAGTATGATCCAGAGAAGGGACAGATCCTGAGCAGCCACCCGGACCACGACGATCTCAATCTGTTGATCCAAACCACCAAGAGCAGGATCAACGAGATCATGGTGCGATACCGTCTGCAGTATGAAAAGCTTACTCCGGAGCTGTTGAAAAGCGAATTCGAAAACGCATCAGTCCGGATAGATTTCCACCTGTTCATGAAAGATGCTATCCGGGAAAGGAAGGGAGAGCTCAACGAGAGCACTCTGAAACAGCACCGGGCCATAAGCAACAAGCTAAAGGCGTTCTCTCCGGAGTTAAAGTTCACCCAGCTGGATAGCGAGTTCTTGGTACAGTTTAACCGCTGGATGAAAACCAATCAGCACAGCGGCCAGAACACCCGGCACAATGCCTTCAAGATCCTGAAGATCTACCTCAATATTGCAGTTAGAAAGAAGATCATATCTCACAATCCCCTGACAGATAAAATGCCCGAGAAACGGGCAAAAACATCACGGGAATTTCTAACCGAAAAGGAGGTCCAGGATCTGGTCTCTATATATAATAAAGGTATACTGCAGGATAATCAACAAAAGATTCTTCGTCATTTCCTATTTATGTGCTTCACCGGCCTGAGGATCTCAGACCTCCGGAGTGTGGAGATGGACCAGGTCATCAATGGCACCTTAATATATAGTGCCATCAAAACCAGAAACTCCAAGAGGGAGATTATAAAAGTGCCATTATCCAGGACAGCGAAGCGATTGATCCGCGATGAGTCTCCTTACCGGCTCTATGGTAAAATTTTCGATACCTACAGTGAGCAACGCATGAGAATTAAAATAAAGGAGATTGTGAAGCTGGTCGGGGTGGAAAGAAACATCAGTCTTCATACTGCCCGCCACACGTTTGCAACAATGTTTCTGCGGAACAGTAAGAACCTGGCAGTACTGCAGAAGCTCCTGGGGCATTCGCAAATTGAGCAGACCATGATTTACACCCATGTGCTTACCGAGGACATCGAGAATGAAATGGAAAAGGCCTTCAGGAGCTTTAGCTGAGATAAACCTCACATTCGCCTACCCTGATTGAGTCACGTTCAAAATCAAGATCGATATTGATAGTCCGGAACAGGACTGACTGATCACCGGCCTGGTATTTCTCCCAGAAATTAATGCCCAGGAGTTCTTCCAGGGTTAAATTATAATAGTCTGTAGCGGCTCTTCTTATATTCAAAAACCAGTAGAGATAGTCTTTCCAGTGAGTTAAATAGAGGCCGTAAGGGCCACCCCACTTGAGCGCCTGGTTGGCGGCAGGTATTTTTATTCGGCCAAATTTATGATCAACAGTTTGATTTGCCCTGTAAACATCTGGAGAGGCTAATGGATAATCACACTCCTGGGTGCCCGGTTCACCCACACTGCCGATTCCTGAAAGTACTCCACCCGAGGGAACAATCCCTCGATAGAATAACAATCTAAGCGTGTTGAACGATTTGAACTGTTGCCATCCGTATTCATTGATACAGGAGACATTCGTTTTGGGAAGAATTGCCGATTCAGTACCTCCGCCCTCGGTATACAAATCGGTTATAACATCGTCATCAGTTAAAATTGTGTTTACATCGGTAGAAATTTCATGATCTCCCGCTCCCTCGGTATAGCCAAAATAGTCCCGGGTATACTCGGCCCACACCCAGCCGGTAGGCTCCTGATCATTCCGGGTGCTGATGTAATATAAATCGTTGTTTGAGATAAAGGCCAGCTGATTGGGATAGCTGCCGGCCAGGTAAGCATCCAGATCAGCTTTGTTGTCCACCGTAATGCCGATTACAAGGCCCTCAATGGTTTTTACTGAGGAAAACGAATCGTCCGGATCCATTGTATAGTTCAGCGAGAACCCATCTATAGGATCCTCCTGTTTTAATTCCCGGTCAACCAGGGTAAGTTTCTTTGAGCTGGCGGATTTCACAATGGCTCCATTCTTCTTGATGACCACAGTCTTGCTGCCGTCGTTAATAAAGAAGGTTACGTTGAATAGTCGTTCAAGGCCTGATATAAATTCCCCAATCGGGACATGAGGCATTGCATCGCTAAATTTCAAATCATATTGCCGGGTTGCAATGGCCATATATCCCGAGTTGAAATTGGTAACAACCAGTGTTTTCAGTTCAGCATCATCCAGGAAGGCGTTTGATTCGATAACATAGCCATAGGTCTCAAATACCTTTGAAATCACAAAACAGAGATAGAAGCTCGGAGCATACCTCTGTACATAGTTGATCATGAAACCCTGGTAGCTTGGATCCCCCTGCTTATAACTCCAGGGGTTCATCATGGTTTGATATTCAACCGTATATGGGTTGTAGAACTCCGGTGTTCTCAACGGGAAGCAGGTGTAGTTGTATGTGGGATAGCTCCCCGCAGCGGCCTCATTCAGCTTGGTAGGGAAGTATCCGTCTACCGGGCCGATAATTTCTTCCGTATAATCAATATCAGTCAACATCTTGTTGCTGACGATATCTCTGAATGTTGCGATACCTGTTGTAAAATATCCCTCAGAGAGGTATCTGGTACTTTTTGTTTGTACGAACTCACCCACAAATTGTCTGGCCCCGAAGAAGAGTTTGGCAGGATACCGGCAAGCGGAAGGAAGAGCGCCCGAGAGGAATCCTTTAATGGCCGAATCGTTATTCGGTGTCTTTGGGATCTTGATGGGGAGGGAATGCGACCCGATGTCTTCAAACATTGGATTCTTCAACTGGAGGCTCATAGATTCAGAGCCCATTTCCATGTTGACTCCATTTATTTCGAAGCGGAGCTTTTTCATATTGACAGCTCGTAAAGGTATTCCAGGGCCCGTTTAGTGGGAATATATAATTTCAAAAACATGGAGTGTGTGTTTTGAGCCACAGCGCTTCCCCTTACTCCAAATTTCACAGATTCCTCCTCTGATAGCAGAATTCCAAACCCAGTACCAGTAACGGGATCAGTGTTAATTATTGTCTCTCCCACCTGGGTATAGGTTGATAAATCAAACAGCAATATCTGGAGAACAGAAGAAAGATATTCTCTTGTGTAAGCACTGTAACAGGCCAGAAGAGGAACACAAGGATATTCAATATCATTGTTGCTATAGGCATGAGGAACTGATTGGATCTGTGAAACCGCCTCAAGAAAGCCTGTACTGTTATTATAGGAGAGTGAAACAAAGGCGTAATCCGGGGAAGCACCATTTGTCAAGCCGTCCAGGTCGATCTCAGCTCCCTGAAAGTTGGCAACCGTATCCTCCACACGGGGCAGAATGGAGGGAACACTATCTGGATGAGCAAACCTGTAGCTTAGGACCAGAGCCTTGAAATTGCGGTTATCTTCATTCGGTATCACAGAGTCAGTTTCAATAAAGATCCGCACCGGCTCACCATTGACTATCTCGTATACCTCCCTGGACAGGACCATCTCCCTGAGCCAATTTATCTCTTCAGAGGTTAACCATTCGGAGCTCACCTCGCGATATTCTGTCTCACGGATATCAGACTTGGAGGCTGAAGGATCCTTAACCCCATAATCCTTTTCCAGGTTCACAGATAAACTCATGTATTCGGACTTCGCTTCCGTTTTAGACATCCCTGTGAAGCGGGCTCCTTCGATCATCTTGTAACCATTGGAAAACAGGAAGTACCTGGAATTATCATGCCGGTTGTGGTCCACCAGGTAGGTATAGACCTCGCTGATTATAGCGCTGCTGTTATCGGTCAGCCAGATCTCGTACTTTTCGATGGTTTTTGAAGGATCCAGAAAATGGATCCCCAGAGTGCTGAAGGAGGTGATTATCTCATAAACATCATAAACAGCGATTGATCCGGTTGATTCTCTGACTATCTCTTTTGTAGTGCTATCTGTATAGGTAATCTTGATATTGAGGTCCATTTTGGCGCTGGAGCCCTGCGATACAATATAAAACAACCGCTCAGAGGCCCACGGATCGGTTGTCTTGACCCTGGGCGCATTGGTAAGAAAGAACATTTGAGCTTGAATGATATCCCACCATGAGGTTGACTGATCATTCAGCTGGCCCATCCGAAGATCGGAGATCTTTCCAGGCAATACATACCTGAGCGTGCCGGCGTTTGAACCATGTGTTGTCAGAGGATTGCCATACTTTTCATATACAGCGATGTGATATGATTTTCGTAGGTTGTTCCTTTTATGGATCAAACTGGAAGAATCCTCGCTCCAGGTGAATTCCTTCACAGGATCCCATTCAAGTAGTGAGTGTACATCAATAATAGCTTTGCCTTCGTCATCTGGCTCATAACGCAATTCCTGTCCTAAGAGCACCCAGGATCCTCCTACAAATAATTCAACCTTGTAATGAATCCCAATAAAATCTTCATCGGTTTCATTGGTAGAAAAATCGGCCCATATCTGATTACCGGCCAGGGATAATATTGCGGGAATTTCGTTCTGAGTTAATGACATGGCTAACGGTTTTTAAAGAAGGGCCCCAAGCCCACAGGCAGGGAGGGGCCCATTTGATTTAAATTCCCTTACTCCAGAGTGCTTTCCAGGCCACTTTCACATCTCCCCATTCGGTCTTGGCTTGGAGAGCCTTGTTTTTGATGTCCTTACGCTCATTTTCATCAATCACATTGTCATCACCGGCAAGGATGACTGTTTCAACCAGGTTCATTCCTGCCTGTCCCGCCTCAAGGACTTCTTTCCCAACAGCCAATCCGGCTTTTGCCTTGTTCCGGAACTTACTCATGAAATTTGTCAAAACACCGGTCAGCACGGCGAGGACTGCGCTGATGATTTGCCAAAGGGTTGCATTTCCAGCGGGTTCACCATCAGCTGCAACCAGCATGGCAGTACCCATAATCAAAATCAACGATACAAATAATAGTTTTTTCATTGTGTGAATTATTAAGTGAATACTAAGGTTCCTGATTTTTCTTTTTCTGCCTCTCTTCCCGGCGCTTTTCCCGGTCAGCCTGTCTCATTTCCTTATCTGATAGAGCGCTTGGTGTTTCAACATCTATCACAATATCACCTTCCCCACGATTCTGCCGTATCTTCTTAATGGTGGTATTGTATACCTTGTCTTTGTCAATGGCTACCCCGGTCATCAGACCAGCAGAGAAGCCAATAAACAGGATCGCGATAAAGAGCCAAATATTTTTTTTCATCATGCCCTAAGTTTATATACTCTTATGTAAAACTCCAGAGTGTTCCGGTCGTAACCACTTATATTAAGCATGTTCCCCTGGTTGCCTGAAAGCGAATGAACGGTCATCCCTCTTTCCTTTATAAAGAATCCAGCATGCCCCGGTTCAAAGTTGTCCGGGTTTTCATCCTTCCATGGACGACCCCTGTAAAACAGGCATAAGTCAACGAAATCAAAACTGGTTCCCAAGGGTCGGGGTGTGCTGATCCTTTCACCTATTGCAATGAGGCTCTTTGCAGCTAGTGGCCACTTGCAGTGCTCAGTAGTGGGAAATCCACCCTTTTTCAAGGAGGCATTGACCAAGGCAGCACACCAGGATGTTTCGTCTGTTTTAACCCAGGATTGATTCAATTCCTTGAAGAATTGCAGGATCTCAGGATTGTTTTCAGCCTCACCAGCTATCTCCTTGACTGCATAATGATCGAATATTGCTTCACAAATTGTCATCTCATCATGATTTTGATCTTATTAGTTCAATCCGGCAACCTCTGGCAGGTCACTCATTCCCGTATTATTCCGATCTATGAATATCTCCCTGAAGTATGGACGGCTTGATCCTGGTAGTTCGATAAAGCTGATTATTCCAGTTACCCCGGGCCAGCTTACCTTAGATGCTCTCTCATAGAAATAATTCTCATAGATGTTCAGGTTCTCTACAACATGAGCCACCCCGTCAACATATCCAGATTCCACTACAACTGACGCACCGCCATTCAATTCAAAGTATGTATTATCTATCGTCATGCTCCTTGCTGTGGCTGTCTCAGTTTCCGTTCTGTCTTTGGTGGTTATCAAAACTCCTGGACCAGTGTTGTTCTGAAGTACACAATCTGAAACATGAATAGAGGTTCCCCCAAGTGTCATCCCCGGGCCCCCACATTGCATCACCAGAACATTCCTGAATGATATGGCATTGATCTGCCTGGCACCATTACCCTGTCCATAAACACCACCCCGTTTACACTGCTGGATTCGGCTATTCTGGTACCAGTGTATATCGGTGTGCATAGTCGGTCCCATGTACACCCCGTACCCTCCGCATTGAAGAATAAACACTTCGTCCACCTTCATGCTCACAGCTCCGTCCACAGTGATTCCATGTTGCTCAGTGAATGCAGGATTATTACTACCAAGGATCTGCATTTTCTTTATAGCCGGTTGGTAAGCCGTGCCGTATGTTACGCTGTCATCCGTGCCGAATACATGAATGATTGGTTCGTCCCATATAGACTTCAGAATTGTGCCACCGGTGAGGCCATTCCCTTCACCCACAAGATCACATTCCAGAACGGTCAGGGTATGGGTCAGATAGGTTCCCCGGGGAATGAACACATCACAGGAACCCGCTGTATTAATGGCTTTCTGAATCGCTTCAGTATCATCTACAACCCCATTGCCAATGGCACCATAATACTTCACGTTGTATGTGGACGTTGTACAACTGGCCAGGAAAATCAGGAATATGATTACAGTATTTCTCATTAGGATTTTGCTTCAATAACTGTTATTCTCTTTTCATGATCATCGATCTTGATCCCATGAACCTCCAATCTCTTATCAATCTGTATGTGCTTATCCTTACAGCTCCCGGTAAATGTTGAGATTTTATCATCCTGGGACAGGAGAGTCCCATTTAGAGCGGTAACTGAAATCTGAAGTTTTCCTACAGTTTCATTCAGCTTGTCATCGGACTCAACGGATCTCTTGAAAAAGTATACCAGAAAGAATCCGACAACGGAGAGCAGTATACCTAACGTCCACATGCCGATAGTTAATAATGTAGAGGGTTCCATGGCTATTGTTAATTGTAAAGTGAAAAATAAGTTGGTATCAGGATCCCAAGCCAGAACAGTTTGAAAAATACAAGTCTGGTTGCACCGGGATTCCGCCACCACAGTATAGGTTTATCATACAGAAAGACCTTTCTCATGGTGGCATCAAAGCCTTTCTCCCCCAGGTGAAATATATTGCCGGTCCGGATCCATCCCTGGGAACAATCGAACACCAGCCAAAACGCAAAGGCAAAGATCAACACCAGGTGGGGCATCAGCCACCATTCAAGGTCAAAGGCTCTCCATAAAAGGATAGTTTCCGAAATGGCAATAAAACCACCCTCCACAAAGGCCCAGGTCTTCCATCGGCCATCACCATGGGAAAGGAAACTGTCATGCTTGGCCCTGATCAGGGCGTATACTATTGCAATAATAAGGATGATAGATAGTGGTATCATAGCTTTATTTCTGTTACGGGATTGGTTACCAAAACAAACACCCTGTTATTGGTGCAGATCTTGAATGAGGTGGCCCGTGCCAGGTGTGGTGTTTGGATTACTATATGTCCATCCTCCTCAGTTAAAATAGCATCTGGAGGGTGGATTTTCTTGGCTACTGGGTCAAAGGCCAGGTGGCATTGAGGGACACCATGCTTTGTGAGCTCGGCCATGACCTCCTGATCAATTTTTCCTTCTACCTGGTAATGGATTGGAGTATCAGACTCGTGCTCCATGTAATAGATATGGTCCCCGGGCTTGAATTTAATAGTAAGATTGCTCTGTGCTTGTGTGGCCAGAGAGACTATACACAGTAATATAAGTGATATATATCTCATGATCGTTCGTAAAAGGTTGGCAATTCATCAGTGGCAAAATGCATTGTAATGATCTTGGGAATGGGGATTTTTATCATTTCACGCTCATCTGCCAGGTGGTATCTGTATCTCCCAATTTCAAAAGAGGGCTTTTTGATCAGAAACTTATTGTACGCC
>JAZDPG010000049.1:0-2966 GCA_043797815.1 Bacteroidota bacterium
CTGGTTAAAATCTTCCTTGAAGAGACTGATAATCTCTTTACGGAATTGCCGGGGAGAAGTAGCCACCCTGCAAACCGGATCAAGTCCTGTGCCGGCAAGCATCTCCGGGTTGACAAGGCAATGCCGGCCATGAAACAGGGCATTTAACAGTTTTAATTTTAGTCCGGTTGGCTGGGATGTCACCATCAGGTTGACCTGGGCATCCCTGATCAGTTCAAACATTTTAGCATCATCCGGATTGGGTTCCAATCGGATATTTGGATATTTGTCGATCAGTTTTATGAGGTGTTCGGGAGGATTCAGACCGGCGATAACAAGCTCCGGCAGAGAATCGGTGTAGATATGCTTGATGATATACCCGGCAGCCCGAATGTTTTCAGGTACGCTGAGGTTCCCCTGGTAAAGCACATAAGAACCCCGTCCGGGTTTTGAGTTTATGCTGTTATCCCTGTGAAATGAGGGGAGGTGCCGGATATCATTGTGTGGAAATTTGCGCTTCAGGTATTGAGCGTCCTCTTTTGAGACTACAAACATCAGGTCGGCATGTCTCAGGATTGGTTGGAACCAAAGGAGTTTCAGGCTTTCGGCAAGGAAGAAAATTTTATCCCTTACGTTGCCGGTTGCCTTGAAGAGGTGGTAATAATAGTGGTGCTCAATATTGCTCTCCCGGTAAATTTTTTTACGTTCCCCGAATGCAGGATCATTCAGTAAGCTGCAGGTATGCAATCCCTCAAACAGGATCGGGAAATCATCCTGTAATAATCTCTTTCGAAGGGATTTTGAATTCCGGCTGGAGACGATATAGGGCTTCAGGGAAATAATATTCCGGATGCCAGTCTGACGTGGATAGTAACACACCTCAGCGCAAAGTTCATCCAGCTCTGGAGAGGCATCACGTTGATCCTGGAAACAATGCAGGATAATCTTCACCCCGGTTTCATACAATGCCCGAAGTTTGTAATAGACATCAATTACACCCCCGTAGTTCGGGGGATACGGAATGTCGAAACTGATTATATGCAGAGTTTGTTTCAAGTTTCAAGTTTCAGATTGCCGCAATAAATTGCGGCTGTACTAATTGCGTATTCTTAGTTCCTCATTCTTTTCTGGCATCCGGCATCCGGCATCAAGTAATCTTTTCAATTTCGGTGCCTCATTCTCCCAGCACAGCTCCTCTGCAGCAGGCAGGAGGTTTTCACGGTAAAGCGCCAGTCGCGTTTCATTCAATAGCATGCCATCAAGCTTTTCTGCGATATGTTTGGGGTCATGGCTCTCAATCACCTCTCCGATGAAATATTTATCAAGAATCGCTTTCATCTCAGGGAAAGGCGAGATCAGAACGGGAACATTGGCCTGAATATAATCCAGAAACTTGTTGGGCAGTTCAAAATGGTAGTTCAGGCTAACATCCTTCTCGATCGACAACCCGATATCGGCCATCAGGGTATACCGGTAAAGATCCTGGAATGGGATCTGTCCGGTAAAGATCACTTTTCCGGGCACCTTTTCCTGAATTACAAATGCCTGAAGTTCATCAAATTTATCACCGGTTCCCACCAGTACCAGCCTGGCATCGCAGCGCAGAAACTTCATGGCCTGGATAGCCTCTTCAAGCCCCCTGTCAAGATTCACGGCCCCCTGGTAGAGAATCACCTTCTGGTGAGGCCAGATCCCCAGCGACTCTTTGGAAATAGCCTCTCCTTCCCGTTTCCGGAACGGGACATTGCGTAGCACTATAATCTCATTTCCGTACTCCTCATGGTAGAGTTTTGCAACGGAATCATTGACAGCTGTTACCAGCTTCAGCTTAGGGAATATCCTGTCTTCGATCCATTTCCAGATCCGTGTGGTGCCTATCCGCCCAACCAGTTCCGGCACCCCGCGGAAGTACTCGTGGCAGTCGTGGAGGAGTCGTGTACCCAGCCCGATACCGGTACCCACCCCCTGGCCCCCTCCCTCACGAGGGAGGGGGAGGAGATTTTTCATGCGGTATGCCAGAAAACTGGCTGGAAGGGTGTCCAGGTCGTTGGAGACAATAAGGTTTGATTTGTGCGTAATAAGATATAAAAACAGGCGAATATTGTAGTTGGCATAAAAGAGGGGTCCTTTGTTGAACCATAACCGCATTCGATGCATCTCATAAGGGCGGGGAATCAGGGGAAGGCTTTGCTTTAATTTCCGGCCCACCAGAACCACTGAAAATCCAAGACCGGTAAGGGTTACGCAAGTGCGGTCCACCCGTTGATCGGTCGTGAGTTCATTGGTAACGCAGACGATGGCGTTTAAGATCGGCATTTAGTCTAGTTGTTCAATTCTGTTACCGATGAAATCGGACCTCTGAATTTTACTTCATCAAATTGTTCAAAATGTGCTTTGCCACAATCAATTTTCAATTTCTCGCTTCCTCTCAATTCTTGTCCAACCGATTTTGTCTCGGCAACAAAGTAAATTTTCTTTTCACCTTTGAAAACTACGGCCCAGTCAGGACGATATTTTCCAATGGGAGTTTTGATTTCGAACCAGTAGGGGAGTTTAAAATAAAACTCAATTTGCTCACTGCTTTCGCAATCCTTTGCAAATTGATTCTCTACACCACTGTCAAGCGGAATGTAGTTTTCATAAATTGTCTTTGAACTGTCTTTAACTGTGTGCGTAAATTCATCAATGAAAATTTCAAAACCGCTGTCATCAAACAACGTCATTTCGTAAATTCTGGTTCCGATTTTTTCGTACTTAATTCCATCAATCATTAGCTGATGTAACACCTCTTTGATTTTTGAAACCGCATTATCCATAAATAACTGTGGGTTTAGTAATACATCTTTCAGCCGTTCTGAACTTTTCAGTATTTCCAAAATGGTAGCGCGTGTCAATTCCGTTTTGCTTTGTATGTAAGTAAGCAGATCGGGTATTTCAAACACAGATCCGTAATCGTCATTTGCGCTGTCGCTCACTAATTGCCCTGC
>JAZDPG010000056.1:0-67238 GCA_043797815.1 Bacteroidota bacterium
GATTGAGAACAGAGATATTGAAAAGGGTTTAAAAGAATTTCAGAAGGATTATGTAGATCCATTCACAGATAAAGTTGGCAAGTTCTGGGATTTTATCATCGCTAACAAAGAAAATCTTGTATTGTTTGCAAACCAAATAAAAGAGAAGCAACTTAAATCTGTAAATAATAGTCTTGCTGAAATATCACTTTATTGTGATGCCAGACCACTGTATGATATCAAGAGGGAGAAGATATTAAAGTTCACCTATCCAATTCTAATCTCTATGAAACTGGATCAATCAGATTCGAAAATAATTTCTGAGATTGAAGAAAAGGATCTTTATAAATTACAGCAAGAGGTAAACATTGCCATTAGCAAAATAGCAATCCTCAAAAGTAAATTAGGTGATGGGTGACTCCACTAAAAATGTGATTACATTCTTAGATCTTATAGAAAAGATCTTAGATAAATTAGCTGAGTATCCAGAATTATTAAACAAACTCGACCGATGGTTCAGTATTTTAGTATTTATTTTGGTGGCATATTTGTTCTACAAAATAGTCAAAGAAGTTGGGGGGATATTGCAAAGAAGAAAGTCCGATAGAGTTATTCGAGATATTTACACAACACTTGGAGAAGTAAAAGCGTTATTAGTTAGTTTAAATACATATTTACAGACATTGAGGCCATGATAACTCTGATATTCATTTCTGGTTCGGTTGGCATTGTAGCTGGATTATTGCATTTATATATCCAGTCAGTCAAAGTTAAGAGTCTTGAGAAGCAGGGAGCCGACTTTCGGGCGGAACTTAAAAAGACAATTTCTCATCTCGCAATTATTAATAGCAATGGGAAATCAGCTAGGATTCATGAAGTTGCTGATACAGGTACTTTTATCCGTACCTTTGGTATCAGGAAGGGCACCGTAGCAACATTTTTTACTCCTGCGGCTGATCCCTATAAATTTGACTTGTATCAAGTTGGAAATGCAATGGCTTTGGACCAAATTGCCAATCGCTCGAAATACCACAGTGATCAATTTGCATACACTGATTCTTTTATTACAGAATCAAGATTGATTAGAAGAGAAAAGATAAGAGTTTTGGGAGCATAAAATTCAACCACACCACCCACCGATCATCCATCAATTCCATCAATCATTCTTAACCAAAATCCATTCGATAAGATACTTCTTAAGTAACTACTTATTCATCAGAGTCTGGACCCTGGCCTAACGATGGAATTCTAGTTCCAGAAGGTAGCTCCTCTGCCCTAGCTTGAGTTCTCCAAACTATATCTGAAATTTCTCTGATTCTATCAACAAATGGCTTAGCATCTTTCCCAAATTTCCCTAAAGCAACCCCAGCATCACCAACAAGACCCCAAAACTTATCAAGGTCTGATACTCTCTTATGTAATTCTTGTTGAAGCTTTTCCAATCTTCTAAGGATTCGATCTTGATGTTTGGCATCGAAGTCTTCACTTTCAGTAACAATATCCCTAAGCTCATTAATCAAAACTTGTATACGCCTTAAATCTCCATCTGTAAATTCATATCCAAATCCTAGTTTGAGTTTCAGAGAATATTTTTCTCTCATTGAAAGAATCAAATCCATTGTAACTTTTTTGTCATATTCCTCTTTGAAATTCCTGAAATATGTAACTATGAGTGAAATGTTTGTTTCTTTTTTTTCTCCAAATTTAACAGGTACTATCTCGATAGAATGAGAAATAGCATAGGATTCAAACGCAGCATATGCATCCACTATTTCTTCATAATTAACTACATCTTTCCCAACGCTTAATCCACTATACCAATGCAAAAATATATCACAGATTTGTACAATATCTTTTGCCAGATTACCACTTTCTACTTCAAAAAATTTATCACTTATCATTGCTCAATCGGGTTCAAATTAGTATTATAAATTCTCTGTTCAAGCACACTATATGA
This sequence comes from Bacteroidota bacterium, assembly GCA_043797815.1. Taxonomy (GTDB): domain Bacteria; phylum Bacteroidota; class Bacteroidia; order Bacteroidales. The sequence goes on from JAZDPG010000056.1 coordinate 1,937, forward strand.
CGATCCCCAATAATCCTATAATTACGAACCCTTTATTGGCGAAGTTGGGGGATTGTATAAAATCCATTCCAACACCTTTGGTTCGTTATAAATTGAGGTATATTCGATTCTGAGCTTTACTTGTGATAGAAAAGAGATAACCTTGATTCTTTCATTTCTTTTCAGATTATATCTAAAATTATAAAGTTCTTTTTCTTCTCCAACTGCCATTGTTGTGTTTGTTAGATCAACCATATAAGTGCTTCTGGGATGATCAAGAATCATGTACAAATTAGGACGTTCGGCTCTAAGTAGCTTGGCGAAATCAGTAAATACATTATCGTGAAAAGTAAACGAATGCGTTTTGATTTTAGCTGGACCTAACCCACAATTTTTAAGTACTAGATAAGAAATAAATATACCCTCAACTTCCTTGTCCCCCATATTAAAACCATGAGTATTAAGATCTGGTTCGACGGTTTTTTTATTAAGCTCATCGGCTCTTTGCAAAGTAATTCTATTGTAGCGTGCCGTAATCATCAAGCTTAATATACTAACCAAAACTGCTGAGAGGGCAATAATTGAAGATGGGTTTGTTATGAAATCAAGAAAAGTATCTTTATTTTCTATAAGGACTCTTACGGGTTGTTCTATTCCTTCTGAGTTGATCATGTTAATTCATACGATTTCTTCGTTTCTCAATTCAACCACACAACATACTTCTCCCCAACCAGCTCCATCACTTCAATTTTTCGAACTGTTTGGTCAATCTCTTCCTGGTTATAAATTGGCTTCAGATCCTGGGACATGATCTGCCGGAGAAGCTTCTTGAATTCGTTGAGTTGTTCCATGGCTATTGAATCATTTACAAGTTAAGTAAAAATAGATGTGTATTCAATAGCTGACATTTTCTCTTTAACCACATCAACCAACTTGGACTATTCAAAAGACATGAAGGAGCTAATCCTTTGGTTAAAGCTGGTTGATTTCTGGAAGTGAGAATGCAAAATGAAGGTTATTGATTGAAGCTTCAAATTATCTGGGATTTGTCGTAACTTTCATTTCCTAATATCCCGACATCATGAGAAAACTTGGTTTCACTTTTTTCATTCTCGGTTTATTATTACCTAAGGTTCTCATCGGACAAGCCCCTTGTAATAACAGATTAGTATTTTCAGAGGCTTTCTTCTTGGAGCTTAAGAGTGATAAGTCGAGAGATTTTACCGCAATAGATAGCACTGTTCAAGTTGATCAAGGAAAAGTGTGGATGATTTCAGCTGTAAAAGCGTACAGAATTAGTAATGATTTCTATCCGACTGATAATGCAATAAGTGTATGGATAAATGATCAAGTTATTCACCATTATAGGAGTGAATTCGTGGGTCCGATATGGCTTCCTGCAGGGAAATATAGAATTCGACTTCATACAGATGATAAAAGTGAAAATGATAACTTTCGCGCATATATTTCTGGTGTCCAATACATGGTAGAATTGTAAATTGCCAAAATTAATCCCCCAAACAGCATGAAAAAGATATTTATAGTATTGGCCCTGGTGCTTGCCACCTCAACCTTATATTCTCAAGACAATCTTAAAGCGGATAGATATTTGATGCTTGATGCTAAACATGAAAGAGACCCTGAGCTTGAGACTCATACTGTACCTGAGGGTGAGGTATGGAAGATCGAGTCAGCAATTTGTCATCGTGAAGTTGAAACCATTAATCTTAGAATCAGTGAGGTTTCTTACGTTATTGGAGTTTATGAAGAGAAGGAAAGTCTCGCACCAAAACTCCCCTTCTATCTGCCTGCTGGTACTGAATTCAAATTATGGACAAGTGACGGCTATCCAGGGCTTGTATCAATTTGTGTCCTGAAGATAGAATAGACAGGAGATTACCAGAAATTTCTATCACATCAACCATTAAAACCATGTACGAAAAAAAATAAGTTGAGGAGTTGTTGCTCTGGTTTGCCCTAGTAGATTGGTGGGAAAGGACTAAAAGCTATTTATGTGTTAAAGCAGTTGAAAATATACCCCATAGATTTTCCATGAAATGTGCAATGTGTGGGTATTCTTGTTGCATTGAGTGCAACATCACAAAACGGCTTATATACTACTTTTTAAAGCATAAATGAGGTCTAAAAACACCTCATTTACCGTTTTTTAATATAAACTATTCAGTTTGTTGCACTTGTTGCACCCCCTATATATAGTATAGTATAATATGAAATGCAACAACTTGTTTTGTTGTGTTTTGTATTATACGTGGTATAATATGAAATTTTAAAACTTTGCCATTTCTAAAGTAGCAACATAAAAAGCTTAGATCTGTATTCTAGTAATATTACGGATGAATATCGCATAAGGGTTCATTGCAACAAATGACTGTTTGTACTAGGCATTGATTAACAGTGTATGGGTAGTGTTGCGTAGCAACACATTTTCTCTCTGCTCTGGATATTGCATAGTTTTTATCTATATGAGCCATCAATTATTATTTCTTAAAAATGATTGACTTGCAAAATATGCAACTAGGTTTGCAACCTGTAATTATGATGTTCTATTTCGCTTTCAACCACCTCCATACTGTAGATTTGTTTCTACCTACCCTTGTGGCAATCTCATCATAAGTTTGACCCTTTTCCCTAAGATCATTAGCAAGTATTTTCAAGGACCTAATAGACGATTCATCTGGGTTTCCGCTTTCAGGGCCCACTACATATTTATATTTTGTTTGTTTTAAAAAATCATCCGGTGTTTCCTCTAAGGATAGAGTCTGTTCATTGAAAAAATAATACCAGTCTTTTCGTTTATCTTCTTCACTGATGTAATTACCCTTCACAATATTTATCTGTCGAACATCAAAACCCTTTATCCACTTTTTTGTGAGCATTAATGAATTTCTAGCTTTTGCAGGGATACCACCGCTACCTAGGAATTGATCCTTATTGGGTGCTTGCTTTGAATCCTTTCTGATATGGTGAACAATTAGAAATGAACAACCATACCTGGCAATTGTATTCTGGAACATTGAAAGACATTTCCTTACTTGATTTGAAGTATTCATATCTCCTTCAAAAATGTCTGAAAAGGCATCAACTACAACTAAGTCAACAGGGTACTTAGTAAGGATCTTCTCAATTTCATTGGAAACATTTTCAGAAGTAGTCAAGATGATTAACCGTTCCCGCATTAGTTTGGAGAGTTTATCTCCATGCAACTGTTTACGTATTCTTGATAGGATTTGAATTCTATTATCTTCAGTACTAACCAATAATACACTATTATAATCGACTTTAATCTGCTGTCCAAGGATGGAGTCTTTATTTTGAATAATTGCCATTGACAGCTGTAATGTGAAAAGACTTTTCCCAACATCACTAGTTCCACCAAGAATCGTAATAGCTTCTTTAGGAATGAATTTATCTACTAGAAATTTGTTCTCAACGTCTGGCAAATTCCAAATATGATCAAGAGTACAGAGTTGATCATTCATTTCGATTTTTGGTAATTCAGGAAATGATTTGTCCTGTTCATGTAATACACGTGGAATAGGATTTGTCTTAGTTGGATCTTTCTTTGTTTTAAGTTTACTATTAGTAACATTGCAATTATCAGTCACAAGAAGAGTTTTCGAATCTACTCTTTCATCCTTCTTAATGTTGTAGTCAGATTCCCACTCTGTTGGATGTTTAGTTGGGATGTCATCCAATTCATGATCCCTATATCTCTTTTTATGAGGCCGCTTTTTCATCTCTCACCTCCTTTCCAATCTGCGGGTTTCACATAATGATCAAGAAGGAATTGCTGAATATCCTCAGCCCTATACCTAACTTCCCTTCCGAACTGGGAAAAGGGTATTTTTCCCTGGTCTCTGTAATTCTGTAGACATCGTGGTGTAACACCTAAAGCTGTGGACGCTTCCTTTGTGCTTAACCATCCTCCTGACTTGTCAAATTTGTTGTTTTGGTGAATTGAATCGAGTCTTGATTCAATCTTCTCCAATCTTCTCTTGATCTCATCAAGGATTGGGATTTCGAATTTAATTGATTCCATATTTCTAATGAATTTGAATGAAACATGGAACAATAATATACTCATATTCAGTCCATTACTATAGACTTGAATTCAAGTTGAATAGTTTATTGTGAAATGAAATGAACGGGGGATTACCCTACTTTGATTTCTCGTCTTGCTTTTCGTAGTATGCTTCTAATGATTCTTGAATCCTTTCTAGGAAAGCAGGACCTTCTTTCTTTCTTGCTCTTGCTGCATTCAGCTTCTTATACTGGTCCTTCACTTCTATACCGAATAGGTCGGAGAACACTTTGATTGCCTCTTTGTGTGTAAGATCCTTGGTTTTATTCTGTATAGCCCCATGTTCAAAAAGAGCGGTAACGAGTTCTAAAATGTCGGTGTCGGATTTTGTCCATAGAAGGTTATTATAGGTCGATTCCTTCTCCTTTTCAAGAACATAATCATCTGATTTCTTTATATTCTTAATGTGTGTATCAATTATCTTATTAACCCGATCAAGATACTTGATTTGAATATCCCAGTATCTTGAAAGTGAATAGTCAACATACAGACCTTCATAAGGAGAATACTCTTCATTATTGATTATATTTTCATGAATATTTGTATTCCAATATATCGGGAAATCATGCATTTCAATCTTTCTTCCCTTTTGCAAATTGAACTTATTCCGAATATCTTTTAATTCAAACTTGAGCAATGTCAAATAATCGAGAACATGCCATACACCTATTCGCATTTTAACATTCTGTTCGATCTCAGCTAACAGATTTTCGGTTATTGATCTAAAATATGGTTCATATCCCTCATCAGCTTTGAATGGGAATTCCAATGGGCTTTCGAATTTATCATTTATAGATATTGAGAATGGAAAGAATGATTTTAAGATACCCCCATCCATATTTGGCTCCAATAGGTTAATATCATACTTCCCCTTGTTTATTATTTTGTCATTCACTTCTTTATCCTCTTCTTCATCCTCATTTTCAAACGGAGACCATAGTGGGAAAGCATTATGAAAGTATTCACCCGAAAATCGAATTTCAATCTTTGATTTGGTCATTTCATCAATGAAAATTGTCTGAGCTTCAGTTTTATAATCCATATCTGAATTTTAGATTAATTAAATACCTCATCCATAGTATCATCCACAGCTTTTTCATCAAATGAAGCTAAGTAAGCCTCCGTGATCTTTATGCTGGAATGACCTAATGTCTTAGACAAGTTATACAGATTATTCGTTTTTTGCCTTGCAATATCTGCAAAACTATGTCTGGCAGTATGGGTTGAGATTTTCTTCTCAATACCAGCTTTCGCTGCTATGCTCTTCAGGTACTTGTTCAGCAGGGCAGTTTTGGCACTAATTTGTTTATGCATAAAATGCGGATCACTGTAATCGACGTCATTGCTTAAAAAGGGAAATATGAAGGAGTCAGGATCAGTCCTATCATACATGCTTAGTATTGATAATGGTTTCTCCTTCAACTTAACAGAATGACCATGTTTGGTCTTCTGCATTTGAAAGACCAACCTACCATCGATTATATTAATCCATTTCAAACGGAGAAGATCACTGGCGCGAATTCCTGCATTATAGAAGGAAAATAGAAAAGCATTCCTAACATGCCAGATTAGCTTTACCTTTGACAGGTTCAATTCCTCAATCTTTTTGATTTCCTCAATGGTAAGTCTGGTGCGGTTTACCTCTCCTTCCTTTAGCTTGAAACTGAAAAATGGATTGTGTGCTTGCTTAACAATCCCCAATTCTATGGCCTTATAAACGATGGCTCGTATGATCCGGAAATTCGCGTGAATGGTATTCTCCGAATTACCCAGCTTTTTTAAGTAGGCCTGAAATCCTCTCAGAAAAGAATGATCAATCTCACTAAATAAAAGATCACTACCATTTCGATACTTATCAACTTTATTCAATAGAACCTGGTATCTCATAGCATTTGCCACTTCATTATTTTCATCCATTTCTACTATTCGAACCTTTGTGAACTCAGAAAAACTCTTAGATCCTGGGTTTATCATTTTCTGCTTAATTCCAAAAGAGGTTACCTGCTTTCCTTCATCGATAAGATTCTTAGCGGCATCCTTGTCAGCCTGGATCTTATCATCTAAATAACCATTGATGGTTTTGTGCTTTGGATGGCTCTGTCGAATGTACTTAGCCTGTTGAGGATTTGGATTAAATTGATTTTTAAGTACAGCATAATCCAGCTTTATTCGAACATGCTTTCGGTCAACAGTTATTCTTAACAAAAGCGTATGCTCATTACTACCTTTAATTGGTTTGTTGTTTAATTCAACGTTATAACTTGGCATGGTATGAAAGTTTAAATAAAAATACTACTGAAACATTACTGAAACAAATCTTTCAATTGCGTTCTTTTCAATACATTTAATTTCTATCTGTATATAAGCTACATAGAACGCTGTCAATAGTTTAAGATGAATGAAAATGAATGGAAATGAAGATATTCGATTCCCCTACGGACTGCATATACCAAAGGGGAGCCATTCAGCTCTCCTTTTTTATTTTATATAGTTTAAGACAGAACCGGAGCTCGGCAAAGCCAATCGAACCCTGCCCTCCCACGGCCACCGTCAAAGGCTGGCTCCTGCCCTCATGCTGGCCCCTCCTTAAAAAGTTCCACCGGAGCTTTTCTTTGCAGCTGGGCGTCTAAATTGGTCCACCGGATCAATTTTAACGGTCGGCCCTCCTACGGACTGCAATCAAAGAGGCGTATTCACTTATAATCAAGGGGTCTGCGCCATTTTTTATTTCAACCGCGAAAACATAGCGAAAACAATTTTTAGTTTTACTCCAACTGATTTAAGTGAGCTCGAATAAGCCTCATTTAAGATATCATATTCCTGGATATATCTAATATAGAACGTATTGAGATAGTTTAAAAATGGGCTTCATTAAAGGTCATTTTTTTGATTAAATCCCCCAACCCCATAATATTATTGAATAGTAATCAATGTACTTCAGTTGATTATCGTAAATTTATTGAACCATCAACCCCAGTAACTTCATGAGACTATTCGGCTTCAGCTACCCCATTTCACCATTCTCCGTATAAAGGGACATTGGGAATAGGATTTACAAGAACTATAACAGGTGTTCATTCACCTCTAGTACTGGCAGATAAGAACATCACTGGTTTATATACGTTAGTGGTTATGCTAAGAACGAACCACAAACAAATTGAAGAAATCTTTAAATAAAAAGAAAATGAAACCACCCAAGATCAATCAAAAACTAAATAGTCTGGATTTTTTATTTAAAATATATAAGCTGTCTATTTCTTCAGTTTTACTTATTCTCTTAATCAATATTACACTTACTGCTCAAGCTGTGATAGACACCATAATCCAACCCGGTTTATTTCCAACTGGAATTGCAGTATATGAAACCGGTAACAAGGTTTTTGTTGCAGATACCAGTGATAAAATCTTTATGTACGATGGTGTCACACATGCATTGCTTGATACCATACATACCGGAATCATAGGTATTAATGAAATGGTGGTTGTAGAAAAATTTGGTAAACTCTATGCTGCTTCATCTGCTGGAATGTACGAAACATTAATTGCTGTTATTGATGCAAATACAGGAGATCTTATCAATCACATTAATTCGGGATGGGTACATCGACTTGAAAAGGACGAAGAACTTAATAGAGTATATGTGCTTCCTTCTGGTGATCTTTTTCAAATTGATGTTGAAAAAGACACTATTACCGAAATTCCTGGATTACGTGGTACCTATTTATCAAGTTTTGGGGTAAATCCAATTACTCATGAAATTTTTTATAAGTGGGGTATGGGTCCTCCATTAGTAGTTATTGACGCCTTTTCATATAATCATTTTGAAGTATCTGATATTGGATATGGTATTGGAATTGGCGTTAACTGGAAAGAAAACAAGGTATATGTTGCATATACAGGTGGTGGACCATCTTATATTTATAACCGTAACACCGGTACAGTTAGCGAAACCTCGACAAGCAACGATGCAAGTTCTATAATTTATAATCCAACAGGTAATCGCATGTATAGTACTAGGGAAATTGATGGATTTATTACGGTAATTGAGGGAGCAACAGATTCAAGTCTTAATATACTTTTAGAGGGTTATTATCCTTCTGTTTGTTATGCAACAAATCATGTTTTTTATTCAGGTCATATAATTACAGTCATAGATGACTCTACTTTGTCATCCAGGACTATTGATGTATCAGGCAGTTTATTAGCGATTAATCAACTTACAAACAGAGTTTATGCAACCACTTGTGATACCATTAAAGTCATTCAAGACCAGAATGATCCATGGCCTCTAACAAGACCTGAATTGTTAATGCCAATAAATGGACAAAAAGAAATTCATTTAGGTGATACTCTTCGTTGGAAAGCTACACCTCGTGCTATATCCTATAACGTGGAGGCCTCACGCTATCCAACATTTGGAGATTGTGAAGTACAAGAATCTGGTATAACTGATACTGTTCTACCAATTAAGATTTACTTTGAAAATACTGTTTATTATTGGAGGGTTAAGGCAATAAATTCAGAATGCTCGGGCGGTTGGTCGGAAAAATGGCATTTCACAACAATTGGACCCATACCTGATGTCCCATACCTATGGCTTCCATACAATAATGCATTAAATCAGGAACTAACATTAACACTAGAATGGATGGATTCGTACACGGCAGAAAGTTACACATTGCAGGTTTCGACTAACTCTGATTTTAGCACTACCATATTAAATGAGAGCGGGATAACTTTCACAAGTAAAGAAATAAATGGCCTGGATTATGGCACTACATACTATTGGCGGGTAAATGCAACAAATGTTGAAGGTACAAGCTATTGGTCAAAAACAAGGAATTTTACGACCATCCCAGCAATACCTGATATCCCAATCCTATTAAGCCCATCCGACAGTGCAGCTAATCAGGCATTAACTTTAACATTGAACTGGAATACATCGGATAGGGCTGAAAACTACACTTTGCAGATTTCAACTATCTCTGATTTTAGCACTACCATATTAAATGAGAGCGGGATAACTTTCACAAGTAAAGAAATAAATGGCCTGGATTATGGAATTACATACTATTGGCGGGTAAATGCAACAAATGTTGAAGGTACAAGCTATTGGTCAGAAACAAGGAATTTTACAACATTAAGTTTCGTTAATATAAATGAATTAATCGATAATGAACAAATTATATTTTACCCAAATCCAAGCGATAACATTTTATGTATAAAGGGAATTGAAAACGAATTAACAAATATATCAATTACATCTTTAGATGGTAAACTTTTAGAACAGCTAACTGGTCAAGGGATTAAAGAAATAAATTTGGATAATTTACAAAAAGGTATCTATCTAATAAAAATTGTAAACTCAAAAAAAATGATTACAAAGAAGATAATAAAACAATAACACAACCACTAAGGTAAACTCCATTTGCCATGTCACACTTTTTGCACACCAAATCCAAATAACTACCAGGTTTCCGTATCAGCAAAAAGCTGTGCCATCCGACAAACGTTTGTTTACCCGGACCGTTGTAGGTAATATTAACCCGAATTAAACAACAACATTTTGAATAAATCAATTATCACTTTTTATTCAATAATATTTTTACTTTGCGGATTGCCAGTGAATTAACGAAATATATCGCGCCACTTGTGAAAAATCAAACTGATTATTTGGGCGGAAAATTGCTACTGATAAATACACATTTATTATATACCACAATCAAAATTTAGAAAATACTAATTATTTCGCCGATGGGTTGGAACACAATCAATCAACACTTTTTAGCAAGAAAACCCTTTTCATGAATAGCTTACCCTGAAATAAAATTGACTTTTGATTATACGGGGTGTAACTTTGATGGGTTTGATTCAAAAAAATGGATGACCTTACGATCATAATATGCACCTATAATGAAGAAAAAACCATATGTGATGTGGTTAAAGCATGCCGTTTGTTTAATGAGAGATGCGAGATCATAGTAGTTGATGACGGTTCTCAGGACAATACCGGACCATTGTTGCGAAGTCTGAATAAAACAATCAGATTCAGATATATAAAACTTCCTGAAAACATGGGCAAAAGTTATGCTATGACGATCGGCATTGAAAATGCATGCAACGATATCCTTCTTTTCTTTGACGCAGATAGCATTGGAATAAGAAAGGAGCATTTCCATGACATTTTAATGCCCATGTTGGATAACAAAGCCGATATGGTATTGGGCCATACTGCAGCAACTTTTATGAATATCAGGCTGACTCCCTTCAAAGCCTTTACGGGAGAAAGAGTATTACGCAAAAAAGATATTATGCCTATATTGGATGAAATACGAAATATAAGATTTGGAATAGAAACATATATAAATTTATATTTCCAAACCCATGGAAAAAGAATCAGTTATGTGTTTCTGGACGGACTTAAGACACTGAATAAATATAAGAAAACGACGCTGATTAAAGCTACCGGGCAGTATTTCAGGGAAGGACATGAAATTGCTTCAACCATTATAAAGAATTATGATTTAATATTTAAAATGGCAAAATCTTCAAAAATTCGATAATACGATATTGGGATAATGATCCGGGATCTCAGGCAAATCTTTAAACAATGGGCCGGTTCGGCAGACACAGAAGTTTCTGTCTGGATCATAGCCCTAGCTGTGATTACAGGGAGTCTCCTGGTCTATTTTGTGATCTCCAGGCTGATTACCGGGATTGGGAAACGATCTCCCGATCAAACACTTAAAAATGCCTGGAAAAAGTTCAAAAATCCGGCCCTGGTGGTTGTCCTGCTCATTGATTTCATCTTCCTGAAAGAACTGTTCACCCTTGGCGAGAAGGCTGCTGCATCGGTGAATCAGTTTATCACGGTATCCATTATCTTCTGTGTCACCTGGTTGCTTATCAAGGCGATCAACCTGACCCGGGAAGTGATTCTTCGTCAATACGACCTCGAAGGCAAAGACAATCTGAAAGCCAGGAAGGTCTATACCCAATTCAGGGTGCTGGAGCGGATCATCATATTCACTCTGATTCTGATTGCTACTGCCATTGCCTTAATGACCTTCGACGGGATCAAAAGAATCGGGATCAGTTTGTTTGCTTCAGCAGGAGTGGCCGGAATCATTATCGGTTTTGCCGCGCAAAAACTACTGGGATCCATACTTGCCGGTTTCCAGATCGCATTGACCCAGCCCATCCGGATCGACGATGTGGTGGTCGTGGAAAATGAATGGGGAAGGATCGAAGAGATTACCCTTACCTATGTGGTGGTCCGGATATGGGACAAGCGAAGGCTGATCGTGCCCACCACCTATTTTATTGAAAAGCCCTTTCAAAACTGGACGCGGGTTTCTGCTGACATCCTTGGAACGGTCTTTATTTATACAGATTATCAGGTTCCCGTGGATGAGCTCCGAAAAGAGTTGACCAGAATCCTGGAAGGAAGCGATTTGTGGGACGGAAAGATCAACGTGATGCAGGTTACCAATGCCACCGATAAATCCCTGGAGATTCGTGCACTCATGTCAACAGCCGATTCTTCTGCCGGCTGGGACCTGAGGGTACTGGTCAGGGAAAAGCTGATCACCTTCCTGCAGGAAAACTATCCCCAGAGCCTGCCCAGGATGCGGGTCGAGATGACCCCTGTTCAATAAGTGTTCAGTACTTGATCATATATGCGACGTAAACATTCCTGGGCCTTGTTTCATTGCCTCCATAGCTTTGGCTGCTTGCCAGGTAACTGCTTTCGGCAGTAGAGGCCTGGGACGATATCACTTCCACCCCGCTTCCGCCATTGTATGTTTGGATGTCATGTGAGTGACTTGAGATTTGATCGGCCTGATAACTGCCAATATGATCGCCGCTGTTACCGCCGGGGTTCAGTGCAGCCCTTTCTCCCGAATCCGGGTCACGCCCGGCACCGTTGTCAGCCCCCCTAAGGAACATACCCCGCAGATCAGGCAGATTGAAAGTACTTGAACCATCTCCCTGTCCCCATGCTGTCCCGATGACCGAATAGAGTCTTGCAAAACCTGACCTGCTCACTGCTGAACCATCGCATAAAATCCAGCCTTGGGGAACTGAAATGCCTGCATAGGACAGAATTGTTCCTACGGGTACCGCAGGCAGAAAGACCGAACTGCCATTTGTTATTTTCAGCGTATCATGAACATAGACAATATCCTGATCACCCGAGTTGGTTCCGGAAACCAAATCGATGTCAGCCCGGTTTGCATGGAAAATCCCTGTTGTATCCTTCCCGGAATTGGCAACAATTGCCCCGGCTTGTGAAGGGGTAATGGTGACCGGTGTGTTGGCCAAATCATCATAGCTCAAATCCGCAATATCCGACCGGATCGCAAATGCTGTATCGTTCAGTGCTTCTTTGGTAGATAAGCCGCTTAAATCCTGGTCTCCGGAATTTGCTCCGGACAGATTTACCAGATTGACAATATCCCACTGAGCGATTCTTGCTGCCGGACTGTTCGTAAATACGGGATCTGTCTCTGTAAACTCTCCGACTGCCGCGGCATCCCACTTTGCTAGATCAGCCTGTGATATACCCGCAGAAACTGAACTGCTGAATACAGGGTCCGTTTCTGATATAACTTCTGCTGAATGAGCTTGCAGCGCATAGGGCACACTTAACAACTGGGCTGTTCCCTGGTCGTATCCGTTTACTTTTACATTCAGGAAATAGGGCCCCTGACTCCAGTCAATATCTAAAAAATTATCCAGGCTGGAACCTTTTCCTATTTCCAGTATTACAGATCCAAATGCGTTTGTTGTCCCCAGATGAACTTCCCAATATACAGAAGGTCCGTCAATGGTCCCCTGAAGTATTCCGATCTCAATGGCCAAAGTCTCGTCTGCTATGACCGAACCATCTGCATTTCTTATAACAGCCTGATAATTGAAAGATTTGGGTGCCTGTGAGAATGCTGAAATCACAAGGATGGATAGAATCGCAATTAATATCCTCTTTTTCATGATGTTGGGAATTGGGCTAATAAATGTATAAATTAATAATAGAATACATACAACAGGAACTGGAAGATTTTACTAGCAGATTCTCGGCAGCTGTTCACCTGTAATCATATCCACAATGCGTGAACTGCCAATGCTTGTGATGAGCTTAACGATCCCCGGATGTTCCCCGGTGACCCTTCCAATGATGGCGGCCTCTTTTCCCTGAGGGTGTGATTTTAAAATATCCAGTACCCCGGGGGCATCTTCCTCCGGCAGAACCATCAGTATTTTTCCTTCGTTGGCAATGTATAAGGGATCAAAGCCCATGATCTCGCATGCTCCACGAACACTTTCATTGATTTTGATCCTGTCCTCATACAGAATCATTCCTGTTCCGGATGCATGGCTGATCTCATTGAGTGCACTGGCTACGCCTCCCCGGGTGGGATCCCTCAGGACATGAACCGATTTAAACCTTTCCAGTACTTGCATAACCATTCCATTGAGGGGGGAGGTATCACTCTCCAGTTCCGTGTCGAAGGACATTCCCTCCCTTTTTGACATGATCGCGATCCCGTGGTCCCCCACAGAGCCATTCAGGACAATGACATCTCCGGGTGTGCATTGTTCCGGACCGATATTCGTTCCTTCCATGACCTGACCGATCCCGGAGGTATTGATGAAGATTCTGTCACCTTTTCCTCTTCCCACCACCTTGGTGTCTCCGGTAACCACCATCACCCCTGACTGATCGGCTGCCTTTTTTATGGATTTAACGATCTTCCAGAGGTCTTCCATGGGCAATCCTTCCTCAAGAATGAATGCCAGTGAAATATATTTGGGAATGGCGCCGCAACAAACCAGGTCGTTTACGGTCCCGTTGACAGCCAGGTCCCCGATATTCCCTCCGGGGAAAAAGATGGGGTCCACAACAAAAGAATCGGTGGTAAACGCCAGCCTTCCTTCGATAGCTGGAAGATAAGCCCCGTCGTGTCCGCGCTTAAGAATTTCATTGTCCAGCAGGGGATAGAACAGTTTATCGATGAGTTGACGGGTCAATTTCCCTCCCCCGCCATGCGCCAGCAGGATGTGCTCATAATCCGAAATGGGGACCGTACACGAGGATTCAAACCGATGGAGTGGACTGGTTTTCAATGTGATTCTTTCTTCCGTATTTAAAATATGCAGCACAAGCCCCTTCTGAACTTACCATAGGGGCGCCCAGTGGTTTTTCAGGATTACAAGGGTTCCCGTATGCAGGGCACTCAGGGGGTTTCTTCATTCCGGTGAGGATTTCCCCTGCGATACATTGGACGGGTTCTTCCGCAATGATGCCCCTGAGATCGAATACATGTTCTGCATCAAAGCGCCTGTATTGATCTCTCAGGCGGTAACCGCTTCCGGGGATAGGCCCGATACCCCGCCAGTCCCGGTCACAGGTTTCAAAAATCTCCCCGAGAAGTTCCCGGGCTGGTAAATTCCCCTCTTTTTTAACACAGCGGGAATAGGCATTCTCAACCCCATGCCTGCCTTGTTCAAGCATCTGGACCGTTCTGAGTATCCCCAATAAAATATCGACGGGTTCAAATCCTGTAACCACAATGGGTTTTTTATACCTCTCGGCCAGGGGTATGTATTCCTCGTATCCCATCACCGTACAAACATGCCCCGCTGCCAGGAATCCATCAATCCGGTTTTCAGGAGCTGCCAGCAATGCGCTCATTGCAGGGGGCACCAGTACATGGGCCACAAGGACTGAGAAATTATTGAGCTTTTTAAGCCCAGCCTGTTTGACCGCCAGTGCAACTGCAGGGGCTGTGGTTTCAAAACCCACTGCAAAGAATACAACTTGCCTGTCGGGATGTTCCAGGGCCATCCGCACTGCATCCAGGGGTGAATAGACCATTCTGACATTCCCCCCCTGCGCTTTCGTGCTGAGAAGATCGCTTGTTGAACCTGGTACCCGGAGCATATCTCCAAATGAAGTCAAAATGGTATTTTCCTGCCGGGCCAGCGCAATGGCTTTCTCAATAAGTTCGACAGGTGTAACACAAACCGGGCATCCGGGTCCGTGGATCAACGTAATCTCCCCCGGAAGGAGGTCCGGGAGGCTGTATTTCATGATGGCATGTGTTTGACCCCCACATATCTCCATGATGGTCCACGGCCGGGTAAGCTCACTTCTGATTTTCCTGGTCAGATTCCCGACCAGATGCCTGTCCCTGTATTCATCAATGTGCTTCAACCCGGCCATTAAAAATTGTAATCATCATCAAACTCACCCATTTCATGCAATGCTTCCAGGGTTGCTTTCGCATCCGCTTCGTCTATTTTGCTCAACGCTGTTCCAATGTGTGCAATGATATAATCTCCTTCAGAGAGGTCCTTGACCCACTGGATGCAGATGTCTCTGACAATCTCACCAAATTTAACCCTGGCCATTCTCATTTCAGGATCCGAATCATCAATGGAAATGATCTTTCCGGGTACAGCCAAACACATGTGGGTCAGAATTTGGATATAAATATCAACTTTCTATTACCATCATTGGTACCCTGCAATATCGAGAATATTTCTGTAATTTGCCCTACAGATGGCCCTTGATATTCAAGATATTAAAACATTCGAAATTCAGATCGCAGGTCTGGTCCAGGGAGTTGGTTTCAGACCCTTTATTTACAGGATGGCTCAGGAGAATAAGCTATGTGGCTGGGTTGAGAACAGGAATGATGGCGTGGTGATCCTGATCAACGGAACCAGGGAGGAGGCCGAATCATTTAAAAAGGGGATTCTGGACAAAGCTCCGCTGGCTTCGGATATTGATACGGTGACCCTTACCCCTCATCCCTTCAGAAAGATGCAGGGATTCCTGATCCGCAACAGCGAGGATGTGTCCGAAGCCATTACCGAAATCAGCCCCGACATTGCAGTTTGCCCGGACTGTCTCAGGGATATGAAATCACAGGCCCACAGGATCCAATATCCCTTTATCAACTGTACCCAGTGCGGCCCCCGGTTTTCAATCATCAGGGACCTCCCCTACGACCGTCCGCATACCACCATGGATGTTTTCGCCATGTGCCCACTATGCAGGTCTGAGTTTGAGAATATCACGGACCGAAGGTTTCACGCACAACCGGTAGCCTGTAAGCATTGCGGGCCGGTATATTCCCTGGAGGAGAAAGGAAGCAGGACCGCTTTGCTGGCAGAACTTCTTTCCAGGGTAGCGGGTGGTATGAAGGAGGGCAAGGTCTACGCCCTCAAAGGATTGGGGGGGTTTCACCTGATGTGCGATGCATTCAATGAGACCGCTGTTTCAACATTGAGATCCATCAAGAAAAGAGACGGAAAACCCTTTGCCCTGATGTTCAGGTCCCTGGCCGATGCAAAGAACCATGTGGAGATCAGCCACGGGGAGGCAGAACTCCTTTTGTCATGGCGACGGCCGATTGTCCTGCTGAAAAGAAAAGCCCCCATCACCCCGGGTGTGGCTGACGACCTGTCCACGCTGGGCATCATGCTGCCTTATATGCCCATGCATTATCTTCTGTTTGATGCCCTGGACACAAACGGGATCATTCTGACCAGCGGAAATGGTTCCGATGAACCGATCCTGATATCCAACCAGGAAGCAGTAAGGCAGTTTGGTCATCAGGTCGAAGGGATCATCACCTACAACAGGGAGATTTACAACAGGAGTGACGATTCGGTGGTCATGGTAGCCGGGAATAAACCACAGGTCCTGCGAAGGTCGAAAGGCTATGCCCCTGCTCCCATCAGGACACACCTGAAAACAGAGGGTATTTTCGCCGCAGGTGCAGAACTTGTCAATTCGTTTGCCATGGGTAAGGGAACTCAAGTTTTAATGAGCCAGTACATCGGGGATTTGAAAAATTTCGAAACCTATCAGTTTTACCAGGAGACCTTTGAAAGATTCAGCCGGATGTTCAGGTTCAACCCGCAACTTCTGGTTCATGATCTTCATCCGGATTATCTTTCCACGAGATTTTCAAACGAGCTCTCCGGGAAAAACGGAGGAATCCCCCTGCTGCCTGTTCAGCATCATCACGCCCATATTACATCGGTCATGCTCGACCAGGGGCTGGACGGGGAAGTGATCGGTTTCAGCTTTGATGGCCTGGGATTGGGTACGGACGGAAATCTTTGGGGAGCTGAAGTCATGATAGCCGGTTTCCACGATTTTAAAAGGCTGTATCATTTCAAGTACATGCCATTGCCCGGCGGGGACAGAGCCAACAGGGAGCCATGGAGAATGGCTGTGGCCTACCTGTATGCATGTGTGGGCGACTCGTTCCAGGAACTGCCTCTGTCCCTGATCAGGGAAACGGAAGCTGCTGTTCTGGAAAACATCAAAACCATGATTGACAAATCCCTGAATACTCCCCTGATATCAAGTGCCGGCAGATTGTTTGACGCGGTTGCGGCAATCCTGGGAATCAGTTACCGGGCAACTTACCAGGCTGAGGCACCCATGAAGCTTGAGTCCATTGCAGACGGAGCTGAAAAGGGTGTTTATCCCTTTGAGATCCACCAGGGCCAGGTCTCTTTCCGGCCCATGATCAGCTCCATTTTGAAGGATTTGAAGAAAGGTATTTCCCTGCCGGGGATTTCAGGAAGGTTTCATAACACCCTGGCTCAACTGGTCCTGGAACTTGCCATTCGTGCAAGGGAAGAAAGTGATTTAAACAGGGTAGTATTGTCCGGGGGAACCTTTCAGAATCGCATTTTAATTTGTAAATTGTATGAAATGCTTTGTTCCGGTGGTTTTAAGGTTTTCCTGCCCCACAGGGTCCCTGTGAATGATCAGGGGATTGCCCTTGGGCAACTGGCTATTGGTGCAGCCATGAGAAAATCGATGTAATTGGGATACAGGATGCATGAGATGTCCATTGCTTTGAGTATTGTAGATCTGGCGGATGAGCAGGCAAACTTAGCGCATGCCGGCAAGATCATCGAGATTGAACTGGATATTGGAACCATGTCAGGTGTAGAGGTTGAGGCCTTGAATTTTGCACTTGAGATCGCGGCAATGGACACCCTGCTCGAGGCTGCTGTAGTAAAGATAAACAGGATCCTCGAAGGAAGAGAGATACAGGTCAAATCCATCTTGGTAGAATAAAAACAAACCTTATGTGCGATACATGCGGATGCGGAAATCCGGAGAACCAGGTCAGGATCAGTAAACCGGGAGAGGAGCAAGCTGCAAACCACCACAATCATGATCACACCCATGACCATGATCACAGGCACCCTCACACCCACGATCACGATCACGATCATTCCCGCCAAAACGGGTACCAGGGTCAGCGTTTGATCAGGGTGGAAACGGACATTCTGGAGAAGAACAAGCTGCTGGCAAGCAGGAACAGCGGGTATTTTGATGCCAAGGGAATCCTGGCCCTTAACCTGATGAGCTCTCCGGGATCAGGGAAAACCACCCTGCTTGAGAAAACCATCCTGGCCCTGAAAGATATAAGGCCGGTTGCGGTCATCGAAGGGGATCAGCAAACCATGAATGATGCTCTGAGGATTGAATCCTCGGGTGCTCCGGTGGTACAGGTAAATACCGGAAGTGGTTGTCATCTGGATGCCCAAATGGTGATGAATGCCACCAGGAAACTGGAGCCTGCTGACGGCAGCATCCTGTTTATTGAAAATGTCGGCAACCTGGTATGCCCTTCCCTCTTTGAATTGGGGGAGCGATTCAGAATCGTGATCATCAGCGTCACGGAAGGTGAGGACAAGCCCCTGAAATATCCGACCATGTTCCAGCATGCAGACCTTTGCATTATTAATAAAACAGACCTGTTGCCCTATGTGGATTTCAATGTGAGGAAAGTGCGGGAATACGCGTTTCAGGTAAATCCCGGCCTGGAACTCATGGAACTGTCAGCAAAAACCGGGAAGGGTATGGAGCCCTGGATCCAATGGCTCCTGGATAAAAAGCAAATCTTATAACAGGGCCTGACTCTACGGTGCATTGATCTGCCTGATGATCAGGTTGGCTCTCTTCTGTACCGGAGCAGACAACGCATCCCCAAACGCAACTGTCTGAGGTTGAATTCCTAGCACAAATGCAGGAAAGGGAAAGAAATCACGCAGCCTTCCCAGTGAAATATTGTGGGTATTGAAAGTCAGGTCTTCCACCTCTCCAATAGCCAGTAAGCGGCATGTACCCGGGCTGGCACCCAGGTCCATGCAATCGAGAATCACAATTTCCTCCGGCTGCATGGAATTAATCTTCCCTATGTAATTCTCAATACTGACTTCAACCGTAATTGCGAAAATATTGGAGCGGTTCACGATTTGCCTGCTGATCATCACCCCAACGCCATCATCACTCTTCAGTACGTTGCCGACCCCCACAAATAAAAGCCTGTTGGCCCTGGTTATCAGATTCTTCAGTTCACGCACCTGCGGTTATATATATTGAATGAGTACGGATCGCAAACAGTTGGGACAAATGATATTGAACATATCTTTTCGTTTTAATCCACCCCGTATGCCAACATCCGTATCCTCCTTTCGGGTAAGCTGCAGTTTCTCATGGAGCAGGTTCAGGTTCAGTATGGATGAAAATGCTTTGGCCCCCAGTTTATCGTGCAAATAATGAATATGCTCCTCGGTGGTTATGATGGCATTGCAATGCACGCAGATTACCAGTTTTTTCTCCTGACGTTCGACAATTTTTTCCCTCTCAAAAACTGCCAGGTCGAAGATCTTGTCTGATAAAGCCACACCTTTCCCGGTTATACAGTGCTGTTGGCACATGCCGCAGAATATGCATTTACCATAATCCCTGGTAATGATCCGCATCCCCGTTCCTTTGTCGTCCCGGATGGTGATGGCATTGGGGGGACAAACGTTGGCACAGGTTTCACAGCCCACACAGTTCAGATCATCCACTTCGGGTTTTCCCCTGAAATTTTCAAACGGGGTGTGTGGTTCTCCGGGAAATTTTGTAGTATATGCCGGGGTAAGCAGTGAAATCACAGCTTCTTTTAACTCTCTGATTTTGGGATACCTCATTTTACTGCATCTTTATAATCGTCCTTAACACTCTTATCTCCCAGCTTGATTCCGAAACGGTATGCCCCCCTTACCAGGGCATGGGCAGCAGCTGTGGAACCGAAGAACAGGAGCGGTATCGCGATAAGTGCTTTGATTCCGGCATCCGTTAATCCATAATGGAACAGTGCTCCTGCCAGGATACTGCATGTACCCAGGGTTCCGCACTTCGTGGCTGACTGGAGCCTGTTGTATACATCAGGAAGCCGGATCAACCCGATGCATCCGAACAGGTTAAAGAGCACGCCAACGGCAATGAGAATGGTACTGATCATTTTATTCGTTTAGTTTTTTACCACTCAGGTATTTTGCAAGGGTGAGTGTCCCGATAAAGCTGAGAATGATCCAGGCGATCCCGATGTCCAGGATAAAACCTTTTTCAGTAATGATGGAAAGAATGCCACAGATGCCTGCTACCAGGACACCAAAGATGTCGATTGCCACCATTCGATCGGCGATGGAAGGACCCCGTATGATCCTGTACAGGCAGGATGCACTCAGTGCAATCTGCAGGTATAACATTATTTCAAGAAAATCCATTATTCAAAGGTCTTTTTAATATATTTTTCAAACCGTCCTGCAACCTTGCTCCTGTATACCGCAGGATCCTCAGAACTCACGTATATCCAGTGGACAAAAAGGTCATCTCCTACGATATCCACGGCAATGGTCCCGGGAGTCATGGTGATGGAATTGGCCAGCATGGCCCGGGCAAAATCCGATTTCAGTTCCAGCTTCACTTTTACAATTCCCGGCCTGATGGGCATGGCCGGGTGCAGCACCCTGTAGGCCACATCGAAATTGGCTTTAATGCACTCCCAGATCAGGACTCCCAGGTATACCAGCAGCCAGAAATAGCGTCTCGGCTGAAGGAATTTATAAACTTTGATAAAAAAGTACCGGGTAAACAGCAGGGAAGCAACCAGGGCTGTAACTGCTCCTGCCACGATGTTTGAAACCGAGAGCTCAAAGGTAAGGAGCATCCAGAACAGAAAGGCCAGTATGAACAGGGTCAGGTATCGCATATCATAGTCCGGTTATTGTGATTGAAAAGAGGTCTGTTTGCATGAGCACGTCTATGGCAGGACGCAGCACTTTGTCGCTGACTGCCGGAAAAGCCAGCAGGCTTAAGGCAAAGCAGAGGGTAGCGAGGACAAGCATGCTGAAGGACATGGAAAAGGGTACTTCCCTGATCTTTTGCATGGTTTCTTCCAAAGCTTTGTTGAAAAATGCATAGCGCTGGAATTTAAGGAAGGATCCCAGGGTAATGATACTGACAATAATGGACAATATGGCTAAAAGGTAAAAGTGCCCACGGATGGCTGCCATGATAATAATTAGTTTACTGAAAAAGCCATTGAACGGAGGAATCCCCGAAATGGACATGGAGGCTATAAATGATGTGGATGAGGTGACCGGCATGGACCTGGAGAGCCCCCCCATCTTTCTCAGGTCGCGTGTTTCCAGCCGGTGTTCCAGGGCACCGGCATTCAGGAAGAGCAATCCCTTGAATACAGCATGATTGACCAGGTGATAGACAGCCCCGGTGAGGGCAAGGACCGCAGCACCATGGTTTGTGCCGCTGGAGAGCAGGATCATGGCCATTCCGGATGCCATGATCACGTATCCGATCTGGCTGATGCTGTGATAGGCAAGAAGTCTTTTTAAATCCCACTGTACCAGGGCGAGCAATACCCCGGCCACCATGGATACCGTACCCAGTACGGTAAATACCACAGCAATTTCATGACTGAATGCGAACATATTAAAGAACAGGCGTATCAGCACGTAAATCCCCACAGCCTTGATCAATACCCCGGATAACATGGCAGAAATCGGAGAGGGTGCGGATGCATGGGCATCCGGTAACCAGGCATGAAACGGGACAATGGCTGCTTTTAGCCCAAATCCGGAGATGAGCAGCACCTGGATAAAAACAAGGAAGGGATCGCCTGCCGCACCCTCGAGAAGGAGCTTTACATCGGCAATGTTCAGGGTTTTCGTCTGCCAGTATACCAGGCTGATAGCGAGAAGGATCAGCATGGAGGCCAGGACCCCCAGAACCTGGTACTTGAAAGAGGCCTCGAGTTCGGCCTTGCCCACACCGAAAGCCACCAGCACATAGGAGGAAATTACCGATACCTCCAGGAAAACAAACAGGTTGAACAGATCACCGCTGAGCACCACCCCGTTCATTCCGGCAATGATCAGGCAAAAGAGGGCATAATAGTTACGCTCAGCAGTATATTGTTTCATGTAAGAGAGGGAATAAAAAAGGGCAATAAATCCCACCAGGTTGATCATGCAGAGCATCAGCACTGAAAATCCATCCAGGACCAGGTAGATGCCCACTGGGATTCCCCCTTCAGTGCTCCATCCCCCCATGGTGTAGATGAAGGGTGCCCTGCCTGCCATTGAAAACTCATACATGGCCATGGCCAGGAGGATGAGCAATACCAGGGGGGCAAGAATCCTGTGAAATCCACTCACCAGTTTTCCCAGGATCATAACCAGGAATGCTGAGATCAGCGGCAGGGCAACAAACAGGGGGATCAGCGCATTCATCTTCTATCCTCTTAAGTTTTTAATTTCCCGAATATCGAAGGTTTTATATTTCCTGTAGAGGCGTATGGCGATAGCCATGAGCATGGCAGTGGTAGCCAACCCGATAACAATGGCCGTAAGTACCATCGCCTGTGGCAGGGGATCAACATACAGTGTCCCCGCTTTTTCAGGATCAACGATGGGAGCCGACCCTCCGTCAATGAACCCGATCAGGACCAGCAAAAGGAAGATACTGAATTCCATGATCGATAGTGAAATGGCAATCTTGATCAGATTGCGCCTGGTGATGACCCCGTAAAGGCCCACCAAAAACAGGATAAAAGTCAGGATGTAGGCTGTCATGTTGAACTCTCCTCGTTAAATATTACCAGTGCCAGGAAAATGGTCAGGATAGCCCCTGCTACCTCAATACCCACAAACAGGTTATAGAGAGGGATCACTCCTGCGCTCAGCAGCTCCCCGGGCAAGCCCTTGGGAAGAAAATTGACAATGAATACTTTTGCACCCAGCAAAAGCGACATCAGGGCCAGAATGACCACCAGAAGTATCGCCAGGCTTTCCGTGCCGGATGAACCTGATAACTCCTTCTTCAGGTTCAGTTTACTGCTCCCGAATGCCAGTATGAGCAGTATAAATGCCCCGGCAATGATAACCCCCCCGGCAAATCCTCCCCCGGGAGTAAGATGCCCGTGAAGAATGATGTAAATCCCATACACGAATATAAGTCCCGCCAGCAGCTGGCTTACCTTTTTTATGATCATGGACATTCCTTCCATAAGGCATTATTTTTTTCCTTTCATTCTTAACAGGGTGAGCACACCCAGGGCCGCTGTATACAAGATGACCGCCTCTCCAAGGGTGTCGTAGGCCCTGAAATCGAAAACGACCCCGGTCACAAGGTTCACACTTCCGGTTTTTTCCACTGCACCGTTCACATATGCCTCCGACATCCTGAGGGTATGCGATCCCAGCGAATCCAGGTTCTCTGTGGCACGCAGGAAAAAGTAAAACAATCCGGCGAAAATGATGAACCCGGTCACCATCTGCAGGATCGTACTCCTGTCTAAAGTGGTCACAATTTCTTTCCGGCTGCTGTCCAGTACCACCGCAACCATGATGACCAGGGTAATGGTTTCAACCACAATCTGCACGATCGCCAGATCAGGGGCTTTCAACAAAAGAAAACAGATGACCAGGCCATAACCCACAATTCCCATTGCAACCACTGCCGACAGCAGGTCCTTTGCGTGAAGTGCATAGAGGGCTCCGGCAATCATGAATACCAATATCATGGAAATAGTCAAATCCATATCTGATCAAATTAGGTTATCAGCAGAAGCAACAGAATCACAACACCGGCTAACACCCACAGGACATAGTCGTGCAATACACCCGAGTGGGCTTTGCTGAGAAGCCGGCCCAACCATAAACAGCCCTGCCTGGACAGATCATACAGGTCAAACCATTTGTCCCTGGCCCTGCGGTACATGAAGGCAATCCATTTGAATTCCTGGAATGTCCGGTAGAATTCAAGCGTGGAAAAGGAAGTCTCCTCCTGAAGCTTCTCACCCCCGATAAAGCTATCCGACGACCTGGTATTCTTCACATTCCCAAGAAAATAAATGAGAATAC
This sequence comes from Bacteroidota bacterium, assembly GCA_043797815.1. Lineage (GTDB taxonomy): Bacteria > Bacteroidota > Bacteroidia > Bacteroidales. The sequence goes on from JAZDPG010000056.1 coordinate 26,277, forward strand.
CCAATCCGATTGAAACCAGTACAAGTACACCTACCATGGAGGATGCCCATGCACCTGTGAAGGCAAAGGTGCCGGAAACCGGCATCAGCAATCCGGGCACTACCTGTTTGCTGGCAAATACTCCGAAGCCTGCACAAGTCAAAGCAAGGATGAGCATGGGTACATACATCAGGGAAGATACTTCTTTTACTGCAGAAAGGTCGTTTCTCCGGCGACCCAGGAAAATACCTCCCACAAGTTTGATGAAGCTGGCCAGGGTCAGGGCAGAACCCAGTACGGCAAGTCCAAGCCATACAACCCAGAGTTTGTTGGAGAAACCTGAACCGCTCCCGAAATCAATAATCCCCTGGTAGATCATCCATTTGGAAGCAAATCCATTGAAGGGCGGGATTCCTGATATGGAAAGGGCGAATACCAGGACAGCAAAAAATGTAAAGGGCATGGTCCGGGAAAGACCTCCCAGGTCTTCCATTTCCTCTTTCCCGGTTTGCTGTTCAACAGCCCCTGCTGCCAGGAACAGACCCCCTTTATAGATGGCGTTATTCAGCATATGGAAAAGGCCTGCTGCAACTCCGATCACAGATCCCAGGCCAAAACCCACAACCATGTAGCCTACCTGTGAAACTGCGTGGTAACCGAGCAGTCGTTTATAATTATGCTGAACCAGAGCCATCATGACCGCTGTGATGATGGTAAGGACTCCAATGGTAAGCAGGATGAACCGAATCCAGTCTCCCAGGGCAAACAGCTGGGTGGTGATCCTGGCCAGGAAATAGATGCCCAGGAGCTTATCCAGTGAAGCCGGGAGGAAGGCTGATGAAGAGGCAGGAGCTTTTTCAGTATAGTCGGGGATCCACGTGTGAAATGGAAACGCACCTGCTTTGGTGAAACAACCTGTCAACAACGCCAGAAATGCGATGGTCCGCACCACATCACTGGTGGGCAGGGTAATCTCATCCATGTTCAGGGTCCCGGTGATCCTCCAGATCAGGGCGACACCCAATATCATGATCCCGTCTGAAGCACCGATCATCACCAGGGTCTTCTTGGCTGCAGCACTGCTTGCCTCATCATATCCCCGGATCAGCAGGTAAAGCGTTAAACCAAGCACGCCCCAGCAAATCAAGAGGAGCAGGAGGTTGTTGGCCAGTACCGCTCCCAGGGTGAACCCAAGGGTAATCAGGAACCAGGCATGGAAGTTCCTCATGGTTCCCCTGATCCTGTATCCAAGGGAATAGACAGCAATTAAAAGAGATAAAAAGCTGATAAACAAAACAATGAGCCTGCTTAATGCGTCAATCGAAAAAGAACTGTAACGCTCTGCATTGGCAACGGCCCCCAAACCAGACACATCGAATCCGCTGGCTGCCACCCAGCCTCCCAGGGTAAATACCAGGTCTTCTGCCCGGTAAAGTACCACGGCCAGGTAACATATCACCAGGCAAGCCAGGATGGCAATAATGCCTTTCATGATCTTCAGGCTGGCAGGCAGAAACAACAGCAACAGGCCGGTTAAAACGGGCAGCAGAATAATATAGATTGCCTGGCTCATGATGAATGTTTAGGCGTGTTTAAGCAACTTTTTTGTCAGAAGCGCGGAATGCTCAATGATCTCTTTGGCATTCATGATCCTTTTGCCACTGTGGTGGTCGATGGCTACCGCCAAGCGCTCAGTACAGCAGTAACAGGGATCCACAGCCGCCAGGGAAATGGTGGCATCAGATATACTTTGCCCCACGCAGGATTTCTTAAAAGTGGATATATTGGTATAGCTGGGGGCCCTGATTTTGTGGCGGGCGGGCGAGTTTGATCCGTCCGAAACCACAAAATGAAAGACTTCTCCCCTTGGAGCTTCGGTGTGACCTGTGCCGTACCCAGGCGGGATGTGTTTCACCTTAACATCGATATTTCCTTCTTTCTCTTTCCTCAATCCTTCCAGGCATTGTTCAATGATGGAAATAGACTCATACATTTCAAGTAACCTGACTTCGGCCTTGGCAAAGACGTCGCCGGCCTGCGCGGTGATCACTTTCCAGTTGACAAGGGGATAGGCTGCATAGGGATCGTCCCTGCGGACATCCATATCCACTCCCGATGCCCGGGCAATGGGACCCACAGCAGCAAAGTTGAGGATGTCCTCCCGGGTGAGGACCCCTACCCCTTTGGTCCGGGCGTGGATGACCGGATCGTCCATGACGGCCCCCACGAGCAGATCTGTCTTTTTCTTCACCAGGGAAAGCACTTCCTTTATGGCAGCTATTTTTGCATTTTCGATATCCCTTCTTACTCCGCCAACCTTGAACATGGCATAGCTGTTCCTGTTCCCGGTGATCATTTCAAAAAGATCCAGTACGGGTTCCCTGTATTTCCATGCCCACATGAATACGGTATTGTAGCCAAGGAAATGCCCTGCAAGTCCCACCCAGAGCAGGTGGCTGTGAATTCTTTCGAGTTCGGCGATGATGGACCTGATGTATTTGGCCCTGTCTGGCACCTCCACCCCGGCAATCTCCTCCACACTGTTGGCAAAAGCAAAGGGGTGGGAGGTAGAACAGATGCCGCATATCCTTTCCACCAGGAAAAAGACCTCATCGTAACTCTTTTTCTCGCTTAGTTTTTCAATACCCCTGTGGTTATAACCGGTTTCCCACTTCACATCTTTCACGATCTCTCCCTCGCAGTATAACTTGAACAGCGCGGGTTCTTCCTGAAGGGGATGATAGGGCCCTACCGGGATCAGTGTCTGTTTGCTCATGTGCTTGCCTCCCCTTTTGATGAAAAAACCTTCCTGTAAGGATAGACCCCTTTGGCCCAGTTCCCTTCAGAGAGTAATTCTTCCAGGTTGGGATGGTTGAGAAAGTTGATCCCGAACAGTTCATGCATCTCCCTTTCGATCCAGTTGGTGGCTTCGAACATGTTGGAAAGGGACTCCACTTCCGGCTGTTCGCTATCGAGGATTACATGGAGGTTCAGGATCAAACCGGTCTGGTCGAAACTGAAATGATAATAGATCTCAAATCCTTTACGTGTATGGAGCGCCGAGGCAATAATAAAACGGAACCCAAGTTCGTGATGAAGATAGCGGGAGATGGCAACAAGTGCCGAAGGATCAATGGTAAGGGTTGCCCGCCGGTCATTCCGGATCTCTGTCCCCACGATCGCTTTTGGAAAAGTATCTTTTAGTTTGTCAATGACCATTTTTTTCAGTTTTTACCAAGAAGTTTCACGATACCGGCGAGGATGGCCTCAGGCTTCGGAGGGCATCCCGGAATATAGGCATCTACGGGAATGATCTGATCCACGGGCCCTGCGAAGGTGTCCCCTTCAGCAAAGATGCCCCCGGTGCATCCACATGCTCCGATGGCAACCACGAGGATGGGTTTGGAAGCCTGCTTGTAGATCTCCAGCAGCCTGGGCTTATCCTTCCTGTTGATGGATCCGGTCACAAGGAGCACATCGGCATGCCTGATGCTTCCAACCAGGACCATACCGAATCGCTCCAAATCATACCTGGGGGTCAGGCAATCCAGGATTTCAATATCACAGTTGTTGCACGATGCCCCTCCAAAGTGAAACAGCCAGAGTGATTTTTTGAAACAATAACTTTTAAAGCCCACGACTACAAAGTTTATAAACCAAAAATTGCCAGGACGATCGCGATGATTGCCAGGAGATTCATCCAAACAAAAAAGAACCGGATTGCCTGCCTGATCTTTACCCGGGGATTTGTATTTCTGATCAGGGTAAGCAGCAATACGATTGCAATTAGTTTCAGAACGGCATAGAGTATGTGTAACCCATCAAGCCTGATACCATTCATCAGGATGGCAATGACCAGGGACGGAAGGACAAACAGCAACATGTATTTTGATAGTTTGATCATGGCATAGGGTGTGCCCGAGTATTCGATGAAGATTCCGTCAGAGATCTCAGTTTCAGCTTCCGGCATGTCAAAGGGGACCATGGCCAGCTTTGCCTGCAAACAAAAGATGGCAACTACAAAGAGGAGGACCCCGGATATGCTACCGATAAAGGGAGTTCCCTCCTGCTGTATCCGGATGACCTGCTGCAGATCAATGCTCTGGCCGGATTTAATAATCACCCCGGCCAGTACCAGCAGGAAAGTGAGTTCGTAACTCATGATCAGTTTCATCTCGCGGGAAGCACCTACGGCGGCCAGGGGATTTCCTGATGCCAGGGCTCCCAGCACATAGGTAAGGGAAGGGATGGTGAGCAGGTAAAAAATAACGATCAGGTCGCCCCGAAACCCGGTTGTAATATTCAGCAATGGCAGCAAAATGAAAATCCCTGCCAGGGTGGCTCCGGATACCGCAAAAACGGGGGCGGCCATAAAGAGTCCCTTTGCCCCCCGGGCCGGCAGGATGGTTTCCTTAACCAACAAGAGTTTAAAAAAATCGTAGAAGGGCTGGAGCAGGGGCGGTCCTTTCCGGAACTGAACCCTGGCCGTGATCTTACGGTCGAACCAGGAGAGAAAGGCGCCTGCAACTGCCACGAAAAGGAAGCCCGGAAAAATGAGAAAATAGAAAAGTTGCATGCCCATATGAATTGAATTACAAGGTGTCGGTTTTCCACATTTGCTCTCTCACCAGGACAAGGTCATTTAACTGATAAATATGCCTTTCGGGATCTTCCTCCATATCCACCAGCCGGACAGCTCCTTCAGGGGAATTCCGGATAAAAAGGTCCAGTTCGCGTTGATTGCTCACATTATAATAATGCTCCTTGTCCCGGTGATATTCAAAAAAATCGGTCATCATGGTACCGAAAGGGCAGATCACCACACAGGATTTACAGGATACACAAAGGTTGGTGGCACGGGATATGAAACCATGTTCATCCTTTTCAAGAGCCCCGGCCGGACAAACAGCCACACAGGGTGCGTCGGCACACCTTCTGCAGGTGAACCGGAACACTGCCTCCTCCCGGATACTTTTCAGTCCGTCCTTGCAACCGGTTGAAAGGTAAAAGCCTTCCGGAGGTGAAATATCACAGCTTCTTCCCGGCTGATTCCGGAATTTTTCCAGATCGATCAGGATCTTTTGTGCCATATTCAATTCCAGATATGGGGTTGATCTTTGATTTCATCGTAGGTAAAAACGGGACCATCTTTGCATACCAGGTACCTGCCCATCATGCAATGGCCGCATTTCCCCAGTCCGCAGGACATGTTCTTTTCCATGGAGAGATAGATATCCTTTTCGGGGTATCCCATCTCCAGTAATTTCCTGGTGCCGAACTTCATCATCACAGGCGGTCCGCAAACCACTGCCACCGAGTTCCCGATATCCATGTGAACATCATCCAGCAGTACGGTCACCACCCCCACCCTTTCGGTCCAATTCTCATTGGCCTGGTCCACACTCCGCAATACTTCAAATTTCGGTGTTTCCCTCAATTCCTGGATATAGGGTTTATACACACAATCTTCCGGGGTTTTTGATCCGTAGCAGAGGGTCACTTTCCTGAGACGCTCTGAGATGGCAATCAGATTATATAACAAAGAGCGAATTGGGGCAAAACCACAGCCCCCACCGAGGATGAGTACTTCCTTATCAACAAATTTCTCGATGGGGTATCCACGGCCAAAGGGTCCCCTGATCCCCATTTTTTCCCCGGGCCGCATCCCGTGCATATATTCTGTTACCTGCCCCGTTTTCATGACGGTAATTTCCAGCCGGCTTTTTACCAGAGGGGAAGAGGAGGGGGTGAACGGGGCCTCTCCCAGACCATCGATGGTCACCTCAATAAACTGCCCGGTTTTGAATGAGAATTCCTCCTCCGGCACCAGGACAAAAGTCTTGATAAGTGGCGATTCATCAACGATCCTGATCAATTCAGATTTAAGGGGTTTGTAGATATTTCCATTCATTCCCATGGTTCATCAGCTTGACAATTCAGCAAACAACTCATTTTTGTTGATTTTCCCTATGCAGGTTTCAATGCAACGGCCACATCCCGTGCAGGCTTTCAACGCATACTTTTGAGGTTTCCAGACATATTTGCACAGATACCTGTTCTTGAATCTTTCAGATAGCGTATGAAGGGCGTCCTCTCCTCCCGCCACCCGCTCAAAACCCGGGTACTGGCAGGTATCCAGCTGCCTTATTTTTTCAAATCCGGTCCGGTCGATCAAAATAAAGCAGGAACAGGTAGGACAGATGGCGCTGCAGGCCCCGCATGAAACGCAGGTGGAAGCATATTTCTTCCATATCTCTTTGCCTGCCGACGAAACAAGTTTCCCTGTCTCCAGGTAATCGGGAAGGCCGCTGTTCAGGGTTTTTAAAAGTTCAAACACCTCCTTGCGCCTGGTCTCAAGGGATTGCAGCAGAGATTGTTCCGGTTCCGGTGAAACCAGGATGCCCATCGATTCGATGAATGACTGCCCTTTTGATCCAAAAACAGTCAGGATGACCCGGTCGCCTAAAACGGCAATGGAAAGGTCGGCATGATCATCCCCAATGGGCTCGATCCCGTAGCTTGTACAATGGCAATGCCCCTGGATGCTCAGACAATCCATGGAAACCAGCGTGGTGTCTTTGCGTCTTTGTGCATACACCGGGTCTGTATACTCCTGGTCCAGGTAAATCTCATCCAGGTAGGAGAGTGCCATCACATCACATTGGGGCGGTCCGATGATCACAAGCGGCCGGAAAGGTGAGCCATTCAATGTAACATTCTCCTTGACAGGCAGAAAAAAGTTCTTCAGCGGGGTAACCGGTTTGGGCTTGTTGTAAACGATTTCAGGAACCAAACCGGTACGAAGCAGCGTGTAATCGCAACTGCTTTCGTTCTTTACCGGTGCATAAATGTCAACAGATGCAATTAGCTGCGATAATTTTCTATTCCATTCCTCTTTTCCGAAGGAGATTCTTTTCATTTTTTGTGAAAAATATAACCATAAAAATATATACGGACCCTATATCAGTCAAGCATTATACCGGGGAAATATTTTGAATTACATATTATCATGATGATTAATATATTGATTTACTAACATATAAGACTGTATTGTATATTAAAAATATATTCGGATCTTTGAAAGGCCCATCCTTCAAAAAAAAAATAATGTGAAAAAAAATACAAAATGCCCCTTAAGGAAAAGCCTCCGAAGAATCCTTTTATACAGGGGAAGCCTGATCCGGCTGCAGGCACTTGGTGTAAACAGGGTCTTCTCTTATACCCTGGGCAAGGAGACCGGCATCACACCGGAACAGGTCAGAAAAGACTTTTCTGAATACAGGATCAAGGGCAATCAAAGGGGCGGGTACCTGGTGGATGAACTAATCACCAAATTGGAAAGGATCTTTTATCAGAACGGGCATCAAAACATTATTGTAATAGGCCGGGGGAATATTGGATCATCCCTGTCCAACTATCAGAAGTTTATCCAGCGGCAAATCAACATTGTGGCTACTTTTGACATTGATCCTTCCAAGCAGCGAATGCGGTCGGAAATCCCGGTCTATGACATGGACCGGCTGCAGGAAATTATCACGAGGTTTTCGGTAAGGACTGCCATTATTGCGGTGCCGGATATTGCTGCCCAATCGGTCTGCGATCAGCTTGTAAAAGCAGGGATTGAAGGAATTATCAACTTTGCCCCGGTCATCCTCAAGGTCCCCGATTATACTGTGGTCAACAATGTGAACCTGAGCGATGAGATCGAAAGTGTGATCTACTGTGTTTCCAGTGCTCCCTTTCCAAAAAAGAAACATGAAAAGACCTCCTGATGGGAATGGGTGGGTTAAATTCTGCCACAATAGCAATTCTGAGCGAAAAGGGATAATTTTATGATGAATTGATTATTCAATCGTGATTCGTGCGCTTAGCCATTATCTCCGATATCCATGAAGATTACAGGAGCCTGCAGAAGGTTCTGAAGCATATTGATAACAGGGGCTATGATAAGCTCATTTGCCTGGGGGATATTTCAGGATTCAGCCGGCCTTTCTTCAGATACGAAAAAACAAGGAATGCTTCCGCCTGCCTGGACCTGATCAGGGAGAAATGTCAGATCATTATTCCCGGAAATCACGATCTCCATACAGCCGGCAGGATCCCCAGGCAATCGGCCACCTTTAATTTCCCGCCTGACTGGTATGAACTGGATCCCGGAAAGCGTTTAGAACTGGGGAAAGATGAGCTCTGGTTCCACGACCAGGACCTGGATCCCGGGTACAGTCGCGATGAAGTGGATTTCCTCTCCACCCTTCAGGAATATTGCGTTCTGGATACTCCGGAATACAAAATTCTCCTGAGCCATTATGCCTTCCCCAACCTGTCAGGATTCTCAAAGAAATTTTACACCTGGGAAAAGGAATTCAGCGGACATTTTGAGTTCATGCAAAGCCTGGGCTGCAGTGTGGGTTTTACCGGTCATGCCCATCCAAGGGGATTTTACAGGGTCACACCCGAAGGTTTCAGGCACTTCACCTACCGCGCGCTTGAGATCAGCAAATTCCCCGCAATCCTTGGCATTCCACCTGTAACCAGGCATAAAAACCGAAGGGGATTTTGTATATTTGATACAGACAGCCGGAAGGTTCAAATAACAAAGTCATAAACGCAATGCCCCAGAGCAACCTGAAACGGTTTTTCCTTTTCATTGTGATGCCTTCCATCCTGGCGATAGGCCTCTTTATAGCTTCAATTTTCTTTGTCATCCTGCCCTCGTTTGAGAAGAACATCATGGAGGGGAAAAAGGAGATGATCTCCGAACTTACCCAGAGCGTTTGCAGCCTGATTGAGGAGTACCAGCAGGAGGTCACCAGGGGACTGATCCCGATGGACTCTGCACAGGCTCTGGTGGTCGAACGGGTCAGCCAGATCCGTTATGGAGATGAATTAAAAGACTATTTCTGGATCATTGACAAGCAACCTGTGATGATCATGCACCCCTACCGGCCCGAACTCATCGGTAAGGATCTGAATCACTATAAGGATCCGGATGGCAAACTGGTTTTTGTGGAATCTGTAGCCGTGGTGAGCAAAAAGGGCGAGGGATTTATTGATTATATGTGGCAATGGAAAGATGATTCAACCAGGATTGTCCCGAAGCTCTCCTATGTAAAAGAGGTACAGCCCTGGGGCTGGATTGTTGGAACCGGAATATACCTGGAAGATGTGAGGCTGGAAATAGGTTTTTTAAAAAATGGCCTCCTGCGGGTAGCACTGCTGATTTCACTGATCATCAGCACCATCCTGGCCTTCATCATCAGGCAGAGCCTTGATATTGAAAAAAGAAGGCGCAAAGCGGAGAACGACCTGCGCCTTTCAAGGGAGAAATACAAATCACTGGTGGAAGCATCCACCGAGGGGACGCTCATGCTGGTAAACCAGGCCTTCGTATTCTCTAATATGAAATTCAGTGACCTGAGTGGCTATGATCCTGCTGAGGTCCGGCAAATGAATTTCGAACAACTGTTCAAGGTGAAATGGGAAATGCTTGCATCAGAATTCAAGGATCCCAAAAGCAGCATCTCCCGCGAAACCATCCTGCTTTGCAAAGACGGTAGCCAGAGGGAGGTAGTGCTCTCAGCCTCCCGAATCACCTATGCAGGCCAGACCGGGTATATCCTGGTTACCAAAGAGGTAAGTTCCCTGATGCAATTCGAAAAACAGAGCGGACAACTGGCCGTTGAACTGCAAACTTCTCTCTCCGTGATGAATCAACCGCTTCATTCCATTGCCGGTGAGGTCTGGAAATGTCCGGCCGATACCTCCATCCGGGATGCTGCCCTGCTGATGTCCCGGAAAAACCGGACCATCCTGTTCATCCAGCAAAACAATGAGATCATTGGGGTGATCAATAACAATGATCTGAACAGAAGGGTTCTGGCAACGGGCATGGATCCGGGCAACAAGGTGATCGAAATCATGACCTCCCCGGTGGTCACGCTGCCGGGAAATGCCCTTCTTTATGAAGGATTACTTACCATGAATGCACGGTCTGTCTCGCATATCGCTCTGACCGGCAGGGATCACAAAATAAATGGTGTGGTAGGTTATAAGGAGCTGGTTGAAATGCAACAGAACATGGTTGGATTCCTTGTGAGGGAGGTTGAAGATTCTGAAACGACAGATCAGATTTCCCACATATACCGGCGCCTGACTGCCCTGGTTAAAGCGCTGATCGAAAGCGGCAGCCACACCACAAACATCACCAGGATCATCACCGCTGTGGCAGACGCCATCCACCGTCGCCTGATGGATCTTGCACTTGGAGAACTGGGACCAGCCCCCACCAGGTTTGCACTCATGGTAATGGGGAGCCTGGGCCGGGGTGAACAGACGCTGGCCACGGACCAGGATAATGCAATCATCATTGGGGATCACACCGGCCTCAACAAGCAGGAAGTACAATCCTATTTCCTGTCCCTTGGCAAAAAGATCAACAAAGATCTTGGCACCATCGGATACAGGAAGTGCCCGGGGGAGATTATGGCAGGAAATCCCAGCTGGAACCAGGACCTCCCAACATGGAAAAAATATTTTAGCAACTGGATTCAGGACAGCAATCCAAAGGATATTCTTGACACAGCTATTTTTTTTGATTTCAGGTTTATATACGGTGAGAGCCTTCTTGTAGAGGAACTTCGTTCCCACGTGAATCAAACATCGGAGAACAAATCCGTATTTTTTTACCACATGGCCCACGCAATAATGAAAATGAAACCAAGCACTTCTCACCAGTTAAACGAAGACCTGGATCTAAAAAGAATGCTTCTGCCTCTGACTTCTTTCATCCGGCTTTATGCCATTCGTGCACAAATACTGGAAACAGGCAGTATGGAGCGGGCTGCCCTGTTGCTGGAGCGAAAAGAGATTGATCAATCAACCTGGGACGAACTGACCGGGTCATTCAATTACCTTACCTACCTCCGGATCAGGAACCAGTCGGCAGCCATTGCCAGTAATGAAATCCCCACAAACAGCTTGGATATCAGCAGTCTAAACCGGATCGAATCCCTTACCCTGAAAAAGCTAATCACTGATATCGGAGGCCTGCAAACCAGGCTGAGTGCGGAATTCACAGGTCCGGATTGAGTGCGGTTTTACAGTTTGCACGTGTAAGAGGATTGATGTATTTTTACTTAAACAAGAAATACCCCAGGCCATGTCGATCAGGATTTTCATTTCAGTCATTTTGGTGGTCATTGTATCACAAACAAATGCACAGGATTATTCGCCCTTCTTTCTTGGACACGTATGGATTTATGACATCCTGGAAGACGGTACCATCGCAGGCACCGATACCATGAGGGTTGATGAAACCCTTATCTCCGGAGATACCACGTTCTATTATGTAAGCAGTCATAAGAACTATACGGATGGAAGAGCCCAGGAGGATCCCGAAATGGATATATTCCTGGATGGAATCATGGATCTGAACAACGTCTATGTAAGGGCATCCCTGGGCGATACAATTGTGACGGACCTTTTGTACTTTAAACACACATACACCCACCTGGACAACTACAGCAACCAGCTTTTCTCTGTCACATCTTACTTCATCGGTGATTATGACCTGCCTTTGACCAGTTACAAGAATTGTTTCTGGCTGAAAGTCAGCGTATCAGATTCAACCGGCTTTGTGATGGCGCCGGACCTGGGGATTGTGGCAACCATCGAGGATGGATCGATAACCCGTGCCATGAAGGAAAACAATCTGCCACCTGTCACAAACTGTAAACTTGACCTTTGTGAGGGTGACAGTGTTATGCTGCACGCCAGGTACATCAAGGATGAAGGGATTTACAGGGATACACTTTCCGGAAGTGACGGGAGCGACAGCATCGTGGCTACCTCCGTAACCGTATTGCCTGTTTCCGAATCTACAGTAGATATAACCATATGCTATGGCGAGAGTTATTATGCAGGAGGAACCCAGCAGACCGCATCCGGAGTTTATTACGATACATATGTGAACTTCGCAGGTTGTGACAGCACCGTAACCACCAACCTGACCGTTGAGGTTTGTGCCGGTTCCTTCACCGGACCCGATCAAAACAAGAAGCTTCGGGTCTATCCGAATCCGACTTCCGGTATCCTTCATATTGAAGCTGCCAGTCTGGAACACATAGAAGTGTTCGACGTTTTCGGAAAACTGATCCACGAATCCGGCAACAATACATTTGACTTCAGCCCTCTGCCCCAGGGTTGTTATTATGTAAAATGCTACGATCTGAATCATGAATTCTCTGTCCGGAAGGTGATCTATCAAAAATAGGAGAAGGGGAATTGGAAGGCAAAATCGTAGGTGTCGGATTTCAGAAGACAGGTACTTCTTCCCTCAGGGAGGCACTGGAAATATTGGGTTACCGCGTAAAGGACACAAGTTCCCGTCCACTGATCCCCATCCTGAAGGGTGACTTTAACCGGGTCATAAAAATGATCAACGGTTACGACGCATTGGAAGACACTCCCTGGTACATGATCTACAAGGAGCTGGATGAAAGGATCCCGGGATCCAAATTTATATTGACCTTCAGGGATGCTGCGTCCTGGTATGAAAGTGTGTCCAGGCACATCGGGATGTTGAGAAACCCAAGTCACGAATGGATTTACGGCCGGGGCAGGGGATTGCCCATGGAACACAGGGAAAACACCCTCCGGGTTTACTCCGACCACATCAGGGAGGTCACCGGGTACTTCAAAAACCGCCCGGAAGATTTCCTTACGATCGATTTCACCAAAGGTGAAGGATGGGAAAAACTGTGCGGCTTCCTGGGAAGGGAGATTCCGGATGTTCCATTCCCCCATGCCAATCAGTGGCAGGCCACCTCAGCCGGACAGTCCTATTACGGGCAGAAGAAAGGCCTGAAATTTTACCGTCAGAGCATTCGGTACTCTCTGATAATTAAATACATAGACTGGAGAGCTTATTGGTAGTGACAGATGAAGCTTTTTGTTGTAACTTGATTTTAAACTGCAAGCAAAACCTTATCCAATGGCACTTCAAATCATCCCGTTTCAATCCGGGGTAAATACCTGTTTTATTGTCAAAGACAAGGGCGCCATCATGATCGATGCGGCCTGGGCCAAGGATGGTTCATCATTCACAAAACTCCTTGCAAAAGAGGGCATGACCCCAAAGGAAATTAAACTGATCATCCTCACCCACGGAGATTTTGATCATGTGGGGGGGACCAAAGTACTGAAGGAAGTTACAGGTGCAGCGGTAGCCATCCATGAGAAAGACAGAAAAAATCTTGAGGAGGGGATCTTCCACTGGCCTGAAGGCGTAACCTGGTGGGGCAGGATCTCAAGGGCCTTGCTCAAGCCCTTGCTTATGAAAAAAAGAGGTTTCCCGGGAGTCAAGGCAGACCTTGTCCTGGGGAACAATGACCAGTCTCTGGAGGAATTTGGCATTGCGGGCAAAATCATATATACGCCAGGTCACACCTTTGGCTCGGTCAGTGTACTCCTCGATTCGGGAGAGGCCTTTGTGGGTTGTCTGGCCCATAACAAATTTCCGTTTGTTTTAAAGCCCGGTTTGCCCATCTACGCAAAAGACATTACACTAGTAAAAAAAAGCCTGAAAATGGTGATTGACCTTGGGGCAAAGATCTTGTACCCCGGTCATGGTAACCCCATTCCGGCCGGGACGATGATGAAATACCTGAACCAGAAATAACGAATAGAAAAATACCATCCATGATTTCTGTTTTGCACAACCTGAAGATGGTCCGGATTAATTCATATTGTTAAATTTGGACATGAGCCAGACCAAATCAGAACTTCTTGATGAGCTTTTCCACCGGTGGTGCGGGGAGAAAGTGACATCCGTCAATAAGCTGCCGGCCTCCGGATCACAAAGGGAGTACTACAGGATAAAAGGAACTGAATCATCGGCCATCGGGGTCATCAATCCGGACAGGGAGGAGAACGTGGCCTTCATTGAATTCAGCAGGCATTTTCGCTCCAAAGGATTGTCCGTACCGGAGATTTACCTGGTGGACCCGGACCACAATGCCTACCTGCAGGAAGACCTGGGAGATATCACCCTGTTTGACTATCTGGTCAGTGTCAGGGAAAAGGGAACTTTCCCCGATGGGCTGAAGCAGATTTACAAGGAGGTGCTGACCGAATTGCAGAAGTTCCAGATCACCGGACCGGAAGGGCTCAATTTCGGGGTGTGCTACCCCAGGTCCGGTTTTGACCGGCAGAGCATGCAGTGGGACCTCAGTTACTTCAAATACTATTTTCTGAAGCTGGCCGGCATTCCATTCAATGAGCAACAGCTGGAAGATGACTACAACACCCTGATCGCGTATTTATTAAACCAGGATACAGATCATTTTCTTTACCGCGATTTTCAGTCACGCAACATCATGCTCAGGGACCGCAAACCCTGTTTTATCGATTACCAGGGGGGACGGAAAGGGGCCTTGCAATATGATGTGGCATCCCTTCTGTATGATTCAAAAGCGGATATCCCCCCCCACATCAGGGAGGAATTGCTGGAACATTACATCCGGGGACTGAAGAACTATCCCGGAGTTGATCCCGGTGCCTTCAGGGAATCCTATGATGCCCATGTGCTGATCCGCATGATGCAGGCCATGGGTGCCTATGGATTCAGGGGTTTCTATGAAAAGAAAATCCACTTCCTGCAGAGCATTCCCTATGCCCTGAATGACCTGAAATGGATCCTTCAGAATGTGGAGCTGCCCATCCATATCCCTGCACTGCTGAAGATTTTTGAAAGACTTCTGACCGCTCCCGGGCTGAAAAGATTCAGGGACAGGGAGTCCCGCCAATCCACCCTGACCGTTTCGGTCAGCAGTTTCAGTTATAAACACGGGATTCCCGGAGACCCCAGCGGCCACGGTGGAGGTTATGTTTTCGATTGCCGGGTGATTACAAATCCCGGGAAGCTTGAACAATACAGGAATCTGTGTGGCAAAGACCAGGCGGTGGCGGATTTTCTCGATCAACAGGGAGATGTGCATGAATTTCTGAGCAGTGCAACCACGCTGGTCGATATGTCGGTGGACAAATACGAAGAGCGTGGATTCACCCACCTGATGGTCAGCTTCGGGTGCACCGGGGGACATCACCGTTCGGTGTATTGTGCTGAAAAGCTCGTGGCACATCTCAGGGAAAGCCAGAACGTCCGGGTCACCCTGTGGCACCGGGAACTGGACTAATCCTATAAACTGCTCTGTTCCACAGCGACCCCGAAATGATAGGTTCCGCTGACTGCTTTGAAAACGGCATAACCATTTTTCATGCCCAGCGATTCCAGACCCTCTGTTTCTGAAGCAGGAGATCCTCCCTCCTGTACAGATTCCTGGTCGGGTGAAGGAACATAGACCGTTGCGCTGCATCCCACCGGAATGGTTACATCCATGATAAAGCGGCCTTTTTCGTTCTTCCAGGAAATCCCGCCCTCACCGTATGAGGTCTGGTTGGTATAGCTCACCCAGGCCAGCTCATTCACCGGCTGGGGCCTGAAGATGATATGACGGTATCCCGGACTCTCAGGGTCGGCCTGCATGCCTGCCAGGTTCCTGTAAAACCATACCAGTCCGCCACCAAACATGGGATGGTTGTGGGACCCTCCCCTGCCCCAGCTCTCCCGGGTGGTGGTGGAACCCAACTCCACCCAATGACCGAATCCGGGTTCACTTCGCTTATTCATGGCCTCATAGGCCATCTCCTGCATTCCGTTTTCGGCGAGGACTTCAAAAAAGAACCGCGTTCCGAAAATCCCCGTATCCAGATGCCCGTCGTTCCTGAGAATCCCTGCTTTCACTGCAGCCAACACCTTCTCATACCGGTCATCCGGGACACCCATTTTTAACGCCAGGATGTTACCTCCCCCGTCCCCATAGGATCCGGCCTGCTCATCATAAAACCGGGCGTGAAATGCTTTACCGGTCTTTTCTGCCAGCAGCCTGTGGGCCTCGCTCTCTTCCTTCTTTCCCAGGATTGCTGCTGTTTTGGATGCAATATTGGCACAATACCAGAGGTAGAACGTATGCACCATCTCATCGGGAACTGTTTTGCCCGGAGCAACCCACTCTCCCAGGTTGAACCACTTGAGCACCTCTCCGTTTTTGCCCGTCCGTTTCGAAAACATAATTCCTTCTTCATCCACCCAGGTCTGCATGTACTTCAGGTACCCGGTCATCCCCTCGTAATTGTCTTCCAGCATATCTGTCGAGCCATAATGTACATAATATTGCCATGGAATCTCGCATATGGCTGCTCCCCATGCAGGCCCTCCCCCGCAACCCGGCTGCCAGGGTGCCCCGTTGGGAATGTATCCGGTTTCCGGGATCTGGGCTCCCATCATGTCCTGTACCCACTTCTGGTAGAAATTCCTTGCATCGTAATTGTGAAGAACCGTAATGCAGGCAACCTGCCCGTCGCCCGTATAAGGGGAGCGTTCCCGGTGGGGACAGTCGCTGGCGATCCCTCCGTGCATGTTGTCGGTCTGGCTTCTTCTCCAGATGGTATTGATGGTATTAAAAAGATCATTGGAGGTTTCAAACACAGCAGCGGGTTCAATAAGCGTATTGACAGCTTCTGCCGTGAGATGCCCGGTCTTCAGCTCCCCGGGCCAGTTGGTAATCTCCACTCCGCTGAAAACAAACCAGTTGAATCGCGGCGCATAGGACGCAGCTCCCTTCCCTGAAAAGATATAGCTGTTGTCGCCAGAATATTGATTTCCGTTAAATGTCATCTCCACCCTGTGACCCTCCGGACCTTCCACATTGTTCAGGCGTACCCACCCGGAAATCTCCGTTCCAAAATCGACGAAGTAATGCCCCTCTCCGAGTTTCTCCAAAGAGACCGGTTCAAAGCGCCCGGTAACCCTGTCGGGCCAGGCAGTATGAGCCACCAGCTTCCCGTAAGGTGCCTCGCGGATGGCCACCGCTTCCCATTCAGAATCGTTAAATCCGGCAGTACACCAGCCCGGTTGTTCCATCCGCGCATCATAAACCTCGCCGTAATAGACCATGTCCATCAAAATGGGGCTCCGGGAAGCTTTCCATGAATTGTCTGAGGTGATCACCTCCTCACTTCCGTCCGCATAGGTCAGGTGCACCTGGCAGAGGAATCTTGGAGATCCGTAGGATGCTGTCCAGAATTTGGCCGGATTGTAGAATCCGTTCCCCAGGATCGCGCCAATGGCATTTCCTCCCTGTTTCAGCTGCTCTTTGATATCATAGGCCAGGTACATCACCCTGTACTCCCTGAATGCATCGGGCAGGTAAATATCAGCATCCATCAACTGCGGGCGCTTCCCGTAATTGGTCTGGTTGGGAACCAGCAGATCCTCCCCTACCTTCTCACCGTTCAGGTAAAGCTCAAAATAGCCCAGTCCCGTCACATAAGCCACTGCCCCGGTTACCTCCTTTTCCACCGAAAACTCCTTTCTCAAAAGCGGAGCTGGCGGCCCAAACTCTTCCGGCCGGCCACCGGGACCTCCGGGTGGTTTGGGCAGGGCCTCTTCCCCCTGCCAAGGGGCACCTATCCAGCTGGCTTTCCAGTCACCCTGATCCAAAAGCCCCATCCTCCAGAAGGCGGGTTCGCTCCAGGGGGATACTGCCCCATCCCTGTCCCATACCCTCACCTGCCACCAGCACTCCTGCCTTGACCGGAGTGCTTCACCCTCATACGCGACACGAAAGGATTGATCAGATTTTCGCTTTCCGCTGTCCCACAGGTCGGGGGTTTCCAGCTTGTCCGGGGCAGTGGCTACCCGAACCTGAAAGGCCGTCTGCGCCTGTCCCCGGACACCTTCAGCGGCCACATTAATCCACCCAAGGCGGGGCTGCGGCACATCCACCACAGCGGGATTTTTCAGATACTCACAGGTAAGCTTGATGGGTTCAATACCCGGTTGACGGGCGCAGCCCAAAAGGAGAAGAGATCCCATGAGGATCATGATCAGAAATGATAGCGGAAGGAGAGAATGTTTAAAGGCTTGCATGGTTGACGGTGTTTTTTCTTTTGGTGGTGGTGTTTCCTTTTACAAATGATGCGTACAAAGTACTAAAATATTTTAACGGGCCCCCGATATTTCCGCCTCCAGCGCAGAGACTTTCCGAAGCAAGTCATCAATAACAGCCTGCTGCTCCCGGTTCTGCTCCGCCAGTTCCTGGATGGCCCGGATGGCAACTACATTGGCCGGATGACTGTCCAGTTGCAGCAAATTTTCTCCCTCGCCCATATTGTCCCCTCCCCTTTGCACGGCCTCGGGGAATACCTCCGCAAATTCCTGGGCGATGAAATTGTAGTACACTTTGTCTTTTATGACAGGATTTTTTTCCATCCATGCATCGGTATAGCGGAACTTCACCGGATGGAGTCCCAGAATAATCTCACAGGCATTTTCAATATCTATTATATCGGTTTTGATCCTGGCATCGGAGTTGGCCAGAATTGTCCCCGCAGTAGTTTTTGAAACCTCGCCTTCCACTTCGAGGGCGTTCAATTCAGCATTTCGACCTATCCCAAGCTGGTTGTTGATCCGCAGCTTGTTGTTGTAAAGCTCACCGAAGATTAAGGCCTGATTTACATCATGGCTGCCAAGGTCGATAATGAGTTCTCCGCTTCCGACATGATCCATGCCGGCTTCAAACCCGATTAAAATATTATCATTCCCGTCCATATTATTGAATCCAGCCCTCGTTCCAATAAAGGTATTGCTAAGCCCCCTCGTTTTCATTCCGCCTGCTGATTCACCGATATAAACGTTGTTGTCGCCTTCAACATGTTGATGGCCGGCTGCATTTCCAAGGAAAACATTATGCGTTCCACTCACGTTAGCCTGTCCTGCAGAAGGACCAATGAATGTATTATTTACTCCATCAACGTTATGAAAACCGCTGATTTCGCCAATGAAGATATTGCCCCTTCCCGAGGTGGTATGCACCCCACTTTCAAAACCAATGAAACTATTGCCCGTACCGCTGGTTATTGATTCCCCTGCCCTGTGACCAATAAAATAATTCTCCCTGGTCAGGTTAAAAAGGCTGGAACTGGTGAATTCATCAGGGCTTCCTGTTTTTTGTTTGGTTACCACCGAAAGTGCGTTTGGGAATCCATCCACCTGGTCAGAAACCAGGGTGAACCTGGCGCTGTCGGGCTTGAGCTCGAAATACTGGTCGGTTGTCCCTTTGGTTTTGCGGGAATAGCCACCCACGGCAAAGCCTCCTTTTCTTCCTTTTGAGCTCTCATCATCGAAATAGAGCCTGATGCTGTCGGGGGATACATGCATGTACTCCTGGGTGATCCCTTTGGTCTTGCGGGAGTAGCCTCCCACGGCAAAGCCGCCTTTCCTTCCCTTTGCCTCCTCATCCAGCACATAGACCCGTGTCCCTTCCGGGTAGACCGCAAAAACGGTCTGGCCCTCCGCATTGCGCACTTCAAACAATGCCGAATCCACCGGGTGGCCGGGCTCCTCCTGCACGGTGAATTTCCGGGTGGGGCTGGAGATATTCCCCGACCAGAGGGAATAGGGCACGGAGATCATCTGCGAAGTCCCCAGGTGTTCGTAGGAACTTCCTCCGGAGGGATCCACCTCCACCTTCAGGTAGTAGGCGTTTTCACCCCACAGGATGTCTGCAAAGGTTCCGCTGCTGACCGTTCCTTCACCAATGACCAGACCGGCCAGTCCCACCGCATTGGTGGTCACCGAATGGGTCTCCACATACACCGGGGATCCGCCGGGGGAACCCGCCAGGATGCTCAGTTTAAAACCCACCTCCTGGTTGGAGATCACGGCATGCTGTGCATTCCGCACCACTGCCTGGTAGTTAAACTTCTGGGGAACCTGCGCGCTGCTGACCAGGGTGGACAATAACAGGATTGCAAAAACAGGAATAGTTCTTTTCATGGTATTTCAGTTTTTGGGAAATATTTTGCTGGTGTTTGATTTATAAATTTAGGACATTTGGAATCACCTGTCAAGATTTAACAGCACACGGGCATGAGGAGGGCGATGAAGCTTTCGAAAATAGAGGACAGGGTTTTTTCGCGAAAATGAATGCATCTTGCATAAAAAAAATTATACCTTTATTTAACAATCAAAAATTGGATTCAATAAAAAACCAAATCATGAAAAAACTAATCATTGTCTCTCTGGCACTGGTATTTTCCCTCAGTGCCTTTTCTCAGACCAGCGGTATAGGTATCGGTGTCAAACTGGGTACTACAATTGACTTCAGTGCCAAATTCTGGATGAGCGAAAAAACTGCCTTCGATGTCTCTGCCGGTATTGATTATGGAGGCTATGGCGGATTGCATATCAGCGCCGATTTCCTGATCCACAACTGGTCATTCGATGTGGGGCAGGATATGTTGAAGGTCTATTTCGGTCCTGGTCTCGGACTGGGTGTTGCCACGTGGGGGGGGTATAGTAGTTATTATTGGGACTACTACGAGTATTCCAGGGTTTGGCTGACTGTTCGTGCCCCGGGAGGGGTTGCTTACTATTTCCATAATTTGCCTTTGGAATGCTTTGTGGAATTTGCTCCCGGAGTTGACATTTTTGGCCCGTATGGATTCGATTTCCGATGGGATAGCTATGTTGGCGCCCACTGGTATTTCTAGGAGGCGTTCCTGATTCAGGCTACTTCATTTACAGATACATACAGCCTTCAGGGGGATGTTTTTTTAAAATCGCCCTGAAGGTTTTGTTTTTGTCCCTCCGGGTCTTTTTCCCGGCTTGTTTAAAATCTCCTTCGATTCTTAACGTTATTATCATAAGCCTGAATGGAATATGGTGTATATTTATGTTGTTTTTTTCTAACCTAATTGTTTATCCAATGAATCGACTACTGTTTATTATTGCAATAATTGCGGGATTGTCCCTCGCTTCCTGTTCCAGGAATATTCCAGATTATGCCAGCAGCATTCCTGACAATGCAGTGGCAGTAATGACCCTGCACCCCATGCAAATTCATACCAAAGGAAAACTCAATTCATTGGAATCCCTCAAGGAGAAAATGAGCGATGAGATCTGGGGACAGATCCTTGAGGATCCCCTCAGCACAGGTTTGATGCTGGATGAGTATGCCTATGTGTTTGTAAAGATGGAAGAAGAAGCTCCTGTAATCGGTTTTGTTGCGGGGATGAAAGACAGGACAAAATTTGAATCCATTGTGGACAAAATCGGACATGAGATTCCTGATTCAACCGTAATCATGGAGGGATACAAGTACATCCGACCTGATAAGGCAGGTATCATTGCCTGGAACGAGAAACAATTGATCATCCTGGGTTCTCCCGATGCAGATGAATTTGATGAATCCTACTGGAAAACAAGCCTGGACTGGATGTTCAACCCGGTGAAAGAAGAGTCCATCGTAAGTCTGGTGGATTTTAAGGATTTCCAGGGAAAGATGAAAGACCTCAACCTGTGGCTTTCGACGGATGATCTGAAGAAGGTGGTAGAGAAATTTGCAAAAGACAAAATTGGGGAACTGCCGGTGAATCTGACCAACAATTACACCCATATGTATTGCGAATTCGCTGACGGGGTCCTTCATATTTCGGGTGAAACAAATTTCAGCGAAGAGGTACAGAAAAACCTGGATGAATTTCTGGTCATGAATCCCTCTCTGAACAAGAATGTGCTGAAGATGGCCCCGGGTGGCGACCTGCTCCTGGCTATGTCTTTTTCAATGGACATGAGGAAGCTGCAGGCGCTTGTTGAGAAATTCTCTCCTTCTCAGCTTGGTCAGGTGGGTGATAAGGTGGAAGAGGCTACCGGAATCCCGGCCAAAACTCTCCTGGATGCTTTTACCGGAGACTTTACCCTGGCTGTCAACGGACTTGAAGGTGAAAATATGATCCCTTTGGAACTGTTCATTGGTTTCGGAGTTAATTCTGATGAGATCCAGAAAAAACTGATGGAAACAGTTCAGGGGATGGTTCCGGTGGAAGAGCAGGGTGATTTCTTTGTGATCAATGTGCAGGGAACTGAAATATACAGTGGTATTATCAATGATACCTGGGTGATTACCAACATGAAGGGATACAAGGAATCCGTAAGTGGCGGATCATTGGACATGTCGCTGCTTGATTCTCCCTTCGCTGAATTTTCAGAAGGTTCCATGGGCATGTTTGTCAACCTTGACCTCACCAGCTATCCGGAGATGATACAGGGCCTGCTTGACCAGAAGCCGGAGAAAAAAGGCTGGATTGAGGAGCTGCTGGCCCCGTTCGACTATTTCGGAATGTCGGCCGGTGACAAGAAAAGCCTGATGACCCTGAAAACAAACAAACCCGGCGAAAACAGCCTCTACACCATCCTGAAGCTTACCGAGAGTCACGACTAGATGACCATCCGGTTAGAGAAAATGATTCCGCTTCCCCTGCTGGAGCAGCATAGAAACGGCTCCGGTATCTGGGAAGCGGACGCTGTCCTGTTTGAAAAGGGCAAAAGCTACCTGATTGAAGCCCCTTCGGGAAAAGGAAAAACCAGCCTTCTTTCAGTTATTTACGGCATCCGGAAAGATTACCGTGGTGCTGTTTTTCTCAATGGCCGGAATATTCTTGAACTGACCGGAAAGGCCTGGTCTGAAATCCGGAAGGTGAAACTTTCGTTCATATTCCAGGGACTTGAGCTCTTTGATGAGTTGACGGCCTGCGACAACATCCACCTGAAAAATTCAATCACCAGAGAGAAATCTTCCGCAGAAATCATCACCATGGCAGAGCGGATCGGAATTGCGGAATTTCTGAACAAACCAGCCGGGATCCTTTCGTTCGGACAGCAACAGCGGGTAGCCATCATCCGGGCACTTTGTCAGCCCTTCGAATTCCTGCTGGCCGATGAATGTTTCAGTCACATGGATGCCGGGAACAGCCATATCGCCCTTGACCTGATCCGGGAAGAATGTAACAAGCGGGGGGCCGGAATCATCCTCACGTCACTGAATGCCATGAAAGAGGCAGCCATGGAAGAGAGAATGGAGCTATGAACCAGTTGTATGCCATATTGTGGAAAGATCACAGCAGGGCCCATTTGCTCTGGGCCTTCCTGGGGACCCTGGCAGGATTTGTACTGTTGCTGGCCGGAATCCAGTTCTATACGGATTTCAGGAGTGTCCTGACCGAGAACCGCGACCTGCTGGATCCTGAATACATCGTCCTGAACAAACAGGTGAATATCGGTCAGGCCCTCGGGCTCCACAGGGCCGGGTTCACCCCTGAAGAGATTGAAGAGATCCGTCAGCAACCTTTCGCCGAACAGGTGTCCTCCTTTATCTCCAATGAATTTCCCGTCAGGGGATATACAGATAACGACCGCATACCTGATTTCTACACCGAATTATTCTTCGAAGCCATCCCTGACCAGTACATCGATATTAAATCGGAGGATTGGAAATGGGATGCGGAGAAGAAGACCATCCCCATTATTATCCCCCAGGATTTTCTGAACCTCTACAATTTTGGATTTGCCCAGAGCCAGGGCTTGCCACAGGTCCCCAAAGGAGTGCTCTCCATGGTCAATTTCAGAATCAGGCTCACCGGCCGCAACGGCAAATATGACGACTATCCGGGCCGGATCGTCGGATTCAGCAACCGTATTCACTCTATCCTGGTTCCATACGAATTCCTCTCGTGGGCCAACGAAACTTACGGTTATTTTGAAAAGTCCGATCCATCCCGGATTATTCTGGTTTCAAAGGATCCCACCGATCCGTCCATAATCAGGTTTATCGATGACAAAGGATATGATACCATCAGGGAGAAGCTGAAAAGCAGCAGGATGAACATTATTCTGAAATTCATCATCAGCTTTCTGGTGGTGGTGGCGAGCCTGATCATCGGGCTTGCCTTCCTGGTTTTCCTGCTGAGCCTCCAGCTGATGATCAGCCGCTCGTCACAAAAAATCGTACGCCTCAATAAACTCGGATTTCACTTCAGAGAGATCAGCCGTCCCTATATCCTGCTGTTGCTGGTACTTCTGGTGGCTGTGACCGGTTTATCCCTGCTGGTGACGGGAATCATCACCACACAACTTTCCCGGGCTGCAGCTGAATGGAACCTGTCCATATCCTCCTCATTGCACGGTATCATATACGGCACTGCCTTGTTGCTGATTACGCTGATATTCGTTTTCAATGGTCTTGCCGTTTTGGTAAGTACCAAAAAGCTATGCAAATAGCCGGAATTATTTGCCTGCAAATGTTTGTTACATTCAAATTAATCACTATTTTTGCATCCCGAAATTAATTGAACGGCAACATGGCACATCATTTATCAGCGAAAAAGAGGATCAGACAGACCGAGTTAAAGCGTGTTGATAACAAGTACTTTGCACGTACAACCCGGAATGCTGTGAAGAAATTGCGCGAGACAACCGACAAAGAGGCTGCAACCCAGCAGTACCCTGAGGTTGTCGCAATGCTTGACAAACTGGCCAAACGAAGCGTCATTCATAAAAACAAAGCTTCGAACCTGAAATCCAAGCTTGCAAAACACGTGAACAGCTTGTAAAAGACTTCACTTCATCCATATTTCAAGAGGCTGTCTTCAAAAGGGGCAGCCTCTTCTATTTTCTAAGGGATGCTTATTCGTAACGTGGTTCTTCGCCTAAAAGGCTCAGTTCCTTTGGTATTTTTACTGCGTAAAAAATGCCAGGTTACTTCTTAAGCATCCCTTAGAACTGAATAAAAGGGGACTTTTGAGACGATCCCTTTCCCCTTCCTGTTAGGTGATGATGAGCTGTCCGGCACATTAACAGGTAAAGAGCAAACATGAGCAACTATCAGTCACACTCCCTGAAAAGCTGGGCAGTGGAAGAACGTCCCAGGGAAAAAGTCATGGCAAACGGAATCCAGTACCTTACAGATGCGGAACTCCTGGCCATTCTGGTGGGCTCCGGAACACGGAATATCACAGCGGTGGAACTTGCCAGGGCCATTCTGGGAAAGGCCGGGAATAACCTGCATGAACTGGGAAGACAATCGGTCGGTGACCTTTTAAAAATCAAAGGGGTAGGTCCCGCCAAAGCCATTACCGTTCTCGCAGCCATGGAACTGGGCCGCCGGAGGACAGGGATGCAACAGGTCGAAAAGGTGTCCATTAAATCAAGCGAAACCGTATACAAGCTTTTTCATCCCCTGCTTGGAGATCTGGATCACGAGGAGTTCTGGCTTTTGATGTTGAATCGTTCCAATAAAGTCCTGGGGCGTTTCAAAGTAAGCCAGGGAGGATTATCCGGAACAGTGATTGATACAAGGATCATTTTGAAAAAAGCGCTTGACAACCTGGCTTCATCCATCATTGTCTGCCACAACCATCCTTCCGGAAATAACCAGCCCAGTGATGCGGATGTGAAAATCACGGAAAAACTGAAAAAAGCTTCTGAAATGCTTGAAATTAAGCTATTGGACCACGTGATCATCGCAGATAAATCCTATTTTAGTTTCGCAGATGAAGGATTGATTATTTAAACAGGTGGTTCAGATCATTCTTACCATACTTTCCAGCACCGTCAAATTCGCCCTGACTTTCCCCCTGGCGGTGATGCAATTCAACTTTGGCTTCTTTGAAACCCTTCTCTGGACCAACGTGGGTGGAATCACCGGCATCTATTTCTTTGCATTCCTGTCAGAGAGGGTGATTACGTGGTGGAACCGCATGTTCCGAAAAAAGCGGCTGGCATCGGGGAATAAAAACAGGGAGAAGAAGATTTTTACCAAAAAAAACCGCCGGATCATCCGGATCAAACAGCGGTACGGCCTCATTGGAATTGCAGCAGCCACACCTTTCCTGCTTTCCATCCCTGTAGGTACGTTCCTGGTGGTGAGGTATTACAGATCCAGCAAGATTAAATTCACCTGTCTCATCACATCCGTCCTGGTGTGGTCGGCTGTTTATACGGCGTTTTATATGGTCTGGGACGGTCTGCTGTTCAAACGGGGGTGATCTCCGATGGATCCTGGCAACGGCCCAGTATTTCAGCCATGGTCAGTCCCGATACGGGGTGAATGTGATCCGGAGCGATCTCTGACAGGGGAACCATTACAAATTTCCGCATTTCCATCTTCGGATGGGGCAGAACCAGCCCGGGGAGATCCAGGACCAGGTCGTCAAAAAGCAACAGGTCAACATCGATGATCCGGTCAGCATACCCTCCTTTTTCACTAACCCTTCCCATTTCTTTTTCAACCTGCAATGCCTTCTTCATCAGATCAGGGGGTGTCAGCACAGTTCTGATCAGCAGGCACATGTTGCAGAACGGATGATCACTGGCAAACCCCCATGGGGACGATTCATACACCATAGACATCCGCTCAATCCTGCCCATCTGCACCTCCATCAGCCTTTGTGCCTCCTTCAGGTTCCCTTCCCGGTCGCCCAGGTTGCTGCCCAGCGAGAAGAAAGCATAAGCACTGTCTGGCTGCTTTGAATTATTCATCTTTTCTTCTCACGAAGTTATTTATTATCCATCACATTTTTAGTAAATTGCCGCTTCTAAAAAAATAAACATTCCTATGAAAAATTTCCTGAGCAGTCTGCTCGCCACCGTCATCGGGATCCTGATCATGACCATCGTCGTTGTTCTCATTTTTGTCGGGATCATCGCAGCCTCCACCTCAAAGGAGATTCCCCAGGTCAAGGAGAACTCGCTGTTGATGGCCAATTTCAGTGCACCCATTGCCGACCGGTCCGATAACAATCCGTTTACTAAATTTATGTCCGGCAACCCTTACGGTGATGACATGATGGGGCTGGACCAGATCCTGAAGGACCTTGACAAAGCTGAATATGATGAAAACATCAAAGGAATATTCCTGAAGTTAAGTGCCGTACCTGCAGGAATCGCAACCCTCGGAGAGATCCGGGACGCATTACTGGACTTCAAAGAGAGCGGCAAGTTCATCTATGCTTATGCGGACAGCTACAGCCAGAAGAGTTACTACCTGGCTTCCGTTGCTGACAGTATTTTTATGACTCCGAAGGGCTCCTTCCTGTTTTACGGAATGAGTGCGGAGGTCATGTTCTATAAAAATGCGCTGGAAAAAGTTGGAGTTGAGATGCAGGTCATCAAGCATGGCACCCACAAAGATGCGGTAGAACCTTACACCCGGGAGAATCTCAGCAAGGAGAACAGGGAGCAGATTGAAGGGTATATGGGTGCGGTCTGGGAAAAGATCCTCGGAGACATCTCCGAATCCCGCGATCTCTCCCTGGAAAAACTGAACCAGATGGCTGATGACCTGGTCACATTGGATGCAAAACAACTGGCTGAAACCGGACTGATAGACGGGCTGATCTATTATGATGAGATGCTCAGCCTCATGAAAGCAAAGATGAATGTGGAAGAAGAGAATGACCTGGAGGCCATCTCCCTGAATAAGTACAAAGATGTACCTGTGAAGGAGAAAAAAGAGTACAGCCGGGACAAGATCGCCGTCATCTATGCCATGGGTTCGGTAGTGGATGGAAATGCCGGGGAAGGGTTTGTGGGATCCGAACGCATCGCAAAAGCCCTTCGCAAAGCGAGAAGGGATAAATCAGTGAAAGCCATTGTCTTCCGTGTCAATTCCAGGGGAGGAAGTGCCCTGGCATCGGATGTGATCCAACGTGAGGTCAAACTGGCCGCGGGAGAAAAGATCCTGGTTGCCTCCATGGGCGACTATGCTGCTTCGGGCGGGTACTATATTTCTGCTTCAGCAGACACCATCCTGGCCAGTGAGGGTACCATAACCGGTTCCATCGGTGTGTTTGGAATGATTCCCAATATCAAGGAGCTGATGAATGACAAGCTGGGTATCACCACCGACGTGGTGAAGACAAACAGGCATGCCGATATGATGACAGTGATGGATCCCCTGGATCCGGTTGAACGGGCCATCATACAGAGATCGGTTGATAACACGTATGATACTTTTGTAAATGTGGTCGCAGAGGGCCGCGGGAAAAGTTATGCTCAGGTGGACGAAATCGGAGGAGGAAGGGTCTGGGCCGGCCAGGATGCCCTGGACAATGGTCTGATCGATATGATCGGCGGACTGGAAAAATCCATTGAGGTAGCCGCTGAAATGGCAGGCCTTGAGAATTACCGGATCCAGTCACTTCCCGTACTGGAAGACCCCCTGACCGCCATCATGAAAGAACTCAAGGGCGGGTCCGGGGTGAGGGCCAGCAGGATCCTCAGGCAGGAGCTTGGTGACCAGTACATTCACTATAAAACCCTGCAGGACATCAGCAAAATGAATGGTATCCAAGCCCTTATGCCATTCGAGCTTGTGGTGCATTAAACAATGAACAGGTCATCCCGGTTTAGATGGTCCGTGATCCTGATCCCATTTTCCTGGTTGTACGGCCTGGTGATCTGGATCAGGAATACCCTCTATGACAACAACCTGATTAAAGCAAGCGGATTCAGTATTCCCACCATTTCGGTTGGTAATATTACCGTGGGTGGAACAGGCAAAACCCCACACGTTGAATACCTGGTTGAGCTGATCAAGGATCAATATCCGGTGGCTATATTAAGCCGGGGGTATATGAGAAAATCCAGGGATTTCCGGATTGTATCGGAGAACTCCACCTCCAGGGAGGTTGGGGATGAACCCCTGCAGTTAAAAAACAGGTTCCCCGATGTCACCGTGGCCGTGGACCGGAACAGGGTCAACGGAGTCAGGGAGCTCATGAAACCGGATCCCCGGATGGAACTTATTGTTCTGGATGATGCCTACCAGCACCGCTCCATTCGCATCGGTTACTCGATCCTTCTGATCGATTTCAGGCGGCCCGTTTTTTCCGACTGCCTTCTTCCTGCAGGCAGGCTCAGGGAGCCGGCCATCAACCGGCACCGCGCCCAGATGATCCTGGTGACCCGGTCTCCCCGGGATCTCAAACCCATTGAGATGCGCGAATTTGTGAACCGGATGAGTCTGGGAATCGGGCAACACCTCTTCTTTACCACCATGCATTATGAAGGGCTGGTCCCTGTATTCCCCGGTACGGAGCCAAAGAGGCTGGAATCTGTAAAAGACCATGCCGGGGGGATACTCATCGTCTCAGGAATTGCAAATCCCGGAACACTTTACGAATTTGCAAAAGAGATCTCGGAACAGGTGGAGGAGATCAGGCTGGGGGACCACCACAGGTACACTGCGAAGGATGTGAAACGAATCCAGGCAAAACTGGAAGGGATGGGTGGATCGCATTCAAAGGTCCTGATCCTGACCACCGAAAAGGATGCAGTCAAATTGCGGGAAATGGAGATGCCCGAATCCATCAGGAATGCCCTGTATGCTGTTCGGATCCGGGTTCAGTTCCTCAACAATGACCAGGAAAAATTCGAAAAACAAATCATCAGTTATGTTGCAAGCAATAAACGAAGCAGTATCCTTTATAAGGGAGAAGATTAAAGACACCCCCGGGACAGCCATCATCCTTGGTTCGGGTCTGGGCGGCATTGTCGATCAGGTCCGGGATGCGCACGTGATCAGCTACCATTCCATTCCGCACTTCCCGGTTTCTACCGTGGAAGGACATGAAGGCAACCTGATCTCCGGTTTGCTGGGAGGAACCAGGGTCCTGATCATGCAGGGAAGGTTTCATTTTTACGAAGGATATTCCATGCAGGAAGTCACATTCCCGATCCGGGTGATGAAATTCCTGGGAATTAAAACCCTGGTTGTATCCAACGCTGCAGGTGGTATGAATCCCGAATTTGAAATTGGTGATATCATGGTCATTAAGGACCACATCAATGCCATGCCCAATCCTCTGATCGGACCACATGAACCTGCTTTCGGGGAACGGTTCCCTGATATGAGCGAAACATACAGTTCCGGACTGATCAGTCAGTTTAAGGGTCATGCCAAGGAGCTGGGCATCCGGATCAGGGAGGGGTGTTATGTGGGAGTAACCGGCCCCACCCTTGAGACACCCAAAGAATATGCGTATTTCAGGATTATGGGGGGTGATGCGGTGGGAATGTCCACAGTACCCGAAGTCATTGTTGCACACCAGATGGGCATCCGGATATTTGCTGTATCGGTGATTACCGACCTGGGGGTTCCGGGGAAAATCCGGAAACTTACCCACCAGGAGGTCATTCAGGCAGCAGGTTTGGCAGCGCCAAAACTCACAAAGCTTATTGTCAAACTGATCAACGGCTGATGCAAAAGCCGAAAGAAGGATTCCAGAAGGGAAGGGTGATCACCATATCAGTGGCGCATTTTTTACACGACTGCTACACCTCCTTTCTTGCCCCGGCCCTCCCGCTGATCATTGAAAAACTGGGAATCAGTTACGGGATGACCGGACTCCTGGCCGTCATCCAGCGAATTCCTTCCCTGTTTAATCCGCTGATCGGAATCATTGCCGAACGCCCGGTGATGCGCTATATGGTGATCTTTTCCCCTGCGCTCACTGCCATATTCATGAGCCTGATCGGATTGGCCCCCGGTTATATGTTCCTGGCCATACTTCTCTTTTTCTCCGGAATCAGTTCCACCCTGTGGCATATTCCTTCCCCTGTCATTGTAAGGGAATTGTCGGGCAAAAGGACCGGAAAGGGAATGAGTTTTTACATGATGGGAGGAGAGCTGGCCCGCACTGCAGGCCCGCTGATCATCCTGGGTGTAATCAGTTTGTGGGGACTGGAGGGGACGTGGAAGATGATGCCCTTCGGATTTGTCGCTTCCGTGCTTCTCTACCTCAATTTCCGAAAGGCCAATATAAAACCGGCCTCCTCATCCCGCAATCACCAGGAGGGGAGCTACTGGAAAATATTTCTAAGATATGCTGCAGCTTTTGTACTCACAGGTGGATACACCCTCTGCCAGGCAGGCATGAGAGCCTCTGTCACCTATTACCTTCCCTCGTTCCTGACCTCCCAGGGCAACAGCCTGCATTACGCTGACCTGGCACTGACTGTGGTACAGCTTGCGGGAGCCATGGGTGCGCTTTTTGCCGGGACCATCAGCGACAAACTGGGAAGAACCTCCACTTTGCTTGCTGTGGGCCTGGTCACTCCCCTGCTTACCCTGTTGTTTCTCAGCCTTGAAGGATTCTGGATCTTCCCGGTCCTGCTCCCCCTGGGATTTTTTCTGTTTGCGCCCACATCGGTCATGCTGGCCACTGTCCAGGAGCTGAATACAGACAAGAAGGCATTTGTCAACTCCATCTACATGACCCTTAATTTCTTTGTAAGTGTCATGGTTTATCCCCTGGTGGGTACACTGATTGACCATTTTGGATTCCTTCCCACATTCAGGGCCATCACCCTGCTGGGATTTGGTACAGTTCCCGTCGTACTGTTTACCAGGAAAAAAATCAGGTTGATCTCCACCGGACAGGGCAATCAGCGGTAAACCACCCCTAAGGCACACTTTTTATTCCAAACACGTCCCGAAGGGGGATGCGTTCCCCTGAGGTGAATCACATAAAATCCCTCGTTCACCAGGGAGCCGCGGTCGTCCTCACCGTTCCATGTGTATCTGGCAACCGGTCCTGCGATGTGGTTGTTTGCAAGCTCTTTGATCAGATTCCCTGCCAGATCGGTAATCCACAAACGAATCACACTCCCCTGTTCCATGGACCCCAGCGAGATCCCCAGCAGGTCTTCATATCCGTCGTTGTCCGGACTGAATACCTTGGGCTCCACCTCCAGCATTTCAAGGGACTGAAAATCAGGATCACACTGGGAATTGGGTGTGCCGGGAGTGGCGTATCCCCGGATGGATGCAGCCGAATGCCAGTTCACAGGATCAAGCCCGGACCTGTCCCATGCAATTCTCTCCAGGCTGATCCCCCGGGTATCGTTCATCCCCTCCATATGCAACTGATCGTTAAACCCGGCCCGGTCTACCGTATTCCCCGAGCGGTCGCACAGGTAGATCCAGCCTCCCCCATCAGGGAGGCTTTTCAAATCCTCCACTTCCACCCAGCTTCCGGAAACAGCCAGGGTATAGGCAGCCCTGAGATGACGGATATCCCTGGTGACAACCACATGGTCACCGGGAACCAGGATCCTGGAGTGATCCGAGAGAAAGGTGAAGCGGCCGGGGAGGTCCCCTTCAGCAACAACATCCATCGACAGTTCCTGAAGATCATAACACAGGGATGAGGGATTGATTAGTTCAATATACTCGGGCCTCCCCTCCTCCGGGTCATACATGATCTCATTGATCACGACACTGCCATATCCGGGGAGGGCTGCTGTGCCGCTTTCCAATTCCAAGGGGCCGGAAAGGTTCCCCACACAATCGTAAACAACAGGGAATTCCAGACGGAACCTCTCCCGGGCCAGAACCCCGGCAGGAAAATAACAGGTATACCGGTCCCCGAAAGGGCTGTTTCTTACCACGCTGTCCGTCACTGCACCACCCGGTTGAATCACAAGCTCTCCGGAATTCTCCTCAGCCATTCGGACCGGTTCGGAAAATTGGGCAAAAATGCTTCCTTTATCCCCGAAACCAAGGTACAAACAGACAGGCGGTTCAAGATCGTCCAGGCGCTCATCCACACTGTTCAAAGCTCCCGGGGTCCCTCCCCTGCTGTCCGTGGAGAACTGCCACAGTTCAGAAGTGCCGCAATACAATCCGGGATCTGTAGCTTCCAGGGACCAGCCTCCCCCTGCCTTCCAGTCCGGACCTTCAAACGGGCTCCGGTAGGAGGCTGCGTGGACCGGCACACCCTCCCGGGTGCAAATGGACAGTGACGCACCCTGGTTGGGCAAGGCCACTCCGGAAATCAGAAAATAATCCCCCGGAAGGAGTAAAAAGGCTGAATCCGCCATCTCATATTCCCGCTCTCCCACCCATAGTTTCCAACCCCCCAATTGGATGGGATAATCTGACCTGTTAAACAATTCCAGATACTCATCCAGGAACTCACCGGCCCGGGGTTCGGGATCAACCATCACCTCGTTGATCACCACATCACCCCACTTCGGCTCATTGCGCAGCACCGCAAGCAGGGTATCCGGCATGCAATTCCCATTCTCATCCAGCAATCCATGTACAAGCAGGAACTGTGTTTCCCTGTTGGGAACAGGATTTGAAAAAAGAAGCTGCAGTGTCCCCTTATGGAGGACTATTGAATCAGGCTCCTGGCACCCTGATGACAGGGGGGCTCCGGGCTTATCCTCAGGACAAAGCAGAAAAGATTCCGGAAGCGGCAGAATAATCCTTTCAGAAAGCTGAAGGGCAATCTCCTGTTTTCCTTCAAATACCCATTCTGTAACAGAGGGCGGAATTGTATCTGCCTCAAAATGCCCGTTCAGCATGATCTCATCCAGCCACAATTTCCGGTCCTGGGCCGCACTGTATTCATACCTGATCACCAGTGACCTTCCTTCGGGCAGGGGTCCCGGAAAGCCGGACCCGATCTGCGTCAACAGGGAACCCGGAGATTCATCCCGGTGGAAAAGTGTCAGCAAGCCACTGTTTTGCCACGTTACACGAAAAAGATGGGCTTCATCCGTTCCAACCGATTCCTGGTAGTTGAACGAAGAGGCACATACTTCGCACAACTCCCCGCCTTCTGCCCTCCAGATTTTTACCAGGTCATCCGGCTCCTGAAAATTAACACCCACGATGATTCCATCGGCGAGGTCCAGGCTGGCAAGCATGGCCACCTGCCAGTTGTTGGACGAGCTGGGATGATAGCCGTGTCTGACCCGGAAAGTGAGGGTCAGTGAATCCCCTCCCGCAAAGGGATCATGGTGAACCATGAAGAAATCGCATCCCGGACCGGGATTGTCATAGGAATGATGCAGGGAACAGTCCCCCCGGATGGGATTCACAGAATCGCCATCCCACCTCCCGGGGGGAACCTGCTCCATGCTCCAGTCAGGATCTTTCCCCTTTGCAGAATCCGGTCCGCCTTCGAAATCAAAATGGTACTGGCCCCACAAAATCTGAGGAAATACAACAAATAAAAAAAGGTACTTTTTCATCATCTCATTTTTCGGTTTTTGCAGGCTTTTTATTTTAAGAAATAATGATGATTTTTGCAGTTCGTTAACCTATGTAGCAGATCATGAAAGTAGCAGTTGTTGGAGTAAGCGGCGCTGTGGGACAGGAGTTCCTGAAGGTGCTTGAGGAAAGGCAGTTTCCGGTGGATGAACTTGTATTGTTCGGATCATCCCGAAGTGCAGGGAGACAGTACACTTTTAAGGGAAAACCACTGACGGTGAAAGAATTAAAAGAGAATGATGATTTTAAAGACATCGATATCGCTTTAACTTCTGCCGGTGGCGGAACCTCCAAAAAATTTGCTCATACCATTACCAAACATGGGGCGATCATGATCGATAATTCCAGTGCGTTCAGGATGGACGAAGATGTACCCCTGGTCGTGCCGGAAGTGAATGCTGCCGATTTGCATTCAATTCCCCGCAACATTGTGGCCAATCCCAACTGTACTACCATCCAGATGGTCGTTTGCCTCAAACCCATCAACGACATCTCCCCCATAAAAAAGGTGCATGCCGCCACATACCAGGCTGCCAGCGGGGCCGGTGCTACCGCCATGGCAGAACTTGAGCAGCAGATCAAAGAAATCGCTGCCGGAAAACCTGTGACGGTGGAGCAGTTCCAGTACCAGCTCGCCATGAACCTCATTCCTCAGGTTGATGTGTTCACAGCGAACGGATACACCAAGGAGGAGATGAAAATGTACCATGAGTCCAGGAAGATCATGCACACCGGCATCCAGGTGAGCTCCACCTGTGTCAGGGTTCCCGTTCTCAGGAACCACTCTGAAGCCATTTGGTTGGAGACTGAAGATGAGCTGGATCTGGCACAGGTAAGGGAGGCCCTGGCCTCAGCCGAAGGTGTGACCTTGCAGGATGATCCGGAGTACCTGGTGTACCCGATGCCATTGGGTTCGGCCAGCAAGGATGATGTTTTCGTGGGCAGGCTCAGGAAAGACCTGTCCAATCCCAGGGGGATCACCTTCTGGTGTGTGGGTGACCAGATCAGGAAGGGAGCCGCACTGAATGCAGTTCAGATCGCAGAGTACCTGGTGAAGGAAGGCTTAATATAACAAATCGTTATAGGGATATCTTTTCACGTGAATCTCCTTTACTTTCTGGTAAAGCTGATCCTTCAGTGCGTCTATATTGGATTTTTTCAGGGCCGAGATGAACAGGACAGCCCTGTCCCGTGAAGCCCACTCCTTTTTCAGGTCATCAAGGCTCAGATTCTCCCTGGTACCGGGTGTCAGGTCATCATCATCCTTCCGCACATAGGTAAATGCATCGGTCTTGTTGAATACGGTCAGGACAGGAATTTGGTCCGTCCCCAGCTCAGTGAGGGTTTCATCAACGATCTTTATCTGGTCCCTGTAATTGGGGTGGGAGACATCCACCACATGCAACAGGAGGTCTGCTTCACGCACTTCATCCAGTGTGGATTTGAAAGATTCCACCAGGTGGGTGGGCAGCTTCCTGATAAATCCAACCGTATCGGTAAGAAGGAAAGGCAGGTTCTCAACAACCACTTTCCTGACCGTTGTATCCAGGGTGGCAAAAAGCTTGTCTTCTGCAAACACCGTGGATTTGCTCAGCAGGTTCATGAGGGTGGATTTTCCGGCATTGGTGTACCCCACCAGTGCCACCCTGACCATCTTCCCCCTGTTCTTTCTCTGGACCGCCATCTGCTTGTCGATCTTTGTAAGCTGCTCCTTCAATCTGGAGATCTTGTCACGAATAACCCGGCGGTCAGTCTCGATCTCCGTTTCTCCGGGTCCGCGAAGACCGATACCTCCCCGCTGTCTTTCCAGGTGCGTCCACATTCTGGTCAGCCGTGGAAGAAGATACTGGTACTGCGCCAGTTCAACCTGGGTTTTCGCATGGGCGGTCTGTGCCCTCCCCGCAAAAATGTCCAGGATCAGGTTGGTCCTGTCCAGGATCCTGCAATTCAGTTCCCGTTCAATATTCCTCAGCTGGGAGGGTGTAAGCTCATCATCGAAGATGACCATATCGATTTCCTCCTCCTTTACAAAATCCCTCACCTCGGCCAGTTTCCCTGACCCAATGAAAGTCTTCGGATGGGGAACCTCCAGCCGCTGGGTGAACAGGGCACGTGTCTCTGCCCCGGCTGTCTCTGCCAGGAAAGCAAGTTCATCCAGGTAATCCTTGGCCAGTTCGTCGGTCTGGTCCCGCTGAATGACCCCCACCAGAACCGCAGTCTCCGGATATACCCTATGGTCCCAATAGTCTCCCATACACGCAAAATCAGGCTGCAAAATTAGCAAATCCCACGGAAAAGAGAAAGGGGCCTTTGGGGGCCCCTTCAAATCATTTTCAAAATATGTGTTCTACTTGATATATTGCCGGTTGGCATAAATGGCATTGCGAATGGCCGGCTTGATGGTTTCGGTACAGGTCATGACCATGTCCACATCGGTGGGGAACGGGATCTTCTCCTGCTTGGTTTTTTCAAGGGCCTCCGGGGTCAGTGCAGCCAGATCGCCGATGGCCCTAGCCGACGAGTGATCAAACTGATTGGTAGCCCCGAAAGGTTCCTTCTGCATAAGCATTTTCGGCTGCATCGAATAGATTTCAACTTCGCCACGGATTTCCACGGATTTGAACTGCCGGGTTTCAATGAGGGTACAGGTAATCTCTTTGAACCTTTCGAGTTTGATGTCATTCCCTGCGGTATCTTTCATCACATTGCCCTTGGCATCGAGTACATAATCAAATCCATCGGACACCTTCTTCTTGAATATCTCATCTGTATCCTTCACATCGTCAGGTGATACGCCAATGGAAAGGATCTTCACCATGACCTCATAATCGTAATAGGCATCCTCATCCACATGCTTGAAATGGTATTCCACCCACTCATTGCCCAATCCGCGTGTATCGAAGGCGATCAGGTCCTCTTCGACCTGGGGGGGGAGCTTGAGGGGAGTCTGGTTCGTCACTTCAACGATCACCCTGCTGATCCCTTTCAGATGTGCATCATAGATCATT
Source organism: Bacteroidota bacterium (assembly GCA_043797815.1). Classification (GTDB taxonomy): domain Bacteria; phylum Bacteroidota; class Bacteroidia; order Bacteroidales. Next base: position 63,226 of record JAZDPG010000056.1, read on the forward strand.
TTATCAATATCCGGGAATTGTCCCCCGCTGTACTCCGCGGCTTTGCTCAGCTGGTAATAAGCATCCCTGTAATCCTCTTTGGTCAAAGCATTTCCCAGGAGCCCTTTCCCGTTGTTGTAAAAATACTCTGCGGCCTTTCGCTTGGCAGCGATCATCTCCGCATCATAATCCACAAAGGAATAGCTGTAGGTATTCCCTTCGATCTCCAGGGGGGTGACAGTCCGGACCTTCCGCTGCCTCTCCTTGAGCATGTTGTAGCGGTTGAATACCTCGTCATAATTGTCCGGATTGTTTTCGGCAACCAGGTAACGGATCCGGTCCAGATCACGTTCATTGGCCAGGCGGTAAGCCCGGTCCATTTCAGCCGCATCATCGGCATTTGGTTTCTTGATCAGCTTCTTCACTGTTTTGTCAATGACGGCATCATAGTTGCCTTGCTGCAATTTCTTCGTTGTGGAACCACAACCGGTCATCAGCAGTCCTGCTATCAGGATTGTCAGAATTCTTCGCATGATGGTGAATTTTATCTTCAGCTAATTTAAAGGTTCTCCAAAAAAAAAACCGGCACAAAGCCGGCTTTTATCAACAAAGTTGGATTATTTTATTGCAGCACAAAGTTAATGGGGAATGTGAAAAGCACCTTTACGGCTTTTCCACGCTGCATGCCAGGTGCCCATTTGGGTGAGGACATGACCACCCTGACAGCTTCCTTATCAAGGGCAGGATCCACACTTCTGACAATTCTTGCATCCACTACGGATCCTGTTTTATTGACGGCAAACTGAACGATCACACGACCGCTGATCCCGTTCTCTGCAGCAATCTCGGGATACCTGAGGTTTTGGGCAATATACTTGCGAAACTCGGTGGCAGGATCACCGCCGTTGAATGTGGGCATGTCTTCAACAATGTAGAAAACCTCTTCCTCCTGAATATTTTCTTCATCATCGCCCATCATGCTGGTAAAGTCATATTCTGTACTGGCATCGGCTTCCATATCGAAATCGAAATCATCTTCGATTTGAACGTCATCATCCACAATATCAAGTACCTCAGCAACCTTTGGCTGTTCCGGCTTGGGCTCCGGTTTGGGCTCTTCCCGCCGGGTGATCTGTATCATCTCGTCTTCAAACTGAATCTCCTGAACCGCACGGCTGTTATCTTCCTTCCCTTCTCCTTTGGTCCATTCAAAAGCTACCAGAACGATGGAAAGAGTGATCACAAGACCAATCTCGATGAACATCCCTTTTCTTTTCTCCAGATCGACTTTTTCTGATTTCTTAGTTTCCATAACAATTGTGAATTTGGGCCATAAAAATAGTGATAAACTAATTACATATCAAAAAGAAATTAAGTAAAGATTCATTTCTATTCAATTACCTGCAAAAATTCTGCCAATCAGCTGTTTTGAACTTGCAATTTTTATGCTAATTTTGCCACGCTTTGGGGCATTAGCTCAGTTGGCTAGAGCGTTTGACTGGCAGTCAAGAGGTCACCGGTTCGATTCCGGTATGCTCCACTCAGAGGATTAACGGGTTGTAAACATCTATGTTTGCAGCCCTTTTTTCATTTGTCTACTCCATTGTGTACACCCTGTACACCTGTAAAAGAACGATTTATACTTTCCACATCAAATATACAACTAATGCTTTAGTTTGTCAACTAATTTTTTAGTTTTTACAAAGATTTGGAGTTATTCAGATTAGGGAAATCTACTGTTTTGCCAAATTTTTGCCAGCCTGATGGGGATTTAATACGACAGAACCAAAATTTTGGGTCGGAAAACGGTAAAATCAATGTTCTAAGAATAACGGTCATTCTTTATTGTATCGATGCTACTTATTCCTTCATTAAGAGTTTCTATAACTTCCTTAGTATACGATTCCACTTTTTCTGGGACTTTTGCTTCCTCCAAATCCATTTCGATGGAGGATATTGCATTATCAAGTGAGTCATAGAAATCACCAACTGAAGCCTTGTCCTTCATGAGATCATACATCATTTCCGTCATATTATCAAGCTCACACTCTATTGTAAAAAGAACGTCTAATTCTAAATCATCAAATGACTCAATTTCATATTTATAACGGAATCTTTACAAATTGGTTGGCAGAGTATTATTAGCATACCACCGTAAATTAGCTTAAAACATAGCCCTCTCATTTTGGACTGGAATGAAACCGATATATTTTCTTCTAGACTCCTGTCTATCATGAAGTTTTGACTATAGGATCCTAAAGTTGTAATTTGTTCTCAAAATCAAGCTCCAACGGTTATGAAGAAGTTACATTGTTTATTTGTTATTGTCCTTCTGAGCATTCCAGGATCACTAGTAATAGCACAAAACCTTTCTCCACAACAGATCTCTGAAATCGAAAATACCATCAATGAGGAAATGAATATAACAGGTGTCCCCGGAGTTGCATTGGCAATTATCAATGATAAGCAGGTGGTATTTGAGAAAGGCTTTGGACTTGCAAACACTTTGACTGGTTTGCCGATGTCTGAATCAACTATATTTCAGATTGCTTCTGTTACAAAGACTTTCACGGCACTTACTATCCTGAAAGAACTAAAGGAAGCACATATTGATGTGCACCAATCAATAGGAACTGTTATTAAGGGATTATCGCCAAGTTTATCATCTATTACATTTCACCAATTGTTATCCCACAAAGGAGGACTGATTGAATATACCAATGAGTCAGACGGAACGGATATTTACGATTTCTTCAGGAATATAGGTGATTCCATTCTGTTCATTGAACCAGGCAGGCTATTCTCTTATTCCAATATGGGGTACGCCCTGCTTGATCTGGCCATTCAACGGCTTTCAGGATTAACATATCCTGAGGCAGTTGATCGTGATGTTTTTGTGCCTTTAAAACTTAAGAACACCGGCTATTATTTATATGAGGTTGCATCCAAATCATTCGCACCAGGTCATATATGGTCTGATGGCAAGCTGACTCCAAAGATCAACCACTTTGATCTGCCCTTATTGCGGGCTGCCGGAGGTTTATTCAGCAACTTACAGGATCTGGAGAGATTGGTATTGTGTTTCATGAATAATGGAATTTTAGAGGGTGAACAAGTAATTGATCCCGATATCATAGATCAAATGTGCCAACCGTATTCAAAGGATTTTATGGCTTCTGGATCATCTTATGTTGTACATTATAACTGGACGGATAATGCTTATGGTTACGGAATATGGATGTTTAACTATGGAGAACATCGATTTTTCGTTACAGCAGGTGGAGGTAATCACCTGACGTATTTTATTTATGACCCGGAAGCAGGGTTTTCAATGATAATGAATAGCAATCGTGCATGGCAGGGATTGTATGATTCGTTCATTAAAATATTTGAAGTTGTACTTGGGCAGGAAAATCCTTCAAAGAATGATATTGAAGTAAACGAAAAGGAAAGTGAGGAAATAACAGGTACTTATTACCGGCCTGCAATCAGAACAGATCAATTCCCAACAATTGTAATTTCAGAAAAGGATGAAAAACTCTACATCAAATTCAACAATTCTGGTGATTCTGAATTGGAGCAGATTGGAAATTTGGAGTATAAGTATTCAAGCCCGTATTTAAGATATCCAGCGGCGATCAACTTTCAAAAGGATGAATCAGGTAACATAACGTACCTGTTATATGTATGGAGAGCCTACCTGAAGAAGGATTGAATTTGCCAGAAAATTTGCCAGCCAAACGGAAAACCGGTGTAGTATATAGGAAAATCAACTGTACATTATAATTGTAATGTAGTGTATTAGATCGTATGTTTGAAAAAGCATAGGTCTTCGATAAAGATTAAATTTAAGTGTCTATAAATGTTAAACTTAATCTTAAGACCTATGCAAACACAAAGTAACGAAGTAGATTTTAGTGGTCAAAACTTTTATTGTGGAATTGACATACACAAAAAGAACTGGGCAGTGACCATCGAGACAGACGATATGCCATTAAAGACCTTCACCCAGGATGCAAACCCTGATTTGTTGG
>JAZDPG010000090.1:0-21907 GCA_043797815.1 Bacteroidota bacterium
TCAGGCTGATTATTCCGAATTCGGTTGTTCAGAAGCCTACTTCGAATCAGTATTGAAGAAGTGTGTAGAGCTGAACCTGGAGATAAAAACAGTATTAGAAGTCGTTCAGGAGTTGGGCAAAAGCTACTGATATTCAATAAAATTGAATTTTATACCCAGCCTTCCTTCCATGATTTCCCCCAATTCCAGCAGCTCCGGATCATCAAATTCAAAGTAAAAATTGACTGCCACATCCTTCTTGTTCTCCTGAAGGGCTTTAAACATGCGCATGATATCAAATACACTCTGTACGGATGCAGTATCAACATATTCCAGTTTCAGATCGATGGTGGTCAGTTCCTGCGGGGCTTTAAGATACTCATCAACCCATTCGACGATGGGTTGAAAGAATTTTCTCGGGTCCGAAAGTATGGAATTTCCGGAGAGTTTAAAATAACCAGGAGAGCATTCTACTTCAAGGGATTTTTTGGTGGGCTCGATGCTGATATTTTCCATACGATATTGATTTCTTCAGATTGTTAATATACAAATATAATATTACTCCTTTTCCATTTCAATTCCAAACACCGACATGATTTCGTGTGCCTTGTTCAGATTCAGCTCCGTTAACAGGTCCGCTTCATTCTTCATGTTCATTTTTTTCAGCTTCTGAAGCACACTCCGCCACTGGGAAGGTTCTTCATCCAGCAACACAGTAACGAAGCGAGCGAGGTTGGGGAGGGTATTGTTGGGCATTTTCCTGGTGAGAAGGCCAAGTATGCCCAATTCATGCAACATCACAAGCTTCAGATTGAATTCCTCGATCCTTGCCGGAACATCCTTGTCGTCATCAACGGGGATTTCGAGCTGTACCTGGCTTCTGAGGTATTCCATCAGCTTTACATTGTAGGTGAGGGTTACCATGTTGTTGTATATCGGGTAATCCTTGAAAAATACAGAAGCACTGATACTCTTGTTGAAATAGTTATAAATGTCTTCCAGTTTAAAGTAGCTCACGAACAGGTATTTCCAGTTTTCCGATCGCTTATCCTCCAGGAGGCTGCGGTGTTTTTCTATGTTGATAGAGGCATTGGAGTAACAGTTGGCCAGGAATTGGCTTCTTTTATCCATGTTATCCTCATTGTCAAAAAGGAATCTTTCGATTTTACTGATCTCATTCACAGCTTTTCCCCTGGATGTTCCGTCTACAAGGAAGTCGAATTCCCGGATCATCTTATTAATCTTTTCGATGTTGGGAAGGTAAATTTTAGAATTGGTAAGCAGATCGGTACGCTCAAGGATGATGTTTTGCTGCAGGCACAACTCCTCCAATTCGGCTCTGGAATATTTGTTCTTGTTCTCTCCCATCAGCGTGATTTGAATTCCAAAATCGGTTTTCCGAATTTAGGATATTTTTTCATAAGGGAGATTTAAATGAAGGCTTATTTGGGAAAAAAGAGACGATGCTCAATAGGAAATATACTGGAATTCTATCCCCAGTCTCTGCTCAATCATTTCTCCCAGTTCTTTCATCTCGGGATCCTGATCCTCAATGTACCAGTTCAGCATCAAAGACAGGCCTTTCTTACGAACTCCGTTCAACAGCCGTAAAATCTGGTAAAGTGATTGGGTGGACGCTGTATCGATGTATTCCAGTTTGACATTGACCATGGTTTCTCTGGCAGGATTTTTCAGGTATTTCTCAACCCATGAGTTTATTGGATCAAAAAAGACCTTGGGATCAGTAAGAATTGAACGACCTGTGAAATTCAAAATTCCATAGGAAATATCTACTGCCAGCGATTTATCAGTCGGTTTAATGATCAGGTCATTCATAGAGAAAACGATTTCAGTAAGATGGATTTTCTTCTTTAGCTAAGTTAGCAAAGTTTGTTTATGGCCCGGGGTAAAAAGTTATCAAATATTGACGAAAGTAGGTTTTCATTGGATGAACCGCCCAATGCGTGTGTGTTATGCAAAACAGCCTGAAATCCTGTTTTTACGTGTGTTGCAGGAATTGGTCCAATATAATACTGCATTGGGGAAAACATTTTCCTTCTTAATCAAATTGTGAACAACGTTAACATCCTTTTGGCGTATGAAATGGTTATTAATGCTGAAATTTACATTGTCTAATGAATCAGACACAAAATCGAAACATGACGCATATCTATAGCAAGATTAGAGATTACAGGTTGAATAACAAAGGCAGGGCTAAAAGTTTTATCGACTTGGTTGAACTGATCCTCGTCAGCGTGATTTTTCCTGTTTCGGTCTGGATCACCCGTAGATACTTTATTCCTGAGCTGGAGATAAAGCCCCTTGAGGCCATATTCTTCTTTGCATTTATTCTGATGTCATGGTTTGTACTGGCAAGGATTACTGCCATGGCGAAAATCCCAAGGACCCAACGCTCCCTGACACTGGCTTTTCAGTTCGTAAGGGTTGCTTTCATCATCTTGATCGGATTGCTTGTGGTGAAGGTATTGTTCAGACTTACCTCCCTTCCGGTGTTGCTCATTGTCATTTACGTGGTAACCATGTTTTTGGTAACACTGTTGTTCCGCCTTCTTGCTTTCATGGCGCTGAGAACCTATCGTTTCTATGGCAGAAGTACACATAATGTAATTCTCATAGCCGATGCGTTTTCAGATGGGGTAATCGAAAATCTGCTGCGGCAGAAGGAGTGGGGCTTCAAAATCGTTTCCATCATTACCGATTCCAAATTGATCAAAGCCAAATATGGTCCTGACATTGAGATTATACCGGCAGACAGGGATATAAAGGGTTTGATCGATAACCAGGTGATTGATGAAGTAATGTATTGCAAAAGAGATGTGGACATCGATCTGATCAATGTTGTGGGGGAACTTTGCAATGAGGTAGGTGTGATCTTCAGACTGCAATCTTCGGTTTCACCCCTTGATCCCACGGAATTTCAATTAAAAACCCTGAACAAGTCAGGTGATCTGTCCATTGTAGATACGCCTTCCAACAGTCTCTCGATCATTCTGAAAACCATGGGAGACATCTATTTTTCCATCATCGCCATCATCCTTTTGCTTCCCATATTCCTGGTCATTTCCCTGATTATAAAGCTGGGTTCCAAGGGACCGGTCTTTTTCAGACAGGAAAGGATCGGGCTCCGGGGCCGGAAATTCAGACTCTTTAAATTCCGGACCATGGTAGTGGATGCAGAAGAGCAGCTTAAGAAACTCAAAGCCCGCAATGAGGCGGATGGCCCGGTTTTCAAGATCAAGGATGATCCGAGAATCACCAAAGTGGGTAAATTCCTTCGCAAAACCGGTCTTGACGAATTGCCGCAGTTATTCAATGTTGTCAGGGGAGAGATGTCTTTGATCGGTCCGCGTCCGCCGCTGGAGGATGAGGTGAAACAGTATGAGCGCTGGCAGCTCAGAAGGCTATCAGTGAAGCCTGGGATTACCTGTACCTGGCAGATCGTTCCGGACCGTCATGATGTCTCTTTTGAGAAGTGGATGGAGCTTGATCTGCACTACATTGACAACTGGAACTTATTCAAGGATTTCGGATTATTTTTCAAAACCGTAAAGACTTTTTTCACTGCCGGTGGTCATTGATCTCAATCCCGGGACACAAGATCAGATTACCAATCCTCCAAAAATTCTCCCTGATGGAAAATGATATATATTAGTTTATATCTTTATGCTATGAACAAAGGTGATCATATGATTGATATCAGAAGAGTAATTCTGGCGGGTTTTCTTGTTTTATCCATGGGGTCGTGCATCTCTAACCGCAAGATAGTATACGTCCAGGATAGCAAAGAAATGACTGCACAGCAGAGCGATAATATGTATTTCATTGACGAACCCCTGGATGATATTATCAGGCAGGGGGATGAGCTTTATATCAAAGTTGCAAGTGCGGATGAAATCGCTACCAATTTTAACCAGGACAGGTCTTATACCACCGATCCGGCACTTCTTAGTTATACCGTAAATGAGGAGGGAGTTATTAAGCTTCCATATATTGGCAAAGTAAAGCTTGCAGATCTTACTTTGATTGAAGCCTCAGATTTGATTGAGAGGGAATTACGCCAATACCTGGATTCTCCTTCTGTCTTTATACGATTTGTGAACAACAAGGTAACCATACTCGGGGAGGTTAATCAACCTGGAGTATATGTATTTAACTACAAGACTGTAAACATCTTCCAGGCCATTGGATATGCAAACGATGTGGCAACTTTCGGAAACAGGAGGAATGTTACAATTGTTCGTGAAGAAGGGGAATTCAGGTCAAAGCATACCATAGATCTGACCAGTGATGAATTGCTTGTATCACCATTTTACATTGTGAAATCCAACGATATTATTTATGTTGAACCGTTGAGGCAGAAAAAGTGGGATATGGCTACTTTTCCATATGACCTTTTGCTCTCCATTGCATCCCTTTCCATTGTAGTACTGACTTTCATGGTCACCTACCTAAATTAGTAACATCCGATATGATAAAAAATAACAGAGATTCCGTAGTATATTATTTATCAGAGTTTATGCGGGACTTGCTGAAGTCCTGGTATCTGGTTCTGTTTTCGTTACTGCTGCTTCTGGGTGGAACAGTATTTTACATCAAATTCGCTGCCAAGAGTTACAAGGTGAGGGCATCGGTTTTGCTTAAGATTGAAAAATCAAATGCTTACGGATCCAATCCCGACGATATGATGAGGGTGTATGATCTGATTGAGAAGGATAAAAACCTCCAGAATGAAATGCTGATCATTCAGTCGTCCCCTTTAATCAAGGCTGTGATTGAGGAGATGGATTTAGCTGTTTCCTATTATCAACAGGAAGACAAGCTGCCCAAGGAATTGGAGTTCAGTATGAAAGATCTCTATAAGGAAGCTCCCTTCATTGTGCTTCCGGAACAGGGGGCTCCGCAACCCATTGGGGTTTATTTTTATATAAGTGTCATTGATGAAGAGACTTACCGGATCAGTGCCAGTTCAAAAGACGCAATGATCGTCGATCTCACCGATGAAAGTGTGATTCTGGAGAAAACTGCTTTTCATCTCAGTGGGGTTTTCCGGTTCGGTGAAATCGTTGGAAACAGTTTTACATCATTCCGGGTATTGTTGAATTCCAATTATAACACAGAGGACTATTGGGGGAAAGACCTTTTCTTTAAATTCAACACCATCAGCATACTTGCTTCCACATTCAAAGAGAATCTCAAAGTTGAAACTTCCGCACTGGATGCAACCATGGTCGAGCTGACGCTGATTAGTCAGAAAACACAGATGGGGGTTGACTTTTTAAACGCACTGATTAGCAAGTATATTGAACACAACCTTGATGCGAAGAATTATCTGGCCATAAAAACCATAGAGCACCTCGATTTTCAGCTGGCCGACATTTCTCAGTCACTTGGTAGTTCAGAGGATGAGTTGCAGGATATCCGGAAGAGTTCCAGTGTGATGAATGTGGATGAAAAGGCAGAAGGTGTGTATAACCAGCTTCAGATAGCGGAAGAAAAGAGGGCCGAAATAGACAGAACGCGAAACAGCCTGGTTCAGATGTCAGACTATTTTGCGGACAATGATGATTCAAATGGTTTCATGGCGCCTTCAGCAATGGGTCTGGATGATCCCCTGTTGAGTACCCTGATACAGGATCTGACAACGCTCAATACAGAAAGGCAACAGCTTATCAACAACAACCAGTTGCGAAGCCCCAGGCTCAGGACATTGGAAATTACCATTGGAAATCTAAAGGAAGTAATCAAGGAAAATCTTCATTACAGCATTAATTCAAAAAATTCGGAATTACAGGAAATCAATAACCAGATTCGAGAGCTGAACAGGGAATATGCAAGCCTGCCTTTTACCCAGCGCCGTCTGCTCGGGATTGAAAGGAAGTTCAATCTGAGTGAGAATGTTTACATGTCTCTCCTGGAACAACGTATTCAGGCACAGATTATTAAAGCTTCAAACCTGCCTGATTGTGAAATCGTTGAGCCTCCGCAGTATGTGTCAGTTTATTCTCCCAAGAAGGCGCTTTTTCTCATCGGTGCCCTGTTTATGGGCTTACTGCTGCCTGTGTTGTTTGTGCTGATAAAGAAGATGCTTACCGGAAAAGTCCTGAACAAAGAGGAGTTGAAACACCTTACCAAACTAAACCTGATTGGAAGCATCCCGCAGGAAAACAAGACTTCCATCAACGTAATCAAAGACCAGCCAAATTCCATTGTTGCAGAAGCTTTTCACACCCTTCGGACAAATATCATCTACTACCTGATGGGAAAACAAAACCAGGTCATTCTGGTAACATCGTCCATGGCAGGTGAAGGCAAATCTTTTTCTGCACTCAATCTGGCCAGCAGTATTGCCAATACGAACAACAAAACGGCCCTGGTGGAATTTGATTTGCGCAACCCCAGCGAACTATATGAAAAACTGGGAATCAGAGGCCTGATTGGTGTCAGTTCCTATTTAATCAACAAAGCTTCACTGGACGAAATGGTTATTTCTTCAGGACTTCCAAACCTGGATATCATATTGGCCGGACAAATTCCTCCAAATCCGGTAGAACTCATATCCGGGGAGAATACAACCAAGTTGTTTGAGGAACTTCGCAGCAAGTATGATTATATCATCGTTGATACTCCCCCTTACGGACTCCTTACGGACTCCTTTATTCTGATGAAATATGCAGATATAAATCTGTATGTGACGCGTATCGGATATGTGAACAAGCGAATGTTAACAACCTCTCTGGAAGATATTGCTTCCAAAGAGATTGCAAATATTCATTTACTGATCAATTCGGATACTCATAAACAGGGTGCCTACGGAAAATATTATACGACGCCTTCCCGGAAATTTCAAGGTCAAAGGAAAGACAAGGGAGATGCCAGAAGGAAGATTTCAAAAAGCTGAGTCCTGACAGGTATGTATAAAGTTGCCATTCTTCTGCCTGTTTTCAACAACCTTGAATTCACCCAGAAGTGTATCCGCTTGCTTGATGAGGAAGCTGTACAAGTGAAATTCACGAACTGCAGTTTTCATGTGGTGGTGGTGGATGACGGTTCCACGGATGGTACCGGAGCATGGCTCGCGAAGAATTACCCCGGGATTCATGTGTGCAAGGGGGATGGAGATCTCTGGTGGAGCGGTGGTGTGAATCTGGGAGCGAACTATGCCATGGAGGAGATGGGTGCTGATTTTCTTCTGCTTTGGAACAATGATGTGACACATTCCGGTGATTATTTTGAACAGATTGACAGGCTCCTGGCTGAACCGGAAGATATGACCCTTTATGGTTCGAAGATTTATTTTGCCGGTGATCAGGGGTTGATCTGGTCCTATGGCGGTATTTTTGATCCGCAAAAAGGGAAGAAACTCATGCTTGGATTCAACCAGAAGGACGGGATTGCTTTTCAGGATCCGGTGGAGGTGGATTGGCTTCCGGGAATGGGAACGCTGATCCCGGTCGGGGCCCTGAAAATTGTTGGATACTGGGATGCAGAGAATTTTCCCCAATATCATGGAGACAGTGATTTTACCTACAGGGCTAGAAAAGCAGGCTTTCACAATATGGTGCTCCCGCATCTGATCCTATGGAACGATAAGACCAACAGCGGACTTACCCATGGAAACTCCTTACAGGGACTGTACAAGAGCCTCTTTAGCATCCGGTCCAACGACAATGTAAAGAAGAACATCCTGTTTTATAGAAGACATGCAAGTTCTGTCAGGGCCTATGGATATTTGCTGAGATATTACTTCCTCATGATCGGGGGTTTTTTAAAATGGAAAATGCTGTCCTTGTTGGGTATTAAGAAAACAAAGTAATGAAGCCATGATCCGAATTGCCGATTACGATTTTTTAACCGATGAAATCCAGATACCGTTTTTTCTGGGTGAGAGGAGACTTTTCAAACTGAATTACAAAGGGTTCAGGTGCCATATTGATATCTTTGGCACACCTGAGATGGATTCTCCAGTTCCTCCAAGGGAAGAGATGAAGGCCTCCGGACACCGGATTGCCATGACCTTCTCCCACCCGGTGTCCAGGAAGATGCCGAAAATCAGTTTTCGTCAGGGATATATATGTTTTGCCTGGAAGCATTACAAGCGCTATTATATTGATACATCCGTCCCTTTCGAAAATTATCTGGAAAGGTATAAAGGTAAAACCCTCTCAACCCTGAAGAGGAAGGTGAAAAAGGTCAATGATTCATGCAAATCGGGAAATAGCCTCAGGATCTTTACTAGCCCCGATGAGATCAGGGAGTTTGTGGGGATTGCAAGGGATATATCCGGAAAGACATTTCAGTACAAATTGTTGAACCAGGGCTTGCAAGACAGCGAGCAATATGTAAGTGATTACCTCCGTAAGGCAGAGGAAAACAGGATTGTAGGCCTGATCCTTTATGCGGAGGACATACCGGTAGCATACAATCTTTGTCCAGTATACGGAGATGGTGTCATGATATATTACTATACCGGCTATGATCCGGAATTTGGTCAATATTCACCGGGAACGGCCCTCCAGTACCTGACCATTGAGACGGCTTTTGAGCTCGAACATGTAAACTATTATGACTTCTGCGCCGGTGAGGGAAAGCACAAAATGCTTTATACGGACAAGTACCAGCTTTGTGCCGACATGCTATACTTTCCAATCAATTTGAAATTCTTCTTCGTTGTTATGATGAAGTTCACCTATGACGGTCTCCTGGAGATCATCAAGTATCCCTTCAAGCGCCTTGGCCTCGGGCAAAAAATCCGAAAAATGGTGCGCCGGAGGGTTGTGAGTAAATAATAACATTAAAGATCATCCACTTCCGCTGGTATTTCGTGTAAATTTTAGGCAATTTCACCATATTCAACCAGATTTTTTCCAACCATATTGGGTTTCTACCGTATACAGTTCTAACATAAAACTTCTTTAATGTTTCAATCATTATGAGAATACGACATATTTCGGGAATTGTGTCCGTGCTCTTCCTGTCTGGTATCAGTTTACCGGCCCAGGAAGTCATCACCTCTTCCGGAGGCTCAATTACAGGCGGGGAGGGCTCGGTGAACTACTCTGTGGGACAGGTATTTCATGAGACTTTCAGCAGTGCAGATGGCATGCTTTCTCACGGAGTGCAGCAACCTTATGAGATCCTCACGGAAATTGGTGATGAGGGAATCGCCTGGATCAGCCTTTCTGTATCTGCTTATCCCAACCCTGTAAAAGACATCCTGGTACTAAGCACTGAATGCGATGATTACAGTGATCTGGTCTATCAGCTGTTTGACATGAACGGAAAACAAATTGAAAACAAAGGGCTTGATGGAGAAAAAATGAATATTGATATGCATGGACTTGGTCCTTCTGCTTACATTTTAAAAGTGGTAAAGTCTAACAAGGAAATAAAGACATTTATAATCATTAAGAATTAGGAGGAAAAAGTAATGAAAAAGATAGTCTCGTCTTTTGCAATCGCATGGATGATGATAAGCATCAATGCTCAGGCACCAGAAATGATAAGCTACCAGGCTGTCATTCGCAATGGCAGCGGCGTGTTGATTACCAACACTGAAGTGGGTATGCGGATAAGCATTCTGCAGGGCTCCAGGACGGGAACTGCGGTATATGTTGAGACACAAAGCCCGACCACAAATGGTAATGGTCTGGTTATAACAGAAATAGGCACAGGGAACAGTTCGGATGATTTCTCTGATATCAACTGGGCCGATGGTCCTTTCTTTATAAAGACTGAAACAGATCCTGACGGAGGGAGTAATTATTCCATCAGTGGAACCAGCCAATTGCTGAGCGTCCCTTATGCCTTACATTCAAAAACGGCAGAACGGTTAATGGGCGGGCATTATGTCGGGGAACTCTTTGGAGGTGGAATTGTTTTCTGGGTATCACCGGATGGCCAGCATGGATTGATCGCCAGTCTGGATGATATGGAGGGCGGAAGCGTGGCCCCCTGGAGCAATGTGGTGAATGCTGAAATCGGTACCGATGCACGAAGCATGACAATCGGTTCCGGCAACACCGATGCCATCATCGGACAAGCCGGGCACAGCAACAGCGCAGCAAAGATCTGTAAGGATTACAGAGGTGGTGGTTTTTCAGATTGGTACTTACCCTCATTAAGGGAGATGCATTTGCTGGCTTCTCAGGATATTTTGATTGATCAGATACTGGACAATGATAGTGATCCTGCCACAAATGGTTTTGTTCAGGAATACATATCTCCGGCATACGGCAGATACTGGTCCTCTACGGAAGGGAGTTATAGCAACGCCTGGTACTATACCTTTTCATTCATTTACTCTGATAACTCTCCAAAAGACAGCGGTTTTAAAGTGCGTGCAATCAGGTCCTTTTAAGATGATGTATATAACCAGGTTTTAATAAAAATACTATTCAATATGAAAATGCTGAAGATATTCAAAATTACGGTTTTGCTGGTGCTTGTAAGCTCCCCTCTGCAGATCCTTGCCCAGGAGCCACCGTTCCTGGGTCCCATAGATGACTATTATCTTACGTTTGGCGATGCATTTTACCTGAATGTGGATGCAAAATATGCCGATCCCAAGGAGTCCTATGAACTGGTTGAAGCCAGGCCGGGAATGCAGATTGATCCGGTGACCGGTGTAATCGATTGGGTGCCTGACGAAGAAGGTGATGGTGGAAGAGTGACTGTCAGAGCCTATAATTCCGCAGGTGAATCGGTCCGGTCTTTCTGGATCTATCTCACAGATGGCAATTATTGCTCAGAGAACATCATTTCCTACTGGACGCTGGATGAGACCTCAGGAAACAGTTTTGAGGATAACATAGGTGCATATACTGCGACTTCGGTTAGTTCGATGTCGGATATTGAAGGGGTGGCAGGTCGTGGGAAACTTTGTTCTCCTGCTGGAAAGACCGAGCAATATTTGACGGTCAATGACTTGGGACAATATGATTTCCCGCGTAACGGCGTCTTTACCATGTCCTTTTGGTTCAGATACGATGGTGTGGGTGCTTCAGGAACCAATAACCAGGTGCTTGTGGCAAGAGGGGATCCTACACCCTCATTGGAAAACATGTGGATGTTGCTCATGGTCGATGAGCGTTACACTCCGGCAAAACTGACCTTCGAACTGAAGCCCAAAATGTTCGGACCTCCTTTTTCTCAAACCATTAGCGACATTGATATTGATGAGGGAGAATGGACCCATGTGGCCCTGGTGTATCAGGGTGCCACTTATCCAACTGAAAGTACGGTATCCGTGTATCTGAACGGAGCAAAAAAGGAATATTCAGTCCCATTTCCAGATGCGGCCTTTGAAGGGGACGGGAATTTTCCGCTGGAAATGGCATTCTGGTCAGCATATCCGACCAATACTTTTCCATTGAACGGTGCCATTGATGAGATCATTACCTATAATGAAGCCCTGACAGCACAAGAATTGAATAAGGTTTACCAGGATGGACTAAGCGGGAAGCCGGTATGTAAAAAGGGCAATTGGTTCCCCTTTGTGACCTCGGTTCCTGTTACAACGGCAGCGGAGGATGCCTCTTATACCTATACTGTGACTGCGGATGACCTTGACGGGGACATCCTGAGCATGTCATCGGTACTGATCCCTTCCTGGACCTATTTCGATCGCAATAGCGGGATTCTCAGCGGGACACCCAGGAGTGAGGATGTGGGCACACATCAGGTTCACCTCATTGTAAGTGACGGCAAAATTGAGGTGAATCACCGCTTCGAAATCACAGTGACCGATACGAATGATCCGCCTGTATTTACATCTGCACCCATCACTTCCTGCAATTTGGATGCTGCATATATCTATTTTGTGCAAGCGAGTGACCCGGAAGGTGATGAACTGACATTTACACAAGGTCCCGGTATGCCGGACTGGCTTACCTTCGAAAGCTCCACAATGATCCTGTTTGGAATTCCCAGGGAAGGCGATGAAGGCGATCACATCATTCAGCTGATCGTATCCGACGGAGAATTTGATATCACACAGGTGTTTACCATCAGGGTGATCGATTTGAATACGGCCCCGCAGATTACATCTGATCCGGATAAAACATCCTTCGTAGGCCAGCCATATAGCTATGTTGTACAGGCTTCAGACAATGAAGATGATCCCATGACCTTTTCTGCCGAACTCAAGCCTTCGTGGTTGGAATTCAATCCCGCCATCCGTATGCTGAGCGGAACTCCCACCTATGATGACGCAGGCAAACACAATGTGGTCATTGCAGTTTCGGACGGGAAAAGGACCACCCAGCAGGATTTCATCGTTGAGGTACGTTACCCGCTGGGGTTTGAAGAGGTTTCCGGCCTTGTAACCAAAGTATTCCCCAATCCTGCCAGGGAATATGTGGTCATTGAAACTTTTGCTGACCTCTCCATGGTTGAGATCACGGATCTTTCCGGTAAGGTGCTGATCCATAAAAATGTAGACAGGGGAAAGCAAGTCTTGCAGGTGGATGTATCAGTACTGGACGCCGGAGTCTATATGCTCAGGGTATTCGGTGAGGATCAATTGCATACAGAGAAGCTAATAATTCATTAATCATCAGTTAAATGACCATAAAACAGGGTGCACTTTTCCGGCACCCTGTTTTATAGGGGATCCAGCCGAAAATCTTGTCAATTCAAACATGGATGTGCAAAGCGGAATCAGTGTAATCATTTGTTGCTATAACAGTGCAGAAAGAATTGAGGAAGTACTCCTCTGTATTCAGAAACAGAGGGATACGGAACATTTTCCATGGGAGGTGATCCTGGTTGATAACGCTTCCGGTGACCGTACCTCAGAAGTTGCTGAAGCAAGCTGGACCCTTGAGGGAGTTCCCCTGAACATCGTGTTTGAGTATACCCCTGGCCTCAGTGCTGCCAGGGTCAAGGGGCTTCGGACATCCCGCTTTCCCGTGGTGGTCTTTGTGGATGATGACAATCTGATTGCTGAGGATTACATTTCCAGGGCATATCACATCATGACTGAGCACAAGGATGTGGGCCTGGCAGGGGGGCTGGGAATCCCTGTAACCAACGGTGATTTGCCGCCGTGGTTTGCATCCTATCAGGATGCCTATGCAGTGGGGCCGCAGGCTGCGTGTGAAGGATATGTACCCGAATCAAGATCCTATCTTCACGGAGCGGGTCTGATTATGCGAAAAAATGTGTGGGACCTTATTGTTTCCAAGGGAATTGTACTCATGTTATCCGGACGGAAAGGCAAATCTTTAAGTTCAGGAGAAGATTACGAGATATCTCTGCTGTTTCGAATGGCCGGGTTCAGAATGTGGTATGATTCCAAACTTGAATTCAAACACATCCTGCCGGAAGCCAGGCTCCATTGGAATTACCTCCGCAAACTTCAATACGCTTTTGGAAGGACACAGCCTCTAATCGAATTAATTAAATCAGTTTCGCATCAGTATACGGGTTTGCAGCGGATCAAGTCCAGGATAGGATGGATTGGCTTATTGGTCAGGATAAAAGAACTGCTGATGCTGTTACCGCGTTATCTGTGGATAAAGGTAAACAACAGGGAAGGGCAACCGGGGGAACTGGGTTTTCTTTTCTGTTCCGGGGCCATCAGGCAGCAAACAGAAATGATATTTAAATTTGCACGAATGAAAAGGAGGGTCGATACCATTCAAAAGGACCTGGCCACTTAAATTATTGATCTATCATGCTATTTAACAGCTTAGTTTTTATCATACTGCTGATCACCACCATGGTGATTTACTATATTCCCAGGATGGCAAAATTCCAGGTACCTGTGCTGATCCTTTCAAGTCTGGTCTTTTACTCCTGGCACAACATTGCCCTGGTGGTACTCTTGCTGATCTCCGCCGGGATCAATATCGTATCCAGTTTCCTGATCGCCAACAATATTACAAGCAGGCGTAAACTGGTGGCCTGGGTTGGCGTATCGTCCAATCTCCTGGTGCTGGCCTTCTTCAAGTATGCGGGACTGATCTCCCTCACCTTTTTCAGGGATGGATCCATCAGTGAATTTCTGATTACCATTCCGCTGCCTATCGGAATCTCTTTCTTTACATTCCAGGGGATCAGCCTTGTATTGGATGTGCACACCCAGAATCATTTCAGGAATGACAAGATCATTTCCACCTCTTTCATCGATCATGCACAAAAGACCTTGTTTTTCATTGCATTCTTTCCCCAGCTGGTTGCAGGCCCCATTGTCAAAGCCCATGAGTTTTTGCCGCAGATAAAAACAAAACGGTTCCCTGATATCAACTGGGAGACAGCTTTCAGGGAAATAGTCCTGGGTTATTTCCTGAAAATGGTTGTAGCCGATAACATCAAGGATTTTACATTCTGGATTTCTTTCCCCTATTTTCAGGGAAAGGATACGGTAAGTCTTCTTACCATGTTATTTGGTTACTCCTGCCAGATCTATGCTGACTTTGCAGGGTATTCCCTCATTGCTATTGGTGTGGCAAGGCTTTTTGGTTATAACCTGAAAGCAAATTTCAATTATCCCTATATCTCTTCGTCTTTCAGGGAGTTCTGGAAAAGGTGGCATATCTCCCTGTCATCCTGGTTGATGGAATACCTCTATTTTTCCCTGGGAGGGAACAGAAAAGGGAAAGCCAGGACATACATCAATTTAATGATTACCATGATCCTGGGCGGATTGTGGCATGGGGCTGCCTGGAGCTATGCTGTTTGGGGAGCTTTCCATGGAATTGCCCTGGCCCTTGAAAGGATGCTGGTACACAATGTCAGGCTGAAAGAAACCCGGGTGATCAGGTTCATCAAGATGGTATTTGTATTTTCCATGGTTACCCTGGCCTGGCTGCTATTTAAACTCCCCGAATTCAGTCACGTAACCGAATATGTGAAGACCCTGTTTATCAATACAAATATGAGTGTCGATATACCTCTGGTAACCAGGATCTTCTTTTATTCATCACCGGTTGTGCTGCATCATCTTTATTATATGTATAACAGGACTCATGTGGGAAATCAGAAATACCGCAAGTTTGAGTTCCTCCTGTACGGATGCATGATTTTTCTGATTCTGTCGAACAGTGGTATTCCTGGTGCGTTTATCTATTTTCAATTTTAGGAGGTGGTCATGATAAAAAAGAGCATACTGATTTTTCTGGTTTTGGTTGTTGCCTGGGCCATCATCATCCGCGTTGTTCCATTTAGTGCCTCACAACATCAGTGGCAGGAGAATATTATCAAAGCCGAACAGTACATCTACGGTTCTGAAACAATTGACAATGTGATGGTGGGCTCATCCTTGTCCACACGTTTGCAGACGGATAGCCTGAATGCTTACTATAATCTGGCTCTTTCGGGACAGGGTATACTGGATGGACTAAATGTTTTAAGACGGAAAAAAGAGTTACCCGAACGTGTCATTGTGGAAATCAACTTCCTGGACAGGGGTGAGAATGAAACATTCTCCAATCTGGTCTTTTCTCCGACTTCATTTTTCCTGAAAAGGTATTTCAGAATCCTCAGGGCGGGTCAACAACCCCTGACTGCAGTTGGAAACGGTATCCTCATTCCTTTATTTGAGTTGATATCAGGCAAAAAAGAGATTGATAAAGGTGAAGCAGGAACAGGTACGGAAGGGGAGGCCGGGACTGCTGTAAGTGATGAATTATTTCATAAAATGGTGGAAACGAACAGGGATCTATACACGGAACCCATTGACACAGCAACCATGGACCAACAGTTTGAGAAATTGTCTGACCATATTCAATACTTAAAATCCAATGGTGTGGATGTGGTTTTTTACGAAATGCCGGTGAATCATCAGCTGACCAAACTTGCAAAGGCGAACTATCTCAGAAACAGGATCATGAATGATTTTCATGATGAACCATTCATTGGCTTGCCTGATTATTGGGAGCGTATTATAACAACGGATGGTCTTCATCTGACCGATGGGGAAGCAACGTCCTATACCCGTTATTTAAGGAATGAGCTTTCAAAACTGGATTCTGCTGATCAGGCTTTTGAATAGGAGAGATAATTCACATATTTTCTTACAATTCCCCTGAGCAACCTGTATTTCAATAAGCTGCGCGCCCTGTTCAGGTCTGATTCATTGGGAAGTTGCTCGGGAAGCTCGAAATCCGTATAGGTTTCCATATAGTATTCGATGTTATTCAATCTTGCAAACTCGAGGCCCAACCTTGACAGGAAATTATTGTGTTTACTCTGAACGATCTCTTTTAATCTGTAATTGTAGGTGCCGTTGATCAGGCTCTCCGCAAAAAGGCTGGAGATCTGGGTGGAGGAGATACGGAAATAGGACATCTCCTGTTCTGCCAGATAAAAGTTGTTCTCCCTGGAATACCTGTACCAGAAATCAATATCGGGAAAGGGGTGGAAGTCTTTGTTAAAGCCTCCTGTTTTAACTGCGGCAGCCCGCTTTACCAATACTCCTGGAAAAGGAGTGTTGGCATAATGGAAATAAGATGGTTTTAGCTTTCTGACCTGACGGGTTAGTTGCTTCATTGTACCCACCTCGCTCCATTCTTCTTCACCCACATGCGTCTTGAACATAATGCCGCCCAGGTTTTCTCCAAAACGATTGATGAGATCCCGGCAAAACTCAGCATATTGGTGGTGCAGCATGTCATCGTCGTGCAGAATGGTTACCCAGGGAGTTTCGGCATGCCGGAAACAGAGATTGAAGTTGTCTTCCACATCTACCGTCTTCTCATTTCTGACATATTTTATTTCAACCTTGTCATAGCTTCTGGCCAGCTTCTCGAACTCATCATGCGGAGAATTGTTGTCAACAATTAGAATAGCGCATTTTATTGTTTGGTTTACGGCTGAATCCAGTGCACTCTTTATATAATCTGTCCTTTTGTATACAGGCAGGGCTATGGTTATGTCATTATTCATCATGCAATATAATCAATATTCTCTGACCAGTATCTCAACATTCAAGGGAGTACATGTGCACCAAATATTCATTTAAAGTGACGAGATGGTCAAATCTTTGGATGAATAATCCAATTTCCTGTATGTTTGTACCTGGCATCCTGTGATCCGCCATCCAAATTCAAACCTTCACTTTCCGGTGGCTTGTCAAATACCAAGAATAAAATGCAACTTTTTGAGTATTTTTATGGTTTAAAAAGTGGAAAATAATTGTTCTTTCTTTTATTGAAAATTTTCGAACCAAAACGTTTTTTTACCGTATATACGGTTATGTGTTATAAAAATTTGAAACTATAAATTCCAAACCATGAAAATGAGATACCTTTTTATGCTGCCAATAGTATTGGTTTTGCTGTCCATGAGCAAGATCGGATTTGCTGCTGAACCACCGTTTATTCCTCCGATCGAAGACCAGACAGCCGTAGTTGGCGAGTTGTTCACCTTGGATGTTAATGCAGTACTGGCTAATCCTGTGGAAACTTATCAATTGCTTGAATCCAGGCCAGGAATGAATATCAATTCGTCAACAGGTCTGATTACCTGGACCCCGGCCAGTGCGGGTGATGGAGGACGTGTCAGGGTTAGGGCCTTTAACAGCGCAGGAGAATCCGTACGTTCATTCCTGATTTATCTGAATGAAGGCGTCATCTGCGATCCTGATCTGATATCATATTGGCCGCTGAATGAGGCTTCCGGAAGCGTTTATAATGATGAAGCCGGTGGATATGATGCCAATGCAGTGGCAATTCTTACAAATGTCACCGGGGTAGTTGGAAACGGAAAACAGTTTACACCCGGAGGAAAGACCGCCCAGGGCGTGAATGTTGCTGACCAGGGCCAGTATGATTTTCCAAGGAGCCAGGGTTTTTCAGTTTCCATGTGGATCAAATATGACGGCGAATTTGATGGACCAAACGGCCAGGTACTCATCGCCCGGGGTGATCCCTCCTTATCCAATGAAATCATGTGGTTCAATGTGATGGTGAACGAAACGGACTTCCCCGGGGGGGCAAGAATTACCTTCGAAGCCAGGCCAAAAAGCAATATTGACAGGATGATCGCCCACGGTCAACCCTATATCAACATAGGTCAGTGGTATCATGTTGTTGCCGTGTACCAGGGATCGACCGCTCCTCACAAGATAAATATGAATGTTTATGTGAACGCCGAAACAACGACCAGTCCTTATTCTTACTATCCGCCGGATGCTGATTTTATTGGTGATAATCAATATGGCTGGAACATTGGATATTGGGACAGGTACTCCACCAACAGGTATCCCTTTAACGGAGCCATGGATGAGATAACCATCTACGACCGTGCATTATCCGGATCTGAGATAACGCAGATTTATCAGAAAGGACTTAGCGGTAACCAGACTTGTATGCCAGGTAATTACTCTCCGTTGATCACGTCAGAACCGGTGACCACGGTGGCTCAGGATGAGCTGTACAGCTATACGGTTACCTCCCATGATTATGATTACAATTCCATGACCCTGTCAGCGGATATTGTCCCCTCATGGGCCAGTTTCAATCCGGGTACAGGCGTGTTAAGCGGCACCCCCGGCAGCACCGATGTGGGCAACCATCCGGTGAGGCTGCTGGTCTCTGATGCATCCGGATCAAGCACCCAGTCTTTCACCATTACGGTAACTGATAAAAACGATCCGCCCGTATTCACCTCCACGCCGGTAACTACAGCCCTGGAGAATACAGCTTACAGTTATTCTTTCCTTGCAGTGGATCCTGACGGAAACAATCTGACCTATACTGTCGGGCCCGGGCTTGCCTCGTGGCTGAGCTTCAATGCCAGCTCGAAACTGCTGGTGGGAATACCCCAGAGGACCAATGTGGGTGACCATGCTGTGAAGATTACCGCTTCCGATGGAGAATTCTCGGTCGACCAGGATTTTGTTATTACTGTGGCCAGCAGCAACCATGCTCCGGTAATTACATCTTCGCCAACCACTGCGGTGAATAAACTGAGTCCCTATTCTTACAGGATCACTGCAACGGATGCAGATCCGGCAGATGCGCTTACCTTCAGCGCCCAGGTACTTCCCTCATGGCTGACTTTCGATCCTGTGACCCAATTGCTCTCAGGAACACCCCAGAACATTCATGTGGGTGCACATGCCGTGGTACTGGTTGTTTCCGATGGATATGCCCAAACCCAGCAGGATTTCACCGTTACTGTGAACAATGTGAATACACCCCCACAGGTTTTATCGGTGGCACCAAACACTGCAGAAACAGGAAAACTGTATGTCTATTTTGTTGAGGTGATGGACTATGAAAATGATCCGGTGGTGCTGAACGGTATCGTGATCCCCAACTGGATGGTCTTTGATGCGGCCTCCCGGGTATTGACGGGAACCCCCGGTGCAGCCAATATCGGTGTCCATAACGTGATTATCACCGTTACGGATGGTGTATTCCTGGTGAATCACTCGTTTACTGTCACGGTTGGTGCAGTAGGTATCGAAGAGGTCTCCTCCCTGGTGACCAAGGTGTATCCGAATCCTGCGGATGAGTATGTGACTTTTGAATTCTCAGGATCAGCAAGCCATATTGAGATCTCAGATCTCGCCGGGAAGGTACTGGTTGACCGTAAAATAGGAGATGGTGCCAGACAGGTTCAGATTGATGTTTCTGGTCTGAACGATGGCATGTATATGTTCAGGGTAATTGAGGGTGATACACACCAAACCGGAAAATTAATTATTCATTAATCAGTAAATTGGATGTAATAAAATAGGGTGTCCCGATTTCAGGCACCCTATTTTATATACGACTCAGCTACCCCGCTGATGTTTAACCAGGCGTATATATTATCTGTCTTATGAGTTTATCCAAACACAAGATCATTGCATTGTCCGTTGGGGTGATTTTCTTTCACTTGATTGCATTTCAGTCTGTTGCTCAAACCGTATTGAAGATCCTGCCCCTGGGAAACTCCATTACCCAGGGTACCATGTGTCTGAACGGGAGCATCAGTGATTGTGTTGACGTGGGGACAGGACAACAGATCTCCTACAGATACAGGCTGAAGAATTTGTTAACTGCCGGAGGTTATAATACAGATTACATTGGCAACTATAGTTACGGGTATTCTTTGATGACTGATACCGAGAACGGAGGCTTTGGAGGGATCCGAAGCGATAAGCTGGCAGAGATCATGGAAACAGGTTATGAATCGTCCTATGGGACGATCACCATCGGGCCATACCTGAATGCATACCCGCCGGATATCATTCTGCTGCATATCGGGACCAACGATGTCCTTTCCGGGCCGACTTATTACAACACCGCATCCAATGTGGAAAGAATCCTGGATGCGGTGGACGATTTTGAAATCAGTCATGGCCGGAACGTGGTGGTTTTCCTGGCCAGGATCATCAGTGAGCGAAACTATGGCTGCAATACCCATGTGGCTACCAGGACCTTCAACAACCTTCTCACCAGCATGGCACAGGCAAGAATCAATAACGGAGACAAACTCGTTCTGGTGGACATGGAATGTGATGCTGGATTGGATTATTTTGTAGACATGACCGATGAGGTCCATCCAACCGAGGCAGGGTATAGTAAAATGGGTGATAAGTGGTTTGAAGCCGTCAATGCCTATAATACAGCCCCTGTGGTAAGCCTGATCCCGGATCAGGTCATCGAGCCTGGTGGATCCTTTGCCCAGATCAATCTGGACAACTATGTTAGTGATGTGGAGGATCAGGATTTCGATATATCCTGGAGCATCACACCGGCAGTCCCGGAGCATTTTTATGTGACGATCGATGCAGCACACAAAGTGACCATCACCCCAAAAGATACAGAATGGAGCGGCAATGAGGACATACTCTTCAGTGCCACTGACCAGGGAAAGGATGTGCCGGGATTGCAGAAAACAAGCAGTACACTGGTGAATTTTGCTGTAAGCTGGGTCCCACAGATCACGGGTCAGAATGAGATCACCATTCCGGAGGGCACATCCTACACGGTGACCCTGAACGATCTGATCATAAGTGATCCGGAAAATGCACCGGATGGAATCGAGGTCATTGTGGATACGGGTGAGCATTACAGTGTGGAAGGAACAGTGCTTACCCCGGGACAGAATTTCTTTGGGATTCTTGTTGTACCGGTTAGAATCAAATACGAAAATCTTGAATCGGCCACTTTCAACCTGGTTATTGCAGTGTACCAGGTCAATTTTCCGCCGGTGATTATCTCTTCTCCTGAGGATACCGGGAAGACAAATGTTTCCTATGAATACCAGCTGCTTGCGGTGGATCAGAATCCGGAAGATGTGTTGACCTATTCTGCCCTTCAGAAGCCTGCATGGATGGAGATCAATGGAAGTACAGGCCTTGTGAGCGGTACTCCCGGCAAGGATGATGTGGGTGAATCGGCGGTCACACTGGTCGTATCCGACGGGGCCTATGATGTTGAACAATCGTTCACACTGCAGGTTGTATATTATAACCATCCCCCGGAAATCATCTCAGTCCCAAAAGATTCGGCCATTGTATCCGTAGCCTATACCTACGGAATGCAGGCCAGTGATGCCGAAGGTGATCCTTTGATCTACTTCGCCAACACCATTCCGAATTGGCTTAATTTTCAGGCAAGTGCCAAGGTGCTCTTTGGTGTTCCCGGGAAGGAGGATATCGGGCAGCACAATGTGATCCTTGGTGTCACCGACCTCTATGCCACAACTTACCAATCCTTTACCTTGACCGTGGATAATAGCACGAATGCGTTTTTTGCAAAGTTTAACCACCATATTACACTCTATCCCAATCCGGTCACCAGCATTTTATACCTTGAGATGGAGGGATTTGAAGAGCTCCGGGGAGGAATGACATTTCACCTGTACGATCTCACCGGACGCCCGGTGGTACACAGCAGGATCGAAGGGAATAAAAACGAGATTGACCTGTTATCAGGGAATTTACATGATGGAGTATATCTTTTCAGAT
>JAZDPG010000108.1:0-40690 GCA_043797815.1 Bacteroidota bacterium
GGGGATGACACGACGCTCCCCACGGTGACCGTTCCCAACACCTACACCGTTGAAGGGTGTGATGTGGGTGTTATCACGGACTTTGCCTACACTACGACAGAGACCACAGTCACCCTGGCGGGGTACCTTGCCCTGGCGGGCGCTGCGGCGAGTGACAACTGCAACATAGCGGGTGTTACCTACCAGGACGGACAGGCCGGCAGCTGCCCTATCGTTGTGACAAGGACCTGGCGCATTACGGATGACTGCAGCAACACGACCACCGTGTACCAGACAATCAATGTGGATGACACGACCCCGCCCGTGATCACAGTGTGCGCACCAAACACCACAGAATATGTTGATCCAAGTGAAAATTTTACAATTCCTGATTATTCAGGGTTATTAACGGCAACCGATAATTGTAATCCTTCACCATCCCTTTTTCAGAATCCCGTTCCAGGATCGGTAATTTCTGGTATTGGAACTGTACATACTTTAACCCTGACAGTTGATGATGGGTGTGGTAACAATGCACAATGTTCATTTGATATAACGCTTGAGGAATTAGATCCTTTGATAATTACATGTCCGGGCAACTTGAATGAATATGTGGATCTGAACTGTGAATTTATGCTTCCCGATTACAGAAGTCTGGCCGTTGTATCAGGCGAAACGGGAGTTACCCAGTTGCCAGCCATCGGATCTTTATTTACTGGTCCTGGTACTGATATTACCATTACACTCACAGCATATAATGAATATGGCGCAACAGAATCCTGCTCATTTGATGTAACACTGATGGATACCATCAGTCCGGTAGCTGTTTGCCAGGGCATCACCATACAACTGGATGCCACCGGTAATGCCACCATAGTTGCTGCCGATCTGGATACAGGCTCCACCGACAACTGCGGCATCGCTTCACTTGAAGTGATTCCCAATGGTTTTACCTGTTCCGAGATTGGGGAAAACATGGTGACCCTTACAGCAACAGATATAAACGGCAATACATCTCAATGCTCTGCTGTCGTTACAGTTCAAGACCTGATTCAGCCTCAGATCAACTGTCCGGGAGATGCAATCATGACAGCGGCATCCGGCGAATGCAGTATGGTAGTGAATGGAATAGCCCCCCAATACGCCGGGGATAATTGCGGTGTACATATGATAAACTACAAACTGGAAGGGGCTACAACAGGTAACGGTTCTGATGATGCCAGTGGAAGTAGTTTTAACAGCGGTGTCACTACTGTTTGGTACAGGGTTACAGATTTAGCTGGAAATGGGGACTCCTGTTCCTTTCAGGTTGTCGTACTGACATCAGCTCTTCCTCCCGATGATGCATTTGTTGACCGTGCCAGCATCTGTCCTGGTGATGGAAACATTACCCTGAGTTATAGCGGGGGAAGCGAAGGAGAAAGTACCACAGCAGTTTGGTACAAAAATGACGACTTTACAATGGTGGTTGGTACCGGAAATGCTCTGGTTCTTCCAGCCCCTGATACAACCACAAGCTATTTCGTCAGATTTGAATCTGATTGCGATACCACATCCGCAGCTTCGGTAACTGTTTCAACCTTCGATGTACCTGCTCCGACCTTTATTGAAATGGAAGATAAGGCCTGTATCGATGGTCCCCTTTACAGGTATGTGGCAGGTGGCCGGACAGGTTCTTTATTTACCTGGGATATTACAGTTGGTGCGATTGTAAGCAATAGAAATGATACCATACTGGTTGATTGGGGCACGGCGTCCAATTCCGGCATCCTGGAACTGACAGAAACCACAATTGAAGGATGTATTTCTGTCCCGGTCACTTTATACGTAAATATTGGAGGACCTTCCCTGGACCTTGGTGAAAATGTAATTTTCTGTGCTGGAGAGTCTGTTACGATCACACCTGAAGAAGCATTCTTTTCATACCTGTGGCATGACGGAAGTACCGGTAGGCAGTATACAGCTGACCAGGAAGGGTGGGTAGTTTTGGAAGTGAATGATTCTAATGCTTGTTCAGCCTATGACAGCCTTTATGTATTAGAGCTTGAACCACCTTTTGTTGACCTTGGTCCTGATACTACGGTATGTTCCACGGGGGGGATAGTACTGGATGCCGGGGATGCCGGGGATGCTTATTCATGGTCCACCGGAGATAAAAGCCAGCAAATTACTGTATTCAATGAGGGAACACAGGAAATCTGGGTAGAGGTGCAAAACAGTGATGGATGTACAGGAAGCGATACTGTTCTGGTCAGGGAGTGTGATCTGAGTCATCTGATCGATATTCCAACGGGGATCACGCCCAATGATGATGGAGTGAATGACGTGTGGAACATTTTGGCATTGAAGGAGTTTGAAGATGCGGTTGTAGATATTTTTGACCAATGGGGCACACTGGTGTGGAGGTCTGCACCCGGTTATCCGGAACCATGGGATGGGCGCGATATGAAGGAGAAACCGGTTCCGGTAGATTCATACCATTTTGTGATACACTTTAATGATGGAAGCGATAAACGTCACATAGGTTATATAACAGTGATCAGATAGCGGGTGAAGAGGTTTTTTTATATAGCGTTGATTTTAAGCGGATTTATGCCAAAGGGATACTCCCAGCAAACTCCCGTATACAGTCAGTACATGCTGAATGGATTTCTGATGAATCCGGCAGTGGCAGGTGCGGAAGGTTACGCTGCCTTAAACTTGACGGCCAGGGAACAGTGGGTGGGCTTCCAGGATGGACCTGCAACCTATGCCTTGAGTTTCCAGACCAGACTCTTGCGCGAAAGTCATATTTCCAGAGCCAAAAACGTGAGGCGCAATAGCAAGTCTCCATTCAGTGGCGGAAATGTTGGTCTGGGTGCTTATATATTTAACCACCGGAACGGGGCGGTGGACCGCACCGGGGTCAGGATTACCTATGCCTATCATCTGGAGCTTGATGAGTCCCAGCTTTCTTTCGGGCTTTCTATGGTAGGATATCAGTACAGGATTGATAAGGAGAGGATCGTACTTGAATTTCCTGATGATGATGCTCTGTTTAATAATCTGGACCAATCCGTATTTATTCCTGATGCAGATGTAGGAGTATATTACACCTCACGAACAATCTGGGCAGGATTTTCTGTGGATCAATTGTTGGAATCCTCAATTAAATTTGGTGGAAGCGGCTATGAGAATCTGATCCTGGAGCGTAATTATCATTTGATGGGAGGATATGATTTCATCCTTAATGAAGACTTGATATTATCCCCTTCCGCCCATCTGAAAATTGCTGAGAATGGTAAAGTACAGGCAGATATCAGCGGTAAATTCTATTACATGCAGATGTTCTGGGGAGGTCTTACCTACAGGACCGGGAATACACTAGTGGTAGGTGCCGGCCTAAGTGTGGACCGGCTCGTATTCGGGTACGCCTTCGACGTTGGCTTGAACAGCATCATGAAAAGCAGCTATGGTACCCATGAGTTTACCTTCATTGCCAAACTGGGTGACCATACACGAAGGCTACGCTGGTTAACCAGATAATCGTCTGGTGCACTCGCCGGTAAAATGAGTCCGTTTACCGAATATCCTTTTCAATATTGCATGAACGGTTTTACATTTGATCCATATCAATCTTTTAAGAAAATGGAGAGGCAAACACAAAGTTTCAAAAAGTCAGGAAGAGCACACCTTTTGCTGGGTATTGTATTGATGTTCCTGGGATTGTTTCTGATCGCCGACATGGCAGACATTGTACCATGGAGATTAAGAGACTTTATTTTTACCTGGCAGGCCCTGCTGATCTTTTTGGGTCTGGTTTTCCTTTCAAACAAGGAAAACAAGGGAACCGGAGTAATCCTGATTGCCATCGGGGGCTTCTTCCTGTTGCCCAAGGTTCTTGATATGCCCTACTACTGGCATTCACTTTTCTGGCCTAGCATGCTAATTATTCTGGGACTGGTTGTCATTTTCGGGGCCAGAAGACATGGAAGCAGCGGCACCTATTTCGGGCATAAAAAAAAAGTATCGGGTGAGGACATCCTCGATGACGTAGCCGTTTTCGGAGGGGGTGACAGGGTCATTCATTCACAGAATTTCCAGGGCGGTAAAATTACCAATATTTTCGGAGGGTCAAAGTATGACATGAGCAAAGCCAGACTGGCCCAGGGCAATCAGCATCTGGAGGTGATTA
Source organism: Bacteroidota bacterium (assembly GCA_043797815.1). Lineage (GTDB taxonomy): Bacteria > Bacteroidota > Bacteroidia > Bacteroidales. Next base: position 4,154 of record JAZDPG010000108.1, read on the forward strand.
TGATTTTCGGAGGATCCAAATTCATCATTCCTGACGGATGGGATGTGAAAATCGAACTGACTTCTGTATTTGGAGGATTCTCGGATAAAAGGTCCAGGTCTGTGATCGAGAAAGAGCGGGACAGGTTGCTGGTCATTTCAGGAGTAACCCTGTTTGGCGGCGGTGAGATTGTGAACTTTCTTTAAGGATGAGCCATCCAATTACGGGTAAACGAAGGTCAATTCTGATCTACTCCTTTGTTTGGCTGTTGATTGCAGTCCTGCAAGGAGTACTATACCTGTATTTCGAGGGGTTCTCATTAGGAGTGGTCATAGCCGATCCCCTGATCTCAAATTTCCTTTTCGGAATTCTCGGGCTGCTGGCATGGTATCCTACCCGTTATATCCCCTTTCAAAAGCAGACGCCTGTATACTCTCTTGTAGCCCATTTAGCGGCTGCAATGCTGGTGTTGTTCACCTGGCTGCTGCTGACCGTGGGGATCCTGAGCGGGTTATTCACACAAAACGTAGATTACATTACCTTCCTCAACAGATCACTTGCCTTCAGGGGCATGCTTGGGGCCCTTGTTTACCTGGTCCTGGTTCTGGTATACTACCTTACCTCTTCAGCCCAGAAACTACAGGAGCGGGCACGACAGGAGGAGAGGCTTAAAAACCTTGTGAGGGAAACTGAGCTCAGCATGCTGAAGTCCCAGATCAACCCCCATTTCCTGTTCAATTCTTTGAATTCCATCTCTTCACTGACCATGTCCAGTCCGGATGAGGCAAGAGATATGATCATCAGGCTTTCCGACTTTCTGAGATATTCCCTGAAGCACAGGGAGAATGAGTTTGTCACACTTCAAGAAGAAATTGGCCATATGAAGGATTATCTGTCCATTGAGAAGATCAGATTTGGGGAAAAACTCCGCTATGAATTCAGTATCAACGGGGCCTGTGAATCTTTCCCGGTTCCCACCATGATCTTCCAGCCCCTGTTTGAGAATGCCATCAGGCACAGTGTTTATGAAAGCACGGAGCCGGTTACCATTCAGTTTGACTGCTTCCCCGAAAATGATGTGATGAAAACTATGTTAACCAACAATTACGACCCTTCAATACCCAGCAGAAGGGGGACCGGAGTCGGGCTCCAGAATGTCAGGCAACGGATTGAGCTGGTATATGAGGGACATGGATCCGTTCATTGGAAGGGAACCGATGGGAATTTCGAGGTAACGATTTTATTTCCACGTATATTTACAAAACGATGAATACCATTCGCACCATTATTGTCGAAGATGAAAAACCTGCCAGGGACTTGCTGAAGGCTTACCTGACCGACTTTCCTGCCATCGAAATGGTGGGAGAGTATGACAATGGTTTTGACGGATTAAAAGCGATCAATGAAGCGAAACCCGATGCAATCTTCCTGGATGTTCAGATGCCCAAGCTGACCGGGTTTGAGTTGCTTGAGGTTCTGGATCATCAACCGGAGGTGATCTTTACAACTGCATTTGACCAGTATGCCATTCAGGCTTTTGAGCAGAATGCAGTGGATTACCTTCTAAAACCGTTTTCCAGGGAAAGATTCGGGGAGGCCTTGTCAAAGCTGCGGTCCCGGCTTGATAAAACCTCCGGTTCACCGGGGGGTAAATCAGCAATAGAAAAGATTAGAATTCATCTGGCCGAAGGGGAGGAAAAACTGCACAGGGTAGTGATTAAAAAATCAGGGAAGATACATGTGATATCCACAAATGACATAAATTTCGTGGAGGCTCAGGATGATTATGTGATGATCTATACGGATGAAGGAAAGTACCTGAAGCAGCAAACCATGAAGTACTTTGAGAATCACCTGGATCTGGAGCAGTTTGTGAGGGTGCACCGTTCGTACATAGTAAATATTAGCTGCATTGAGCGTATTGAACCTTATGAAAAGACCAATTTCATTTTAATTCTCAAGGACGGGAATAAGGTTCCCGTGAGCAGGGGCGGAATGCAGGTTTTGAAGAGTAGCCTTGATTTCTGACAGGAAAGACAATATGCCATGGGTTTGCAGATAGATGAGAAAAACATTGACAGGTTCATTGTGGTGGGCGACAGGGTGCTGATCAAACCAAAGAATCAACAGGACAGGACCAAGTCGGGTTTATATCTTCCTCAGGGAGTCCAGGAGAAGGAGAAGATACACAGCGGTTATGTGTTAAAGGTCGGTCCCGGATATCCCATTCCTGCCATCCAGGATGAGGATGAACCATGGAAAGATCAGGGTGATTCGGTTAAATATGTTCCACTGCAATCCAGGGAAGGGGATCTGGCTATCTACCTTCAGAACAGCGGATATGAACTAGAGTTCAACAATGAAAAATATGTAATCATTCCCCACTCTGCCATCCTGATGCTGATCAGGGATGAGGATTTATTTAAATAGCCTGCCTTGTAAGTGTTATCCGATGCAATCTTTGTGTCGGAAACAGGAGATCAGGTGGTCGTTGATGAGTCCGGTGGCCTGAAGGTGGGCATAAAGGATGGTTGAGCCCAGGAACCTGAATCCCCGCTTTTTCATGTCTTTACTGATGGAATCTGACAGGGGGGATGAGGCTGGAATCTGAGAGAGCAGCGTAAAGTGATTCACCACCTGCCTGCCTTGATTGAATCCCCACAGGTAATTGCTGAAACTTCCAAAAGCCTCCCTGATCTCCAGAAAGCGTTGCGCATTGTTGATGGATGCCTCGATTTTCTTTGGGTTCCTGATGATTCCGGGATCGGATAGCATCTTCATGATTCGTTCCTCATCAAAGCGGGCCACCTTTTCTGCATCGAAATCATCATAAAGTTTCCGGTATCCCTCTCTTCGTTTCAGGATGGTGAGCCAGCTTAAGCCAGCCTGGGCCGATTCCAGAACCAGGAATTCGAATTGTATTCTGTCATCATGGACCGGAACTCCCCATTCTTTGTCATGATATTCCACATAGATAGGGTGGGTTTTGCTCCATTCACAACGATTCACATCACACATGCCGGCAAGCTTAGGATTTGACTGAAAGTTATTTAGAACAAATATACATTAATGCCTGTAACCACTTTCCAGAATGGGGAAATAAAGTTTATTGTATCTTTGCATCACAGCCATTAAATTTTTTTGCCTTACAACTGTGAAATGAATAACAGTATACTGAAAAACAGGAAATCAATTTCGAACAAAGATGGAAAAAATCAACTCACTGGCTGATCTGAAAAAGATCCGCGATAAAAAAGTCACAGGATTGCAAGCCCGGGAGAAGGGTGAATCATTCGAAAATCTGGTGCTGGTGAAGGTGGCAATGGCCACCTGCGGCATTGCATCGGGTGCCAAGGATACCATGGAATTTATGATTGAGGAACTGGAGAAGCGAGGAGTGGATGCCCTTGTTACCCAGACAGGATGCATGGGCTATTGTTATGCAGAGCCTACCATTGAGGTGACGCTGCCGGATAGTGAACCGGTGGTTTTCGGAGGCGTGAACCCGGCGAAAGCCGACGAAATCATCGAGAAATATATCAAAGGTGGTGAACTGGTGGATGGAATCATCCCAGTAAACTATGAAACCATCGAATCAAAGGTACAAAGGAGGAACTGAAATGTCAAAATACAGCATGCATTTGCTCGTTTGCGGAGGTACAGGCTGCAAGTCCCAGCAAAGTGATTTTATCGCCCAAAGGCTGACCAAAGAGCTGTCCAAACAGGGACTGGAGGAGACCGTACAGGTCATCATGACCGGTTGTTTCGGGTTTTGCGAAAAAGGCCCCATTGTGAAAGTAATGCCGGATGATACATATTACATACAGGTAAAACCGGAGGATGCAGAAGAGATCGTGGAGGAGCACGTAATCAAAGGGAGAAGGGTGAAACGCCTGCTCTATACCGGCCAGGAAAACGGTTTACAAAAGAAACAGATCAGGATTGCCCTGCGCAATTGCGGAATGATTGATCCGGAAGAAATCGATGAATATATCGCCAGGGATGGTTATCAGGCATTGGGGGAGGTGCTAACCAACCAGACACCGGAGGAGACCATTGAACTGATGAAGGCATCGGGACTCAGGGGTCGGGGAGGTGCCGGTTTCCCAGCCGGTTTGAAGTGGGATTTGGCAAGAAAAAATGAAGCCGGTCAGAAATATGTGGTCTGTAATGCTGATGAGGGAGACCCGGGGGCCTTTATGGACCGTTCCATTCTGGAAGGAGACCCCCATTCGGTTCTTGAAGCCATGGCCATTGTGGGTCGGTGTATCGGAGCAGATATGGGATATATCTATATCCGGGCTGAGTACCCGCTGGCCATCGAACGTTTGAAAATTGCAATCTCACAGGCAAGAGCGTATGGCCTGCTTGGAAAGGACATCATGGGTACCGGATTTACTTTTAATATTGATCTGAAGTACGGAGCCGGGGCATTTGTGTGTGGTGAAGAGACCGCCCTGATCCACTCCATGGAGGGTGAAAGGGGGGAGCCGACACTGAAACCCCCATTCCCGGCAGAGAAAGGGTATATGGGCAAGCCTACCAATGTGAACAACGTGGAAACCCTGGCCAATGTACCGGTGATTATTCTGAAAGGTGCAGCGTGGTTCAGCAGCATAGGTACAAAGACCTCCAAAGGGACCAAGGTTTTTGCACTGGCAGGCAAGATCAACAACGTGGGGCTCATCGAGGTACCCATGGGTACTACCCTCCGTGAGGTGATTTTTGAGATTGGCGGAGGGATCAGAAATGGTAAGAAATTCAAGGCAGTACAGACCGGAGGTCCGTCTGGAGGATGCCTTACAGAAAAGCACCTGGATACTCCCATTGATTATGAAAATCTGGTGGCCAATGGTTCCATGATGGGTTCGGGGGGTATGATTATCATGGATGAGGATGACTGCATGGTTTCCATTGCCAAGTATTATCTGGATTTTACTGTGGAAGAGTCCTGCGGAAAATGTGCGCCCTGCCGGATTGGGAACAAGCGACTGCATGAACTGCTGGAAAGGATCTGTGAAGGAAAGGGTGAAGAGAGCGACCTGGTGCGTCTGCGCAACCTGGGAGAAGTGATCAAAGATACCTCACTGTGCGGGCTTGGACAAAGCTCTCCCAATCCGGTGCTCTCCACCATGGATAATTTCTATGAGGAATATCTGGCCCACGTGGTTGACAAAAAATGCCCTTCCGGGGTTTGTACCGGACTGCTGGAGTATTTTATCATAGAGGAAAACTGCATCGGCTGTACGGCCTGTGCAAGGGCATGCCCCGTGGGAGCCATTTCCGGTGAACGCAAGGAACCACATTTGATCAACCCAGATACCTGTATCAAGTGCGGAGCCTGCCTGGAGAAATGTAAATTCGATGCTGTGATTTTAAAATAACAATGAAAGCAATGAGTCCTGTGAAAATAACAATAGATGGTCATCAACTGGAGGTTCCGGCCGGAACTACCATCTACAAAGCAGCAAAAGAGTTGGGTATAGAGATTCCCATCCTATGCTACATGGATCTGAAAGATTTGAATATAGAGAATAAACCCGGTGGCTGCAGAATATGTTCAGTGGAGGTGGAGGGTAGGAGAAATCTGGCTCCCTCATGTTCCACAGATGTGGCCGAGGGCATGGTCGTAAGAACCAACAGTATGCGGGTGATCAATGCACGCAGAACGGTGATGGAACTGATCCTGTCGGATCACCCCAAGGATTGCCTTTCCTGTCCAAAATCTGGTAGCTGCGACCTGCAGAATATGGCAATAAAGCTTGGAATCAGGGAAATTCCGGGACAGGAATATGCTGAGATGTCAACTTACCGTCTCGACACTTCCCCTTCAATTATTAGGGATCTGGATAAATGCATCATGTGCCGGAGGTGTGAAACCATGTGCAATGATTTCCAGACCGTGGGGGCCTTGCACGCAGTGAACCGGGGTTTTTATGCCGTGGTAGCTCCCGCCTTTGAAATGAACCTGGAGCATTCGCCCTGTACTTATTGCGGACAGTGTGTGGCAGTTTGTCCCACAGGGGCACTGACCGAAGTGGATCATACAGGTAAAGTTATTGCAGCTTTAAATGACCCCACAAAAACAGTGATCGTACAGACAGCACCGGCAGTCAGGGCAGCTCTTGGAGAGGAGTTTGGAATGGAACCCGGAACAAGGGTAACAGGCCAGATGGTTACAGCTCTCAAACAGCTTGGATTTGATTATGTGTTTGATACTGATTTTGCTGCCGACCTGACCATCATGGAGGAAGGAACCGAACTGCTGGAACGCTTGAAAAGACACCTTGAGGGTGACCAGAGCGTGAAGCTTCCCATCCTCACATCCTGCTGTCCGGGATGGGTGAACTTCTTTGAGTACAATTATCCGGAATTGAAAGATGTGCCTTCCACTGCCCGTTCTCCCCAGCAGATGTTCGGTGCCATAGCAAAGACCTATTTTGCTGATAAGATCAAGGTGAACAGGAAAGATTTGGTGGTTATTTCCATTATGCCCTGCCTCGCCAAAAAGTATGAATGCCAGCGTGAAGAGTTTTCGGTGGATGGAAACCCGGATGTGGACTACAGTATATCTACCCGCGAACTGGCTCATCTGATCAAGCAGGCCAACTTGGATCTCAATAAACTGGAGGAGGATGAGTTTGATGCCCCGCTGGGGGAGTCTTCAGGAGCAGCAGTGATCTTCGGGGCCACCGGTGGTGTCATTGAAGCGGCCACCAGGACAGCTTATGAACTTTACACCGGGAAAACGCTCGAAAAAGTTGACTTTGAACAGCTAAGGGGAATGGATGGAATCCGGTCTGCGACTGTTGATTTTGACGGATTCAATATCAGAATAGGCATAGCACATGGATTGGGCAATGCACGCAAATTGCTGGATGATGTGAAAGCGGGGAGATCCCGGTACCACGCCATTGAGGTGATGGCCTGCCCCGGGGGGTGCATTGGAGGGGGTGGCCAGCCCCTGCACCATGGAGATTCCTCCATTCTTCAGGCCAGGACCAGAGCCATTTACAGGGAGGATGAAGGGAAAACCATCAGGAAATCCCATGAGAATCCATACATCGTGAAGCTTTACGATGAATTCCTGGGTGAACCATTGAGCGAAAAGGCACATGAACTTTTGCATACCCATTATTTCGATAAGCGTAAAAAGATTTTCCAGATTTAATTGTTTTTAAGATAATATAGTTATGTCAAGTGTTAAGATAGAACTCAGACAGGACCAGGTTGAAAAGATCCATGGCATATGTGATTCATTTGACAACCAGGCAGGAAATTTGATTAACGTACTGCACAAGTGCCAGGAAACTTTCGGCTATTTACCTGCCGAGGTTCAGGAAGTCATTTCAGAAAGAATGGAGATTCCGGCTGCAAAAGTGTATGGTGTGGTCACCTTTTATTCCTTCTTCACCATGACCCCAAGGGGTGAGTATCCCATATCAATTTGTACCGGTACTGCCTGCTACGTAAGGGGTGCAGAGAAGGTCCTTAGTGAATTTAAAAAACAGCTGGAAATTGAGGTGGGTGAAACCAGCACAGATGGAAGGTTTTCTTTGAGCTGTCTGCGTTGTGTCGGTGCATGCGGCCTGGCCCCAGTGGTCCAGGTAGGCGGCAAAACCTATGGCAGGGTTGCACCGGATGATGTGAAGGAGATCATCGCTGAATATGAACGTCTTTGACTGACCATAAATCTCTCCTCACAGTTAAAAACGGAACCTGTACATAGCTAATTTGCCTTTGGTTTGGAAAAGTGTTATTTTTGAATCGGACGTAAGATCGGAAAATGTATTTGTTATGAGGATAGGGATTTTTGCCCCAGTGGTTTTTATGTCCTTTCTTATCATTTCTTCCTGCACAAAAGACGAATCGGTATCCAGAATGCCTGTTACAGCAGATTCGGAACTTGCACTTGAATTATATGAAACCGGAATGCTGGCATTTGATCAGGTCAAAATGGAGCCTGCTTTCCAAAATCTTGAAATGGCAGTGAAAGAAGATCCGGATTTTTTTATGGCTTATTTCTGGATCTATTTTATGTCGGGAAAAAGCACAGTAGAAGTTGCAGAGAAGGCCTTTCAGTCGGAGTCGGATCTGAATGACGGAGAGATTGAGATAAAAAGGGCTTTTAAATATATGCTGGACGGTCAGGAGGGTGAAGCAGTCAGTCATTTGAAGAGGGCTGTTGACCTCTATCCCATGGATCCACATATTCATAAGATTCTGTACATTTTTCAGTTCCAGTACATGAAAGATGTGGAAGGTGCGGTGGTGTCCATGAACAGAGCCATAGAAGCGCTACCCGAATATGCGCTTACCTATAATCAGCTTGGATATGCCTTGATGAACCTGGGAAAATATGACCAGGCTGAGGAAGCCTTCGACACATACATCAGGCTCTCTCCTGATATAGCCAATCCCTATGATTCCAAAGGAGACTTCTATATGTCCACCGGCCGGTATGAAGATGCATATGATAGCTATATGAAAGCGTATGAGCTGGACTCCGGGTTCAGAATCAGTGAAAAAAAGGCCCAAAAGGCAATGTATCTTCTGGAGAATTCAGAGACACCGTAGTTTAATTCTTTACCATTTCATAGAAATAACTCTTCTTCTCCTTCGGTTCATCAAAAGAGTATAGCCTGTTTTTTGCCCTGTGTACGTAATTGGTAATGGCAAAATCACCAATGCACATGAGGTTATGACTCAGCAGAAAGAAGCTGCAGAAAAGGAGCAGGTCTGGAAACAGAAGCAGAATCATTGAGAAAGTGATGAGATTGATAGCAAGGAATGGCAAAAGGGCCAGGAAATAGATCTGCAATCCTGATACCGGATGCCTGTCTGCCGTAACAAAGAAAACAAACTGCTGAAGATCCGCCCCGAAGATGATCTTTTTTGCACCCAGGAGTTTATAGGCCAGACCATGTATGATCTCGTGTAAAGGGATCACCAGAATGCTCCCCCCCAGAATCCCTGCGATGGATTGGGATAGAAAACCTCCAAAGGTGAGCGTGTGGTTCCACACTCCCGATACAATCTGAAATGCAATGAATCCAAGCATGATTATGTTTACAATGAGGTAAGCCAGCGACATGATTCCTTTTGCCCTGATATTTTTAAGCACAAAAGGGATCATATCGTGGAAGCCGATCTCAAGGACCAGGCGGTAAGCCGGATTCGATCTGAGGGACTCAACGCCCGGGTTCCTGATTTTTATCATGGAGAATTCTTGTATCGACGGAATTGCTATTTTTAAACTTCAATTTCCGCCTGAATTTAGCAAATGAACAGGAACCAGTCAACAGGCACCCTTTTTGCGCTTGGTGCATCCCTCGCATTGGCAGGATCATTTGTGTTCAGCAAGTCGGTACTGAACCAGGTATCCATGATCCATTTCGGGCTTCTTTGGTTCTCACTGGGAGTCCTCTGGAACGGGATCTGGTTCCTGTTTCGAAAGGAGTATAAAAGCCTCTATCCATCATTTGGATTAAAAACCAGGGTGGCACTGGTTATTGCTGCACTGGAAGGCGCTGCAACAGGGCTATTTTACATGGCAATAAGATCCATGGAGAACCCGGCTGTGGTTTCCTTCATCGGTAATATTGGTCCTGTGTTTGTAACGATTATGGGCCTGACGCTGCTAAAGGAGAAATTCAAAGGTTCACAGCTGGCAGGTATCCTGGTGACCATACTGGGTGTGTTTGTTATTAATTACCGGGAGGGGGGATTGGCAGGATTCCTGGATTCCGGTGCTTTGTATGTGATCGCAGCCTCATTCTTTTTTGCACTGGCGACCATTGCTGGCAGGAAATTCAGACAACATCTGAATCCTGCCTACATGTCCCTGGTCAGATCAACACTCCTGGCCGTTGCCATGGCCATCCTGTGCATGTTCGGGGGGGAAAAAGGTATTTTTGATATTTCCTTGCTTGTATGGAGAAACCTGCTTCTGGGATCCTTTCTTGAAACCATGATTGTGATTGTATTTGCTTACCAGGCTTTGAAAATGATTGAGGCCACAAGAACATCACTGATCATCAGTTCAAAAGGGGTCTGGACCCTCATTCTTGCCTGGATCTTTCTGGGGGCAATCCCTTCCGGGATTCAGCTGGTGGGAGGGATCATGACCCTGGCGGGGGTATGGCTGATTACGTGGCGTCCTTCTACTCTTCAAGAATAAAGCTGTATTTCGTATAATTTGAAGCCTTCCTGGCATATTTCCTTGCTTCTTCAGGCATCCCTTTTTTTTCATGAAGCCGGGACAGGCCCATGTAGCCCATGGCCAGGTAACTGTTTGCGAACGGACCGACATTTTCTGCAAGTTCAATGACATGCTGATACATTTTTCCTGCAGTCAGGGCATCTCCGGTTTCTTTTTCAGCCATGAATCCACCGGCCAGCTGACTGATCATTTCATTGTAGATTCCCTCCTGGTTTTCTGTTCGTTCCAGGATTTCCCTAACGCGCCGGTAACGGTGTTGATGAAGCAGGATCGTCACAAGGAGTCCCTGGTAATAAATGTTTGCCGGGTACTCCATGTGTAACCTTTCGGCATAAATGGCTGCAGTGTTCAGATCATTTTCATAATGAAGCTGGATCAGTGACATGAACAACATGGATTCAACCCTGAGGTAAACCGTGTTTTGAATGGCATGATTCAGCTGGGCCAGTCCCAGTTCCCTGTCACCATCCTGCATGAAAGAGACAAGGGGTTTGTATATGGGGTGAGTCACAGGATACGCTTCTATATAATAATTGTAGAGACCGGTTGAAAAGTAAAATTCCGGGAATTCATCCATCAGAGCAAAACCCTCCCTGGTATGGTTGTACATGGTACGGAGATCAGGGACCACTTTACCGGATTTTCCATTGTCGGCCCAGTACATGGCCTTGAAGGCCCTGCTGAACAGATCAAAAAAAACACCCTCCAAACGGGTGGCATCACGCTCCATCATCCCTTTGGCGCGGGCTATGCTCGTATCCATCAGGGCGGTGAAAAGATCCGATTCAGGTACATCCGGAGTCAGAGGAAAGTGTTCCCAGTAGAGAATCAACGCGTCCAGGAATGGAGGGGCCGGGTGGTGCGGTGTCTTGATGTTCAGAATCTGCTGGTACTGACGGGCTTTGACAAAGGAAAAATTGTAGGTATGCCTCAGGCAGCTGTCTGCCGCAGCCATCAGGTCAGGTCTGTTGATGTATGTCGATTGTGACTCAAGAATTGAAAAACAACAGGCCAGGACCACCAGGTTCACTGAATACCGCCACATGAGGTAAAGATATATACATATTCTGCTGCCGTTACCACATTTTTTGCATTTTTGTGTTTTACCGGAAACGATATGATACAGATAGGAGATAAGATTGTAAGCAGGGAACTGTTCGATCAAAAGTTCATCTGTCATCTTGAAAAATGTGAGGGGAATTGCTGTGTATTTGGTGATTCGGGAGCTCCTCTGGAAGATGGCGAAGGTAAGTTACTTGAACAACATTTGTCGGAGATAAAACCCTACATGAGGGCTGAGGGTATTCGTGAGGTCGATGAACAGGGGAGCTGGGTGGTGGACAATGATGGCGATCAGGTGACGCCCCTGGTGGGCAGGGAGGAGTGCGTATATGTGGTGTTTGAGAATGGGATTGCAAAGTGTGCCATCGAAAAAGCATATGAAGACGGATCCATCTCCTTCCAGAAACCGGTTTCCTGTCATCTCTATCCCATCAGAGTAAACAAGCTGAAGAACGCCATAGCCCTGAACTACCACCGGTGGGGCATATGTGAACCTGCAAGGATCCTTGGCGAAAAATGGGGTGAACCGGTATTCAGATTCCTGAAGGATTCCATCACCAGGGTTTACGGACCGGACTTTTACAATGAAATGGAAATAGTATACCGTGAATTGATACAAACCAATACAGCTACCAATGAAAGAGATTAAGCGTTATATAGATTCAAACAGGGACCGGTTCCTTGATGAACTTTTTAACCTGATCCGGATTCCCTCCGTCAGTGCCAGGGCTGAAGCCAGAGAAGATATGCACCGTGCTGCTGAATTCATCAGGAACAGCCTGATGGAAGCCGGGGCCGGCCATGCAGAGATAAAGGAGACAGCAGGCTGGCCGGTAGTCTACGGACATAAAATGGTGGATGATTCACTTCCCACTGTGCTGGTATACGGGCATTACGATGTTCAGCCGGCGGAACCCCTCGATCTCTGGGATTCACCACCTTTTGAGCCTGAGGTAAGAGACGGAAGAATTTATGCCCGTGGAGCTGATGATGACAAGGGGCAGCTTTTTATGCATGTGAAAGCTTTCGAGTTGATGAACAGCACCGGGACCCTGACCTGTAATGTGAAATTCATGATTGAAGGGGAGGAGGAGATCGGATCTCCCAGTCTGAAACAATTCTGCAGGGAGAACAAGGAACTGCTCAAGGCTGATATAATTTTGATCTCGGATACAACCATGATTGCACAGGACATCCCATCCATTACGGTAGGATTGAGAGGGCTGAGTTATATGGAAGTTGAAGTTACAGGTCCAAACAGGGATCTCCATTCAGGTTTGTATGGGGGTGCAGTGGGCAATCCGGCCAACCTTCTGGCCAGGATGATTGCCTCCCTTACCGATGAAAACAATCACATTACCATTCCCGGATTCTATGATGATGTACAAGATGTGTCTGACCAGGAACGGGCAGAAATGGCCAAGGCACCTTTTGACCTTGTGGCATATAAAAAGGCCCTGGATATAGGTGAGCTTGTGGGTGAAAAGGGGTATTCCACCAACGAACGTACCGGGATTCGCCCCAGTCTGGATGTGAACGGGATATGGTCCGGCTACACCGGAGAAGGAGCCAAAACAGTGCTTCCATCCAAGGCATATGCAAAGATCTCCATGCGCCTGGTGCCCAACCAGGATTCAAAGAAGATCGATGAACTTTTCATCAACCATTTTAAAAACATGGCCCCTGCAGGGACCAGGGTGAAAGTAAAAAGCCTTCATGGCGGACAGGGGTATGTAACACCCATCGATTTTCCGGCATACCATGCTGCAAGCAAAGCCATTGAAGAGAGTTTTGGTAAAATCCCTATCCCCGTCAGAAGCGGGGGCAGCATTCCCATTGTCTCAGATTTTGAAGAAGTCCTGGGTATAAAATCAATCCTGATGGGATTTGGTTTGGATTCGGATGCCATTCACTCTCCAAACGAGAATTATCCGCTGTTTAATTTTTACAAAGGGATAGAGACCATTCCTCTTTTCTATAAATATTTTGTGAAAGAGATGGAATAGGGAACCCAGATCATCATCTTTTCAGAAACCGCTGGATTTATTCGGCGGTTTTTTGTTTAAAAACGAATAGTTCACACAAAATGTATGCAAAAGCAGGGTATTAGTTATTATTATTGTAAAAATATTTACTCTTAATGCGAAAATGTAGGGGGGTAGTATAAAAAATACTATATATTTGCAGCAATAAACCCTAATTATCATATTTACTTAAATTATTCATTATGGCGGTTATTAGATTTAAGGCACTGGAAAAGGTATTTGACAGGAAACCTGTCCATGTTATCCCTCCTTCGGACAAGACATCGGATTATTATGCGATCAATGTGTTTGACAAGATAAAGATGCAGAGGTATCTTTCTAAAGACTCCTTCAATCATGTGATAGATGCAATTGAAAAAGGCACTCCCATTGACAGAAGAAAAGCTGATTCAGTTGCTGCGGGTATGAAAGCCTGGGCCACGGAAAGAGGCGCAACGCACTATACCCACTGGTTTCAGCCCCTGACTGGAGGAACTGCAGAGAAACATGACGCTTTTATTCAGCCCAATAGTTATGGTGGTGTGGTTGAGGCCTTTTCAGGTGGTGCACTTGCCCAGCAGGAACCTGATGCTTCTTCTTTCCCCAGTGGAGGAATCCGGAACACTTTTGAAGCTCGTGGATATACTGCTTGGGACCCTTCGTCTCCTGCATTTATCATTGATAACACGTTGAGTATCCCAACTGTTTTTATTTCCTACACAGGCGAAGCGCTGGATCACAAGACACCCCTGTTAAAGGCGCTGAATGAGGTTGATAAAGCCGCCACAGCGGTTTGCCAGTTGTTCGATAAGAATGTGACCAAAGTAAATGCCAACCTGGGCTGGGAACAGGAGTATTTCCTGATTGATGAAGCGCTGTATTATGCCCGTCCCGATCTTTCCATGACCGGACGTACCCTGATGGGGCATGCTTCTCCCAAAGATCAGCAATTGGATGATCACTACTTTGGATCTATTCCTGAAAGGGTTACTGCATTTATGCATGATCTGGAGTTTGAATCCTATAAGCTGGGGATTCCGGCCAAAACCCGCCATAATGAGGTTGCTCCCAATCAGTACGAGCTGGCTCCTGTTTTCGAAGAGTGCAACCTGGCTGTGGACCATAATGTCCTGCTGATGGACCTGATGAAGAAAGTATCCAGGCATCATGGTTTCCGTGTTTTGTTCCACGAGAAGCCATTCCAGGGAATCAACGGAACAGGGAAACACAACAACTGGTCGCTTTCTACCGATACCGGTGTGATCCTGCATAAACCCGGAAAAAATCCAAAATCGAATCTGCAGTTTCTGACCTTTGTTGTAAATACCATCAAAGCTGTATTTGATAATCAGGACCTGTTGCTGGCTAGTGTGGCATCTGCATCCAATGCGCACCGGCTTGGTGCCAATGAGGCCCCTCCTGCCATTCTCTCCTGCTTCCTGGGCTCAGAGGTTTCATCCATGCTGGATCAGATTGAGGAGCAGGTAACCAACAAGAAGATGACTCCGGATGAGAAAACTGCATTGAAACTGGATCTTGGAAAAATTCCCGAAATCCTGCTTGATAATACGGACAGGAACCGGACCTCACCATTTGCCTTTACAGGGAACAGGTTTGAATTCCGTGCAGTGGGGGGAAGTTGCAACCCGGCTGTACCGATGACCGTACTCAATGCTGCAGTGGCGGCACAATTGATAGCGTTTAAAAAAGAGGTGGATGTTCTCATAGAGAAGGGTATAAAAAAGGATGAGGCTATTTTCCAGGTAATCCGTGAGTATATTATCGCTTCCAAAGCCATTCGTTTTGAAGGAGATAATTACAGTGACAGCTGGAAGAAAGAAGCTGCGAAACGTGGCCTCAGCAATGAAACAGATGTGCCTAAATCCCTTTCCTCATACCTGAGTGACAAATCCAAAAAACTCTTCTTCGACCTGGGTATTTTTACTGAGGTCGAACTTGAAGGACGGGTGGAAGTCATGTTTGAAGAGTACACCAAGAAAATCCAGATTGAGGCCAGGGTACTTGGAGACCTTTCCATCAATCATATTGTTCCCACCGCTGTGAAATACCAGAACAGACTCGTTGAGAATGTACTGGGACTGAAGCAGATCTACGGAGAGGAGTACATACAACTTGCGGGCAACCGGATGGACCTGATCAAAGAAATATCAGAGCATGTGACCGCCATTAAAATGGGTGTGAACGACATGGTGGAGGCCAGAAAAGTGGCCAACAAGCTGGGAGATGAGAAGGAGAAAGCCAAGCAGTATTCAAAGACCGTGGTACCCTACCTTGAAAAGATTCGTTATCATATCGATAAGCTGGAGCTGGTCGTTGATGATGAGATCTGGCCTCTTCCCAAGTACAGGGAGTTGTTATTCTCAAGTTAACCCTGCCTAAATACCATAATGCAAGGCCCTCTGTGAAAACAGGGGGCTTTTTTCTTTCTCCACCCAAATAAAGAGCTGTTTTATTGCGTTTCATATTCATCGAAAAAAAAGGTAATTTTATCGAATTGTAAAAACGGGCACGACCATGCATAACAATATCAGATTCATCTTTCTGGCCCTCCTGGCTGCAACCATATTTAATCTCCCTGCTGATGCACAGAAGAAGCAGAAGGATTCCAGAGCGCAGGCTGCATTTGAGGCGGGTGAGTATTTTTCAGCCATAGATCTCTACAAAGATGCCTACAACAAAGTAAACAAGGATCAAAAGACAGCCATCTTTTTCAAGATCGGGGAGTGTTACCGGATACTCGGAGATGCCAGATCTGCTGTATTGTGGTATAAGAAGGCAGTCAGGGAAGAGTACCAGGACCCGATTATATTTCTGAGGTACGGGCAGATGTTGCTGGTGAATGAGCAGTATGAAGAGGCTGGGGAGGAGTTTAAAAAGTATATGGAACTTGTTCCTGATGATCCAAGGGGTGGTATTGGGATTGAATCATGCGAGGCAGCCATCGTCTGGAATGAGAATCCAACCGGTTACGTTGTTGAGAATATGAGGATTTTTAACTCAAGGCAGCGGGATTTCAGCCCCGCCTGTATCAATGAAACCTATACGGAAGTGCTTTTTACCTCCACCCGGGAAGAATCCATGGGCAATGAAACCCATGGGGCTACCGGCCAGAATTTCGCAGATATATTTGCAACCAGTATGGACCGTAAAGGGAAGTGGAGTGTACCTGTTCCGGTGGAAAGTCTCAATACTGAGTTTGAGGAAGGGACACCCTGTATATCGCCAGATTTTACAAAACTCTATTTTACCCGTTGCAAGAAGGGCAAAAATCAGCAGTTGGGGTGCCAGATTTACAAAACAATATTAGAGGGGGATGAATGGTCGGAGCCCGTGATGGAGTTTGAAACCCTTGGAGACAGTATTACCACAGCGCATCCTGCCATTTCCCCGGACGGGAAAATCCTCTATTTCGTATCCGATATGCCGGGTGGCCTTGGGGAGAATGATATCTGGAAGGTGACCAGTGACGGAGGCAGCTGGGGTGATCCGGTCAACATGGGCGAAGAGATCAATACACCCGGAAATGAACTATATCCTTATGTACACGCTGACGGGACCCTCTATTTTTCATCCGACAGCAGGGTTGGATTGGGTGGATTGGATATTTATAAAGCCGTTGAGGATGAGACAGGAGCCTGGAAGCTTGAAAACATGAGGCCGCCCATCAACTCTCCTGAGGATGATTTCGGGATTGTCTTTGAAGGTGAAGTGGAAAAGGGATTTTTTAGTTCATCCAGGAAAGGGCATGGAAATGATGAGATATTCTCCTTTGTCTTGCCACCCCTTGAGTTTGATGTGAACGGTGTAGTAAAAGACGAACGGACTGACCAGATCCTGCCCGGATCTACTGTCAGGTCCGTTGGAAGTGACGGGATTACTGTGGAGAGCACCACGGGTGATGAAGGTTCCTTCAGGTTTATGTTGAAGCCGGGGACGGATTATGTATTCATTGCCAGTCAGCCCGGGTACCTGAACGGAAAGGTTCGTGAGTCCACGCGTGGCCTTGATCAGAGCAAGGTGTTCGATGTAACCATCTACCTTGCATCAACCAGAC
Source organism: Bacteroidota bacterium (assembly GCA_043797815.1). Taxonomy (GTDB): domain Bacteria; phylum Bacteroidota; class Bacteroidia; order Bacteroidales. Next base: position 21,516 of record JAZDPG010000108.1, read on the forward strand.
GGGTCATTGACCTTCCTAATATCTTCTATGATTTTGCAAGGTGGGACCTAAGGCCGGAGTCCATGGTTTCACTTGATAACCTGGTGGAGACCTTGAATGATAATCCCAACGTGACCATAGAGCTGATGTCCCATACCGACTCAAGAGGCACACCGGCTGACAACCAGGAATTGTCTCAGAAGAGGGCTCAATCGGTGGTAGATTATCTGATATCCAAAGGCATCGCTGCAGACCGGCTTCGGGCCAGGGGTTACGGGGAATCCCAGCCCAAGGTGGTTGATGAGAAGATCAAAGCAACCCTTGATTTCCTTGAACTGAATGAGGTTCTTACGGATGAATTCATTAACCAGTTGCCAAGTCCTGATCTTCAGGAGAAAGCGCACCAGGTGAACAGGCGGACCGAGTTCAAGGTATTGTCAACTGATTACATTCCGCAAAATTAGCTTGAATGAGTCCATCTTCCCGTTACCTGCAGCGAGGTGTATCATCCGGAAAGGAGGATGTGCATGATTCCATCAGGAATGTGGATAAAGGCTTATTCCCCAACGCTTTTTGCAAGGTGATCCCCGATACACTTACAGGTGATCCTGATTATTGTCTGGTCATGCATGCTGATGGAGCCGGGACCAAATCTTCACTGGCCTATGTGTACTGGAAAGAGACAGGTGATCTTTCAGTCTGGAAGGGAATTGCCCAGGATGCCATTGTGATGAACCTGGATGATCTGCTATGTGTGGGTGTGACGGGTGATATACTTGTTTCTTCCACCATTGGGAGGAATAAGAACAAGATTCCCGGTGAGGTCATTTCCGCTATCATTCATGGTACTGAAGAATTTCTTGAAGCGTTGAGGAATCAGGGGATACCCATATACAGCACAGGCGGTGAAACTGCAGATGTGGGTGATTTGGTCAGGACCATTATCGTGGATTCAACCGTTGTGGCCCGCATGAGAAGGGACCATATCATTGAGAACAACATCAAACCCGGGAACGTGATTGTGGGCCTCTCTTCCTCCGGACAAGCCTCTTATGAGGACTCCTATAACGGGGGCATGGGAAGCAACGGGCTCACTTCTGCCCGGCATGATGTTTTCGGTGGTTTTTTGGCTGAAAAATATAAAGAGAGTTATGATCCCGAACTGCCCGGTTCCCTTGTCTATTCCGGCAGCCGGTCCCTTACCGGGATGGTGGAAGATGTGGGGGTGGAGGCCGGGAAGCTGGTGCTTTCGCCAACCCGGACCTATGCACCGGTGATCCGTGAAGTGCTTGCAAAGCTGAGAGACAGGATCAGCGGCATGATCCATTGTTCGGGAGGAGCCCAGACCAAGATATTGCATTTTGCAGGCAATGTGCACATCATCAAGGATAATCTGTTTCCCGTACCCCCACTGTTCGGAATGATCCGGCAGGAGTCCGGAACACCTTGGAAAGAAATGTACCAGGTGTTTAACATGGGGCATCGCTTCGAAATCTACACGGATGAGAAAGCGGCTGTAGAGATGATTGCCATTGCCGGGAAATTTAACATTGAGGCCAGGATGGTAGGAAGGTGTGAAGCCCTGGATCGTAAAAAACTGACCATCCGGAGTGAGCACGGAGAGTTTGTATACAGAGATTAAAATTCATGGGATGGGAGAGAATATGATATTAAGCCGGTTGGAAGGAGTGAAAGCCAGGTTCGACGAGGTGGGACAGCTGATTAATGATCCTTCGGTAATCTCTGACATGAAAAAGTATGTGAAGCTAAACAGGGAGTACAAGCATCTTGAACCACTTGTTGTAGCATATGATGCCTTCAGGAACCTTTTAAGTAACATTCAAAGCGCCAAGGAGATCCTTGCAGAAGAGAAGGATGAAGAACTCCGTGAAATGGCCAAGGAAGAGTTGGATCTTTGCCAGCATCAACTCCTTCCCCTTGAGGAGGAGATCAAGCTGCTCCTTTTACCCAAAGATGCGGAGGATGAGAAATCGGCCATTGTGGAGATCCGGGCAGGAACAGGAGGTGATGAGGCCAGTATATTTGCCGGTGACCTCTACCGCATGTACTCTAAGTATTTTGAAATTAAGGGATGGAAGGCCTCTACTACAAGTTTTACGGAAGGAACTGTAGGGGGATATAAAGAGATCATCATGAACGTGACCGGGGATGGTGTGTACGGTATCATGAAATACGAATCGGGTGTTCACAGGGTGCAGCGGGTTCCCCAGACAGAAACACAGGGAAGGGTACATACTTCTGCAGCCACTGTGGCAGTTCTTCCGGAAGCCGAGGATTTTGAAGTGCATGTAAACCAGTCTGATATCCGAAAAGACACCTATTGTTCATCCGGACCGGGCGGCCAGTCTGTGAATACCACTTATTCAGCCATCCGTCTGACCCACATACCTACAGGGATAGTGGTTACCTGCCAGGATGAAAAGTCGCAGTTGAAGAACCTGGATAAAGCGATGAAGGAGTTACGATCCAGGCTCTATAACCTGGAATACCAGAAACGGATTGATGAAATCTCCTCCAAACGGAAAACCATGGTCTCCTCAGGGGACCGGTCAGCCAAAATACGGACATACAATTATCCTCAGGGGAGGGTTACCGATCACAGGATCAACCTGACCCTTTACAACCTCCATGCCATCATCAACGGTGATCTGCGGGAGGTGATAGAAAAGCTTCAGATGGCAGAAAATGCAGAGCGCCTGAAGGAGAGCGGAATCGGGTAAAAGGACATTCATAAATTGGAAAAGATGAACGCAGAAGAGTTATTCAGGAATATACAACGGAAAAAGAGTTTCCTCTGCGTGGGTCTCGATACTGATTACAAGAAGATTCCCAGGATGCTGCTGGACCTGGAATACCCCATTTTTGAGTTCAACAAACACATCATTGATGCCACCGCAGCGTTGGCGGTGGCTTACAAACCCAATCTTGCCTTCTATGAAAGCATGGGCGCAGCCGGGTATATCAGCCTTGAAATGACCATTTCATATCTCAGGCAGACCTATCCGGATGTATTTGTAATTGCAGATGCCAAACGGGGAGATATCGGGAACACATCACGACTCTATGCCAGGGCATATTTTAAAACCCTTGATTGCGATGCCATCACACTCTCTCCTTATATGGGATACGACAGCATTGCTCCATTTCTGGAGGTAGAGGACCGGTGGGCGGTGCTTCTTGCACTTACCTCGAATGAGGGTTCCGGGGATTTTCAGCAGATTGAGACAAAAAATGGACTCCAGTTGTATGAACAGGTAATTATTACTTCGGCAGGCTGGGGAACCGTAAACAACACCATGTATGTGGTTGGTGCTACCAAAGCCACCGAGTTGCAACACATCAGAACACTGATACCCGAACATTTTCTGCTTGTTCCCGGAGTGGGAAGCCAGGGTGGCAGCCTTTATGATGTGGCTGAATACGGGATGAACGATCGCTGCGGGTTACTTGTCAATGCCAGCAGGTCAATTATCTATGCCGACGGTACCAATAAATTTGAGCAAGCCGCCCGGGATCAGGCTTCCATTCTCCAGAAACAAATGGAGGTTGCATTGAAAAACCGGAACCTGCTTTAACGAACCAGCTCTTTCACTTTTCCGGCTGCTTCCTCAAGGGTAATGGCTGAATGTACCTCAAGCCCCGAATTGTCAATCAACACTTTTGCTTCCTCTGCGTTTGTTCCCTGGAGCCTGACAATGACCGGGATATTGATCTTACCGATGGATCTGTAAGCCTCCACCACACCCTGAGCCACCCGGTCACACCTGACAATTCCTCCAAAAATATTGATCAGAATGGCCTTTACGCCGGGGTCCTTGAGGATGATCCTGAATCCCGCTTCCACGGTTTGTGCATTGGCAGTACCCCCCACATCGAGGAAGTTGGCAGGTTCACCTCCTGAAAGCTTAATAATGTCCATGGTGGCCATGGCCAGACCGGCACCGTTCACCATACAACCTACGTTCCCGTCAAGCTTAATGAAATTGAGGTTGAATTTTCCAGCTTCAACCTCGGTGGGATCCTCCTCGTTCAGGTCACGCATGGCACCGTAATCGGGGTGCCTGTAGAGAGCATTGTCATCAATGTTAACTTTGGCATCGGCTGCCATGATTTTGTTATCGGATGTTTTGAACACCGGGTTGATCTCGAACAGTGATGCATCTGACTTTTCATAGGCCGTGTAAAGGGCTTCTGTGAATTTCACCATCTCTTTGAAGGCCTGTCCTGACAAACCAAGATTAAAGGCAATTCGCCTGGCCTGGAAGGGCATGATTCCCACACGGGGATCAATCTCTTCCCTGAATATCAGGTGCGGGGTCTTTTCAGCAACCGTTTCGATATCCATACCTCCTTCGGTGGAGTACATAATGATGTTCCTTCCTGTCTCCCTGTTGAGGAGCACACTCATGTAGAACTCCCGGGGTTCGGATTCACCGGGGTAAAAGATGCCTTGCTCAATGAGGATTTTGTGGACTATTTTGCCTTCGGGACCCGTCTGATGGGTAACGAGGTTCATTCCGAGTATATCCCGGGCACAGGACTTCACCTCCTCCAGGGATCTGGCAATTTTAACACCTCCACCTTTACCCCGGCCACCTGCATGGATTTGAGCCTTTACAGCCCACGTTTCTGTTCCGGTCTCATTCTTGATCCGTTTTGCTGCCTCAATGGCTTCTTCCGGGGTATAGGCTACAGCACCTGAGGGGACTGCTACACCAAACCCTTTCAGGATCTTCTTACCCTGGAATTCATGTATATTCATAAGGGAACGTAGTTAGGTCAATTTCAATTTGGTACGACTGGTTTTGTGATCCTGCAAATTTAGCAAAACAACGGATAGTAAAAAGGGAAAAGGAAAAAGGGAAAAGAATCTTTAAATTCGTGTAAAAGTTTCAGAAATGAGAAAGCTTCAGAATGATGAGCTGGATCGAATCAGTGTGGAGGAGTATAAGAAGTCCAGGAAAATACCTGTGGTTGTTGTGCTGGACAATGTGAGAAGCCAGAACAACGTTGGTTCCGTGTTCCGGACCGCAGACGCATTCCGTCTGGAAGGCATCTTTCTTTGCGGGATTACAGCCACTCCTCCCCACAGGGAGATTCATAAGACAGCCCTGGGTGCCACCGAATCTGTTCCGTGGGAATACCGGGAGGAGACCACCATGGCCATCGGAGAACTGAAGCAAAAGGGTTACACGATCCTGTCGGTGGAACAGACCGTGGGGGCTATCCCGCTCCATGAGCTAAAATTGTCAGGTGAAGAGAAGGTTGTTCTTGTATTTGGGCATGAAATACGAGGGGTGGATCAGAAGGTGGTTGATATGAGTGACCGGACCATTGAGATCCCCCAGTTCGGGACCAAACACTCCCTGAACATCTCAGTTGCAGCCGGCATCGTTATCTGGGAACTATCCAGACAGTTCCATGTAGAAATCCGGAAGTGAGTCTCTTTGGACACCCCATAGAAAAGAGGCTGTGTAAAAGAGCCACATTGAAAGTTATACCCGTGAGGAGGCCTATAAATATTTACGCAGTAAAAATTTTCAGCGATGAGCGGGTATAACGAAAAAGAGGCCGTACCTTTTGATACAGCCTCTTTTTTATATGGATTTAACTTTTCCGGGCTATTCAACGACGGCTTTGAATTCAGCTGTTTCGAACAGTTTAGCGAATTCAAGGTCTTTTTTAGCGTGGTCCTTCATCATCTGAGGTGACTTGCAATTCACGACTGCATTTTTCAGATTTTCTATTGCCACTTCAGGTTTGTCCTGGTTTGCAGCAATTACTGCCAGCAGGTATGAACGGTAAGGGGACTCCTGATCAAGGTTGGCAGCAACCCTCCATGCTCCCTCTGAATCTCCGTTCAGGTACATGGCAAGTGCAGCGTTGAAAGAAGGAGCACTTCCGAAGTAGTTCAATGCGGATTTATAGTCTCCTTCAATGATATTGATAATTCCCAGGTTATAGTTGACTTTTTCTCCGGCACCCAGTGAAGCAGTAAAGGCTTCTTTGGCTCCAGCAATATCACCTTTTGCAAGCGCAACTGCACCGAGGTTGTTGTTGATATTGTCATGATCCTTCAGCCCTTTGGCAGTTTTGAAAGAAGCAGCAGCTTCATCAACTTTTCCCAACTCAAAAAGAACGACACCCTTGTTGTTATGTGCGCGAACGCAACTGGGGGCTACCTGAGCAGCTTTTGAATAAATGGCCAGTTTGGTTTCGTTGTCATTATAAAGTGTTGCTGAATAGAGCAGCTCTTCCAGAACCAGTGTATCAGGGTTGCCGGTCCACAGTTCCTTCAGTTCCTGGTCACTCCATCCGATCTTCTCCATGTTCACAGTGAATTTGGACCTCCTGAGCTGGGGAAGGATCTCTTCTGCTATTACTTCAAATGCTGCGGAAAGGTTTTTGATCTCCTGTTCGCGGACAACCGGATCAGAATGCATACTCAGAACCCTGAGGATCATCTCTTTGTCCTGAATGTTTGAAGCTTCGAGCAATTTCTTGAATCCATCCCAGTCTTCGGGGGTGGAAAGCAGGCTCATTAACTCATCAGCAACCTCAATTTTGGCCTTCTTGAGTTGCCCTTCCAGATATTTATCAGCAGTTTGCTTGCGTTGGTCGGCCAGTTTTGTATTCAGATCGAGTGCTCCGTCGGGAGATGCGTAGGCTGAAATCTCAATTCCTTTCAGATCAAGCCTCTCGTTTGTATTGGCTTCCTGCAGGGTGGCGTTCAATTTGCTGATCTCTTCTTTTCCCATTTCTGACCTGCGGACTTCAGCCTGGTTGATCACATACTTGATGTCAGCTTCATAGGATTCGGGCACGATCTGCTTATAATTGTCGCTGAAAGAAAGCAACTTGGCTTGTTTTGAAACCAGCAGGGGGGTTGTAATGATTCCATCTGCGAGTTTGACAACGCCAATATCCGTGGATTTGTCTTTAATGGCAGCTGAAATATTGAATGAGAGTTCCGACATCATCATGGGATCCTCGTAAGTAAAAGAAACGGGATGTGTAGCTGAGCCCCCATTGTCGAAACTGACGGGCTTGTTGTTTGCTGAAACGTCCTGTCCCTGCAATACGAGAGGATCAAGTGTTTTTTCACCACCTTCATACTTGAGAACGGGAGTGAGCGTTACAACGGCCTTTTTATTGAAATACTTTGCCGGGTATTTGACGCTGATGGTTGCATCCACATTGCCCCCGTGCATTTCCAATACTTCAGGTGCCACGCTGTAGCCTACCAAATCAGAGTCCTTAATCATTTTATTCACTCCTCCACAGCTGCTGAGAACAGCTGCTACAAGTATGAAAATCGCTAAGGTTTTAAGGTTTTTCATGTCAATTCTGGTTATTTGTTTAATACTTAATGTTTTCAGAGCTTAGGTATTCCTATTACAAACTTAACAATATTTTGTCAAAATTAAACAAATATATGCCGAATGTCAGCATTTGTTATAAAATTAGCATATTCATCCCCGGTCTGAAGTCCCCTTCAAAAATATGCTTCTTAAGTCGCTCATAATCTGAACGATTATTAACAAATTCCAGATTACCTGCATCAATCACTACAATCTTCAGGTCGGTCTGCGATTTGAAGAAGCCAAAATAACCATCCTGCACCTCCTTCAGGTAGCCAGCCCTGATGTTTTGTTCGTATGAACGCCCCCTGATCCGGATGTTCTCCAGAAGTCTCTCCACCGGCACATGCAAGTAGACGTAAAGGTCCGGTCTGGGTGCCTGGAGGTTGATGATGGAATAGAGTTTTTCGAAGAGCTTCATTTCATCATCCTTTAAATTGTATTTGCTGAAAATGAAAGATTTGGAAAGAAAATAGTCGCTAATCACGGTTTGCCCGAAAAGGTCGGGATGCCCCAGTTCTGATTTGATCTGCTGGTACCGTTCCGAGAGGAAAGACAACTCCAGCTGAAATGCGTAGCGTTCAGGATCCTCATAAAACCTGGCCAGAAACGGATTGTCGCTGAATTGCTCCAGGACCAGCCGGCTTCCTGTCTCCCGGGCCAGCATGGAGGCCAATGTGGTTTTCCCGGCCCCGATGTTACCTTCAATAACTAAATAGTTATATTTCAAAGTTCAGGAGTAAATTCTTAGCATTCAGGGATTGAAAATACATGGTTTCAGAATAGTGTGCAATTCCCGGGAGCATTTTTTTAAATTGAAATACCGGTAATAAAAAAACCCGCTCGACAGGGAACGGGTTCTTTTTGTGATTGTGAATTTTAGTTCTTCTCCGGTTTGGGCAAAAGGGCTTTCCGGGAAAGCTTCAGTTTGCCGCTCTTTTCGTCCACGGCGATAAGCTTCACCTCGATTTCCTGTCCTTCGGTGAGAACCTCCTCGACTTTTTCAAGTCTTCTGTGCTCAATTTCAGAGATATGCAGCAGTCCGTCCTTGCCAGGAAGAATCTCAACAAAGGCTCCGTAAGGAGTGATGGTTTTGACTTTGCCTTTGTACACAGTGCCCGCTTCAGGCACAGCAACGATTCCCCTGATCCAGTTCATGGCGGCATCAATGGATGCTTTATCAACTGCAAAAACATCGACAATCCCCACACTGTCAATCTCCTCAATGGTTATTGTGCTGTTGGTTTGGGCCTGGATCTCCTGGATCACTTTGCCACCCGGTCCGATCACAGCGCCAATCATATCCTTGGGAATTTCGATTCTTTCGATGCGAGGCGTATGAGGTTTGTAATCCGGATTGGGTTTGGCAAGGGTTTCGCTCATCTTATCCAGGATATGGAGCCGGCCCTTTTTTGCCTGGTCCAGCGCCTGGGATAAAATCTCATAGGAAAGTCCTTCCACTTTGATATCCATCTGCGTGGCAGTAATCCCGTCACGGGTTCCTGTTACTTTGAAGTCCATATCACCCAGGTGGTCTTCATCGCCAAGTATATCGGAAAGGACTGCAAATTTGGACGAACCTTTGTCGGTAATCAGTCCCATGGCAATACCGGAAACCGGTTTTTTAATCTGTACACCGGCATCCATCAGGGCAAGCGTGCCGGCACAAACTGTAGCCATCGAAGAGGAACCGTTGGATTCCAGAATATCGGAAACAATGCGGAGTGTGTAAGGCATCTCGTCTGCAGAGGGCAATATCCCTTTCAGGGCCCTGTGGGCCAGGTTTCCGTGTCCGACTTCCCTTCGGCTTGTACCCCTGTTGGGACGTGCTTCGCCGGTTGAGAAAGCAGGAAAATTATAGTGGAGAAGGAATTTATCATTCCCTTTCCTCATTACATCGTCGACAAGTTTCGCATCCATCTTTGTACCCAGCGTAACTGTGGTAATGGATTGGGTTTCACCCCGGGTGAAAACTGCTGAACCGTGTGCCGAAGGCAGGTAATCCACTTCACTCCAGATGGGACGGATCTGATCAGTCTTTCTTCCATCGAGCCTGATTGCGTCGTCCAGGATAGCACGGCGAACGGCTTCTTTCTCCACATCATGGTAATATTTACTTACCAGCTTCTCATTCACTTCACCCTCTTCGCCAGCCTCTTCCAGAAGTTTCGCAAGGAATTCTTCCTTTATTTTATGGAAAGCCTCACTTCTTGCATGCTTGTCATCATTTCCCGATTTGGCAATTTTATAGGCCGCATCGTAGGTCTCTTTCCAGACCCTTTTGCTGAGCTCCTCGTCATTGACATCGTGGCAATATTCGCGTTTCACCTCTTTACCAACCTTTTTCGAAAGCGCAAGCTGCGCTTTGCACATGGGTTTGATGGCTTCGTGAGCGAATTTGATGGCTTCGAGCATTTCTGCCTCGGAGACCTCCTTCATCTCGCCTTCTACCATCAGGATGTTGTCATAGGTAGCACCCACGATGATTTCAATGTCGGCATTTTGCAGCTGGGAAAAGGTGGGATTGATCACCATTTTTCCTTCCACGCGGGCCACGCGGGCCTCGGCTATCGGTCCATGGAAAGGTACATCTGATACAGCCAGTGCCGCTGAGGCAGCCAGTCCGGCAAGCGCATCGGGAGGCGTGTCACTTTCAGCTGACATCAGTGTGACATTCACAAATGTTTCAGCATGGTAATCATCAGGGAAGAGGGGACGCAAGGCCCTGTCAACCAGTCTGGATACCAGGATTTCATAATCAGAAGGCCTGGCCTCCCTTTTGAGGAATCCCCCCGGAAATTTTCCAAGGGCGGCATATTTTTCTTTATATTCAACTGAAAGTGGCATGAAATCCACATCCTCTTTGACCTCTTTTGCACTGACCACCGTGGCCAGCACCATGGTATCGCCCATGCGAACCATCACGGCACCATCGGCTTGTTTCGCCAGTACACCGGTTTCTATGCTAATGGATCGACCATCACCAAGATCGATAATCTCTTTGATTGCTTCTGGTTTTGACATAAGATATAAATAAATGCAACGCTTGAATACGAAAAAAGGCAATTCGTAAATCGCCTTTTCTTCGTAACGTATATTTTTACTTTCTGATTTTCAAGGACTTGATAATGGCGCGATAGCGCTCGATGTCTTTCTCCTTGAGATAATCGAGTAATTTCCTCCGTTTGCCAACAAGTTTAAGAAGTGCCCGCTGGGTACTGTAGTCTTTCTTGCTGATCAGAAGGTGTTGTGTTAGGTGGTTGATTCTGGTAGTGAAAATTGCGATCTGTCCTTCGGCTGAACCTGTATCAGCTTCTGATTTTCCATACGTCTTGAAGATTTCCTTCTTCTTCTCAGTTGTTAAATACATCCTGTTTTTTCTGCTTTTAAAACCTGTTTCAAAAATTGAGTTGCAAAGGTATTTATTTATTTTGAATTACCAATAAGCCAAAGGTGTATTCACAAGCTATCTCCCGGTGGTAATATTTTACAGGAGGCAATCTTCCCACAGGAGATCAATTCCGCTCCTATCTGACATTCAAGACAGCGCTTTTGTTTACAATACGCATTGTGAAGCTGGATCAGGGCCTGACTCTCAAAAGCTCCTTTTGGGACCAATCCAAAATTAATCCATTTTTTTGTGATACTGTTTGATTCTGCCTCAAGTTCTGAAAGCAGGGATGTTCCCAGGTTAATGGCATGGATATGATGCTTTCTGTTGCCCAGCGTGAAAAGAAAGGGAACAATGGCGTTGAGGATCAGCGTCCTGATGGATTCGTGTCCCAGGTATTTGGGAATCTCGGAAGAGTCTTTTCCCATCGTATAATGGGTGTTCCAATATTCACTGGCACATACTTTCAACAGCTGTTCGACCCCTGCAAGGGAGGAGGTATCCAGGAGTGTTTGCAATAGCGGAAAACGAAGGTTGACCAACGAGGCAAATTGTGAGATCCGCAGGGTTGGAAAGGATGCCGGACGCAAACGCAGAAATTTCCAAAGATGCCTGTTGACTGTGGGTCCGGATAACTTTTTTAAATAGTGGCGATGTCTTCGGCTGAGGTCCGAGGCATAGGGACCTTGTGGAATAACACAATTTAATAACCCGGCATGACCAAACAGGATTCCCTCCAGGTCAGCCACACTGTCCCTGCACCCGATCAACAGTTCATAGGGGATGCCTGCAGCTGTCATTTCAAAGGGCAGGCTGTTGATGGGCAGGCCAAAACCAGAAGCCAGGATTTTATACAGGGAGATATCCCAGTCAGGCCCGTTTCGGTCTATCTGCTTGCTGATCATGAGGCTTTTTTGAACCAGCCGTTCAGATTGTAAGGTAGTGAGCCATTTCCGGATCACCACAGTGGAGGCGTGATGTATGAAGGAATGACAGGGCAACCACGAGTCAGCTGTAAGCAACGCCTGATAACGGCTGTGAAGTGCCTGGGGATAGTCGGGTATAAGGGTGGGGATTCTTTTTCCCCGGTGGTTTAAAACCGGCCTGTCATCGTCTGTAACCACATGCAGGATCACATTGTTGTAAGCGGGATCATGCTGGTGTCCATGTTTATCCCAGTCCGATGCACGAAGATGAATTTCAACATTTCCGGCCCAGATGATTGCATCTATCCTGATTTTTGCATTGAAAAAATCGGGGCCTGCATGCATGTTCATTTCTCCGGGGGCAATGACACTGAGACTCCTTCCGCAGGTGGTTTTTACATCCTGTTGATTAAATAACCTGTATTTCCAGATAAACTGAAGAAATGCTTCCCCTGACATTTTTTAATGAAGTTGATCCTTTTGTTCATGTGATGAAGAGGGGATTATCGTTTTTACTTTTGTTATTTTACAGCATGAAAAATTTTCTGACTTATCGGATTTGCCTGTTGATCATTCTTTTGCCGGGGTGTACCCGGGATCATCTGACAGGGCAGCAGGATCAACTCATTCAGGCCACCATCTGGTTCCAGCATTCTGCGGAAATGAGGGCTCTTTACTACCAGTCTTATAATTGGGCCGGACGGGAACTTGAACGGAAGGTTTCAGAAGGTTCTGAAAAACCTTGGGCAGTGGTACTGGATATTGATGAAACGGTACTTGATAATTCTCCACAGACTGCACAGCAGATTGTCGACGGCGAGCCATTCACCGATGCCATGTGGGATGAATGGTGTTCACTGGCGCAGGCTCAACCTCTCCCGGGAGCCCTGGATTTCACAAAAAGCGCTGCAGGCAAGGGTGTTGAGCTATTTTACATCTCCAACCGCGGGAACCATTTGCTGGGGGTTACCCTTCAGAACCTCAGGGCAGCGGGGTTCCCTTTTGCGGATAGCAGCCATGTCCTGCTGAAAACCAGTACCTCAGTCAAAGATCCGAGGATTGAAAAGGTGAAAGAAACCCATGAGATTGCCTTGCTGATTGGGGACAACCTGGGTGATTTCAGCGGGATGTTTGATGAGAGGTCGGATGGGCTTGTAAAGGAACGTGTCGATGAAAAAAGGGATCTGTTTGGAACTACCTTTTTTCTCCTTCCGAATCCCATGTATGGAAGCTGGGAGAAACCCTTTCGCGGCGAATTCCCGGAAGAGACACGCTCGTTAAAAAAGGAGCAATTGAGGACTTACAGGCATTAAAAAGCGTAGGCCAGTCCCACCGAAGCTTCGAGGGTTTTGACAAAAAAATCGGAATGGATGGGTGGCACATCTGCCACACCCTGGAACAGTTCGAAGTAGTCAAATTTTGCCCGGCTCTGGGTAAAATCAGCACCAAGCTTGAGGGCCAGGTTTTCATTCAGTTTATACCTGAGACCACCGCCGGCTGTGAACCCAAAGGCGATCTTGCTGTTGCTCACTGTGGTAAAAATCTCTGTTCCATCGTCCAGCGGAATATAAAGCTCCTGGTCGGGTGGCCTGACTACACTGATCCCCGCCAGTACCCTTACATCCAGGTAAAGCCTCTGGGTGGCCCGGACGGAGAAGTGCGGGCCCAGGAAAATGTTGATGTAGTTCCAGAATCCTGATCCGTACTCGGCTACCCCTGGTGGGATATCGATGATGGAGGATGCGTTCTCTTCAATATAGGTGATCATATCCTGAAGAATGGAGTCACGAATTGCATAATTGGAGCCGAATGAAAATGAACCGCCTATTCCAAGGTATGACCCCGGGAAATATCCGGCATCAAATTTGATGGCTCCCCCTGTTTTTGCATAGCCGTCTGAGGCCAGGCTGCCGGTCGATGCGTAATCACCCAGCGGGATACTTACGCCGAATGAGATACTTGCATAGTTCTGTTGTGCAAAAGCCGGAAGGCTTGCAAAAAACAGGATGATCCATCCAAATCTTCTCATCTCCATTCGATTTTTACTAAAATTAATAAAACTATCTCAATTAGACCTTTTCCCTTTAACCTTCGACCTTTTCCCTCTTCAACGGCATGGTCATACACCTTACCCCGCCGCCACCCCGTGAGAGTTCAGTCCCATCGACTGTAAGAACGTATTTCCGGTACCCGGAAAGATCGGTCTGCCCTCCGGTCACATCTTTTGATTTGATAATCTCATCCCCTGACCGGCTGAGATTATCATGTGCATGGATGTTCCTGTTGTAGCCAATCAGTTTTCCGTGTCCGATGGCGAAAAGGTTGGCTCCGCTGTGCCATTGTTCCCTTTCCTGGACCATTGTATCATTGGTACCGCCACAGAAGGAAGGTTTCAGGTCCATCCCCGGGTCGGCGAGCGCATTCACAAGATTTGTCACGTTTTTGATGGAGACCACCACTCCGTTTTCCAGGTCGATCCGGATGGTCTGGTATTTGTTGGAATTCAGGATCAGGGCTTCCCTGTCACGAATCCGGCTGGCCATTCCTGCAATCAGGACCCGGTAGGTGGGGACCAGTTTTTGTAACAGGCATTCCAGCTGGTTATACTCCTTTCTGGCAACAGACAGGTTAAGAATGTCGCTGTAAAGGGCAGGTTCTGCATTTCTGGGTGTCATGTTTTCCACCTCGCGTCCGGGAGGATGGAGGATCACTCCCGGCAAATCACCAATTTCTGAATCTACCTGTATGGCTGACATGCCCCAAAGGTAATAGATTTAATGCATCATTACTTCGAAAAACCATTGCGCTTATGGCTTCCGTCACAGTAAGGTTTGTTTGACGATCCCCCGCACCGGCAAAGGAAAACCGGGCCTTCCTTTTCAATAATCCTGCCCATGGTGTTCACCACCCGGAAATGACCGGTTATTTCCAGCGGGCCACCGGCAATGACTTTGAACCGTGCATTACTCGTTTCCATGGTCAGGTTGCTTCATCTGTAAAACCCGTTTTCCGGTGGGTGCCATCACAGTAGGGCATGCTTTTGGAATTTCCGCACCTGCAAAAAGAGGTCATCAAAGTGGACTTTAATATCTCATCATTGGCCCCGATAATTTTAAAACCCCCTTCCACCACAATGGGTCCGTCCTTCATGATCCTGACACTGACAGGTTTTACCCGTTTTTTTCCCTCTGTTCCGGTTAAGGTCTCCGGATTCTCTTCCTCCCTGGCTTGCCGTCTGTTTGCCAGCTTCTCCTCTTCAGTCAGGTCCTTGTTGTACTTCCAGACAATGGCCTGGGTGGGGCATTTGTTGACCACTTCGGAAATCCTCCGGGTGGGGGCTCCTTGCATGTTCACCCAGGGCCGCCTGCCCGGATTGAACACTTCAATCAACTCCCGGAAACAGGTGGTGGCATGGATACACTTGGAGGGAATCCAGAAAACTGTAATCTCTCCGTTGGTGTATTGTCTGTTCCTGGGATCGCTCATTTATTATGCTGTGATCATGTTAGAAGTTAAAAACAAAAATGGGGTTCGAATGTTCAATTTGCTTTTTATACCGCCCATATGTTAACAATACATTAAATCAACGACAATAAGTTACTCGCGGAAACTCCGGGGATCACCCTTTTCAAAAATCACTAAATAGCAGAAAAACAACTGTTTATATGCTAATTGGTTCGAAACCGGGAAGCCGGAACACATTCATATCATGTTAAGAATAAGTTAACCAGCCGGGATGAATTAATGGTTACATAATACAAGGGAAATGTTTTAATCACACTATCTCGGTTTCTTTGCAGTGACTTAATTTGATGGATTTTTATAACGAAGGTTTAATGAGAAAAACAATACTTGGCCTGGTCATTTTTTTCAGCTCAATCACCCTGTTCGCCCAACCTAAAAATATTTCCAGTTTGCTGGCATGGGAAGAACATATAGCGGATGGAGAAGGGAATGAAAAACCTGCTATAAGCTATGGAAGTATCAAGGGGGTGGTTAAAGATGCAGAAACGGGAGAATCACTTGTTGGAGCCAATATCCTGATTCAGGGTACCTATACAGGAACAATTACAGACCATGATGGGAATTTTGAACTGAATAATGTAAGCCCTGGAACTTACAATATTGTTGTTTCATATGTCTCCTATGATAAGCAGATCAATAAAACCGAAGTCAGCGGCGGTAAATCAAGTACACTGAATGTTGAGCTTGGAGCAGCTTCACAGGAGGTTGAGGAGGTTACGGTAATAGCACGAAAAAGAACCAGTACGGAATCTGCCATGATCGTCAACCTCAAATCCATTGACCTTATTGCCAGCGGAATCACTTCCGACCAAATCAAAAAATCTCAGGACAGCAATGCCGCAGAGGTAATTAGAAGGGTTCCCGGAATCACTATAACTGATGGAAGGTTTGTTGTTGTACGTGGATTAAGTGAACGTTATAATTCCGTTCTGATTAATGGAGCCAATGCTCCCAGTTTTGAGGCAAACAAAAGATCTTTTTCTTTTGATGCCATACCCAGTGGGATGATTGATAATATCATTATATACAAGAGCCCTGCACCGGAATTGCCAGCCGATTTTTCAGGCGCCTCAATAGATATCATGACCAAAGAGGTGGCAGACAAGAATGAGTTTAAAGTTTCGTATGGCACCGGATTGGTTCAGAATACTACTTTCATTAAAGATTTCCAGAAATATGACGGGGGAAAGTTTGATTTCCTGGGATTTGATGATGGTACCCGTAATTTCCCTTCTGAACTTCCGTCAACAGAGAGAATGAATGAATTATACATCTGGCCCAGCCTACCCACTTATTATGAGCGGATGGATTCCCTGCAGGTCATTTCCAGGGCATTTAATAAAAACTGGAACACCCATACCATTACCCCGATCCCTGACCAGCGTTTTTCTGCCAACCTGGAGAGGAGATTCACCATCGGCAAAGTATCATTAGGTAATACAACCGGATTGAGTTATAAATTCGAGAATAATTTCAACGATATAAACCGGCTGGAGTACTTTGACCATGATCATGTCAACGATATTATCAATTATTCATATGATTATCATGATAAAACCTATACCCAGGAAGTAAATATCGGACTTATACATAACTGGCTTCTGGTATTTGGAAATAACCAGAGAATAGGGTTTAGAAATCTCTTTAATAATACAAGCGAAAACAGAACAGTTCAGAGAACGGGTTTTGACGTTTATAACTCTGAAGACCAGTTAAGTACCAACCTCAGGTTTGTCCAGCGATTCATTTATTCGGGACAGATTGAGGGACAACATCATATCAATGATAACATGACACGGTTCAAATGGCTGGCCGCTTATTCTTATACTTCCAATAACGACCCCGATAACCGGAGATATGTTTACACCCGGCCAATTAATTCGGCTGATAACATTCCTTACACTTTTCAATTCGATAGCAAGCCAAGTGTATATTACGGGGGAAGGCTGACTCAGAATCTGAAGGAGCGAGGGTTCAACTACAAGTTTGATCTGGTTCAGGATTTTTATTTTCCCCTGTCAGATGAACCGATTCAGCTTAAAGCAGGTTTTTTCATCAGTTCTAAAAACAGGATTTTCTCAACCCGCAAAGTGGGTATTGTTGCGCCCCGGGGTACTGATAAGGCTGTGGTTTCTGGTCTTACGGGACCGATTGATGGGGTAATGGATGACGCCAACCTCTATTATGATCCTACTACGCCAAATATTACCGGTTTTGCTTTTGCTGATGGAACTGATATTGTGAATACCTATACTGCATTTGAAAAACTAAATGCAGGATACCTTGGACTTAAAATACCTTTTGGGAATATTGTTGATATATATGGAGGGGTGCGAATGGAAGATTTTCATCGCACAATTTCCGGGTTTTATGAACTTGTAATAGACCCGGACGGAAATACCCTGAATGATTCACTTGACATCACCAGGGACACATTGTGTTTTTTCCCTTCCCTTAACATGAATATCAAATTAAGCCCCAAGCATCATATTCGTCTCTCCTATGGCAGAACTATAAACCGGCCTGAATTCAGGGAGATCACAAACAGTTATTATGAAGATTTTGAGCTTAACGCGATTGTACATGGAAATCCTGAACTCAGGTCCTCTTTTATCGATAATTATGATGTGCGTTACGAGTGGTATCCGAATGCAGGAGAAATGATTTCACTTGCTGCTTTTTATAAGAAGTTCACCAATCCCATAGAAGCGTTTCAGATTCCTGCCGGAACTACTTTCGATTACAAACCATTCAATACTGAAAAAGCCTTCAGCAAAGGTATTGAACTTGATATCAGGAAACAGTTGCTTTTTATGGAAGGTGTACCGGTCGTCGGATTCCTGAAAGACCTGGTTGTGGTTTTTAATGCATCGTTAATTAAAAGTGAGATTGAAACAAATAAGGCTTTTGCCAGGGATTCTGTAAGGGTAATGCAGGGCCAGTCACCCTATATCGTCAACCTGGGCCTCCTGTATAATAACAGGGAAAAGGGCTTCATGGTCAGTGCAAATTACAATAGAATCGGCAAGCGCATTGCCTTTGTAGGAACGCCCATTAACCCCAATACCTGGGAATTACCCCGTAATTCGGTTGATCTGACTTTGGATAAGACTATTGGGAATAAGCTCAGTATTAAAGTGGGCATCAAGGACCTTCTTAATAGCCCGGTTCATTTTGTAGAGTACATGATCGGCAGCGATCAGGTTGAAGTCACAAAGGTTAATTATATCCCCAACCGGAAAATCAGCGTCGGTATCTCCTATACTTTTTAGACGACTTAATAATCTATTAAGAAAGTAAAAGATACTGACTTTTATTACTTAACGTAAAGATAACACTATCTAAACCTAAGCCCGGTTGATAGATCATAATTTTGCCTCTTCAGTCATTATTAATATTCATATAAAAATCAACGCAATGAAAAGAATTTTACTCCTATTGTTATTCGCAGGGATTGTTTTATCAGTAAATGCGCAGAAAATTACTGACTCATTTTTAGAGAAAGTAAATTATATCGGTGCATTTGACGGAACCAATGATTGGACTGCTGGTTGGACCGAATGGGCTCCTGAAGATGCAGTTTATCCCGATGCTACCATCACAAAAGGGAATGGTATTTTTGATCACGATAACGGCCTTCATATCAGCGCTAACGAAACATGGAGTGGAGTAATCAAACTTGATGGTTGGGTATATGTTGACGATGGAGCAACACTTACAATAGATGCCGGAACCATTATTCGCGGAACTGGCAAGAGTGTGCTGGTGATTGAAAGAGGCGGAATGATCAATGCTGTAGGTACAAGTTCCAACCCGATTGTATTTACTTCAAACCAGGGTGCCGGCCTGAGAAGTAATTCTGACTGGGCTGGTGTTGTTATCTGCGGTAAAGGTATTAATAACCTTGGAGGTGGAGAAGGAGTGGCAGAGGGTGGAATTGGTTCTGTCTATGGTGGGACAGATAATGCTGAT
>JAZDPG010000110.1:0-90812 GCA_043797815.1 Bacteroidota bacterium
CAATTAGAAATAGCCAATAAGGAACTGGAAGCATTTTCCTATTCCGTTTCACATGATTTACGGGCTCCCCTGCGCGCCATCAATGGCTTCACTCAAATCCTTTTGGAAGATTATGTTGCAAAAATGGATGATGAAGGAAAACGACTGGGAGCCGTCATTCAGGGCAACAGCCGGAAAATGGGTAAGCTTATTGACGACCTGCTGGCTTTTTCCAGATTGAACCGGAGGAAAGTTGAAAATTCCAGAATCAATATGGAAGAACTTGTGAAAGAAGTACTTATGGAATTACAAAATCCTGAAAAAGAGCTGAAAATCAAAATAACCGTTCAGAAACTGCCAAAGGTAAACGGAGACCGTTCATTAATAAGGCAACTAATGGTCAACCTTTTATCCAATGCAATCAAATTTACCGGTACCTCGGAGAATCCGGAAATAGAAATTGGAAGTTTTGCCAGGGACCGTAAAATAACTTACTACGTCAAAGACAATGGTGTGGGGTTCAATATGAAATATGTGGAAAAAATATTTGACGTTTTTCAACGCCTTCATTCGGAAAAAGAATTTGAAGGAACAGGAATCGGGCTGGCAATAGTCCGGAGAATTATTCATCACCACGGAGGACAGATCTGGGCAGAAGCAGAAATAAATAAAGGGGCAACTTTCTATTTTACACTATCATAAAAAAGATGTTCGACCATGAAAACGCAGGAATTTGAAATTTTACTGATTGAAGACAACCCGGATGATGCTGAACTGGCATTGAATGCTTTGAAGAAGCATAAGCTTGCCAACAAGGTTCATTGGGTTGAAGATGGTGAAGAGGCTCTGGATTATCTCTTTGCAAGCGGCAAATACGCGGGACGAAATGCCGGATTAAAACCAAAATTGATCCTGCTTGATCTGAAGCTTCCCAAAGTGGATGGTATGGAGGTTCTTCAAAAAATTAAATCAGATAAAAAAACGAAAACCATTCCCGTCGTGATCCTTACCTCTTCGCGCGAAGAGCGTGATATCATCAAAGGTTATCAACTGGGTGTAAATAGCTATATAGTCAAACCTGTTGATTTTGAACAGTTTTCAAAATCCGTTGCAGAATTGGGACTTTACTGGCTGGTATTAAATCAGCCACCTGAATAAGCGATCATTTATAAAGCAGTGGCCTATGAAAAATAGCGTCAAGATATTAATCCTTGAGGATGTTTTATCAGATCTTGAACTGGTCCTGCGGGAATTGAAAAAAGCAAAGATTGGCTTTGAGCACCTCCACGTGGACAATGAAGTAGGTTTTAGAAAGGGATTGACTGATTTTAATCCCGATCTTGTACTTTCCGACTATATGCTGCCTCAATTCACCGGGATGGAAGCATTATTGATCGTAAAGGCAAATTTTCCAACCCTTCCTCTGATCATTGTAACAGGTTCCATAAATGAGGAAACCGCGGTTACCTGTATGAAAGCCGGAGCAACAGACTATGTACTAAAAGAAAATCTTGCCCATCTTGGTCCGGCAATCAACTCGGCTATGGAAAGAAAGGCACAGATCGAAGCCAGAATAAGCGCTGAAGAAGCCCTGAGGGAGAGCGAGAACCGCTTCAAGAAACTTTCAGACCTCACGTTCGAAGGCATATTGCTCCATAACAAAGGGGTGGCCATCGATGTAAATGAATCTCTGGCCAGAATGTTCGGCTATGCAGCTGAAGAGCTCATTGGCAGGAACATGATTGAGTTATTAACACCCCGGAAATTTCACGCTACAATCCAAGGAAACATCATTAGAAGCAGTATAAAACCTTATGATGTCATCGGAATAAAAAAAGATGGAACCCGGTTTCCCATTGAGCTGGAATCAAGGGATGTAAAAAACAGGGATGAACAATACAGGGTAACTGCAATCAGAGATATTACCGATCGCAAGCTGGCCGAGAAAAAACTGAAGGAAATAAACGATCAGATCAGTGCACAGAATGAAGAGTTAAACCGAATCAATACCGAGCTTCTAATAGCAAAAGAAAAAGCCGAGGAAAGCGACCGCCTTAAATCTTCATTCCTGGCCAATTTGTCTCATGAAATAAGGACACCTTTGAATTCAATCGTCGGGTTCTCAACCCTGATTTCAAAGAATGAAAATCCTGAAGAAAACAAAAGGTTTGCAATATTCATTCAAAATAACAGCGATACACTTCTGAAACTGATAGACGAAATTCTTGACATGTCCAAGATTGAAGCCAATCAGCTGAATATTGAAATAGAACCCTGCCAGATCAATTTACTTTTGAATGAAATTTATGCGGGTTCAAAGATCATGTTGCAAAAGGAGGGGAAACCCAATATTGACATCGTTCTCTCCCCTGGCAATTGCGAACCTGATTTTCATCTGGATACAGATCGCATCCGGTTCAGGCAAATCATCAATAACCTGCTTGATAATGCCATTGAGTTTACAGAAGACGGGAAACAAATCGAATTCGGATATACTTTTATAAGCAAAGCGCCCGGTTCAAAAAAAACCGAAGCACTGCAATTCTACGTAAAAGATACCGGTATTGGAATTTCTGCTGATAAAACCGATTGTATATTTGAAAGGTTCAGCAAAATAGAAGAAAGCAACACGAAATTATACAGAGGGGCCGGTATTGGATTGACGATTACGAAAAATCTGGTTGAATTACTGGGAGGAAAAATCTGGGTTGAATCAGAACCGGGAAGAGGTTCTGTTTTCTATTTTACCCTGCCCTATGAAACAGGAAAAGGAATTCCTGAAACATATAAAAGAGAAGAAGAAACAAGCATGGACTGGAAAAACAAGACCATCCTGATTGCAGAAGATGTTGAAGAGAGTTTTGTTTATATGAGTGAATTGTTAAAAGCCACCGGGATACAGATGATCCACGCCAAAAATGGAGAAGAAGCAGTCAGCTATTCTGAGGAGCGACCGGATATCGAACTCGTATTGATGGATATCAAGATGCCGAAAATGAATGGTTATGAGGCGATAAGAGTCATTAAAAAAATTAGACCCGATCTGCCAATTATAGCACAATCGGCATTTGCCATGGAAGAAGACAAACAAAAAGCAGCGGAAGCCGGTGCCGATGATTATATCACAAAGCCAATAAGCAAATCATCACTGATTCATACAATAGCAAACCTGATTTGACAGGAAAATGCTGAATCAGGACAGGGTCATATTCTCTATCTCCTCAAGTGACTTTCCTTTGGTCTCCGGAAGCCTGGCTTTTATATAAAAGAATCCCAGAATACAGATTCCCGCATAGAGCCAGAATGCACCCGAGATATGGATCCGGGACCGTATGACCGGAAAAAGCAACACCAGCAGGGTACTGGAGATCCACAGGGCAGTGCTGGCCACAGCCATGGCTGCACCCCTGATCCGGTTGGGGAAAATCTCCGAAAGGATCACCCAGGTTACCGGAGCCAGGGTCATCCCGTACAGGGCGATGGCCACAAGAATAACCATGAGGACCACAGTGCCATTCAGTTTCAGGTAGTAACATGCACCCAATACCAGGTAGGTGACAGCCAGCCCTGCTGCCCCGGTCAGCATCAGTTTCTTACGCCCCCAGTTGTCCACTGTTCGTAACGCCACCACAGTGAAAACCAGGTTGACCACCCCGGTTGCCACAATATTCAGCAGGGAGGCGCTGATCCCGTAACCGGCCGAGGTAAAAACTTCCTCCGCATAGTTGAATACAATGTTGATCCCGCACCATTGCTGAAAAAATGCCAGTGCCAGCCCCAGGATGAGCAGCGGTCTCACCCGCTTTCCGAGCAGTGCCTGGATGTCGATCTTCCGGGTGGCTTCTTTCAAACTGATTGTGATCTCCTTAAGAATGGTGCTCCCATAGCCGCCGGTTCCGATCCGCTTCAGTATCACCAGGGCCCTTTCAGAAAATCCGCTTCTGACCAGCCACCTGGGGGATTCGGGGATAAAGAATCCCATGATAAAAAAGATCCCTGCAGGAATGGTTTCCGCCCAGAACATCCAACGCCATGCCATCTGGCCGTTCCATGAATTCATAATAAAAGCATCAGAAGCATTCAGGGGCACCTCCTCGGAAATCAGATAATTGGCGATCTGGGCCGCCAGAATTCCAAGTACAATGTTCAGCTGGTTCATGGCCACAAGCTTTCCCCTCATCTGCCTGGGGGATACCTCCGCAATATAGATGGGTGAAACCACCGAAGCCATCCCCACTCCCAGTCCGCCCAGGATACGGTATAGCATGAAACCCGTGAAATTATCTGAATAACCGGAACCCAGCGCAGATATAATGAATAGGATGGCAGCAGCGATCAGGGATCTTTTGCGGCCAAAGCGGTCGCTGATATATCCGGCGAAAAGCGCTCCCGGGATGCATCCGATCAATGCACTGGACATGGCAATTCCCTGCAAATGCGGAATCTGCGTAATCCCAAAGTAACGCTCATAAAAGAACTTGGCCCCGCCAATGACCACCCAGTCATATCCGAACAGAAATCCGCCCAGGGCAGAAACCATGGAGATGGCCAGGATGTACCTGATGTTAATTTTCATTGGCAGGATCCTGACTCAGCTCCCGAAGCCTGATGTTCCTGAATTTCATTTCCATCTGGACGCCCCCGTGCAGTTGCAGGCCGACGGGTCCTTCATCCACCAGATGGATGGCCTGGTAATCCACAAAGGGTTCTCCGTTTAAAAAAGTCTGGATCCGCTTTCCCCGGATGATGACCCTCAGGTGGTTCCACGTTCCAGGCTGATGGTATTCGGCCACCTTATCAGTCCGGCCGGGATAGCTTCCCTGTTCATCAACCGGGGCATAGATGCATCCGGTCAGGTCTTCCTGAAGCGAACGTGAGATCCCGATCTGCACCTGGTGGCTTTCACCCCTGAGGAACAATCCCGAGTCATAATCATCACTGAGGGTCATGTATTCAAATTCCACCTCGAAATCCCTGAAAGACCGGGTTGTCCATAAAATGGATCCCTCCCTGGACACATTCTCTCCCAGGATCATCCCGTCTTCCGCACGCCATTCAGACGCAAGTTCAGGCGGGTTGCACGCCCAGCCCTCCAGGGTCTTCCCGTCAAACAGTTCCACATACCCGGCCGAACAAGCGGCCAAAATTACTCCAATGGTCAAAGCACCAAATAATTTATTCATTGTCTTCATATCAGTTTCTTTTTTATTTTCCCCTTTGCACTGAGCACTGAGCACTGAGCACTGAGCACTGAGTACTGAGCACTGAGCACTGAGCACTGAGTACTGAGTACTGAGCACTGAGCACTGAGCACTGAGCACTGAGTACTGAGTACTGAGCACTCTCACACCACCTGTGGTATGACATAGGGATGCCGGTAATTGCGGGTAAGCAGCATGTTGGCTTCCTGGTTATCGATGAACTTCTCAAACTCCCCGTTGAACTCCAGGGTCTCTCCCACCCTGAAGGCAATGTTGCCAAGGTGCGGGAGCACGGAAGACATGTGGCCTTCCAGGATATCACAGTTCAGGTCACGATGATCCCCGCTCCGCACCGCATCGATGAAGTTGACATGGTGCCCCCCGCTGGTCGGGGCAGCCCGGAAAGATGTATCACCTCCCACTGCAGCGCCTTCTGCCTCCATGCCCGATCCGGCAAAAGGCTCCTCTTCACGCTCCCTGTAGGCCTTCCAGGTAGATCCGTTGATCTCCATCCAGCCTTCTGTTCCGTAAAACAGGTTCCCGATCTTCACCCCTGTGTTCGCTTCACCATTGGTATAGCGTCCCCGTGTTTCAAATTCCAGGATCTTTCCATTCTCATATTCGAAAAGAGAGGTCTGTGTATTGGGCGTTTCCTGGGAGCACTCCAGGGGAGAAATTCCAAAAATCCCTCCCATGGACTGCACTTTAACCGGGTGGACTTTCTGATTCAATCCCCACCTGGCGATGTCAAACTGATGCGGACCCTGGTTGCCCGTATCTCCGTTACCGGTGTTCCAGTGCCAGTGCCAGTTGTAATGACCCCTCTTCTCATTGTATGGCCTGTAGGTGCAGGGTCCCAGCCACATATCATAATCCAGGGTTGAAGGAGGTTCACTGTCAGGGGAGATCCCGAAAGAATCCCTGGGTTTGAAACAGGTTCCACGGGCCATGAATACTTCGCCAATACCCCCGTCATGAAGGAATGCCATGGCCTGCATCACATCGCTGATGGAGCGGTTCTGGAATCCCACCTGGACCACCCGCTTGTATTTCCTTGCGGCTTCCACCATTTTACGGCCCTCCCAGATGTTGTGCGAACAGGGTTTTTCCACATACACATGCTTTCCAGCCTGCACCGCCCAGATGGTGGCCAGTGCATGCCAGTGATTGGGCGTGGATATGGCCACCGCATGGATCTCAGGATCTTCGAATATCCTGCGCATGTCCTGCACGGCATCGGGTTTCTTTCCACCCTGATGAGCTGCGACCAGTTTCCTGGACTGGTCATGAAACGCTGTATCCACATCGCAGACTGTTTTCAAAAAAACACCATTGTCATACAGGCCGGAAAAGTCTCCCATGAGGTCCTGGCCCCTTCCCCGGAGTCCGATGACGGCCATGTTGACCCGGTCATTGGCACCCGGAATCCTTCCATAGGAGCTGGCCGATACTGCGGACACTCCCAGTGAAACCCCGGCCGTACCAAGGGCAGTCTTTTTAATAAATGTTCGTCGGTCTTCCATACTTTGCTTTTGAGTAATGGTTCTTATTTTAGAGTGACCTTAAATATAAGGATTTGGCTATATTTATTCGCCAAAACAACACAACAACATGGACCATGAATAGAATAAAACCGGCTTTTACCGCCCCGATTATCCTTTGCCTTGCTTTTTTCTTCACCGCTTCCTGTTCCCAGACTGAAAAAGACCCGCTTTCAGGATCAAAGCCGAACATCATCTTCATCCTGGCCGATGACCTGGGATGGGCCGATTTGCCATCCTATGGGAATCCATTCAATGAAGCCCCGAACCTGATGCGAATGGCTGAAGAGGGCATTCGCTTCACCGATGCTTATGCAGCCTGCCCGGTCTGCTCGCCAACCAGGGCAAGCATCATGAGCGGACAATACCCGGCCCGGGTGGGGATTATCGATTTCATCACCGGACACTGGCGGCCTTATGAGCAGGTGACCGTCCCCACGAACCGGAGCCAGTATCTGCCCCTGGAGGTATACACCATGGGAGAGGCCATGAAAGATGCCGGGTATGCCACCGCTTATTTCGGCAAGTGGCACCTGGGAGGGGGTGAATATTACCCGCAGCACCAGGGATTCGACCGGGTGAATGTATACCAGGGCGGCGGATTCTTTGATTATGCCGGAAGGATGAGCACTCCCGTGGAAGCGGAACCGGGCAAAGTGCTCTCCCAGGCGCTGACCGACCTCAGTATTGAATTCATTGAGAATCATTCCGAAGTTCCTTTTTTCCTGTTCCTGGCCCACTTTGATGTGCATGTACAACTGGATGCCGATAGCTCGCTGATCCGGAAATACCTGGAAAAAGAGAAGGTGGAAGGCTACCCCTGTAACGCAGTATATGCAGCCATGGTGGAACAGGTGGACAACAGTGTGGGAAGGATCCTTCAAAAAGTGCAGGACCTCGGGCTCGCGGAGAACACGCTGGTGGTGTTCTTCTCAGACAACGGGGGACTGATCAGCCGGTTTGACAAAGTACCCTTGCTGGCTGATTCAAAACAGTATTTGTACAAGGGAGATACGCTGCTTTATGTGGCCTCTTCCAACGCGCCCCTCAGGGCCGAAAAAGGGACCCTGTACGAGGGAGGGATCAGGGAGCCCATGCTCATGTGGTGGCCCGGATCCCTTGGCCGGGGAGAAGTGAATGATGCCCTTGTCTCCAGTGTGGATTTCCTTCCGACCTTTGCTGAACTGGCAGGCATCCGGTTGCCCGAAAAGCAGGTCTTTGACGGGATAAGCCTGGTGAAGGTGATGGAGGGAGAACTGCCCGATCCCGAAAGGGAGATCTACTGGCACTATCCGGTGTACCATCACAGTGTTCCTGCCAGTGCCATCCGGAAAGGAAAATGGAAACTGGTCCACAACCTGGTGGACGACAGCAGGGAACTTTTTAACCTGGAAAATGACATGGGAGAAACCACCAACCTGGCAGACCAGTACCCGGAAGTGACAGCCGGCCTGTCTCATATGCTTGAAATCTGGAGAACGGATTGCCAGGCAGCACTTCCGGTTCCCAATCCCGGTTTCGATCCGGCCAGGCGCTATGAGTGGGGAAAGCATCCGGACCAGCACTAAAAAGAGCAATGAAAGCGGTATTGTTTGATATGGACGGAGTCCTCCTGGATTCGGAGGAGTATATCTGCCAGGCAGCAGTGGAGATGTTCAGGGAGAAAGGATTCAGCGTCGATCCGGAAGATTTCATGGAATTTACAGGCATGGGTGAAAACCGGTACCTGGGCGGGGTTGCCGAAAAAAATCTCATTCCTTTCCATCTTGAAAGGGACAAGGCAAGGACCTATGAAATTTACGGGAAGCTGGTGAAAGGCAAACTGGAAGCCTATGCCGGGGTCCGGGAATTCATTGGAAGATGCCAGGAGGAAGGCCTTAAGCTTGCTTTGGCTTCAAGCGCCGATCCAATCAAGATCAGGATCAACCTGGAAGAGATCGCCATCCCACCCGGGACCTTTCACACCATGGTAAGCGGACTGGATATTGAACACAGGAAACCTGCACCGGATATCTTTCTGAAAGCAGCTGAAAACCTGGGAGTAAACCCCGAAGAGTGCCTGGTAATCGAGGATGCCGTCAGCGGTGTGGCCGCCGGAAAAGCAGCCGGAGCCAGGGTTCTGGCTCTTACCACCTCTTTTGCCGCTGAGGACTTGTCCGCTGCCGACTGGATTGCACCATCCCTGTCCGAAGCAGCCCAGGCCATCTTCGACTGGTAACTTCTCCCCGGTCACTCAGGAAAGGAATTTCTTTCTCAGATCCTCTATCTGCTCATCACTGATGGGTACCAGGGTCCCCAGGGGATGGCCCATAACCAGTGATTTGGCACTGAATTCGGCCACCTCCAGCCTGTCAAAGGTTTGCAGCAGTTTGTCCCCCGTGACGATAATGCCATCGTTCTGCACGATGACTGCCGGCCTGTTTTTGGAGACAAGTCCAGGTATGGTGGGATCACCGGCAAACTGTTTGCCGAATTCGACGGCAGCAATATCCTGGAGGAACACCCAGCTTTCGGGGATGGTCCTCACATCCAGCTTGGTATGGGATACGCCGAATGCCATGATGTTGGGGGCCTGGGTGAGAATGATTGAATTGATTTCGGGATGGGACCTGTAGATCTCTGCATGCAGGGAAAGGGAGCGGCTGGGCAATTTACCCTGCTCCCTCATTCCATGTCGGATTTGTACGATGTCCTCAATATCCATCTCCCAGCGGGGGACATTCCGCGGGGTGATCAAAAAGTCGTTGCCCTGCCAGCGGACCGACATGTTTCCGTAGGAACTGATCATCAGCCCCTGGTCACAGGCCCTTCTTACCAGTGTGGCAATGTTTCGCCGGATGGCCTGTTCTACGGGTGTATGTTCCACCTGTATCATCTCGGGCAGATCCTCGGGGATCTGGGACTCAAACGCTGCAATCTGTGCATCAGAAAGGAAATGCGGTTTTCCCACCGTACTGGCCCCGATCAGGGTCCGGGCTGAAAATTCCAGGGTTTCGAACCTCACGTAGGCATCCTTCAGGTCGGCTCCTCCCACCACGGTGCCATGGTTTTCCATGATCACTGCACTGAATCCCTTTTTAAACTCCCCGGCGATCTTATCTCCAAGTTCCGCCCCTCCGGGAAGGGAATATCCGGCATACCCGATGGGTCCGCAGATATGTTTGGCCTGTGGAATGATGTTGGTATTGGGGATCTGCCTGACAATGCTGAATGAGACCAGGGCCGGCGGATGGGCATGAACCACTGCTTTGATATCGGGCCTCGCTTGATAGATTGCCTTGTGAAAAGGGTATTCGGAAGAGGGTTTGTGCTGCCCCCTGACAGTGCCGTCCCTTTTCATGCAGACAATATCCTTGCGCGTGAGCGTTCCCTTATCGATGGCCGATGGAGTCACCCAGATGTCTCCCTGGTCATCGATTACCGAGATATTTCCTCCCGAGGTAGTGGTGAGCCCTGCCTTGTAAATCCTGCCGATTACCTCGGTGATCTGGTCTGCGGGATGCTGCAGTTTTGTATCCAGTTTATTCATTTTCCTGCTTTTATATTTAACAATGCACCTGCTTTAAACCCAAATCGGGCTTCAGGCCTGCGCCCTTCCAGACCTTCTCTGAAATGACCAGGGCTGCTCCAAGGGAGGTGGCATTATCCACCCGGGAGGTAAAAACGGTTCTATCCGGAAATGCCAGTGCCATCAGGCCGGTGAAAAAGGGATTCTTTGCAAATCCGCCTGTAATATAGATGTGTTTGGTTCGATCTTCCTTTGAAATGACAAGTTTTAAGGATCCGATTACCAGTCTGGTCAGATCCGCCATTAATCTGGAATAGGCGTCAGGGAAAGAGTGAAACTGGCTCAGGTTGGCCGTCTGATCCACAAGGTCATCCGGTATCCCCTCCGGAAAGAAACAGCTGCTTTCCATGCCTGTCTCCCAAAGCCTTTTGATGTCCTGTGCTTCTGCTTTGATCTCCATGAAGGCGTCCGGTTTTACCCCGAAGTGCGACGCCAGCCGGTCCACATTCAGATCATGAATCCGCCCCAGGAAAAACCTGGAAGATTTTACCGGGGTCCGGTTCACACTCAGAAAACAGAGGCAATCCCGCTTCAGTTCCTCCGCTGTCAGGGCTTCCTGGTTGAAAGGATTCATGCTGATGCACCAGGTGCCGGTGGAAACCAGGACAAAGGGCTCCCGGGCTGCCAGAATATAGGGCACCAGGGAAGAAGAGCTGTCATGAATCCCGATTCCGGCCTCTAGTCCGGATTCCCCGAACTCCACATGGACGGTTTCTGATACATCCTGGGGATCGGGAAGGGAGATACCCTCCTCTTCCATCCAGGGATGATAGCGCATGGCATCAAAATCCCACATGGCTGTATGACACCCGATGGAGGTATGTTCCGAAGTAATCCTCCGGGTAAGCAAATAAGAGAGGTACTGGGGCAGGTGTAAAACATGCTTCACCGTACTGAACACCTCCGGCCTGGTCCTTTTCAGCCAGAGCAACTGGAGACCCGCATTCAACATGCCCAGCGCCGGGGAGGCTGTTTTCCTGCAGAACTCCACCAATCCGCCATGGGATGCATAGAATCCCTCCACCACCTTTTCAGGCATGGGCTTCATGTAATTGTAGAGGGGAGTCAGACGGTTTCCCCTCTCATCCAGATAAGCCAGTGTGGCTCCGTAAGAAGTAAAATTGATCCCTTTCACCAGGTATTCACCGGATGAAAGGTAAGCCTTTAAGCTCTTCAGGATCCAGTTCTCAAGCCTGCGGGCATCCTCAGCAGGAAATCCGTCTTCATCGGTAAGCTCATCAAACCTCGATTCTGCCTCATGTACCAGGGCAAGCCCCCTGTCGAACAGAAGGACCTTCTTGTTGGTTTTTCCAACATCGAATATGAGGAGGACTTCAGTCATGTTTAAAAAACTGTATGATCAGGCCGACCCTTTGGCCACCTTCCTCCGGTAATGTTCCACCTCCCAGTTATCTATGAAACGGATCTGGCCGGCGGTCATGAAATGAGGGCCCCCGAAACTTTCAGAAAGATAGCTGACCTTCATCTCATCGGTGAAAACCTGGATCACCGTATCCAGTGATGCGGCGCTCTCTTCAACACCAATCAGTCCGCCCTGCTCTTCCATGATCACTTTGGGATAATACCCGTGTGTCTCTTCAAACTGCATACAGGCCGAAACAACAACTTCAGCATCTGCGTCCTTACCAATGAAAAGGGATGTTGATTTGCAATAGACGATAATATCGGGTGAAAAGGGTTGGGAAACCTTCAGGTATTGCTCCACACTGCGGGTGAAATGATCCACCAGGTCACAGCGGATCGATCTGGATACCAGTTCCCTTGAATGAAAATAATTATGAACGGCTGTGGCAATCACAGATTCGTAATCCTGTGCCTTGCAGGAAGGAAGGGAGAGTTCTTTTCCATTGGTGATCTGCCGGTCAATGAACCTGTATAGCTTCCTGATCTCCTGGGTGGTATCAGCACCCACAAAGACCCCATGATTCTGCAGGAAAATGATCTGAGGCGTCTTTCCCTGTTTCTCCCGGTATGCAGCGATCCGTTTCTGCAGCTTTTTAAACAGGATGAAGCCGGGATCGGTATACTCTACATAAAGCGCCATCTCACCGAA
Source organism: Bacteroidota bacterium (assembly GCA_043797815.1). Classification (GTDB taxonomy): domain Bacteria; phylum Bacteroidota; class Bacteroidia; order Bacteroidales. The sequence goes on from JAZDPG010000110.1 coordinate 12,364, forward strand.
ACGGGCATCAAGCTCCTCTTTGACATGGTTGGAACACAGGAGTCCGTTCACCAGGGTGGGATGGGTATGAACCACATGCTTGTAGTCAATCAGGTTGTGCAGCGATGTTTCCACCGAAGGCCGCAGCTTGCCGGGGGTGACAATGGCCTTTGAAATATCTGCTTTCACCTCCTCCTCCCTGGCTACAGGATCCCCGCTGTATGCTTTCTTCTCAATTTGTCGCAGTTTTTCCCTGGACAGGCAGACAAAGCCATTTACATCAATTCCTGCCAGGGGAATTCCGCTGGCTTTGATCCAGATATGTTTGTGATTTTTATAGGAAGTATTCCCTCCTCCTGCAATGACATAGGCAGAATCTCCCCCGTAGAACCGGGATATTTCAATCAGCTCTTCTATTCCTTTCATGGCCGGACCCTCCCTGACAATACTTCTTTTTCATAGGTGCCGATCTCCCGGATGAACTCCTCTCCCACGGGGACTCCTGCCTTCAGGCAGTAAAAATCCCACACTGCGCCAAAGGGTTTGGTTTTCATCAGTTCCATCAGGGCAAGACGTTCAAAATTCTGTCCATTCTCTTCGTAATCCTTCAGTTGATCCACCGGTTCCAGCAGGGCGATCAGCATGGCCTGCTGGGCAGCCCTGGTTCCCACTACATAGGCTCCGATGCGGTTGATGCTGGCATCGAAAAAATCCAGTCCGATGTGGACACGCTCCAGGACGCCCGGCCGGACAATCTCCTGGGCTATGAGCAGCACATCGTCGTTAAGGGTGACCACATGGTCGCTGTCCCACCGGACCGGGCGGGTTACATGCAACATGAGTTCATCCACAAACTGCAGACAGGCTGATATTTTATCCCCGACCTGCTCCGTAGGGTGAAAATGTCCATTGTCCAGGCAGATCAGCTTGTTGTTTTTTACCGCATAGGCCAGGTAAAAATCGTGAGAGCCCACTGTCATGGACTCGGCCCCGATCCCGAACAGTTTGCTCTCGATGGAATCCTTCAGGTACCGGGTCGAATAATTCACTTCGAAAATCTCATCCAGGGACTGTTTAAGGAGTGCCCGGTGTGTAAAGCGGTCCACCGGCACATCCTTGGATCCGTCGGGGATCCAGATGTTGTGGATACAGGTTTCCCCCAGCTTTTTTCCCATCTCGGCACCTATCTTCCGGCAGCGGCTGATGTGCTCCACCCAGAATTTCCGGATCTCCTTATCCTTGCTTGACAGGGTGAATCCGCCATTGGCCTTGGGGTGGGAAAAACAGGTACAGTTAAAATCAAGAGCAATATTCAACTTTTTGGCCCAGTCGATCCATCCCTGGAAATGAACTGGTTCAATCTCGTCCCGGTCCACGAATTTTTCTCCAAATTCTCCGTAACTGGCATGCAGGTTCAGCCGCTGCCTGCCCGGTAGCAGGGACATCACTTTCTCCAGGTCTTTTCGCATCTCTTCAATGGTGGTAGCCTTCCCGGGATAATTGCCGGTCACGGCTATCCCGCCACCTGCAAGCGCTGCATCCGGTGTTTCAAAACCGCCTACATCATCGGTCTGCCAGCAGTGCAGGGAGATCTGAACCTGGTCAAGCGCTTCCAGGGCCTGGAGCACATCAACGCCAAGCGCTTCATACTGCTCCACGGCCAGCCTGTATGCCTGTTCAATGGATTGCTTTTTTTGCATAACGTTTTCAATTTGTCATAAAAGTACTTCATCCATACACTGTGATCAATGGTCAAATTGAGCAAACTGTTGCACTTTTTGCGATTGTTTATATACATTTATCATCATGGAAGATTTCTTCAAATACCTCAACCCTGGAGAGGAAGACAAAAGATGGGGGATCTATCTGAATGTGGCCGGCAAACTGAAGTTCCCGCAGGGGAGGATGCCCTATCCAAGCAATGAACATCCTTCAGATTACTTCTTCACCTGGGAAAAAGGAAGGGTGCTCAATGAATTTCAAATCAATTACATCACCAGGGGATCGGGCATCTATGAGACCCTGGACGGACGCTATCCGGTAAAACCGGGCTCCCTGCTAATCACAAAGCCCGGTATCTGGCACCGGTACAAGCCAAATCCAGGAACCGGATGGTTTGAGAACTATGTTGGATTCGATGGTTCCATTCCCCGCAATATTCTGGGTGCGGATCAGCCTTATGCCCTTAAACCGGTCGTACCCATCGGGAACAGGGAAGAGTTCATTGACACCTACCACAAGATCTTTGAAATGGTCCTGGAGGAAAAACCAGGCTTTCAGCAGGTGGCATCGGGAATGATCATGAAACTGCTTGGATACATGGTATCGCTTGAGAAACAGAAGAACTTTTCAGGAAAAAGGGTGGAACGCATCATCCGGACTGCCTGCTTTGAGATGCGGGAAAACATCGGGAGTGAGATCGATTTCAAACACTATGCAGAGAACCAGCACATAGGCTACTCCTACTTTCGCAAGATGTTCAAACAATATACCGGTATCGCCCCGGTGCAATATCACCTGGATCTGAAAATCCGGCGGGCCCGTGATCTGCTGATTTCATCGGAACTGAGCATCAAAGAGATTGCCTACCAGGCGGGTTTTCACTCCATTCATTATTTCAGCAGGTGTTTCAAAAAGAAAACCGGGCTGTCTCCGTCTGAAATCAGAAGGAAATCCTGAGATATGTCTCAAATTGTACAAAATATTTCCCAGATTGTACATTGTACCTTAAGCAAGCGCGCCTTATCTTGGTTGCACATTTTGACTACCAAACCATGACTGCACAATCTTCCATTTCCAAAAGGCTCGACAGCCTTTATGAATTTGACCGGGAGCCGGTCGCAAAGAACAAACTCCAGGGCATCGGAAATTTCCTTGGGATGTATGCCGGAGAGCACGTGGCCGGTACCGAGTTCGTGATCGGAATGCTGTTTGTAGCCCATGGCGTTTCCGTCCGGGACATGTTTCTGGGCGGGGTGATCGGAAACGTCCTGGCCATTTGCAGCTGGGCTTTCCTGACTGCTCCCATTGCCGTTAAAGTCCGGCTCTCCCTCTACTGGCAGCTGAAAAAGATATGCGGCTCCATGCTGGTTTTCATATACAACATTGTCAATGCACTCATGTTTTGCTTTCTGGCAGGGGCCATGGTGGCTGTGGCAGCCACTGCCGTGGGAATCCCCTTCGGCATCCAGATGCCCGCTTTGCATGACCTGCTCCCCAACAGCATCGGGTGGGTGCTGACTGTCCTGGGTGTGGGTGCGGTTATTACTGTCATGGCCATCCTTGGATTTGATGCCCTGGCCCGCTTTGCCAAGGTGGCGGCACCCTGGATGTTTCTGATCTTCGTTGCGGCCGCCATTGCAGTACTTCCCAAACTCGGCGTTGCACCCGGATCGGGGAATTTCTGGGAGGTTGCAAGGGAGAACATATGGACCGGAGTGGCCAAAGAGGGGCAAGCCCAGTTTTCCATCTGGCACGTCATCTTTTTCAGCTGGCTGGCCAATGCAGCCATGCACCTGGGGATGTCGGACCTGACCATCCTGAGGTATGCCAAAAAATGGCAATATGGGTTTTCTTCGGCCGTGGGCATGTTCCTGGGTCACTATGTGGCCTGGATTGCATCCGGGATCCTTTATGCTGCAGCCAACTCGGATGCTCCGGGGGTGGTGGCCTACGAAGCCATCGGCCTTGCGGGGGCCATCTGTGTGGTGATTGCCGGCTGGACCACTGCCAATCCAACCCTTTACAGGGCCGGAATGGCCCTGCAGGTGGCCACCGGATGGTCGCGCTGGAAGGTTACACTCCTGGCCGGCGCCATCACCACAACGGCCGCCATGTTCCCTGCCCTGGTAATGAAACTGCTCGATTTCGTGGCACTGTACGGGCTGGTCCTGATCCCCATGGGGGCTGTGATCCTGGCGGACTACTATTTCATCCCCAGGCTGGGATTGCAATCCTACTACGCAGAGAAGAAAAAGATCGAATTCAATATGGCGGCCGCAGGAACCTGGTTCCTGATGCTGGCCCTGGCCCTGTTCATGAATTTCTATTTCAAGATTGAACTCTACTTTCTCCCGGCACCTGTCTGGATCATATCCCTGGGCCTTTACCTGCTTTTCAGTAAGCTGTATCAAAAAGAAACCAAACCCCAAACGGCATGAAATATATCTATCGCTTGATGGCCATTGTTGGCCTGACAATGACGCTCGTACCGCCCATCCTTTATTATGCTGGTTCCATGGCCGGGGAGAGAATGAAGCTCATCATGTTCCTGGGTACACTTTTATGGTTCTCCGGTGCCATCCCCTGGCTGGGCAAGAAAAAAACCGTATCATAAGGCATGAAAGAGAGACTTCACTCCCTGGACCTGTTCAGGGGACTGGTTATGTTCCTGCTGGTGGCAGAAGGGGCCGGTATTTACCATACCTGGCTGGCTGTCACCGAACCTGGCACATTCATGCACGCGCTGGCCACCCAGTTTCACCACCATCCGTGGAACGGGCTCCGCTTCTGGGACCTGATCCAGCCCTACTTCATGTTTATTGTGGGTGTGGCCATGTGGTTCTCGGTAAGCAAGAGGCTGGAAAGGGGCGATCCGAAACGCGACGTAACATTCCATATTCTCAGACGATGCCTGCTTCTTCTGGCATTTGGTGTTGGATTGCACATTGGTTACCGGGGGCACCTGGTCTGGGAGCTCTGGAATGTGCTTTCCCAGCTCTCGGTCACCATCCTGATTGCCTATGCCCTTTTGAAACTTCCCGGGCGGACCCAGTTGCTTATATCCGTCGGATTGCTCGTGCTCAGTGAACTTCTCTACAGGTTCACCGGAATTCCGGGTTACGACCAGCCCTTTGTAAAGGACCACAATTTCGGTTCGTTCATGGATATGGTTCTTATGGGAAAAATAAACAACGGAGGGGGCTGGGTGGCGATCAACTGCATCCCCACTGCTGCCCATACCATCTGGGGTGTGCTCGCGGGAAAATTGCTGGCTTCTTCAAAGCCGGGGTTGCAAAAGGTCAAACTCCTGTTGATCTATGGAGGAACAGCCCTCCTGCTGGGTTATGTCCTGGACTGGACCGGAGCGGATCCCATCATCAAAAGGATCTGCACAGCCTCCTTTGTGCTCACTTCGGGTGGCTGGGCACTGCTGACACTGGCTCTGTTCTACTGGGTGGTGGATATCAGGGGATCAAAAAAGTGGACCTGGTTTTTTGCGGTGGTGGGAATGAATCCCATCTTCATCTACCTGTTTATGGAGACTGCAGGCAGTCAGTGGCTTGTGGGTTTTTCCGGGGCATTCATCACAGACGGCCTGATGCGGCTTGGAGCAGGAGAACACCTGGCTCTGTTTATCAATTCCGTAGGAGTGCTTGCCATGGCCTGGGGGTTGTGTTACTGGTTATACAAGCATAAGGTATTTTTCAAAATCTAAGCCCGTTGATCATGAAGTACAGAACCATAGTTATAATCATCATTGCCCTGGTACCGTGCCGGGGAATCAGGGCACAGGACCAGGAATCCAGCCATCAGCAAAGACCCTTTATCATGCCGCAGAGCCAGGAATCCAACGATCAGCAAAAACCCTTCACCCTTGCACTCTGCCAGATGAAGGTGGTGGGCGGTGACAGGGAAACTAACCTGAAGCATGCAGGAGAGATGATTGCTGAAGCAGCCGGCCGGGGAGCCGATTTTATCCTGCTACCGGAGGCCATGGACCTGGGATGGACCGATCCGTCAGCACTCACTGAAGCTGAACCTGTTCCGGGGGGAAAGACTTTTACCCACCTGGAGAAGCTGGCTAAAAAGCATGGGGTCTATGTCTGTTCGGGCCTCGTTGAAAAAGCAGGGGAAAAGGTTTATAATTCAGCTGTGATCATTGATCCTGAAGGCGAACTGATCCTGCTCCACAGGAAGATCTTCGAACTGAGCATCGGCCATGCCTATTACGGGCTGGGTGACCGGCTCAATGTGTGTAAGACCGAATTTGGAACGATTGGACTTTTGATCTGTGCCGATGCCGTAGCGGACGGTTATGAACTCACCCGCGCACTGGCCTATATGGGTGCCGACGTGATCCTCTCACCCAGTAGCTGGGCGGCCCCTGCTGAACATGACAACCTGAAGGAGCCATACGGTGGCATGTGGAAAGATGCCTACAAGCCCATTGCCAGTGATTTCAGGGTATGGATCGCCAGCTGCAGCAATGTGGGCTGGATGACCGGAGGTCCCTGGAAAGGGCGGAAAGGAATCGGATGCTCCATGGTCATCGGTCCGGGCGGAACAGATGTTCTAGACGCTCCTTATGGAGTAGAGGCAGACACCATCCTCTGTGTGGGGATCAAACCCGAACCCAGGCCCGCGCAGGGCACCACCTGGAATGGGTACTGGCAAAACCGCTAGAAATGAGCCAATTTCTTCTTTCAGGTGCAATATCTTGCTGCGCTAGTCATCTGATCCATCTGAAATTTGATGGTTTCAGAATCGAATTAACGCATGAATGAATGAGGTTTCTTAGGTAGGTACTACCCCGGAAACTCCCAGGGATCCCTGTACCCTGGAGTGATCAGCCCGTCGGCCTTATCGGAATTGATGACCTTCCGAACTTTCTCGTCGTAGACCACCTTGTCACCGGCCCAGTAAGAGATGTTTCCCAGGTGGGCATAGAGCGCTGCCCTGTGCCCGATCTCAATTTCCGCATTCAGCGGATCTCCGTAACGGATGGCCCGGATAAAGTTTTCGCAGTGGTTCAGGTGGGATTTGTGATCGCTCTTCACCTCCTCCATTTCCGGCATTCTCCAATCCTCACCCCCCCACTCAGGGAAAAGCCTCCACTTGTCCCGGTCTGCCACCAGGGTACCGTTGGTGCCCATAAACAACACGCCGTACAACTGGTCGTATGGCCCCGATTGAACGCCTCCGTTGTGCTCCCATACCATGTTCCATCCATCCATCTCATACAGAACAGTCAGGGTATCAGGCATCTCATTGGCCCTGTCGGTACTGGCGAAATTTCCTCCCAGTGAGCGGACCGATCTGGGGGCATAATCCACCTCCATGGCCCAAAGCCCCATATCGATCAGGTGAACGCCCCAGTCGGTCATTAAACCGCCTCCGTAGTCCCGGAACATCCTCCACGATCCATGGAACCGGTTCTGATTGAAGGCACGCCTGGGAGCAGGACCCAGCCAGCGGTCATAATCGACACCGGGGGGAGGATCCGAGTCGGGAACCGGCATGTTGCCTGATCCATAATCGAAATTGGCCCAGTATTTCACCTGTCGGATGGTCCCCAGTTTCCCGGACCTTACAAAATCAATGGCGCTTTTCCAGTGTTCTCCGCTTCGTTGCTGCTGTCCCACCTGGACCAGGCTAAGGTTTCTTCGGGCAGCATCCAGCATGGCATTGCTCTCACCTACCGAGTTGGCCAGGGGCTTCTCCACGTACACATGCTTTCCTGCCTCACAGGCTTCCACCACGGGAAGGCAGTGCCAGTGGTCCGGTGTCCCCACGATCACAGCATCAATATCCTTGTCCTCCAGCACCTTGCGAAAATCCTTCTCCAGTAAGGGTTTCTTGTGTCCCATGCCCACCAATTCAGCAGCCTTACCGGACAAAACAGCATCGTCCACATCGCATAGTGTTTTGCAGACGACATTGTCCTGCTGTAATATGTCTTGCAGGTCGCCCCACCCCATGTTGTTGGCCCCGATCAGGGCCACGGTAATCCGGTCATTGGCGCCCGGTACCCGGGAACGGGAGATTGCAGAGAGCGGAAGTGCGCCTGAGAGTCCCAAACCTGCTGTGGTGGCTGCAGTTGTCCTGAGAAAAGATCGTCTGTTTGGCATGATATAAAGGGTTTGGGGGTTATTAGAATTCAAGGGACTGAAGATAGCCGATGCTGCTCCGGGCGCATCCCTCTTCATCCTCCCCGGGCTGGTCGTTCTCCACGATCAGGTGCCTGAACCCGGCCACATCCCTGTAGGAAAAAAGGTCGGGAAAATCGATAACACCTGCCCCTACACAGGCAAAAGTTTCCCTGCCTGGTGCATCATAGGAATCTTTCACGTGAACCAGATCGAACCTTCCCGGATATTTTGTGAAGTACTCCCGGATATCGGCTCCTCCTTTCATGGACCAGTATACATCTGCCTCCATGGTGACCAGGTCTGGATCGGTATTCTTCAGTATGTAATCATAAACGACCTGCTCATCAAGCAAGCGGAACTCATGGTCGTGGTTGTGGTAAGCAAAACCCAGTCCCTGTTCCTTGCAAACCTGACCGATCCGGTTGCAGTCATCCACTGCAAAATTGACCTTTTCCCAGGTTGGATGGTTGCCGTCATCCATCCAGGGCCAGTAACAAACCAGGTATTTTTTGCCCAATTCCAGGCATTCTTCTATGTTCTCCAACAAACCATCCCCCTGCAGTCCCTGAATACTGGTTCCTCCGGCCAGCGGGACCAAACCGATCTCATTCATAAATGCTTTCAATTCGGACGGCCTTTCACCCCAGGTGCCGCCGAACTCCAGGTATTTGTAACCCATTTCAGCCAGTTTGGCCATGGTACCCCGGTGGTCCTTTTCGATCATTTTGCCAACCACATTGGTGATCAGACCAAAATCATGGAGCGGGTCATGTGCTGGGGTGCATCCCGGAAGGATGGAAGGCATCAGGACAAGGCCTGCCGTGCCTGTTGCGGCATTGTACAAAAAGTCTCTTCGTTTCATTTGAATATGCTTAAGTTCCACTGGTCATACCATACGATCACCAGGCTGTTTTCTTGAATTTCAACGGGTAACCAAACATAGCTCCCCTCAACTGGATTTTCCGGCTCCCACCGGTCTGCCATCAAGATAAAGGCATTTTCCTTTCCCTCAACAGGAAGAATGAAAGTACCCTGGGCATTGAATGTAATGGAGGAATCCGGTCCTGCACAGGGATTCCCCAACTCCTTCCATGGGCCAAAAATATGTTTTGCCACAGCCGATCTTGCAGCATTCGGGCTCCAGCCTGTGCAGTCCGAACCCATGAAGTAATAGGTGGAGTCACTTGTTTTAAAAATGGTCGGTGCTTCCATATACCGGTTCGGGAACAATCGGACATACCTTCCTGAGAAAGATAAATAATCATCTGTGAGCTCAGCAATATGCAGTGTACTGTTCTCTTCGGAGGCATGCAAATGATAAGCTTTTCCGTTGTCATCCACAAAAAGAGTCATATCCCTCGCCATCTGTCCGCCTTCAAAATCCCTGCCCAGAATATTCATGCTGTCCACATGAGCCGGCAAACAACCCAGACCGCCGCAATATTTGTCCTTTACGGTATCAGATACCGGAATTTTATGAAACGGCTGCACGTTTTCAGGCCACCACCCTGCATCGGGCCTGAATGATTTCAAAAATGTGAAAGGTCCCAGGGGATGGTCCGATACGGCCACTCCGGTTCGTGCTGCATCGTAATTCATTCCGGGTAATTCCAGATGAAACCACATGACGAATTTCTGTGTACGTGCATTGAAGATAACTTTCGGCCGTTCCAGGATGCAGCCTTTTGCTATCTCGGAGGTGAGATCCCTGGCATCAACTTCCAAAGCAATCCCCTGGTCTTCCCAGTTGTACAAATCCGAGGAGGAATAAACATGGACCCCAACCTGTGCTGTATTGCCTATCTCACCTTCTGTTTTGTGTTCGCCATACCAGTAATAGGTGTTTTCATGGAATAAAATCCCCCCTCCATGTGCATTGATGTGCACACCGTTGTTGTCAGGCCATGTTCTACCGGGATGGAAAGAATTCAAAACAGGTTTTTCACCGCTGCAGCTGATGATGAACACTCCCAGGACCGGAACATACTTCAGATTCATTCAATGCATTGATTAGGCATGGACCATACCTGTAAAAATAATACAAAAACAAGCCCGTTTTTCTATCCAGTTCTCATATACTTCCTCTATTTTGATTCACCAGTTCTAAAAGCCGCGGTTCGGTAAATTATTGCTATTTTTATTCCAGACACACTTCCATAGAACTGCCATGAACAAACCAAGCATTCCAAGAAGGTCATTTATAAAGGCTGCCGCAGCCTCTGCGGCCGGTCTGACCATCATTCCCGGTCATGTGATGGGGAAAGCCCTGGGGCATGTGGCTCCCAGTGACAAATTGAACATTGCCGGCATCGGTGTGGGCGGAAAAGGACGGATCAACCTGCAGGGGATGAATACGGAGAATATTGTAGCGCTTTGTGATGTGGACTGGAAATACGCGCAGGCCTGCTTCGACGATTACCCCGGGGCAAAACGGTATTGGGACTGGCGAAGGATGTTAGACGAAATGGGCGACGATATCGATGCCATCATGATCGCCACTTCCGACCACACCCATGCCATCATTGCTGCCACGGCCATGACCATGGGCAAACATGTCTATTGCCAGAAGCCTCTCACCCATTCGGTATATGAGTCCAGACTGCTCACCAAACTTGCCAGGGAATACCGGGTTGCCACCCAGATGGGGAACCAGGGATCTTCGTCACCTGAAGCGCGGACCGTTGAGGAGTGGATCCAGGCCGGGGAGATCGGTGAGGTAACGGAGGTCCGTGCATGGACCAACCGCCCCATCTGGCCGCAGGGGCTTGAACGCCCCAAAGAGGTGATGACACCCCCGGAAACCATGAACTGGGACCTCTTTATCGGGCCGGCACCCATGCGCCCCTTTCATGAAATATATACACCGTGGAACTGGAGGGGATGGTGGGATTTTGGCACGGGAGCACTGGGGGATATGGCCTGTCACATCCTGAACCCCGTATTCTCCGCACTCCAACTGGAATACCCCGTCAAAGTACAGGGATCCTCGACCCTGGTCAATACCGAAAGTGCTCCCCAGTCCGAAGTAGTTGAGTATACTTTCCCCGAGAGAAAAAAACTGAATCCGGCAATTAAAGTGAAGATGCCTGAAGTAAAGGTCTTCTGGTACGACGGGGGGATGATGCCTTCCCGACCGGCGGAGATGGCCGACGGGGATCCCCTTATGGAGGACGAAATGGGAGGATGTATTTTTGAAGGGACCAAAGACAAGCTGATCTGTAATCTTGGAGGGATTCATCCCAGGCTGCTTTCAGGCCGTAAACCCGGCGTACCTGAAACCCTCCGTCGCATCAAAGGATATAACACTGGCGGGATCATGGATGGCCCTCATGAACAGGACTGGATCAGGGCCTGCAAGGAGAATCCGGAGAACCGGCTCCAGCCCATGTCCAATTTTGCTGTGGCAGGCCCGTTCAACGAAATGGTGGTCATGGGGGTACTGGCAGTCCGGCTGCAGAGTCTGAACCGGGAGCTGCAATGGGACGGCCCCAATATGCGCTTCACCAACATCAGCAGCAGTGATCAGTTGAGGATTGTCTCTTCGGACGACTTCAGGGTCATTGACGGGCATCCCCATTTCGATACAAAATACATTACACTGCCTGCCCGGGAGACTGTGGCTGAATTCATCAAACACAACTACAGGGAAGGCTGGAAACTACCTGAATAAAATCCAAAACCTCAAACATGAAAACATTCAACTTATTTGTAATGATGATCCTGGGAGGCTTGCTCTGCGGATGCAGCCAGACAGGAAATAAAAAAGACAAATCTGCACCCGAAACGAAGACTGCAATCGTATCAGAACCAGAATTCATGAACAGGCTGAGTGATCAGGAAAAAGTTGAAGGATGGTTGCTTTTGTTCGACGGAGTGACAACCCGGGGATGGAAGAACTATAACCAGGACACCCTGACGGGCTGGATCGTTGAGGACGGATGCCTGAAGGGACTGGGATTGGGAGGTGATATTGGCGGTGATATTGTTTCCGTCAAGGAGTATGGGAACTTCATCCTGACATGGGACTGGAAACTGGGCCCCCATGGAAACAGCGGTGTGATGTACCATGTGATTGAGGATGCCAAATATGCAGCGGGTTACGAAACCGGGCCCGAGTACCAGCTCATCGAGGATGATGATTTCCGGGATGAGAGGGGTAAACACATGCGTCTGAAACCCTGGCAGAAAACAGGGGCCGACTATGCCATGTATGTGGCCAGTGCGGACAAGCAGGTGAACCTGCGGGACTGGAACAGCTCCATCATCATGTTTACACCGGAGAAAGCAGAATACTGGCTCAATGGCAGGAAGGTCGTGGAGTTTGTTCCATGGAGTGACGACTGGAACCAGCGGAGGAACAGTGGGAAATGGGACGATTACCCCGATTACGGACTGGCAAAATCAGGCAAGCTCTGTCTACAGGACCACGGAAGCCAGGTCTGGTTCAGGAATATCAAAATCAAGGAGCTGTAGTGAAGGGTTCTGCCTATCTCTTTTTCATCAGCTTTATTGCCACCATCGGCGGGTTGATGTTCGGGTTCGATGTGGGCATCATCTCCGGTGCCATCCCCTTTATTCAACCCTATTTCGGTTGGGATGAACTGCAGCTGGGCTGGGGGGTCAGTTCCATCCTGGCGGGCTGCATTTTAGGGGCATTCGGTGTGGGCAGTCTCACCGAGCGATTTGGCAGGAAAAGGCTGCTGATCATTGTGGCACTCTTTTTCGCTGTCTCCTGTGCTGGCATGGCCCTGGCGAGAAACCAGATCTTTTTTATCTCCTTCCGGGTCCTCGGGGGTCTGGCTGTAGGTGCTGTTTCGGTCCTCTCCCCCATGTATGTGGCCGAAGTGGCTCCGCCAAAGATCCGCGGTACGCTGATCACTGCCTACCAGCTGGCCATCACCATGGGGATCCTGATCTCTTATCTGGTGAACTTTTCACTCCATGAGGCGGATAACAACTGGCGCTGGATGTTTGCCACAGGCCTGCTGCCTTCGGTGCTCTTTTTTACCGGTCTGTTCTTCATCCCTGAAAGTCCCAGGTGGCTTGTCAAAGCAGGATTCAGGGAGAAAGCCATGTCCATCCTTGAAAAAATCGGGGGAACGGAATTCGCCCGTGTTGAGATGCCGGAAATAGAAAACAGCCTCTCGGATTCGGCTGGGTATGCAGGCATCAGGATCCTGTTTACCCGCAAGTACAGGAAAGTGATTCTTCTTGGCCTCCTGTTATCGGTATTTGTGCAGATCACCGGGATCAATACTGTGGTGGACTATGCTCCCAAGATTTTGATGACGGCCGGACTGGAGATCCGGAATGCGCTGCTGCAGACATCACTCATCGGGCTGGTCAATTTTGTCTTTACCTTTTTCGCCATCTGGCTTATCGACAGGCTGGGCAGAAGGACCTTTTATACAGTGGGATCTGCAGGAATGGCAACCACACTTCTTTGTATTGCTGCGGCTTTTCATTTCCAGATGAATCCGGTGTTCACCACCGCATGCATCATGGCCTTTATCGCTTTTTTTGCCTCCTGCATTGGTCCCGCATTCTGGACCCTGGTGGCTGAAATGTTTCCCAACAGAATCAGGGGACAGGCAGTGGCACTGGCCTCATTTACCCAGTGGGTATTCAATTTCCTGGTGGTGCTGTTGTTCCCCTACATGCTTGACGCCATCGGCGGTTCAGTGACCTTCGTTTTCCTGGCCGCCATGTCCGTCATCCAGTTTTTGATCGCCAGATTCTACATCAAAGAGACAAAAGGCAAAACCCTGGAGGAGATCGAACGGCTCTGGACCTGATTCGGGATGAATCAAAGATCTGCCATTCTGCGCTGAAGATCAGGAAATTCAGGCAGCGGTGCACTGGGTACAGGTTCATACCAGAATGTGGCGCTGCTCCAGTCATCCTGCCGCTCATAGAGCGGATACCCGGTCTGGTCACGTTTATCAGGACTCCACCCGATCTGCTGGATGGTGATGCGGCACTCCTGTTGCCAGTAAACGGGATCGGGAATATGCCAGCGGTACATGGAAATAAATCCATCCTGGATCCTGCTGCATCCATGATAGAAATAGGGTGTTTGCTGCATCCCGTACGAGAGGCACACATAATCCTCACTTCCCGTTCCGCAGATGGTCGGGAACTTCTCGTCCCCATCCATGTAAATCTTGATCTCTCCCTCCCCCCACCAGTGCTCTTCCATGGTCCGGATTCCCAGGACAGTCCCCAAAAACCTGCCTTTCCCGGTTCTTTTTGGAAGCAGCTCAAAATCTTCAGTCAGCGTGGTGGGATTCTCCCGGACAAAGCAAACATGAAGCCTCCCCAGCGTTTCCGGATGCCGGTCCCCGGTGGTATAATCCACCTGGTAAAAAAGAGTAATGTCTTCGCCTCCTTCATTGGAAAGGGTGATTTTTGCATGCTCCATGAAGGGCATGGGCAACCAGATGTTCAGTGCAGCATTGATCCCTGTGGAATGAACGGCGGACTGGTAGGCTTCAATCCTGCCATGGGACGATCCCATAAAATCACCCAGGGGACACTCGATGCTCGGGTGTTCCTGGTTCTCCCACCAGGCCCTGACCACCATGCTGCGCAGTGCGGTGGGTTTGTCCTTGAACCCACCGGTCATCCAAATATGCCTGATGGTCCCGGAACCAGTAATGTCACACAAGACCACAGTCTCACCGGCTTTGATGTCTTTTGCGGGAAACCCTTTTCGTCCCACACCCAGGTAGCTGGCCGTTTGTCCACCCCCGCCGGGTTCCCCGCTGGGATTTTCAAAAGAGATGGACCTTGAAACAAGTCCCGTTCCAAGGTCAAAGATTTGGTGCCCGTCAGAGGCTTTCTCATTTATGCAGGCCGGCAACCCGGCAAGCATCATGACAACAGCCAACGCAGACAGCAAGCAACTTCTTTTTCGTGCTTTCATGACCTGCACTGTTAAAAATCCGTATCGGCATCCTCCAGGTCCGTCTTCATGATCCAGATATTCCGGTAAAGCACCGGGTGGCCTTCGGCCTGAAGTTTCAGCCCCTGTGGTGTATCGGTAATCCCTTTGCCATCGTCATTTCCGCCGTCTATACCCGAATTGGGACCACCCCATACCTGGTTGATACCGATGTTCGTGTAGACCTTTATACCGTTAAAATAGTTGGTTACCATGGCATTTTCAACCCGCTTGCCATTTTCAAACCGGGCTGCCCTGAACTTGATGTCGTAGGAATTCCACTTGCCTGTCCCATTGTAAACATATGGTGATGCAACCTCGTTGATCACTGCAGCCATTCCGTGCACGCCGGAGTCGCCATCCAGGATTTGGATCTCATAACGGTTCTGCAGGTAAATCCCCGAGTTCCCTCCTTCGTTTTCTACGAGGAACTCCACATGGAGCCTGAAATCCTTGTATTTCTTTTTGGTCACAATATCGGCTGATCCGTACAACCCTCCTGCCGCAGCCGGATCGTTGCTGTTCATTACCGTTCCCGGATCCACCGGGTCATCCTGTATCTCCCACTTGATGGGCATTTCAGTGGCAAAACGCGGTCCTTCCCAATACATCCAGTTTGCATCCAGGGATTCCCTGCTGCCATCAAAAATCAGTTCGGCTCCGGAGGGAGCCTTTGCACCGACGCCCACCCTGGTCTGGTTGCAGGAGAGCATGGGGATCATCATCAGTACAATAAAAGCAATTGTTGTTGTTTTCATGGATTGGTGTTTTGGTTCTATCTCGTTATTTCTGTGGATTAACGTCCGATATTATCCGGTGATCCGGTGTAGAAACGGAACCCCTCTACCGGTTTGCCATTTTTATATAGGATCCTTTTGCTGACCTTCTCCCTTACCTCGGCAGCCTCCTCCGCTGTCAGGTCCGGGCCCTGGTAATCATACCACCCTGAGCTCCACTGGCTCACATACTGTGACATGGCGGTTATTTTCTTTTCCTCGAACCCGGTAATGTCCACCCATGTATTTTGATCGTCCTCATCAGAATCATAGAGCATATACTCCCTGACTTCATGGGCACTGAGCCCTTCCATGGTGATCTGGCCCTGGAACAACAGGGGCCACATGGCTGCTCTGGCAGCATCTGCTGCAAGATAGGCTGCCGCCCGGTGATCGGCCTTGTGCCAGCGCTGATCCCCCTTGCCCGGATCAAAAGCGAAAATCACATCCGGCCGCAACCTCCGGATCAGCCTCACCAGCTTGGCAACCACCTCTTTTGTATTCTCATATTCAAGAAGTCCGTCGTCATACCCGAAATTGATATAGTGATCCGCAGGGATTCCCATGGCAGCCAGGGCTTTCTGCTCCTCCATTTTGCGGATCATGGCCAGGTCAACCATGGAGAGCTTGGGATCCTGTGTACCCACATTGCCGGTGGTCATGATGGCAATAAAAACTTCATTTCCATTGGCTTGCAGCAAACCCAGGGTTCCCTGGGAGTAAGAATCGTCATCGGGGTGGGCCCCGATAAGCAGGATGGTCTTTCCCTGCCATTGCCCAACAGGTATCTCCGGCTGGGCCATGACAAAAACCGGAAAACCCATCATGATGAAAAGCATCAGTCTGGTTCTCATATGTGGTGGTATTGGTGAATTTGCCTAGTCAAAATCGATCATGGCTTTCATGACCCCGTCCTGATAAGCTGCCACGAGGTCAAAAGCCTTTTTTGCATCCTTAAAACTGAAGCGGTGGGTGGCCATTGCCTCCACTGCTATTTCTCCGCTTTCCATCATGTCCAGGGCTGGCCGTACCGCCTCGTTCTGCCTTCTAACATTTTGTATGGTCAGTTCCTTGTGCCGGGATTTGTCAACCGGAAACGACCACCTGTCAAACTCCGGAATCCCGATAATCATCAGCTTGCCTCCGGGCTTCAGCAGGTCCACTGCATCGTCAACGGCATCCTGCTGCCCGCAGCACTCAAAAACAACATCCAGCAGTTCAGGGACCTTCCCTGAGATTTTCTTTACCACATTCTCCTTATCCGGATTGGCCGTCATTCTTGCTCCGCTTTGTGAAGCGATCCTTAGTCGGGCCTCTATCTTATCGGTTACATAGATCTCCTCTGCACCCATGGCCAGGGCGGGAAGCAGCACGCTCATGCCGATGGGCCCGAATCCCAGAATTCCCACCTTAGCTCCTTTCATGGGAATGGACTGTCTGACGGCGTACACCCCGATGGCCAGTGGTTCGGAAATGGCCGCCTGGTCATAGGTCATCGAATCCGGGATTTTGAAACAGCTGGTTTCAGGCATCACAATATATTCCGAAAGGGATCCTTCAGCCTGACCCGGACACCCCAGAAATTTAAGGTTTCTGCAGGTATGGGGCCTTCCTGCCCTGCACTGGTCACACACCCAGCATGGCATGGCCGGCTCAATGGCTATACGGTCTCCAGGCTTCACCCGGGTAACTCCTTTCCCCGTTGCCTCCACCTGGCCGGCTCCTTCATGACCTACTGTAAAGGGATACCGGACCACCTGGCTCCCGATTTTTCCCGACACATAGTAGTGAATATCCGAACCGCACACACCCAGGGTCTTCATGCGGATCAATACATCCTGATCATTCAGGATGGCGGGTGTGGGCACCTCTTTCATCTCCATTTCTCGGATGCCCGTTAACATCATTGCTCTCATTGAAAACTGGCTTGATTTGAATGAATTAAAATTAGCCAAAAAATCTACAAAATCAGTACTGAGTACTTAGTACTTAGTACTTCTTCGATCTGGGATGGTAACTGAGGATGGCCTCCCTCAGGTATTCCCTGTCCAGGTGGGTGTATATCTCGGTGGTGATAATCGATTCATGGCCCAGCATTTCCTGTACGGCCCTCAGATCAGCTCCCCCTTCCACCAGGTGGGTGGCAAAGGAGTGCCTGAATGTGTGCGGACTCACCTTCTTCCTTATTCCGGCTGCCGAGGCCAGCTCTTTGGTGACCATAAACACCATCTCCCTGGAAAGCATGCGGCCACGGCGGTTTAGGAAGAGCACATCCTCATTCCCCGGCAGGATCACCAGGGAATTCCTGTCCGGCAGATAGAGATCGATCTCCTTCAATGCAGTTCCGCTGATGGGCACCAGCCGTTCCTTGTCTCCTTTCCCGATCACCCGGATGAATCCGTCTTCCCTGTATATCCCTGAAAGTTTCAGACCCACGAGCTCACTTACCCTGAGTCCGCAGCTGTAAAGTACTTCAAGCATGGCTTTGTTGCGCCGGCCTTCCGGTTTACTCAGGTCTATCATCGAGAGTACCCGGTCTATCTCACCAGGTGTGAGAACTTCCGGTAGTTTTCTTCCCAGTTTTGGTCCCTCCAGCAGGGCAGTCGGATCCTTTTCGATCCTGTCATCCAGCAAGAGGAAGCGGTAGAATGCCTTTATGCCCGAGAGAATTCTTGCCTGGGTCCGTGCCGACAAGCCCAGTTCACTGATCCACGCAAGAAACTGGTGCAGCCGGGCATATTCGATGGATTCAGGACCGCCCGTCACTTCCTGCAATTCAAGGAACTGAACCAGTTTCCTTACATCAGCCAGGTAAGCTTCAACAGAGTTGGCGGAAAGCCCCTTCTCCAGCTTCAGAAAACCTTCAAAATCCTTTATGCTTGCTTCCCAGTTCATCCAAATGGAAATCGTTCAATCAACAAAACCAGTAAGACACCCATGCCTGCCCCGGAGAGCAACAGATGCAAGTGAAGGCGGGGAAGCCTGAACAAATCCACAACCACCAGGGTAAGCAGCAGGATAAGCGCTACGATCATGAGCTGACCGGCTTCAATGCCCAGATTGAAAGAGAACAGCGGAACGGCAAGCCCTTTCTCACTTCCCAGCAAACTGCGGAGGTAATTTGAAAAACCAAGTCCGTGAATCAATCCAAAAAAGAAAGCCGCAAAATACTTCAGATAGTGGAGCAAAGGGGTGACCTGTTGTTTCCCTGAAATTACATTGGCCAGGGCTGTCAGGAAAATGGTCAGCGGGATCAGGAATTCAATCAACCCGGTATCAATATGCATTATATTCAGGGTGGCCAGCGCCAGGGTAAGGATAAAAAGGATGTGATCATATCCTTTCAGATCAGCAATATGTTGCAGGCCAAGTTTAAAATAGAGTTCAAAGAGGGACATATCAATACCGCAGCATCAGAAGTTTGTGTAATTTTGAACCATGAAGCCTGTTTCCATCATCCTGATGTGGTTCTTCTGGACAAGCTCTACCCTTGCCCACCCGCTTCATCTTTCCATTACGAATATAACATATGAAAACGGAATGCTCACAGTGAGCATGAAAACATTCCTTGATGACTGGGAAACAGCCTATTTCCATTTTCACAGCAAGGTCATAGATTTCAGTGAACCGGGGCAGAATGAAATCCCCTGGGTGGGAGCGTACCTGGCTGAAAACTTCAGCATCTCCACTGAGAAAGGGGGAATTCCGCTGGAAATGGATGTAGACACCATCACACTTGATAAGGAGTCCATGACCATTGAGATGAAAGCGCTCCTGCAGGGAAATCCAAATTCTTTGTACATTTACAACTCTTTGCTCACTGATATTTACCCTGACCAGACAAATCTTGTGATTTTTGGGTTTAAGGACAGGGAAACTGGTATGAAATTTGACGTGAAGACGCATGACAATGTCATGAGGCTGAAGTGACCGGATGAAGAGAAACCTGCTCCCAATATTATTGATGGTACTGCTGGTTATGCCTGTGAGGGCGACCCACAACCGGGCGGGAGAGATTACCCTGACCCAGTTGGATGACCTCAGCTATGAGATTACCATCACCACCTTTACCTATACCCTGAGCCAGGCCGACCGGAACAGGCTCGAAGTGCAATGGGGAGACAATACATTCTCTTATGCCGACCGGATTTCAATCACCAAATTGCCCAACTTTTACCAGAAGAATGTTTACGTCACGCAACACACATACCCCGGACCGGGAATATTCGAGATCGTTGTCCAGGATCCCAACCGGAATAAGGGGGTGAAAAACATTCCCAATTCGGTGAATGTGATCTTCTCCATCAAAACCACCATTATGATCAATGCCGGGCTCGGGGAAAATTCCACACCCATTCTTCTGAACCCGCCCATCGACAGGGCCGCCTCTGGCCAGATCTTCATTCACAACCCGGCTGCCTACGATCCGGACGGGGACAGCATTTCATACAAACTCACCGTTTGCACAGAACAGGATGGCAAGCCCATCACCGGCTACACCCTTCCTCCTGCCAGCGATACCCTCTATGTGAATCCGTACACCGGCGACCTTACCTGGATCACCCCGTCAGATACCGGAATCTTCAATATTGCCATTGATGTGGAAGAGTGGCGGAAAGGAGTCAAAATCGGGAACATCGTCAGAGACATGCAGATCGAGGTGTATACTACCGACAACCATCCACCCATTCAGAATGACCCGGGGAATTACTGCCTGCAGGCTGGCTCAATCCTTGAATTTGATGTCATTGCCACCGACCAGGACAATGATTCAATCAGGCAGTGGGCCACCGGAGGACCTTTTGTGGTGGATAACAGTCCGGCCTCCTATCAGGTGGATGGCAGTTCTTCTTCCCTTGGCTACAGCAAAGCCAGGTTCATCTGGAATACCAACTGTTCTCATGTAAGGCAGCAGTACTACACCGCCGTTTTCAAGGCAGAAGACAGTCACCCGGAAACACCGCTGGTGGATATCCGGAATGTGAATATCAAGGTACTGGGTCCGGCCCCTGAGACGCCTTTCCTGATTGCCGGCAGCAATTCTGTGACAGTTACCTGGCCAGCCGACACCTGTACATCAGTGAGGAGTTACCAGATCTACAGGAAAACAGGTCCGGCCGCATATGTGCCGGATTCATGCACGGCGGGCATTCCTTCCTCAACCGGATATGAACTGATTGGCAAAACCAGTGACAGAATGGATACCATCTACGTGGATGACAACCAGGGTGCGGGGCTTGAACAGGGGAATGAATACTGCTATGTTATTTTATCGGTTTACCCGGATGGAGCACTGAGCTTTCCCTCCCCTGAAACCTGCAGCCCGCTTGTGGAAGGAGCTCCCTCCATCCTGGAAGTTAGCGTTACAGAACACTCCGGAAACGGAAATATAAAACTGGCCTGGGCAAGGCCCGGAAAGCTTGACACCATTCCTGCCACGGGCCCCTATGAATACCTTATATACCGTTCTCCCGACCTGTTGGGAAATTCCATGGCACTGGCGGGCTCCTTCACCACAAGCTCACTGGACGATACTACCTGGACCGATACCGAGGTAAATACATTCAGCTTCCCCTGGTCCTACAGTGTTGAAATCTATAACAATACACCGGGCAACCGCTTCCTGATCGGAAAGCCCGAGGCCGCCTCCTCCCTTTATCCGGAGTTAAGGGGATCTGACAACAGGGTTGAATTGAATATGCGTAAGAATGTACCCTGGATCAATTACGATTACACCATTTACAGGCTCAACAATACCACCCTTGAATACGATTCCATCGGTTTTACAACCACCGGAACCTTTGTGGATCTGGGGCTTGCCAACGGCACTGCGTATTGCTACCGGGTAACCAGTACCGGATGGAGGATTCTCAACGGAACACTATTCGAGAATACCAATTTCAGCCATACAAACTGTACCACACCTGTGGACACCATCCGGCCCTGTCCGCCCGTTCTGAATGGTTATTCGAATTGCGGGGAGGGTTATAACCATGTTGCCTGGAGCTATACCGATGATCCACCTTGCGCTGAAGATGTGACTGGCTATAAACTCTACTTCAGTCCCACTGCCGAAGGTTCTCCGATTGAAATTGCAAGGTTTGAGGACAGGAATGACACAGCATACAACCATGTTCCTTTGAATTCCCTCTCAGGGTGCTATTATGTTACTGCCCTCGACTCCGTAAAAAATGAGTCGCCCTACTCAGTCAGGTTGTGCCTGGACGAATGTTCCAACTATGTGCTGCCCAACGTTTTCTCCCCCAACAATGACGGTAAAAATGACCTTTACGTACCGCTGCGCACATCCTATGTGGAGAAAGTGGACATGACCATATTCAACCGCTGGGGAATCCTGGTATTCGAAACAGAGGATCCGGATATCAATTGGGACGGGAAAATCAAAGGAACCAACCAGCTGGTGGCTCCTGGTGTATATTACTATATCTGCGAGGTGAGCGAATACAGGTTATCGGGAATTGAAAAAACCATGCTGACCGGTTTCATTTATGTATTCTCCGGTGATGAAAATGAACCTCCGGCCATTGAAACGAAATAGTGCAATGATGAAAAAATGTATGTTGCTCGTATTGATGGGATTAACCGGATTCCCGGGATGGGGGCAGGCGGATCCATACCTGTCGGGCCGGGCAAGCATGAACCTTGGAGATTATCACTCCGCTGTGGTAGCGTTAAGCCGTGCCCTTGATGAAAAGAAGGGCGATACCGGGATCCTTTACCAGCTTGGTATATGTCACTTCATGCTGAACAACAACACAGCTGCCCGGGATGCCTTCTACGAGGTAGAAAAACGGCGAAAGGGTATGGGAAGCCTCTACCTGGCCAAAACGGAGGTTAGACTGAATCACCCTGAACTGGCCCTGAAATACCTGAGGGAACATCTCTCTTCAGGGTATAAAATTCCTGAAAAAGAGATTCTTCTTGATAAGGAGTTGTCCACGCTGGAAGGAATAAAGGGCTGGCAGCAGCTTTGGAATGAGAAAACGTGGTACAGCCAGGAGGACAAGGAATTCCAGGAAGCACAGTTTCTGAAGGAAAATGGTGCGGCACTGGAAGCCATCAACCTGCTCAATAAACTGGAGAAGAAAGGTTACGAGCTTAGCAAGGTCCAGGCTGAAAAGGCAGCGGTTTATTCATTCCTGGGTAATACAAAGGCCGCCAGGAGTGAATTGCGCTCAGCCATCAAGAGTGATGTCCGGAACCTGGATGCAGTCTTTCACCTGGCATCTTTCCAACTGGATGAGGGCGATTCGGAGGAAGCACTCCTGGGTCTGAACAGAGTGATCCGTCAGGAACCCGACCGCTTTGAAGCCTACCTGCTTAGGGCAGAAGCAAAAAGCGCTCAGGGAGATCTTCCCGGGGCGGAAAAGGACCTGGACATCTACCTTAGCTATTTTCCGGATCACCACCAGGCTCATTATCGGAAAGGGGTCATCCAGTACGCACACGGGAAATACCTGGATGCAATCCAATCATTTAACAGGGCACTGGAAATGGACGATGGCAAGGCCGAATATTATTTTGCCCGGGGACGTACCTATGCAAGCACCGGAACCACCATCTTTGCCGAGAAAGATATGGCCATGGCCCTTGATCTGGATCCCTATAACGGGGAGATCTGGTTTGAGAAAGGAAAACTGTCACAGCAGCTGGGCAAACGTGAAGATGCCTGTTTCTGCTATCAGCAGGCTTACCGGTATGGGGTATATGAAGCAGGAGAAATACTTGAAAAACAATGCAACTGACTCCTGAAGATCAGGAAAATGACAGAAATGAGCGCTTGAAGAACCAGATTCTGTCACTTCGTTCAGGAAACCGGACCCATATCCTGGATACCATCAGGGAGGTCCGTGCCGAAAGCAGCATCGCCATACTGCCCGAACTGTTTGACCTCCTTTTGGACCAGGAAGATGAACAGATCACCCGTGCGATCACCTCCCTGCTGAACGACTTAAAAACAGAGGAAGCTGCCCGGGTCCTGACCGAGGCCATAGACCATCCCGAATACCAATCCATCAAAACCCTCCTTGTGTCGGCATGCTGGCAAAACGGGCTTTCCTACGGGAAGTTTGCCGACACCTTTGCCAGGGTACTTATCCAGGGTGGGTTTGAAACAGCCATTGAGGCATTTACGGTCCTGGAAGAGGCTGTTGGTGAGCTGGATCAGAACGAACGTGAAAAGCTGGCGAAAGTAATCAAACATGGGATGCTCAAAGCAGACGACCAAAAGAAACACCTCCTCCGCGAACTTGTCAAAGTCATCGAACAGTACTGAGCACTGAGCACTGAGCACTGAGCACTGAGCACTGCGTCAGTGCATATTTGAAAAGTACTTGATGAACTGGGAGCGTTCATATACTGCAGGGTCCTTCAGGTTGCCATAGTTCATCTTTCCTCTGAAGGCGTCCGGAGAGTCGTACTCGTTTTTCTGCATCCACTTTTTCATTTCGGCGATCATGTCGGACAGGTAATCGATCCCATTGCGGTAA
This sequence comes from Bacteroidota bacterium, assembly GCA_043797815.1. Taxonomy (GTDB): domain Bacteria; phylum Bacteroidota; class Bacteroidia; order Bacteroidales. The sequence continues at coordinate 36,443 of JAZDPG010000110.1, forward strand.
AGCACAGAGCAAAGCTGAACGGCAGCAGCACCTGCAAGGATCTGTTTGATAGCTGCCATGCCACTGTGAACACCCGTGGAGGCTGCCAGGTCAATCTCTTTCACCTGTGAGGAGACGATGCCAATCCAGCGAAGGGGGAACCTCAGATCGGCCGGGGAACTGAGTACCTCCGATGAACCGAAAGTGAGCTTATCCGTATTGATATCGGGCGCATAGAACCGGTTAAAAAGCACCACCGAGGCTGCACCTCTGAAATAGAGCTGCTGCACCATCCAGGTGATGTTGGAGAAGCCCTGACCCAGCTTCACCATCACAGGCAATGTGGTAAGCCCTTTGACACTTGTAACGAGGTCAAGGTAGGCCGTTTCATACTCCCTTGGATTCTTGTTTTTGTCCATGGGGAGAAAATAGATATTCAGCTCCAGTGCATCGGCTCCAGCCTCTTCAATTTTCTTTGCGAAATCGATCCACTCATCCGTTTTCATGCAATTGATACTGGCAATTACCGGAATGCTCACCGATTCTTTGGCTTCTTTGATCAGAGTGAGATAGGAACCCAGTGAATTATCCCTGGTATAGGCTTTCAGATAATCCCCTGCTTCGGGGTAGTCTCCTCCAGTCTCCATGGTACCCACCTCATGCATGATCTGTTCTTCAAACAGGGATTTCAGGACCACTGCTCCTGCACCCGCCTGAGCCATTTTCCTGATGCGCTCTACAGAATTGGTCAGTCCGCTGCTGGAAACAATCAGCGGTGTTTTCAGGTTTAAACCGCCATACTTTGTTGATAGATCGATCATTGTGATGTTTTTTCAATAGTTCCTTGGTCCGAAAATCAGGCTCCCGATGCGCACCATGGAACTTCCCTCTTCCACTGCAAGCAGGAAGTCCCCCGACATCCCATAGGAACGCTGGTCGAAATAATCCTCCCTGGCAAAAACAGAAGCCTTCATCTCATCAAATATACGGTTTAGTCGCTGAAATTCGGCCCTGATCTGTTCGGTATTTTGGGTATAGCTTGCCATTCCCATTACTCCCCGCAGGCGGACATGGGTCATTCCCATAAAAGGATCTGAACGGACCATGTCGAAAGCTTCATCCCTGGTGAGTCCGAATTTGGTCTCCTCCTCAGCGATGCGAACCTGCAGCAAACAATCAATCACCCGGTGATGCTTTTGGGCCTCCGTGTTGATCACACCAAGAAGTTTCAGGCTGTCCACGCCGTGTACCATATGGACGAACGGAGCAATGTATTTTACCTTGTTGCTCTGAAGGTGTCCGATCATATGCCACCGGATATCCCCCGGAAGGCGTTCCTTTTTGGCTGCCAGATCCTGGACCTTGTTCTCCCCGAAATCGCGCTGTCCGGCCCGGTAGGCCTCCAAAATCATCCCCTCCGGTTTGGTTTTTGAAACGGCCACCAGGGTAACGGAAGCCGGCAGATGTTTCCTTACGTTATGCAGGTTTTCAACAACTCCCATACCCCAATATACGACTAATCCAGCGAATGGATCACCAGGCCGCTGCGAAGTTTTGGTTCAAACCAGGTAGTTTTCGGGGGCATGATCATTCCGTTATCGGCAATATCCATCAGCTGTTTCATGGTCACGGGATAAAGGGCAAACGCCACTGCCATCTCACCGCTGTCCACACGGTCACTCAGTTCTTTAAGCCCCCGGATACCACCCACAAAATCAATCCTAAGGGATTTTCTCAGGTCGGTGATGTTGAGCAGGGGGCCAAGAACCTGTTCGGAAAGTACAGTGACATCAAGGCATCCGATGGGGTCATCGTCAATGAAGGTGCCCGGTTTGGCCCGCAGTGCATACCACTTTCCCTCCAGATACATGCTGAAATCATGCAGTTGCCCGGGTTTGTAAATCTCCACCCCTTTCATCTCAACGTCGAATCCCGTTTCCAACGCCTTCAGGAACTCCTCTTTTAAGAGCCCGTTCAGATCTTTCACCACCCGGTTGTAATCGATGATGGTCAGCTGCGAGGCCGGAAAATGCACCGCAAGAAAATAGTTGTATTCTTCGCTTCCGTTGTGCTCCGGGTTGTTTTTCCTTCGCTCCCGTCCGACCAGTGCTGCTGCTGCGGTACGGTGGTGCCCGTCAGCCACATAGGTATAAGGGATATCTGTTTCAAAAATCTCAACGATTCGGGCGATCTGTCCCTGGTCGGAGATAAGCCAGAAATGGTGCCCAACACCGTCCGGGGTAGTGAAATCATAGGCAGCCTGGCCGGCCACAACCTGCGATACAATGCCATCAAGCTCTGCATGATCGGGATAGGCAAAAAAGACCGGCTCAGCATTGAAGCCGGTCACCCGGATGTGATTCATTCTGTCCTCCTCTTTGTCGGGCCGGGTCAGTTCATGTTTCCTGATCACATCATTCAGGTAGTCCTCCACAGCAGCACAGCCAACGATCCCGTACTGGGTTTTCCCGAACATGGTCTGCGCGTAAACATAAAGCAATTCGTGCTTATCCTGCACAAAGCAGCCCTTCTCAATGAGCCGGTCCAGGTTTTCCTCTCCCTTTCTGTAGACCTCATCCGAATGGAGATCTGTCCCTTCCGGCAGATCAACTTCGGGCTTCACCACATGCAGAAAGGACCAGGGATTTCCTTCGACCTCCACCCTTGCTTCTTCAGAACTTAATACATCATAGGGCCTGGAGGCCACTTCCCTTACATTCTCTTTCCCGGGCCGGTACCCCCTGAAGGCATGTAATTTCGCCATGAACTAATTGACTTTGAAAGTAGTATCCCCCTTTTCAAGGAAATTCACAATCTGTTTTGCTGCTGCCACACCCGCATTCAGGTTGGCTTCCGCGGTTTGCGCTCCCATTTTCTTGGGGGTGAAGAAGAGACGATTGCCATATTTTCCCTCAATCTCTGCCTTGCAATCGGGAGCAATGTCTGACAGGTACCTGAAATCTTCCCTTTCGGCCAGGATCTTTTTAAGTCCCACCTCATCCACCACCTCCTTGCGGGCCGTGTTGACCAGCGTGGCTCCCCGGGGCATGCTGTTCAGGAGATCAAACCCTATGGAACCGCGGGTATCTGCATTGGCAGGGAGATGAAGCGAAATATACTGGCACTTGCTGTAAAGTGCTTCTGCACTCTCTACACATACAATACCATCGTTCTTGATGAATACCGGATCGATATAAGGATCAAAGGCATACACCTTCATTCCGAATCCCTTGGCGATCAGGCCAACGATCCTTCCTACCGCACCATAGGCATGGATCCCCAGTTTTTTACCCCTCAGTTCGGTTCCGGTAGTAGGGTTGAACCTGTCACGGTTCATGAAAACCATCATCCCCATGGCCAGTTCAGCCACTGCATTTGAATTCTGCCCGGGGGTATTCATCACCACCACATTGTTCTCTGTGGCTGCTTCCAGATCCACATTGTCATAACCAGCACCTGCCCTGACTACGATTTTCAGGTTTTTGGCAGCCTTGATTACTTCCCGGTCCACATTGTCACTCCGGATGATCAGTGCATCCACATCTGCCGCTGCTTTCACCAGGTCCGATTGTTCCGGGTACTTTGCCAGCACATCGGCATTATAACCTGCTTCCCGGAGTACACCCTTCACTTCTGCCAAAGCTTCCGCAGAAAAAGGTTTTTCTGTTGCTATGAGTACTTTCGCCATTTTTTCTGGATTCTTTGATTACATATTGTTTTCGAACGCTTTCATGGTATCGATCAATGCCTGTACCGATGATTTGGGCATCGCATTGTAAATGGAGGCCCTGAAGCCGCCTACCGACCTGTGGCCCTTGAGACCCGACATTCCCCTGCTTGTTGCAAATGCCAGGAAGTCTGCTTCCTTCTCTTTGTACTCCGCTTTCATCACAAAGGTCACATTCATGATGGAGCGGTCATCCGGATTATTTATACCCGATACAAACAGCGGATTCCTTTCAATCTCATCATAGAGGATGGCTGCCTTTTCCAGATTCAGCTGATGCATGGCTGCCACGCCTCCCATCTTCTTGTACCACCTGAGGGTATGCATGGCCGCATAAATAGCCACACAGGGCGGGGTATTGAACATGGATTCATTGTCAATATGAGTCTGGTAATCCAGCATGGTCGGGATGGCCCGGTCAACCTTTCCGAGGATATCATCCCTGATAATGACAAAGGTAAGGCCGGCAGGTGCCAGGTTCTTCTGGGCACCGCCATAGATCAATCCATATTTGGAAACATCAACCGGGCGGCTGAAAATGTCGGAAGACATATCCGCTACCAGGGTGACAGGCACATCCATGTCCTGTTTGATCTCCGTACCGTAAATGGTGTTGTTGGTTGTAATGTGAAAGTAATCGGCATCGGCCGGAACCTGATAGCCTTTTGGGATATAGGAGTAGGTAGTATCCTTTGAGGAGGCAACCACATCCACTTCTCCGAAGAATTTGGCTTCCTTCAGCGCTTTGTTGGCCCATGACCCGGAATCCAGGTATGCAGCTTTTTTCTGCAGCAGGTTGTAAGGTACCATGCAGAATTGCAGGCTGGCTCCTCCCTGGAGCATCAGTACACTATATCCTTCGGGGATATCCAGCAGTTCCACGAACAATTGCTTCGTTTCATCCATGATGGCCATGAATTCCTTGCTCCTGTGGGAGATCTCCATGACGGAAAGACCCGAGTTATCCAGGTCTTTTATGCCATTGGCTGTGTTCTCAATGGTATAGGGCGAAAGAATGGACGGACCTGCGGCAAAATTATGCTTTTTCATTTGAGATGAGGTTAATGAATTAATGATGTTTTGGTTGTGTTATTCTAATAACAAATAAAATTACATTTAATAGTGATTTCAACCAAGCATTGTGAATAACTTGCGCGGAATATTTCAAAGTATGGCCAGATGGTCTCCCCGCAACACAGGGATTATTCCGGTCAGGTCGGTTTCGTGGCAATACCCGATCACATCATCCAGCTTGTTCTTTTTCAAACGCTGCCGCTGCGCCACCTTCTCAATATATCCCATCATATCCCTCTTCGCAGTATCGTAAAGGTCCATCGCGCCAAGTGTGGCATCACAGATGGTATCATACCGGCTGTCTTCCAGAACCAGTCCGGCCAGTGCCCCTGCAAACAGGGCATCTTCCAGGCTGTATCTGTTTTTCCAACCGGCACATAACACCAGCAGGTCTTTTTGCTCCTTCCGGATATGCTGTGCAAGGGCTGTCAGGTTCAGGTAGGCCCCGATAAGCACCTGGTATCCGCTTGAGGCAAGCCTGATGGCATTGGTCCCGTTGGTAGTGCTGTACACGATCTGCTCTCCCCTGACCCGTTCTGCGGTGAAATTATAGGGAGAATTTCCGAAATCGGCAAAATCCCTGACCATTCCGTCCCGTTCTGCTGCTACCATGAATCCCCTGTCCTTGTATGCTTTTGCCTCTTCGAGGGTTTCCACAGGAATGATCCTGTCCACCCCGTTCATAAATGCAGTGACGATGGCCGAACTTGCTCTCAAAATATCCGTCACCACCACGATGGCTTTCCTGTTTTCATAATAGGGAAACAGTGCGGGTGAATAACACACCTCTATCTTCTTCTGAACCATACCCTGCAATTTAAACAGGAGCCTTGTAGAAAGGGGGGCGAACCACTTCGGCAGGAATCTTCTTATTCCTGATTTCTATAAATATCCCGTTTCCATTGGCAGCATGCGCTGCTTTTACATATCCCATCCCAATCCCCTTGCCCGACATGGGAGACATGGTCCCGGAGGTCACCTCACCAACAACCAAACCATGCTCATCCAGGATGGGATAGTGCTGCCTGGGAATTCCCCGGTCTTTCAACTCAAATCCGATTAACTTCCGGCTTACGCCATCGCGCTTCTGCTCCTCCAGTGCCCTGCGGTTGATGAAATCATTGCCATCTACAAATTTGGTTATCCAGCCAAGACCCGCTTCAATGGGTGAGGTGGAATCATCAATATCATTGCCGTAAAGGCAATATCCCATCTCCAGCCTAAGGGTATCCCTGGCGGCCAGTCCGGCAGGTGCAACGCCCAGGTCTTTCCCTGCTTCGAAAACCTTCTCCCACACTCGGGGGGCATCCTCATTGCAGATATAGAGTTCAAAACCACCCGCCCCTGTATAGCCTGAATTGCTGATGATCACCTCTTTTACGCCGGCCAGTTTGCCGGTCACAAAATTGTAATAGGGGATCGAAGAAAGGTCAACTTCAGTAAGTTTCTGAAGCAATGCGGTGGCATTGGGCCCCTGAACAGCCAGCTGTGAAATCCTGTCTGATGTGTTCTCCACTTCAGCCCTTTCATCGTTATGGCCGACAATCCACCGATGGTCTTTTTCAGTGTTGGATGCATTGACCACCAGCAGGTACTTTTCCTCCCCGTAGCAATATACCAGAAGGTCATCCACAATACCTCCCGATTCGTTGGGAAAACAGGTATACTGGATCTTCCCGGGGGACAATTTCTGTAAATCGTTGGATGTAAGCCTCTGAACCAGGGATCTGGCCCGGGGCCCTTTGATCCATATCTCTCCCATATGGGAGACATCAAATACGCCTGCATTCTTCCTGACATTGATATGTTCCTGCCGGACACCCGTATACTCAACCGGCATATCAAATCCGGCGAACGGAACCATTTTTGCACCATGCCTTAGATGGTCATCATAGAATACTGTTCTTTTCAAGTCAATAGGTTTTAAAAACAAAACTCCACGGCAAAAGTAACACTTTCCCCATGGATAGAAATTGTTAAACAACAGACTTTAGTTGGAGAGCACTTTAAATTCTACCCGGCGGTTCTGTTCCCTGCCACCGGGTGTGTCGTTGGTAGCTACTGGCTGGGTATCTGCATACCCTTCATATACGAGCATGCCATCCGGGATTCCCCTTCCGACCAGGTAGTCCACCACCGATTTGGCTCTTTCCTTTGACAGCTTCTGGTTGATGCGGAGCGATCCGGTATTATCGGTATGACCCGATATCTCCAGCTTCATCTCAGGATTGTTTTCCAGGAACCTGAATACCTGGTCCAGTGCATCAAACGATTCGGGCCTCAGTACAGCTTTTCCCGTTTCGAAATAGATATTTTCCAGAACAACCTTTTTCCCTACCTGGATCTTTTCCAGGAAGAAGTTCTGGATCACTTTCTCTTCACCGTTCTGTCCCAGCAGGTCGACGATATCAAGGAAATAAAGATATCCCGTGGCATTGATCTCCACCCCATAAATAGTGGCTTCCGGTAATTTTACAGTGTATGCTCCCGAAGTGTCTGAAATGGCGCTGATGTCGGCTTTGGCGCCATCCGGATCGATATAGGTGAGCCTGGCAACAATGGCCCTTACCCCCCCGAGGGTGTCAAGCACCCGGCCGGTCACCGTAATGGATGTGTCCAGATCAGGAAGCCGGGGCCTGGTCAGGAATCCGGTCTTCACTTCTCCCGGACCTGCAACCAACTGGTCCCTGGTTGATGTGATCAGCTCTTTCTCCGAACCAAGGTAGGCTACCTTATAGATATCCTTGGAACCTATTCCTCCCTCCCTGATGGTGGAATAGTATCCATAGTTTCCTGACTGGTCCGTAATATAGAAAACTTCATCATCGGGCGTATTGATGGGGTAACCGAGGTTAAGGGGAGCAGACCAGCCCCCGTTGTCCAGCCGTTCTGACCGAAATATATCAAATCCCCCCATGCTGTTGTGCCCCTGTGATGCAAAATAAAGGTATTTGTTGTCTGCTGTGATGAAAACCCCCTCCTCGTCATATTTCGTATTGATCATACCACCCATGTTTTGGGGATCTTCCCATTTGCCCCTGTTATTGAGCGTTGACAAAAGTATATCTTTCCCTCCGGTGGCTAATTTCCTGTTTCGGGACACATAAAAAAATTCACTGCCATCCGGAGAGAGGCAGGCCGATGTTTCACCCTCCTTGCTCACCAACTTCCTGGATGCATTTTTAGGTTTCGACCATTTTGCCTTTTCCGGGTTGTAGTCGCTTATCTGAATGCCACCGTTGCCGATATTCCCCCTGTAAACGATGAGCCGGAACCCGTCTGCAGAAATACCAACCAGCGCATCATTGCTTTCTGAATTAAAGGGCTTTCCCAGCCGCCGGGCCGTTTCGAAACCCGGTCCGCTGGCCGTCGAACGGTATATATCCTCATTGAATTTGTTATCGATGGGATTTCGTTTTGCCTTCCCGAATGGTCTCCGTGAAGTAAAATAGAGCGCTGTATCACCATGAGCAAAAACCGGGTTGTAGTCGTCATATTTAGAATTAACCTCTTCACCAAGGTTCTTGATAATCACCCTGACCGGTTCCTGGGAAAGGGTCCGTCCATTCTGGCATTCGGACAAGCGTTTGGACAGCACATCCGTATATTCAATCAATTCATCACCCTGTAGTTTCTCCTTGTGTGCTTTATAGTGTCTGGATGCGTCTTCGAATTCCAGCACCTGGTGATACGCCTTGCCCAGTAAATAATTGATGTCCTCACTTACATCCTCATCCAGCTGGTATGCCTTAAGAAGGTAGTTAATGGCCTGGTATTTATCGTCCGTAAAGAGGTAACAGGCCCCGATCTTGTAATTCAGATCCGCATTCTCCGCATTGTACAGATTTGCAAACATGTAAAGGTCTCTTGCCATGTCATAAGTCCCTTTCCCCTGGCGGAAGTATTGATCCCCTTCCTTCAGACTTTTCCACGCTTCCTTAAACCCAATTTCCACCCCGGTTTTGAACTCTTTCTTTTTTATCCTTACATCTTCCTGCGCAAAAAGGGTGCCCTGAATCAGGAGAATCAGGATGATTATATGAATCCATCTCTTTGACATAAGCACCTTATTCTTTACATTCCTTTGTATATGCAGCAGCCTCCTCTGAACCCATCTCCGAGGCCCGGACCCAATCTTCGCATGCCCCTTTCAGGTCGCCCGTCAGTTCCCTGATCAGCCCGCGGTTCAGAAAAAGCAACACCGATCCGGGATTTTCCACGATGGCCTCATCAAGGAGGCTCAAGGCAGGCTCTATCCGGTCCTGCATGGCCAGGACCGAACTTTTATTAAGGTTTGCCTCTGCGAATCCTTTGTCCAGTGATATGGCCGCGTCAAAATCTCCGAGAGCTGCCTCCAAATCCCCCAGAAAATAATGGGCATATCCCCTGTTATTAAGCGCCAGTGCCAGTTTGGGGTCTTGTTCCAGGGCAACTGTATAATCCCCGATGGCCCCGTCATAGTCGCCCAATAAGATTTTCACAGATCCCAGGTTGTTATAGGCCAGTGGAAAGACAGGCTGATATTCTATGGCAGTCCGGTAATCAAAATGTGATCCCTGAAGATCACCATTCCTTCGCTTCACACCTGCCCGTTCATGATAAGCCAGTGCAAAATCAGTTTTTAATTGAATGGCCTCGGTGAAATCATTTACCGCCATTCCGTCCAATCCATCCCTGATTTTGGTCAGCCCCCTGAAGTAGTAAGCATAGGGATCCTTGAATCCGGAGAAGATCGCCTGGTCGAATAACTCTGCGTCTCTTCCTGTGGTATCCTTGCCAAACAGGACATATCCTTTATAAAAATAGGCCTCCCCAAGTCCGGGATCACAGGCAAGTGCCCGGTCAAGATCCTCCAGGGCCTTGTCCATTGCTCCCCACTGGATCATGATCCGTCCTCTCTGGAGATAAGCCGGAGCAAATACACTGTCAATGTCCAGGCACTCGGTCAGTCTTACACTGGCCATTTCATACTCTTCCGCAAGGATAAGTGCAACACCCTCATGCAACGCTTTGTCACGCTGTCGTTTCTCAGAGAATGACAATTGACAGTACGCCACTTGTGCAGTAAACAATCCCGCCAGAATGATCGGTATAATTCTATTCATGTGGATGCCCAGGGATAAAAAGCCGGTGCCGGTTTTATTTCTAAAAATAAATTAAATAAATTTAGCGGTCCAAAGAAGTTTTCAACCTACTACCTTGCAACCATGATTACTGATCTGAACTATCTGAAAACCATGTCCGGCGGCGACGCTAAATTCATCTCGGAAATGATCGACCTGTTTCGCGAACAGGTGGATGAATACACACAGCTCATGCCGGAACTGTTGCGAAACAAAGATTACATCAACCTCTCCAAGCTGGCACACAAGGCGAAATCTTCTGTGGCGGTTATGGGTATGAGCCAGGTTTCTGTCCTGCTGAAGGAACTTGAAATTCTGGCCTTTGAAGGAAAAGCCGCAGAGAAGTATGAAGACATGGTTGATGAATTCATTGAAAAAAGCCATCTTGCACTGGCAGAACTGGAAAAAGACCACATTTAAACCGTGCCATGCTCGCAACCAGAAATATTGATGATATCATTGTGGTGAACCTGAAGGACACCAACAGGTTCAACTCCACGATTGCAGAACCTGTGAAAGAACGCCTGATCGAATTTTATAACAAACCCAATGTGAACCTGGCCTTTGATCTGAAGGGAATCTCTTACATTGACAGCTCAGGGTTTGGGGCCTTTCTGTCTGCCCTGAAGGCAGCAAGCAACAATTACGGTCAGTTTAAAATCTGTAATGTGAACAGTGAGGTCATCGAACTTTTCAGATTGCTCCAGCTCCATCACGTGTTTGAGATCTATGATGAACTTGAAGCCTGCATTGAAAGTTTTAAACCTTAAAAATTCTTTAATTTAACACCCGATTAAATCTGACACAATGCATAGGATTCTATTATGGGTTTCGTTGCTTATCCTGACAGGTGCCTGCACCCAGTCTGGACAGAAAGAGGGAGATTCCCGGTCTGAAAAAGCTGAGAAGATCATTACAGCAACCATCCAGGAGCTGGTTGCCAATCCGGAAGAATACAAAGATAAAAATGTTGCCATTACAGGAATGGTGACGCATGTTTGCAGGCATGGGGGTCAAAAGTGCTTCGTTCTCGCAGAGGATGGTGAAACCCAGATCAGGGTCGTTCCATCAGGTGGTATTGATGAATTCAACATCGCACTTGAGGGTTCTACTGTGGCTTTTACAGGCACCTTTAAAGTAATGGAACCGGAACAGGCAGAAGCCCATGTGGCGGACCATGAAGCACAGGCACAACACGAGACTGAGATGGCGCATTCCACAGCAGAAAAGGCCGATATATTTATCGAGGCAGTCGATTTCAAGGAGATCACCCGGTAGCATTCATGAATTGGAGAGGGTGGAACCGGTGGCTGCACCGTGAAATGGGATTCCTTTTTTTTGGAATGGCGCTGGTTTATGGTGTTTCAGGGATAGCCCTTAACCATGGCGTGGTGCGTCATTGGGATCCCGGCATCATTTCCCGGTCTGAATCCTTTCAATATCCTTCTGCTTTACAAAAAGATTCGGTGGACAGGGAGCTTGTGGAAGTGCTCCTGGAACTCACAGGTGAAAAGAAAAACTTCAAACAGTATTACTTTCCCAACGAGCAGAACCTGATGATCTACCTCAGGGAAGGTCACATCACTGTGGAACTCTCCACCGGAAATATAAGCGTAACAAAAGTCAGAAGCCGGCCCTTCTTCCGTGAAGTAAACTATCTTCATTACAACAAACCAAAAAAGTTATGGACATGGTTCTCCGACCTTTTTGCACTCGCCCTGATCCTGCTGGCCATCTCAGGTCTGCTTATGGTCCGGGGCAAAAAGGGAATCTGGGGAACAGGCGGAATTCTGTTGGCCGTGGGAATTGTGATTCCCCTCCTGTTTCTTGCCATTTACCTCTGGTTCTGAAGTCCTTCCTATGTACATCTCATGTTGATTCTGCAAATGATATCCTATCCATTAATTTACTAACTTCGGGTATTGTGATACAAAACCGGATGTCATGAGTGAGCAGATTTTGAAGGCACTGATGCAGCTATTTGCCATTATTTCACGTCCCGAAAGCAATGCTGCAGAACGGAGACTGGTCGTTGAATCATTCCTTAAAAGGCAGCTGAACCAGGAACTGGTTGCTTTCTACCTGGATGTATTTGACGGATTCTTCCACCAGGTGATGGAGGAAGACGCCAAAGTGGATAAAAAAGAGCGCTTGCTGGCGAAGCGTTCGGTCCGGGTCCTGAAAATATGCACCGAGATAAACCATGAACTGGCACAGCCGCAAAAGGTGATCGTCCTGTTCCAGTTGCTGGAATTTATTAAATCTGAAGCCAAGGCTGCCACAGACCAGGAGATGGAGTATGTGACCTCGGTGGCCGATACCTTCAATATTCCTGAAGAGGATTATGTGCGGATCAGGAGCTTTGTTCTTTCCGATAAGCAACTGGATGACAATTCGCTGTACCTGGTTGTGAACGCCAACAAGGAGGGTGCCAAGGGCCAGACCAAGCATGTGTGCAGGAAAGACCTGGCAGGTGAGATCAGGTTTATTCATGTCCAGTCCTCCAATCTCTATTTTCTGAAGTTCATGGGTAAAACGGAACTTTACATGAACGGCCAGCTTCTTGAGCCATTGAAATCATATCCCTTCAATACAGGATCCTCCCTGAGGAACCAACAGATCAAACCTGTCTATTTCAGCGATGTGGTTTCGCTGTTTGTGGGGGACAAGGTCAAGTCAAAGATAGTCTTCGAAGCCAACCACATTACCTACCAGTTTAAAAACGGGGCCATCGGATTGCATGATGTGGGATTCACTGAACAATCGGGCAGACTGGTAGGAATCATGGGGGCCAGCGGGGCAGGGAAATCCACCCTGTTGAACGTTCTCAACGGCGTCAGCAAGCCCACCGGGGGAAAAGTGCTGATCAACGGGATCGATATTCACAGTGGTGATCCCGGAGTGGAGGGGATTATCGGCTTTGTGTCCCAGGATGACCTGTTGATTGAGGAGTTAAGCGTATACCAGAACCTTTACTACAATGCCAGGCTTTGCTTTGACAACTACAATGAACAGCAGCTGGTGGAGACGGTACACCGGGTACTGAGGAACCTGGGGCTCTTTGAGATCAGGGATATCCAGGTGGGTTCCCCGCTAAATAAAAAGATCAGCGGCGGACAACGAAAAAGGCTCAATATAGCCCTGGAACTGATCCGTGAACCGGCAGTACTCTTTCTGGATGAACCCACATCGGGCCTGTCGAGCCGTGACAGTGAAAACATCCTGGACCTGCTGAAAGAACTTACCTTCAAAGGCAAACTGGTTTTCGTGGTGATCCACCAGCCTTCCTCGGATATTTTCAAAATGTTTGACAGGCTGCTCATCCTTGATACAGGCGGTTACCTCATATACAATGGCAACCCCATCGACTCCATCGAGTATTTCAAATCCAGGGTGCAGGCAGCTGACTGGAATGAAAGTGAATGTCCCACCTGTGGTAATGTGAATCCCGAACAGGTTTTCAATATCGTGGAAACCAGTGTACTGGACGAATTCGGACAGCTGACCCATACCCGGAAAATATCCCCTGCCGAATGGAGTGAGCATTTCAGGGAACAGTACAGGGAGGCTGAGAAAGCCAGTGCAGGGTTAGAGGACCTGCCCGAAATCTCCTTTAAAATTCCCGGTAAGATGAAGCAGTTCGCGGTATTCATCAAAAGGGATATCCTGAAAAAACTGAACGACACCCAATATCTGGTCATCAATTTCGCTGAAGCGCCCCTGCTGGCTTTCATTCTTGCCTTTATCATCAGGTATTACGACCTGGATGTTTCCAATCTGTTCGGATATACCCTGACCGGGAACGTAAACATGCCCGTATATATATTTATGTCGGTCATCGTTGGGATTTTTATGGGACTCACCGTGAGCGCCGAAGAGATCATCAAGGACCGTAAAATCCTGAAAAGGGAGGCTTTCCTGAACCTTAGCTGGTCGGGTTATTTGTTGTCAAAGGTGGGAGTCCAGTTCATGATCTCAGCCATCCAGGCTTTCACATTTGTGATGATAGGCAATACGATCATGGGCATCAAAGGATTCTATTTCGAATACTGGCTGGTCCTTTTCTCCTCGTGGACTGCTGCCAATATGATGGGGCTTCTTATCTCCGACAGTTTTAAAACAGTGGTTACCATCTACATTCTGATTCCGATCCTGGTCATTCCCCAGATCATCCTCAGCGGCATTATTGTCAAATACGAGGACCTGAATCCACAGATCTCCTCTCCCAAAAGAATCCCTTTCTACGGGGAAGTCATCACTGCACGTTGGGCCTACGAGGGGCTGGCTACCTACCAGTATATCAACAATGAATATGAGAAGAATTTTTATGATTTGAAGAAACTGAAGAGTATCGGGAATCTGAAAGCCAATATACTGATTACAACACTGCTGAACAAGATCAACAACATTGAAAGGAATATTTCAGAACCGGAAAAAGCCGATGAGATTGCTTACAGTCTGAAAGTCCTTCGAACGGAGATCAGCGATGAGTTTAAGGAGCGGATGATTCTCAGCAGCTATCATGAGAATACTCCCACCTATTCCATGAATACGGATCAATTGTACCCTGACCAAGTCAACCAGGAGGTACTGGACTATACCAGGGAGTACCTGACCACCCTCCAGGAGTTCTACAGGGAGATTTTTAAAACGGCAAAAAGCCAGGTGGACAAAATCACAGAAGGTTTTGACCGGGATGAGCTGGACCGACTGCGGAGGACTTGTACCAACGAAAGGCTGGAGGAGTTCGTGACCAACAGCAAGTCAATTAAGATGTTTACCGAATTCAAGAAAAAGGGAGACATGATCCAGAAAAAGGACCCCATTTACCTGGATCCCGCGAATACGTTCATTAAATCCCATTTTTACGCTCCACGAAAGATGATTGCCGGCGTATTCGTGGATACATTATGGGTCAATGTCATGGTTATCTGGGCCATGACCATCGGATTGTATATCCTGCTCTATTTCAGGGTGCTCAAAAGGATACTGGATGTTTTTGAGAGGCTCACTCCAAGGAAATAAGCAAAGTTTTGTGAAAAAAATATTGGGCTGCCAGCCAAAAGTGGTGACAGCCCAACAGGAATCTTGTAAAGTGGAAGGGGGAGCTGTTATTCGACGATCTCGATCATCTTGAAAGGTACGCGGATAATGGATTCATAGTCCTCACCTGCTTCAAGCATATCTTCGTCGTCTTCCTCATAATACCAGTTAATAATCACTTCATTCTTACCTTTATGGATGGCTTCCAGTTTCTTGAACACATCCAGAATGCATTTGGATGAACTTGTATTGAAATACTCCAGTTGTACATTAACCTGGGTAAGATCCAGGGGGTTACCGCTGTACTCCTCAAGCCACTCGACCAGAGGTTTGTAAAATTCTATCGAATTCTCGGGTATTGACCTTCCTTTGATCTCAATAACTCCATCCTGTCCATTAAACTTAACACTGGGTGTTTTTGCAGTTCCTTCAATTGAAAGTGCTTCCATATTTGGTTTTTTTCTGTTATGATCACTGCCCAAAATCGATGAAAACATCGAGGTTGAAAAAATAGTAGGTGTCGTTATACTTTTCAAAAATATACTCCAGCTTGTTTCCGGTCTTCCTTGCAATATCGACCAATCCAAGCCCTCCTCCGCCTTTATCAGACAGCCGTTGGTGGTTCAGGATGAATTTGTACATGTCTTTCAGTTCTTCCTTTTCCATGGAATTGATCTTATCGATCTTATTTTTAAGTACATCCACCTTATTCATATTGATAAAATTCCCGGTGGAAATTTTATAATGCCCGGATTCACGGCTAATGACCAGCATCCCAAATTTTAGTCCGTATTCCCCTTGCATTGCTTCGGGCAATACTTCAATGTGGTGGTAAAGGTTCTGAAGACTTTCCACCAGTACATTGTATAATTTCTTACGAATTTTGGAGTTCTCATTGTAGTCGTCCAGCCTGGACTCAACCACCTCTAGTACGTTGCTGATGAGCTCACTCGAGATATTCCCTTTAAAGGCCATCAAAACATCTCCGCCATTCAGCTTGGAGTAATACTCATTCACGTCAAAGCTCATGTAGCTTCTTTTTGTTGACTAGGACTTTACTGATCTGATCAGCAAATATAAAAAAAATGTTTCAGTAACTAATATAGCTAAAAAATAACCCCACACGCAATAAAATCGATCAAAAGCTGATTTTTTTTTAACAAAGGCCCGATTTTCAGGAGCGTTTTGATATCAAGCTTTTCCGCGTGTTTTGTATTCCTTCCAGTTCCCTTTGAAAGTCTTGTAATTTACATAAGAACACTCCAGAGAACCATTCAACAACTTCAGTTTTGAATCGGGTTTCAATCCCACTTTCTTCAGCGCTTTTCCACTCGAAGACAGAATCCACGCATCGGAACCCGGGAAACGGTGCTTCAGGGTATCCCCGATCATGCCATAGAGGAATTCTATGTCTTCCGGTTTCATTCTCTCTCCATAGGGTGGGTTCATCACCAGGGTGATCCCCTCCATTTCATCTGATGCTGCAAAATCCTTTTCCTCAACAGTTACAATCCGGGATAACTCCATCTTTTTTACCTGCTGCCGGGTGAGTTCCACTGCACGGGGATTCACGTCCCGGGCAATGACGGGGACAAGCACCTCCCTTTCGGGTGAGAGGGATCGGGCCATATGTTCCATCAATTCCCTGTCAAAATCCTTCCAGTTCTCAAATCCATAATGCTTCCGGAATATGCCCGGCGGAATATTGGCAGCAATAAGTGCTGCCTCAATGGCCAGGGTACCTGATCCACACATGGGATCAAGAAACGGGGTTTCACCCTGCCAACCGGTGGACATGATCATACCTGCTGCCAGAACCTCATTCAGGGGAGCTTCAAAATGCCCTTCACGATAGCCCCTTTTATGAAGCGATCCTCCTGAGCTGTCCAAGGAAACATCCACCATCCTGCCCGAAATATGGACATTGATCAGCAGATCAGGTTGTTCCCTGTTTACGGAGGGCCGTAAATGGGTCCGCTCCCGGAACCGGTCTGCGATGGCATCCTTTACCCTCAGAGCCACGAACTGACTGTTTGTAAAATGGGGGGAATGGACCACAGGGTCCACTGAAAAAGTCTTCTTGTTGTCCAGGTAATCGGACCAGTCAAATCTCTTTACCTTTCGGTATAGTGTATCCGGATCGGCTGCTTCAAACTGCATCACAGGTACCAGCACCCTTAAAGCCAGGCGGGATCCCAGGTTTACCTTATACATCAGGGAACGGCCACCGTAAAATGTGACTCCCCGGTTTACCACCTCGGTACGTTCTGCTCCCAATGCTTTCAATTCCTTTTCCAGCAAAGGTTCCAGTCCCTTCAGGGTTTTTGCATGATACCTCTCAGGTTTTGTCATGATAAAATCTGTTGCTAATGATCTGTTCGGCTCTCCGTATCCGTTCATCACCCTGACCGGTCACAAGTTCCCAATCCATGGAAAAGCGGGTCAGCTCCTTTTTGTAGCGGTCAAAGAGCATTTCTCTTTCAAGCCCTCCATTCTCCCTGATTCCATCGGGTATCCATGGAATATCCGGAGCACAAAGCAGGACCAGGTCGAAACGGGCCTCAGAAATTGAATGGTCCAGCCAGGCGGGAATCTGTCCGTATACAAGGTCAAACCACACCCTGGTGATGATGAGCCAGGTGTCGAAAAAAACAAATTCCCCGCCTTCATACGCTTTTTCATATTCGGATGCCTGCTGACGGGCGATATGCTCCAAATCTTCATAATTGTAGTGTCTTCCCAGTTGTTCCACATATTCCCGGGCATACTCCTTTACGGCACAGCCATGAAACCTATCAGCCAGGCAGTTAACCAAATCTGTTTTACCAGAAGACTCAGGGCCGGTTACCAGGATTCTTTTCAGACAGGTACACTTTAAAGGGTTCTTTTCCATTGAATGTATCCGATGACTGCCATGGCTGTATAGACTGCAAATAAAGCCATGGTGGGGTATAATCCCCTGTAAAGATACAAAGCCATGGAAACTGCATCCACCATGATCCAGAGAATCCAGTGTTCCAGGATTTTCCTTGCCAGCATCCAGGTGGCTGTAATACCAAGCGCCGTGGTAAAAGCATCCCAGTATGGAACAGGGGAATCCGTAAAATGATCCAGAATCAGACCCATAAGGATAAATGCAGTCAATGTAAAGAACACCAGTATCCCTGCCAGTTTCAATCCCGTCCTGGTGACCGGCAGCCCTGCTCCTCCATTCTCTTTTCCCCTTTTCCAAATGATCCATCCGTAAATGCTGATCACGAGATAGTATCCGTTCAGCCCCATATCGGCGTAAAACCTGGATTGGTAAAAAACCACCATGTAAAGAAGGGCACTGATGATACCCATGGGCCACAGGAGAATTTTCTGCCGGATACTGAAAAAAAGGTAAAGGAGGGAGAAAACCACTCCCAGGATTTCAATGGTTTGTGCTGATATCCGGGAGATCATTCATTCTCCACTTTGGCCAGCTTCTGATAAACCAGGCTTGGATCGTTCAGGATCTCTACAGCCTTTTTGAACACTTCATTGGAAGCATTGTAAACTTCGTAAAACCGGGCCAAACTCCAGAGATCCCGTGCCATGTAGGCCTTCACTAAAAGGGAAATCTGGTCCTTTGAAAGATCCCATTGCTTCTGATCAAAGGGAAGTTCCTCCTTTGCTGCAAAAGCAGTCAGAGCACCCAGTTGCTCCGGGCCCGGCTGGAAATCCCTGTTAAAAGAATCAAAGTCGGGGTATTCCTTCATGTATTGATCCCTGTGGTCATCCACGTACTGCAGGATGAAGCGGTTTAAAACACCCTTGTTGATCAGTGCTCTGTAATAATCTGAAAAAGAAGTAGTATCGACCGGTACAAAGTAATCCGGCATGATCCCCCCCCCACCATAAACCGTACGGTTCAGCATAAGGGTATGGTATCGCTGGGCCTCCGGGAACACAACGCTGTCAGCGCTGCTCAGTTCACCATTGTTGTACCTGTTAATCATGTCCATGGAATATTCTTCATAACCGTTATCATATGGTTTCTGGATCAGTCTGCCGGTAGGCGTGTAATACCTGGCCACTGTGAGCCTGATAAGGGATCCGTCACCCAGAGGAAATGGTTGTTGAACAAGGCCTTTCCCAAAAGAACGGCGGCCCACAATCACACCCCTGTCCCAATCCTGCACAGCACCACTGACAATCTCACTTGCTGAGGCTGAATTTCCGTCAATCATAATCACCAGGTTGCCTTCTTCAAAAAGACCCGGCTTTCTGGCCCTGTATTTCCGGTCAGGTACATGGCTACCTTCGGTCCGGACAATCTCCCTGCTGCCTGAAATAAAATGATCAGCCAGATCAACTGCCACAGGAAGCCATCCGCCCCCATTGCCTGAAAGGTCAAGGATCAGATCCTTCATGCCCTCCTCCTTCAACTGTTTCATGGAAGTTTCAAACTCCTCCAAACTGGTATGCGAAAACCTGGCCAGCTTCACATATCCGATCCTGTCATTCACCATGTAGGAGGCATCCAGGCTGTAAACCGGAATTTTGTCCCTTGTAATGGTGAACTCCAGCAACCTGGATTCCCCTCTTCGGAGAACAGAAATATCCACCATGGTTCCCTTGGGGCCTTTCAGCATCCGCTGTACATCCCTTGTGGTAACACCTGTTCCGGCCACCGTTTCACCTTCAACCTTCACAATCCTGTCACCTGCCATAATCCCGACCTTTTCCGATGGTCCGCCTGAAATCGCCCTGATGATATAAATGGTATCCTCCAGGATATTGAAACTAACTCCTATCCCGTCGAATTCTCCTTCCAACTGTTCATTCAGTTCTTCCAGTTCTTCCTTGCTTACGTAGGAGGAGTGTGGGTCCAGTTCGTGCAAAAGGTGCTCAATGGCATCCTCCACCACCTCGGAGTCATTGATGGAGTCCACATAGTAATGGCTTACTTTTTCCATCACAATGGCCAGCTTCAGTGCATCCGGACTTGTTAACTGGGCCTGTGATCCGAGGGTTCCGAAAAATGCAAGAATAAGAACCAGACAGGTTCTGATTTTAAACATGATCATTCAATTATCTGTATGTTGTTATAACCGCCCCGCGAAAGAATTGTTCCAGCAATTCTTGCATTCCGGTCAGTCTATTCCCATTCAATGGTTGCGGGAGGCTTTGAACTGATATCATACACCACCCTGTTGATTCCCCGAACCTTGTTTATAATATCATTGGACACGCGGCTTAAGACCTCGTAGGGCAGGTGTCCCCAGTCCGCAGTCATTCCATCGGTGGATGTAACAGCTCTTAATGCCACCACGTATTCATAAGTCCTTTCGTCTCCCATCACTCCAACTGACTGTACCGGAAGAAGAATGGCGCCGGCCTGCCATATCCTGTCATACAGACCAAACTGCTGCAAGGCTTTTATATAAATATCATCTGCTTCCTGCACAAGTCTGATCTTTTCCCGGGTGATCTCCCCCAGAATCCTGATTCCCAGTCCGGGCCCCGGAAAAGGATGCCTTTTCAAAAAACCTGCTGGAATGCCCATGGAATAGCCTACCCGTCTCACCTCATCCTTGAAGAGCAGCCTGAGGGGTTCCACAACCTTCAGGTGCATTTTATCCGGAAGCCCTCCCACATTGTGATGTGATTTAATGGTTGCCGAGGGTCCGTTCACAGAAACCGATTCGATCACATCCGGATAAATGGTACCCTGTCCGAGCCATGTAATATTCTTAAGCTTTCTTGCTTCCTTCTCGAAAACCTCGATGAAGTTTTTGCCAATGCTTTTTCGTTTGTCCTCCGGATCAGTCACCCCTTCCAAATCCCTGATGAACTTGTCACCTGCATCTACACCAATGACATTCAGCCCCAGGTATTTATAAGAGTCAAGAACCTTTGGAAACTCATCTTTTCTCAGGAGGCCGTTATCCACAAAAATACAGGTCAGGTGATCGCCGATGGCCCTGTGGAGCAGGGTGGCTGCCACAGTGGAATCCACACCACCCGAAAGTCCCATGACCACACTGTCATTACCCAGTTTTTGTTTCAACTCCCGGATGGTGCTTTCCACAAATGCTTCCGGAGTCCAGTTCATGGAACAGCCACAGATCCCGCTCAGGAAATTGAAAAGGATTTTCTTCCCCTCCGTTGTATGATATACTTCCGGGTGAAACTGGAGGCCGAAAGTGAGTTTATCCTCTGCTGCGTAAGCCCCGACCTTTACATCAACCGTGCTGGCGATCACTTTATAATCAGCAGGCAGACTGTTGATCGTATCGCCATGGGACATCCATACCTGTGTGTTTGGAGAGAGGTTTTTAAGAAGTGCATTTTCTGAATTGATAAAACTCAGCCTGGCCCTTCCATATTCCCTCGAATCGGATGGATTCACTTCGCCCCCGTAATGGTGGGAAAGGTACTGTGCTCCATAACAGATCCCCAGTAAAGGGAATTTGCCTTTAATCCCGGACAGATCAGGGATTGGTGCGCTTTTATCCCTTACTGAAAAAGGGCTCCCTGAAAGGATCAATCCTTTTACCGATTCATCAGGATCAGGGTATTTGCTGTATGGATAGATCTCACAATAGACGTTGTTTTCCCTCACTTTCCGGGCAATCAATTGGGTATACTGGGAACCGAAATCAAGGATGATTATCTTTTCGTTCACGTTGAAGGTGTTTCGCTGAATAAATGCTCAAAAATAACATTTATTCCGTTCCTGCACGCGTTAACGGAACGGAATGAGTATCCCCATCACAGACACCCACTGTGGCAGGGAAAATCTCCCGTGCTTCATTCACCAGAATCCCGGGATCCCTGTACCTGCTTGAAAAGTGACCAATAAGCAGCTTTTCCACTTCTGCTGCTTTGGCAATTTCAGCTGCCTGGGCTGCTGTGGAGTGAAGGGTTGCCTTGGCAAGTTTTTCATCTTTTCGCGAGAAGGTGGCTTCATGAAACAGCAGGTCCACGCCCCTTATATGGTCCGCAAGACCGGGATCAAAAACTGTATCTGATATATAAGCGTAAGAGCGTTGCCTGTATGGTGGTAAGGTGATCTCATGGTTCGAAATCACCTTTCCTTCAACAGTAATATGGTCCTTTCCCTGTTTTACCTTCACCAGGTCAGCAATTCCAAGACCATATTCAGCAATTTTTTCCTTCCTCACATTGAGCGCCCTCCTCTTTTCCCTGAAAATGTACCCGTACGTTAAGGTCCGGTGTTTAAGAGGAACAGCAGTTACGGTAATTTTATCATCTTCAAAAAGATGAATGCCCGGTTCCTCAGAAGGGGCATGGAAATGGAGGCCGAAAGGAGGTGGACCAAAGTAAAGGGAATGTTGTTCCATCATTGGCTTTAATGCATCCGGGCCATAGAGGTGAACGGCCGATTGCCGGCCCATCATTCCCATGGTGGACAGCAAACCGAAAAGTCCGAAAACATGATCCCCGTGAAGGTGGGATATAAATATATGGTGAATACGGGCCGGATTGTGTCCGAAACGCCTCAGTTGCATCTGCGTTCCTTCCCCGCAATCGATTAAAAAAAACCGCTCATCTACTTTGAGTAAATGAGCGGTCGGGAATCGTTTTGAGGTAGGCAGTGCTGAACTGCTACCCAATATGCTTAATTCAAAAGACACCGGAAAAACGATTATCCAGCCTCTTTGATCAGAGCCTCTGCCTCTTGCAGTGAATTAGATATGTTCAATACAGTATCCAGCTGGGAGATGGTGATCAGTCTTTCAACCGCATCATTCAATCCTGTAAGCACGAAGGTACCACTTGCGTTCTTACACAGGCGGTTGGCCACCAAAATCGCACTCAGTCCCGAAGAATCACAATACCGGCAATTGCCCAGGTCCAGAATGATGTTCTTTTCACCATTCCCTGATACAAGAACCAACTCGGACTTCAGTGTAGGAGCGATGTGCGTGTCGAGCTTTTCCTCCAATACTTTGATCAAAGTATGGTTTTCAAACTTGTCAATCTTGAATTCCATAGCTGACTAAATTGTTTTAAGGGTTTTACTTACTCTTTAACGTCTCCTTCCGATTTTGCCTCTTTGCTCTTTTCATCCGCTTTTTTCTTCTTCTTCTTCGCGATGTTCTCATTCTCTTCCATCTCAGACTTCAAAGCAGCAAGCTCGGAAATATCACCAAGTGTGGTTTTCTCCAGGTTGGTCTTCAGTTTCCTGGCAGCTTTCCTCACTTCAGAACCTTCATTTTGCTTCTCCGAACGCTTCGAAGATTTCTTCTCATCCTCATGAATCCGACTATGAGACAAGATAATCTTTTTTGCGGACTTATTAAACTCTATGACCTTAAAATCTAATTTTTCATCCACTTTCACACCACTGCCATCTTCTTTCACAAGATGTTTTGGAGTCACAAATCCCTCAACACCATAAGGTAATGCAATGACTGCTCCCTTATCCATCAGTTCGATAATGGTTCCTTCATGGATGGAATCCACATTGAAGACATCCTCAAATACATCCCATGGATTCTCCTCCAGCTGCTTGTGACCAAGGCTCAGGCGGCGGTTCTCTTTGTCAATTTCCAGAACAACAACTTCGATGTCAGCAGCGATTGCAGTAAATTCAGCAGGATGCTTCACCTTTTTGGTCCAGGACAGATCCGAGATGTGGATTAGCCCGTCAACACCCTCTTCAATCTCCACAAAAACACCGAAATTGGTGAAGTTCCTTACTTTGGCGGTATGCTTGGTTCCAACACTGTATTTCTCCTCAATCTTCTCCCACGGATCAGTTTTCAGCTGCTTGATACCAAGAGACATCTTTCTTTCCTCACGGTCGAGGGTCAGGATTACAGCATCCACTTCATCACCTACCTTCATAAATTCCTGTGCGCTTCTCAGGTGTTGTGACCACGACATTTCAGAAACGTGGATCAGGCCTTCAACTCCGGCGGCTATTTCAACAAAAGCGCCATAATCAGCCATCACAACAACACGTCCCTTCACCTGGTCTCCTACTTTCAGGCTTTCATCCAGGGAATCCCACGGATGTGGGGTCAGTTGCTTCAGACCCAGCGCAATCCGTTTCTTATCATCGTCAAAGTCGAGGATAACCACATTCAGTTTCTGATCCAGTTCGACGATCTCTTCGGGATGATTCACACGGCCCCAGGAGAGGTCTGTTATGTGGATCAGTCCGTCCACGCCGCCCAGGTCGATAAATACACCGTAAGAGGTGATATTCTTGACAGTACCTTCCAGTACCTGCCCTTTCTCCAGTTTGGCAATGATCTCCTTCTTTTGCTGCTCCAGTTCCTCTTCGATCAAAGCCTTGTGGGATACAACAACGTTCTTGAACTCGTGGTTGATTTTGACCACTTTGAATTCCATATTCTTACCTACATAGGCATCGTAATCCCTGATGGGCTTCACGTCGATCTGCGATCCGGGGAGGAAAGCCTCGATTCCGAATACATCCACGATCATACCGCCTTTTGTGCGGCATTTGATGTACCCTTTAATCACCTCATCCTGGTCAAGTGCCTGGTTCACGCGATCCCATGAACGCATGGATCTGGCTTTCTTATGGGAAAGTACAAGCTGACCCTTTTTGTCTTCCTGGCTCTCCACATAAACCTCAACCGTATCACCAGCCTTCAGATCGGGATCATAGCGGAATTCTGAAATGGAGACCACTCCTTCAGATTTGTACCCGATGTTGATCACAACCTCACGCTTGTTCATGGAGATCACCTTACCATCGATCACCTCATTTTCGGAGATGGTGGACAGTGTTTCAGAATACATTCTTTCATATTCAGACTTGTCTGCGCTGGAATCGAGATCATCGGCTTCATACTCCTCCCAGTTGAAATCTGCAACACCGGTGTTTGACATGGAACCGGAATCGGGAATATTGGGGACACTCTTACTGGCTTTGGGTTCCTCTACAGTGGCTGCAACCTCTTCGGCGGCTTCTGCTACGATGGCCTCTTCAGCGGCCGGAATTTCTTCGGCGGCTTCTGCTACGGCTTCCTCAATGGTTTCTTCTTTTACGGGGCTTTGTTCTCCGGCCGGTTCTTTGGCTCCTGCCGGGGTAATTTTCACTTCTGCCTGTTCTTCACCAACTGGCTCAGTACCTTTTTTTGTTGTTTCGGACATTGTAATTACTTTAAAATTAATAAGTTAGACATTATATTTGTGTAAATAAGGCGCAAAGATAACAAAAGGACCAGAAACCCCCAAAAAAACAGTGCTAAATCACTGTAAAAGCAAGCCCTGAATTTTTCCTGTTTTAAAACATGACTCCAGGAAAACCAAATGGCCAATAACAATTCAAGGGCTGGTCCATTTTGACAAGCGTTCCAAAAACTATTATTGGACTTTACGCGTTTAACTTTTATTAGATTAACTTTAGGTTTCATTTTTAACCCCTGCAAGACATGAAGATCGCGGTTGTTGGAACAGGTTACGTAGGTTTGGTATCAGGTACCTGCTTTGCCGAAACTGGCGTTACTGTAACCTGTGTTGATATTGACCAGGATAAAATTGAAAAATTAAACAAGGGGATCATTCCCATCTATGAACCCGGACTGGAAGACATGGTCAAAAAAAATGTGGAGCAAGGAAGATTGTTCTTCAAAACCAGTCTGAAAGAGAGCATTGTGGACTGTGAAGCCGTATTCATTGCTGTTGGGACTCCTCCTGAGGAAGATGGTTCTGCCGACCTGAAATATGTCTTGTCAGTAGCGGAGGAGATCGGTACCCATATGCAGGGATATCTGGTCATAGCCACCAAAAGCACGGTCCCTATAAAAACAGCGGAAAAGGTCAGAAAAAGGATTGCAGGCGCACTCGCGAAAAGGGAATTGGATTTTGAATTTGATATAGCTTCAAATCCGGAGTTTCTGAAAGAAGGTGCCGCCATCAATGATTTCTTGAAACCCGACAGGATTGTGATCGGAACGGATTCTGAGAAAGCTGAAAAGATCATGACGCGGCTTTACAAACCCTTTCTGCTCAATGGACATCCCATTGTCTTTATGGATATTACCTCTGCCGAGATGACCAAATATGCAGCCAACTCCATGCTGGCCACAAAAATAAGCTTCATGAATGATATCGCCAACCTGTGTGAAGCTGTTGGCGCGGATGTGAATATGGTCAGGAAGGGAATCGGTAGCGATACCCGGATTGGAACCAAGTTTATTTACCCCGGAGCAGGATATGGGGGCAGCTGCTTTCCCAAGGATGTAAAGGCCTTGATTCGGACCGGGGATGAATATGGGCGTTCCCTGGAAATCTTAAAAGCCGTGGAACTGGTCAATGAAAACCAGAAAACTGTTATTCCAGGGAAAGTTAAATCCCATTTCAACAATGATCTGAAAGGCAAAAAGTTTGGGATCTGGGGTCTTTCATTTAAACCCCATACAGACGATATGCGTGAAGCCCCGTCCATTAAAATCATTGAGGAGTTATTGGAGGCAGGAGCACAGATCAAAGGGTATGATCCGGTTGCCATGGATGAAGCCAGACGCTTCCTGGGTACAACAATTGAATATTGCAAAGATAAGTATGAAGCAATCATCGATTCTGACGGACTGATCGTTGTCACAGAGTGGCCCGAATTCAGAGTACTGAACTATAAAGTACTGAAAAAGCTCATGAAGGAAAAAGTGGTTTTCGATGGCCGGAATATCTATGAGGCTGAAGAACTCCTTGAATATGGATTTGCTTATTACAGCATCGGGAGAAAGCCTGTCAGACCCTGATCTGAAGTGTATATTAAACCTCAACCATGAAGAGAATACTCATTACAGGAGGAGCAGGTTTCATAGGATCGCACCTGTGCCTTAGGTTGCTAGAAGAGGGTCACGAAGTTCTTTGCCTTGACAACTACTTCACCGGATCGAAACGCAACATCCTTTCCCTGCTGGATCACCCCCTGTTCGAGATGATCAGGCATGATGTGACTTCTCCTTTTTATGCCGAGGTGGACGAAATCTACAATCTTGCCTGCCCCGCCTCTCCCATCCATTACCAGTTTAATCCGATTAAAACCGTGAAAACCTCCGTGATGGGGGCCATCAACATGCTTGGACTGGCCAAACGGATCAGGGCCAAAGTATTACAGGCATCAACAAGTGAAGTTTACGGGGATCCTTCCGTGCATCCCCAGCCCGAATCATACTGGGGAAATGTCAATCCCATCGGATCCAGGTCCTGTTACGATGAAGGGAAACGGTGTGCTGAAACCCTTTTTACAGATTATCATCAACAGAATGGTGTGAGGATTAAAATCATCCGGATCTTCAACACCTATGGCCCCCAGATGCACCCAAATGATGGACGGGTGGTTTCCAATTTCATTGTACAGGCGCTTCAGAATAAGGAAATCACCATTTACGGGGATGGTTCACAAACCAGGAGCTTCCAGTATGTGGATGATCTGCTGGATGGAATGATTCGCATGATGCAAACCGGAGACGAAGTCACCGGACCGGTGAACCTGGGAAATCCCATTGAATTCACCATACGTGAACTGGCTGAGAAAATCATCGGTCTGACTGGTTCCCGTTCAAAACTTACATTTCTACCCCTTCCCCAGGACGACCCGGTTCAGCGAAAACCTGACATCACCCTGGCAAACCGTATCCTGAACGGATGGAACCCGCAAGTGGACCTGGAAACGGGACTGAAGAAGACCATTGCCTATTTTGACCAGTTATTCAATGAAGATTAAGCAGACTCACATGAAAGGAATTATCCTTGCAGGAGGCTCCGGGACACGGCTCTATCCCATCACAAAATCTCTTTCCAAACAGATTATCCCTGTCTACGACAAACCGATGATCTATTATCCCCTTTCGGTTCTGATGCTGGCCGGGATCACCGACATCCTTGTCATCTCTACTCCCCAGGATATCCATCTTTATCAAACCCTGCTTGAGGACGGAAGCCATTTGGGACTATCCATCTCCTATGCCATACAGCCCTCCCCGGACGGATTGGCTCAGGCATTCCTGATCGGCGAAGCGTTCATAGGAAACCAGCCGGTTTGCCTGATCCTCGGGGACAATATTTTTTACGGGCACGGTTTTTCCAGGACCCTTCAGCAGGCGGCTACAATCCGCGAAGGTGCTGTGATATTCGGGTATTTTGTAAATGATCCGGAGCGTTATGGCGTGGTTGAATTCGACAACACAGGCAAAGCCGTGAGTTTGGAAGAGAAACCTGAGAGGCCCAGGTCAAAGTATGCGGTCACCGGGCTCTATTTCTATGGCAATGATGTGGTCCAAAAAGCCAAAACTTTGAAACCATCACCCCGGGGTGAACTGGAGATCACCGACCTGAACCGGCTCTACCTGGAAGAGGAGAAACTCCGTGTGGAGATCATGGGGCGGGGGATGGCCTGGCTGGATACAGGTACGCATGAAAGCCTGCTCCAGGCCTCCAACTACATACATACCATTGAAAAGCGGCAGGGTCTGAAAATATCCTGCATTGAAGAGATCGCATTTAAAATGGGTTTTATTGATAAGGCGCAACTGGTGCTCCTTGCACAGCAACTTGAGAAAAGTGCATATGGCCAGTACCTCCTGCAGATTGCAGATGAAACCATGTTCGATTCGAACCAGTGAACAGATGATGAAAACCAGAGATACAGGAATTGGAGGACTGACGGTCATTGAACCACTAGTATTTAAAGATCAACGCGGCTATTTCTTCGAGTCTTATCATAAAAAAAAGCTCGAACAATACGGGATTTCCCACACATTTGTCCAGGATAACCAATCCAGATCCATCCGGGGTGTGATCAGGGGATTGCACTACCAGAATGAGCCCCATGCCCAGACAAAGCTGGTCAGTGTCACTGAGGGAATGATCTTTGATGTGGCTGTGGATATCCGGAAAGGGTCGCCAACATTTGGAAAATGGTACGGCATCGAACTCAGCGCCGATAACCATTTACAACTTCTGATCCCCAAAGGATTTGCCCATGGATTTTCGGTGCTTTCCCCGCATGCAACCATTTTTTACAAATGTGATACCTATTACCACCCGGCCTCGGATGCCGGTATCCGTTTTGATGACCCGGACCTTCAGATTGACTGGAAAGTGGACGCTGCATCTGCAATTATCTCAGAAAAAGACAGGGGTCTCCCCTGTTTTAAGGACTTTCAAATAAAACTGATATGAGCCATGTACTAGTAACAGGTGCCAAAGGCCAGCTTGGTCGTGAAATAAAGAAGCTGCGCAACCATTTCAGTCAGATTTACACCTTCACCGATATTGAGGAACTGGATGTGACCGATGCTGCTGCCATCAAAGCGCACCTGAAATCCCATCCAGCCGAATATATCATTAACTGCGCGGCATTTACCAATGTGGACGGGGCTGAATCTGAACCTGAGCAGGCCATGCTCCTGAACAGGGATGTGGTGGCGAACCTGGCATCCGCCCTTGACGAATTCCCTGATACCAGATTGATCCATATATCCACCGATTATGTGTTCAGAGGCATTAAGCTCAGGCCTGTGAGGGAGGATGACACGCCCGATCCTGTCAGTGTCTATGGCAAATCAAAGCTGGAGGGAGAGAAGGTACTCACAGATCATCCCAGGGCCATTGTCATACGCACATCCTGGCTGTTCAGTGTCTTCGGTAAGAATTTTGTGAAAAGCAT
The DNA here is from genome assembly GCA_043797815.1 of Bacteroidota bacterium. GTDB lineage: Bacteria > Bacteroidota > Bacteroidia > Bacteroidales. The sequence goes on from JAZDPG010000110.1 coordinate 66,039, forward strand.
GATCAACAGGATGGACAAGTACGACGACATCAAGGTGGTTTATGACCAGACCGGCACCCCCACCTATGCGGAAGACCTGGCAAGGGCCATTATGCAGATCATTTCCGGTGTGGATTCGGGAAAACTGACCTTTGTCCCCGGTATATTTAATTACTCCAATGAGGGTGTTTGCAGCTGGTATGACCTGGCCATTGAGATTTGCAGACTGATCAACTGCAAAGGGAAAGTCCTTCCGGTGGAAACCGCCGAATTCCCGTTGCCTGCCCGGCGCCCACCCTATTCTGTTCTGAACAAATCCAGGATCAAAGAGGTTTATGGCGTTGAAGTCCCCTACTGGAGGGAAAGCCTTGAGAAATGTATCAAGAACCTATTATAATCATTTGGTGAACATGAACAACAACCAGGAGATCCTGAAACAGGTAAAAGAAAAAGCCCGGAAATGGCTCGACAGCCCCATAGATGATGCTTCCAGAGAGGCCATCCTGAAGATGATCAATGAAAACGGGACGGAACTCGTGGAGAGTTTCTACAGAGACCTGGAATTCGGAACCGGCGGATTAAGAGGAATCATGGGTGTGGGTACCAACCGGATGAACATATACACCGTTGGGATGGCCACCCAGGGACTTTGCAATTACCTTCTCAGTCAGTTCAGCGACCGGAAGGAGATCAGTGTGGCCGTGGCACACGACTGCAGAAACAACAGCCCTCTGTTTGCCGAAATCACGGCACAGATCTGTGTGGCAAACGGCATCAGGGCGTATCTTTTTGACGATCTGAGACCCACTCCCGAACTCAGTTTTGCCATCAGGAAGCTGGGCTGCCAGAGCGGCGTCATGGTTACGGCTTCCCACAATCCCAAGGAATACAACGGCTATAAGGTGTACTGGGAGGACGGCGGGCAGATCATCAATCCCCATGATGTGAATATCATCAGGGAAGTGCAGAAAATCAAATCCATCGGAGAAGTGAAATTCGATGGAGAGAAAGAATCCATCATTGCCCTGGGTGAGGAGATGGATGCCCTTTTTATCAGCGAAGTGGTCAGACAATCCCTTCAACCGGAAGTCATTGCAGCCCATTCGGATGTAAAAATAGTCTACACGCCCATCCACGGAACTGGTGTAAGAATGGTTCCCCGAGCCCTGAAGGAGATGGGTTTTAAAAATATATACAATGTTCCCGAACAGGATGTGGTTGACGGCAATTTTCCAACCGTGTTGTCCCCGAATCCCGAAGAACCGGCGGCCCTGGACCTGGCCCTTCAGAAAGCCAATGAAGTAGGTGCCGACCTTGTGATGGCTTCGGATCCAGATGCGGACAGGGTAGGAATCGCCATCAGGGATGACCGTGGGGAACTGATGCTGGTCAATGGAAACCAGACTGCTGCCCTGCTCACATACTACCTTCTTTCCCAGTGGTCGAAACGGGGAAAACTTACCGGCAGGGAGTACATTGTAAAAACCGTTGTGACCACCGAACTGATTGCCGATATGGCCCGTTATTACAAGGTCCCCTACTGGGATGTGCTGACAGGGTTTAAATTCATCGCTGACATCATCAGAAGAAAGGAAGAAACCATGCAATTCATCGGAGGAGGTGAAGAGAGCTATGGTTTTATGATCGGGGATTTCGTCCGGGATAAAGATGCTGTAACCGCATGTTCCATGTTGGCCGAGATGGCAGCCTGGGCAAGAAGCCAGGGCAAAAGCCTGTATGACATCCTGCTGGATATGTACCTGGAATTCTCACTTTACAGGGAGTCCCTGATCAACGTGGTTCGCAAGGGTAAATCAGGTGCAGAGGAGATACAGCAGATGATGGAAAGATTCAGATCTGATCCTCCGAAAAGCCTGGCCGGTTCACCGGTTGCTGTAATCCATGACTACCTGGAACAGGCAAGCACCGACATCGCCTCCGGACGGAAAACGTTCATCGACCTCCCCAAATCCAATGTACTGCAGTTCCTGCTTGAAGACGGAAGCAAGATCTCTGTCAGGCCCTCCGGCACTGAACCCAAAATCAAATTCTATTTCAGTGTGAAGGACAGTCTGGATAAAAGGGAAGACTATAACAAAGTAAAAACGGACCTGGACGCCCGGATTGAGCGCATGAAAACGGAACTGTATCTGATTTGATTAATTCCTGAACAGTTTGATCAGCTGCCTGTAAACGATATTGTTGAAGCGGACGCCGCTCCAATGGCGAACCTTGCAACGCATGCTGACGCTGTCGGGATGTACCCGGATCAATTCCATTCTCTCCCCGGTTTTTTCCAGGGCCGGAAGATAGATTTCATGCATGGCAAAATCGTACAATTGCTGGTCCAGCCGGTTATGTGTTTCCAATAATTCAACCGCCTCCTTATCCTGTAAGAGTTCCTTCTTGATCTGATTTGAACTGGCAACAATGGATGTCCGGTATTGAAGTTCCAGGGGTTCCTCCAGACGCATGTTCAACATTTTCAGCGACTCTTCAAACCTTTCGGTAAATCCCACGAACAGGAAATGTTCCTTCAACAGGATTTTTGCCCTTTCAAGATCATCCGAACCGGCAATGCTTTTCACCATGACATTCTGATTCTTCTCCAGCCGGATCCACTCCCTGAAGCTCAGCTTATTGTTATGCCTGAGGACATTGTCCTGATAATGTGAGGCGCAACGCAGCACAGGTTGCCGCAAAATGGTAAACATTTGGGTTCCGCCCGCCCCCAGATTCCTCACCGGGTCTGAAAGGTTATGTCCCGATATGGCCCTGATCCTGAAAAAGACCCGTTGGGCAAACTCCAGATCTTGGTGGGTGTAAACAGCTCTCTTGATTTTATTTGCTTCCACATGGCTGCTCCCGTAATTGTTCCGAAGGATGGTTTTGAATGTGGTTCCGGCGGTTTTCGGGATGTGGGAAAAGATAATCATGGATGTGCTTCAATTTGCCTGCCAAAGATAGATATTCCCTGATTTGGCAGGCAAGAATTAATGAAGTAGTTTTATCAAACCTGAAATAGATTTGACTTTTATGGCCACACTCCTGCTTGCAATGGTAAACGGACAGGTGATCAGGTTTGACACCGAAACGGAAAAATATAAAGTGGTTTTTAATTCTGCAGTGGATGATCCCCTGATGGGTATCTGCAGGAGAGAAGATGATTTGTTCGTAGCCAGTTTAAACCGGGTCTATAAGATCGGTTGGAAGGACTGTTCCGTAATCACGAAAACCAGGGCATATTTCCCTTCTCCCGACTTCCATCAGATGAATTATCATGAAGGCAGGATATACGCTACAGCAACCAAAAGAAACCAGATCTGGGCATTTGATCAGGATCTTCAACTGAAGCAGAAAGTGAGGGTACTGCCCCCGAACCCTGCCAGAAGGGTCCGGTACAAAATCAATTATAATCATATCAACAGCATTGTGAACGAGGGTCGAGCATTCTACATCAACCTGAATTGGTTTACTGACCAACAGTATGCCGATAGCGGGCTGCTGGTGACCGATGAGAAGTTCAATGAGATCAAGAGGTTCAAATATGCCTGGGAATCTCACGATTTTCAGTTTATCGATGGTAAAATGATGGCCATCTGTTCCACATCCGGCAGGGATAAGAAGATCTTGCATCCCCCTCTTTCAGGTTTGATGGTTGAGGGTGAACTTGTCTGGGAGCATGATCCCGAAGAATCCTTCTGCAAAGGTCTGTGCCATGATGATCAATACTTCTATATATGCGGAGGAAAAAAGGCGATCCGGACCATGCGGAAACATACTCCGGGCATCATCTATGTGGTCGACAGGATCAGCCTTAAACTGGTAAAAAAGATCGAACACGATCAGGTGAGGGGCATCCGAGGTGCCCTGGTCCTGTAAAAACCAAATCAAATCCATGAAATCCTACAGAAAAGAACTCTGGTTCAACATTTCAAAAAGACGGGAACTGATCAACATTACCCGGGATGTCCGGCAATGCCTTGCAGAAAGCGGCATTCAGGAAGGATTGCTTCTCTGCAATGCCATGCACATTTCGGCATCCGTATTCATCAACGACGATGAATCTGGCCTCCACCAAGACTTCGAGGTGTGGCTGGAAAAGCTGGCCCCTGAGAAGCCTTATAGCCAGTACCAACATAACGGATTCGAAGACAATGCCGATGCCCACCTGAAGCGGACCATCATGGGCCGTGAAGTTGTGGTGGCTGTGACCGAAGGAAAAATGGACTTTGGCCCCTGGGAGCAGATCTTTTACGGGGAGTTTGACGGCAAGCGCCGCAAGCGGGTGCTGGTAAAGATTATCGGGGAATAACAGCCACACCCGGGCCAGCACCAAATGACGAGACCCCAATCTCCATTCCGAATGGTAGCATTGGAACAGGAGAATTGAGGTCCCTTGTCTTAATAGATTAAAACGGGCTGTTTTCAGCCAACTGATTTCACATTGACAGCAAACAGGCCTTTATCTCCCTGTTTGGTATCAAAGCTTACTTCCTGTTCCGGCTGAAGTCCGCCGTATGAACTGTATAATCCGCTTCTGTGTACGAAAATATCCTCTCCGTCTTCGGTGGCAATGAAGCCAAATCCTTTGACCTCATTGTACCATTTTACTGTGCCTTTACTCATGTCTGATATGCGCTTATGAGTTAAAATCGTTCTTCCGTGGTTTCGCTTCATTAACCACCATCTCTCTGTTCTTAAGGGTAGTACCATTCAGTTCTTTAATGGCCTTGGATGCCATCTCATCGTCATCAATGGTGACAAAACCAAATCCTTTGCTTCTGCCGCTGTACTTGTCAGAAATAACCTTTGCTGAACTTACCGAACCGTACGATTTAAATACCTCTTCCAGGTCATGCTCATTTACCTTGAAATCAAGGTTTCCTACAAAAATGTTCATTGTTATAAAAAATTAATTAAGTATAAATAACCTGCCGGAAATGGTGCCGGTGGTTACAGTGTAAGATCTGATTCAATACATTGAGCAGTGATGAACCTTCCTGTCAGGAAGAAGTAAATAAAAGCGCAGTTTCTCAAACCGGGATCAGGACAAAGGTAGTCTATTATTTCACACCCGCACTATTTCCTTGATTATTAGGCACATTTTCGCCCCTCAATAAAGATATTCATCACTTTGCCCCACCGGTCCGGCCCTTTTCATTTTCAATTGTCCCCTTTTTTTCCACCCCTTGTCATTCCATCATACATTGTCCGGAAAAATAAAATTCGTAATGATGAAAATATTAATGGTTAGCCCCAGGTATCCAGACACCTACTGGAGTTTCCGTCATGCACTGAAGTTCATCTCTAAAAAAACATCCAATCCACCCCTGGGACTCATGACCGTGGCTGCCATGCTTCCCAGGGAATGGGAGATAAAACTGGTGGATCTGAATGTCAGACCTTTGCTGGACGAGGAGATCATCCAGGCTGATTTTGTGTTTATCAGTGCCATGTCGGTGCAGGCAGAATCAGTGTCGGAGGTGATTCGGAGATGCAGGAAATTCCATGCAAAGATCGTGGCTGGCGGACCCCTGTTCACCGGGGACCCTGACTCCTATTCAGATCTGGACCACCTGATACTCAATGAGGCTGAAATCACACTTCCCCGCTTTCTCGCAGATCTTGTTCAGAACAAACCCAAACCGGTTTACAGGACTGAGGATTTTGCGAATATGCAGGATTCACCTGTTCCTGATTATTCACTTATCAACGTATCCGATTATGCCCAATTAAGCCTGCAGTACTCGAGAGGGTGTCCGCATGCTTGTGAGTTCTGCGAGATCACAGCGTTGCTTGGACACAGGGTGCGGGTAAAAACAAGTGACCAGATCCTTTCGGAACTTGAAACCATTTTCGATACCGGATTTCGGGGAAGCGTTTTTTTCGTGGATGACAATTTCATCGGGAACCGCCGCAAACTGAAGGAAGACCTACTTCCTGCCGTTTCACAATGGATCGGGGAGCACAGGTATCCATTTTCATTTACCACAGAGGCCTCCATTGACCTGGCCGATGACCCGGACCTTATGAAAGCCATGGTGATGGCTGGTTTCGAGAAAGTCTTTGTGGGCATTGAGACCCCTGAAGTGGAAAGCCTCAAAGAGTGTAATAAAAGACTGAATATGGAGCATGACCTGCTGGAGAGTGTTCATAAAATACAATTGGCAGGGATTGAGGTATCAGCCGGATTCATTGTAGGGTTTGATCATGATACCAGCAACATCTTCCAGCGGCAGATCGATTTCATCCAGCAAAGCGGGATCATTACTGCCATGGTAGGCCTCCTGATTGCACCCAGCCGCACGAAACTGTTTCAGCGACTCAAGAGCGAAGGAAGGATCATCCATACCAGCGATGGAAACAACACCAACTTCACCATGAATTTTATACCCAGAATGGATAAGGAAAAACTCATGAAGGGATATGCACACATCGTCACAACAATCTATTCAAATAAAGCCTATTATCAACGCCTGAAAGGGTTTCTGAAAAACTTCAAACCCGGGGCCAGAGCATACACCAGAATTACCATGGAGAAAATCCGTGCCCTGCTTCGCTCCATCTATGTAATCGGCATATTGGGCAAGGGAAGGTTTTATTTCTGGAAGCTTTTTCTATGGAGTCTCATCCGGAAACCGAAGGTATTCCCAATGGCCATCACCTACAGCATTTATGGATACCATTTTAAAAAGGTTTACAGAATAGAAGACTGATTGCGGCATTTCTACCGCGGAACAAACTGCCTGGGCAGGTTCACAAGATAGAGATGCTCCGAGGCCCGGGTGAAGGCTGTGTAAAGCCACCTCAAATAGTCAAGGCTGAGCATCTCATCGGTGAAAAATCCAAGGTCAAGAAATACCGACTTCCACTGCCCGCCCTGGGATTTATGGCAGGTAACTGCATAAGCGAATTTCACCTGGAGTGCATTGTAATATTGGTCTGTGGCGATTTTTGCAGCCATCTGGTGGCGATTCTCCACCTCCGGATAGTCCTCTGAAACAGACATATAAAGCGTTCGTTGTTGCTCCCGGTCCAGGGATGGTGCATCCAGATCAATCACATCCAGCAGGATTTTCACCTTTAGGCTCAAGTGGTTATAATCGGGGAGTGTCACCTCCACATCAGCAAACTGATGACCGTGGGCTTCTTCGGTCCCAAGCACGCGCTCAACTTTCATAATGTCTCCGTTGGCTATGAAATCGAGGAGCTTGTCTCCGTCTTTCCAGAAATAGTTGTTTTTGACCACCATCAGCAGGTCCCCGGAAGAAACCTGTTCCTCCCTCCAAAGGATCTGGCTACGGATCCCTGCATTGAATTTGTTGGCGCGTTTGTTGGAACGGGTCACAACAATGGTTTCACCCGTTCCATAGCGGTCATAGCTGGCACTGATGGTTTCAAGCAGTTCCGCACCACTGATCATGGTAATATCATCGAAGCGGTCAAAACTAAATTCCGGATAATCCGCTACCCTTTTGGTGATCAGATTCCGGATCGCAGTGGCATTGCTTAATATTCCCGACCCTCCCGCCTGCCGGATCACATCGCTCATTTCTATTTCCCTGACACTGTATCCAAACTGTTCCAGCCTTTCCCGGCTGAGTGCAGGACTAATATCCAGTCCTACAGGTGGAAGTTGGGCTGTATCACCCACCAGGATCAGCCTGCAATCGGAGCCCATTTCAACAAAATCCAACAGATCCCTGAGCAGGTCTCCCGAACCAAATACCTGATCAGGGGACCGGTCCCCGATCATGGAAGCCTCATCCACAATGAAATATGTATTTTTATGGAGGTTCCTGTCCAGCACAAACTCTCCGAGTCCGTCCTTTCCTGATTTCTGTCTGTATATTTTCTTATGAATTGTCCAGGCAGGCATTTTCGTATACGCGCCAAGCACTTTTGCTGCCCGGCCGGTTGGAGCGAGCAGGATACTCTTTTGCTTCATTGATGATAAGGTAGCCACCAGGCTGTTCATCAATGTGGTCTTCCCGGTACCTGCATAGCCTTTTACCATCATCACCTCAGAATGATTATCCGAGGCCAGAAATCCTCCCAATTCCTGAATCATCTCAACCTGTGCCGGTGTAGGTTGAAACTCAAGATTTTCAAGGATTTTTGAAGAAATGAATTTTCTCAGCATCACTCAGAATTAATGTACTTTTAGAAATATATAATATATTTTTTTTGTTAAATTTGTGCGCAAACCATAAAAGCGTTCCCCATGAGAAGAGTAATCCAGGTTCTGTTTGTTTTGATAATCATCGTTTTAGGCTACCTGATCGTTGAAAGCATTATGGAACCGATCCGATTTAACCAGGAAGTAAAAGTGAGGGAATCCGCCACAATTGAAAGGTTGATCGATATCAGAACGGCCCAGAAAGCCTACAAAGATATATATAAAACCTATACAGGTAGCTTTGATACATTGATTGCATTCCTTGACACCGGACAGTTTTCCGTCATCAAAGCCATCGGAGAGATTCCTGAAGAGTGGCTTGATGAGATGGGGTTTGAAAAGGCCCGCCTGAAAGCACTGGCTGATGGGGTGATCAGTCGTGAAGCTTCACTGATCCCGGTAAAGGACTCTCTGTTCAGAAGCAGCTATAATGCTGATTCAATACGCTACGTGCCATTTACAGAGGGGATTGAGTTCAAAATGGAATCAGGCGAAATTCTGACATCATCAAACCTGACTGTTCAGGTGGTTGAAGTCTCGGTCTTGTATGACGATCTTCTGAATGGTATGGACCGGCAACTGATTGTCAATTACAAGGACGAAAGGAATAAGCTTGTTGGGTTTGAAGGTGTAAAATTCGGATCCCTGGAAGAAGGTACCCTTACCGGAAACTGGGAATAGGATCCGGTTTACCCATGCTGGTAGAGGGTATTATATCGAATTCTGTCTCACAAGATATCAGACAAAAAGGCCATCTATCCATCCGGTTTACGCCGGATGGATTTTCTGTTCTTATATCTGATGCAAGCTACAAACCTGTTCTTCTGAAGCAATATGTATATGATTCAGTGGTCCCCGGTCACATGGTCTACCCGGATTGCCGCCGGATTCTGGACGAGCATCAGCTTCTCAGCTTCGAAGGGGAAACCGTAATGATCATGGACCTTCCTGCGGTAACTTTTGTGCCTGACCAATTCTTCAATGAGGAGATCGCAGCATCCCTTCTGGAGAAAGCGGCTGCCATTGATCCGGCGGATCGGATGGCAAGCAGGTACATTCCTCAGCGTCGTATGCACATTCTTTTTGCCTATCCTGGTGGAATTGAAGAATTGAAGGAACAGATCAAAGGCAAAGTTCAGGTGATTCATTCATCTGAATGCCTGATATCATTGTCAGACCAGGTTCAGGCCAGCGACCACCAGCGGGGATTTATCCTGGCAGAGGTCCAGCAACACACCCTGAACCTCCTGATCATCCGGGCGGACGGGATCAGTCTGATCAACTGGTTTGCACTGAAAGACCCTTCGGATTTCATTTACCATACCCTGAACACCATGAAACAGCTGAATCTGAATCGCGAAAGCATTCCTGTTTATCTGTCGGGCATTGTACATCCGGAACATGAGCTCTTTGGTCTGTTGGGCAAGTATGTCCGCATTGTGAAGATCACCCCCTATTATCTCGAAGAGCTTACCAAAACCCAGCTGCTCCGTTTCATGATCCTGTCGGAGGGTAGCAAGTGCGCATAATCAGCGGTACATACAGGGGAAAACGGATTCATCCGCCCGGGAACTTCAAGGCCCGGCCCACCACGGATTTTTCAAAGGAAGGTCTTTTCAACATCCTCCTGAACCATTATAACCTGGAGAAGATTGATGTACTCGACCTGTTCGCAGGTACGGGAAGCATTAGCTATGAGTTTGCATCCAGGGGTGCGCGTTCCGTTGTATGCGTGGAAAAGGATCCTTTGCATTCCAGGTTCATCAGAAAGATGTGTGATGAAATGAACCTTAACGGCGTAACACTGATCAGGGGTGATGTGTTCAGTTATCTGAAAAAACCTTACCAGTCGTTCGATATTATCTTTGCTGATCCCCCCTATGACCATCCCCTGCTTGGAACTCTTCCTGACCTGGTTTTTGCCACAGAGATCCTTGCAGACGGCGGACAGTTCATACTGGAACATCCCGGAAACTTTTCCTTTGCAGCCCATCCGCATTTTCTGAATCACAGAAATTATGGAGGCGTGAACTTCAGTTTCTTCAGGTGAAAAGTCCGGTAATGACCCTGTTGAAGGGACACTACCTGGCCTTTACAATCTTGCTTATTCCTTTCAGCATGTCAGACTCCATCCAGCGAATCATATAGATACCCGGATTCAGATGGTCTGTTTCAATCTGGATGAGCTGATATCCTTCGGGTACTTCTGCATTCATGATCACCTGTCCCCTCATGTCAATCAGTTCGATCATGCCCTCACGGACCGCCCGGTCTCCCAGGTTCACATAGGCCAAATCCCTGACCGGGTTGGGATAGGCAACAATCTCGGCCAGTTTGAACTTTTTATCCGGAACACCCACCGGTCCGCTGGCATAACTGACAGCCGACTGCAATCGGTCAAAACTGTTCCTGTCCTGGATAAATGCCACAAGGACCAGATCTTCAAAATCTTCCACGTAAGATGCGATGGGCCATTCATGTGTACGTTCTTCCGTTTTGCCTTCATACCAGCTCCCGCCCAATAGTATTCCAGTGGTAGGCAACATATCAAGAACCACATTATTGAACTGGATGTCACCGTTGGTACCGGCGTAGGCAGTTACTTCCTTCTCCAGGACCACTACGTATAATTGAATAAAATCCGGATAGGTCCCTTTTGAAATCACCCTGGTGGTTGCCGTTACCACGGGTTCAGTCCAGTCCACTTCCAGCTCGATGTCGAAGGGAGGTGTTTCAAGACTTGCCAGTTTAACCTGTTTCATGAAGGTTTCCGAAGACAATCCCTCATAGTTGAACCTGTTGCCGGGTACAATGCCGCCATCCAGGATGGTATAGGGAACTTCAGTAATTCCGTTTACGGTAACCCTGGTTGAAGGCGGATATGGATTGTTCGCGTTCATGGGATCCGCTCCCGGTGTAGCCGTATGGTACTGCAGGTCAATTACATTCCGCGGGAACTGTCTGGCCACGTCATCGATTATATCATCGGCCAGTTTTGCATTGGAGGAACCTGAATTTGTGAAATGCTCCAGAACAATTCGTTTGGATCTTTCAGAAACGCGTACATTATCGAAGGCAAATCCCTGGTTGCCAATTCCCTGAGCGCCTGTAGTTGCAATGGCCAGGCGGAAGGAAACCTGTTTCTTTCCACTGAGTTCGTCCAGGTCATTTCTGGCCGTGATCCACTCCGTATCCGGGCTGAACACATCCAGACCCCATCCTGTAGTGCCGCCACCAGGTTTATTGCTTATGTCAGAACTGTTATACCATTCAATACCGGAACCCACCTGCCCGATGGTTTTCCAGCCCTGCTCAATGATATCCCGGTACTGCAGGACCGCCCCATTCAAACTGGGTACAAAGCTACGCATCAGATCCAGTTGAATCATGGGGACCTTCATGAATGAGAAATCAAAGCAGGGGCTCTGAACCCATGAGTTCTCAAAGTATGCCCCTTGATTTTCAGGAAACCGGGTGTACCAGCTTTCATCGCCACTCTCAGGTACAAATCCGGTGAAATCGGGAGTGCCCCAGGTCCAGCTATTTGGCGTGCTGTCAGCGTGGATGGTCCACATGCCCTGATCAGCATTGAAATCCTCCTCATAAAGGTCTTTCTCAAAGCTGACGGTAGGTCTCAGTACTATCTCCTCCGAAGTTGATCCGGAACATGCATCTTCGTTTCGGACAAAGAGGTCGACGGTGTAGGTATTAAGTGCATTAAACTGGAAATCGACAAGTTCCCCCGGCGAGCTTGTTTCCTTTTGGCCTATCACACTACCCGAGGAATTTCTGAAGGTCCACTGCAGCGATTCCAGAGCCGCTGATCCGGCAGCCGAACTGTTCCTGAATTGGGTTGCTGTCCCTTCCGCAAAGCAATCGGTGGTCCAACCGAACTGAGCCACGGGGTTAATTCCAATCCGCGTATCCAGAACATATTCATCCGTGCAGCCTTCGGTGGTGGTAATGGCAAGACTGATGCTTCGGTCTCCCGAAGTTGAATAAAAATGTGAAGGCTCAACAAGGGTGCTGTGGTTCAGGGCTCCGCTTGCCGGGTCACCAAAATCCCAGTTCCACGATTGTACCATAATTTTATCCGGAGTGAGGTTGCTGAATGCAATACTACCTCCACCCTCTTGAATGCAGGATATACTCAGTTCAAAGCGCACCTCAGGTGTGGAGCGTACGGTAAGCTCAATGGGTGTGCTCTTGGAACAACCGTTGGGGGTGGCGGCGGTGCAGGTAACAAGGTTTTTACCGGTGTTTCCCAATCCGGGATCAAACATGAAACCCGAAGTGGCAGTTCCAATAACCCCGGGCCCTGAAAAGAGTGCACCGGGAACACTGGACAACAAGGTTACAGGTTCATCATTCTGACAATAGATCAGTTGAACCGGCGAAGTGATCACCGGTGTCTGAACCCTTTCCACAAGGAATGTTTCCCTTATAAACAGCGTAACTTCATCAATATACTCATATTCAATTGTGTATACGCCCGCCGGTAGGTTTGCAGGATTGATGGTGGCCGTATTATCACCATGATCGGTAAGTCCCCCAACAGACTGTCCGTTTGCATTGAACAATGCAAAGTTGCCTGTATCACCGGCCACATTGGAACCTCTCACTACGAAAGGTCCGGTGTAATCACAAACCACATCATGGGGAATATATATGTCACCATTGGCTCCAAGGACAAAAACCAGGGCACTGTCGTAGCTGATGCATTCGTTTGCATTCTGATACCTGTATACAAGGGTATGGGGAGAATTAACTGTATCTGCAATGCCCGGATCAAAAATTCCGTTGCTGAATACGCCGGGACCAGAGAAGGTCCCCCCGGGTACATTCACTTGAAGTTGCACCGGGTCTGCTTCAACACTGTAGGTTCCGACAAGGTCTATAAACTCAACCTTGGTTTTGGGATTGACAGTTACCTTGAAGGGCTGGCTGCCTGTATTTACAACTCCATTTACATCTTTTATCCGGGTTATCCGGTAATTGGTTGTCCCCTTGGGTAAAACAGTGATGGTATAATTTGCGCTGTTAATATTTTCGTACCTGGCGGTATCAGTACCATCATAAAGTTCAATGTCCCATGGCTTTCTTCCACCATTCAGGTACAACAACAGGTTGGCAGTCTCCTCCTCACACACCACCGGGGTTCCTCCCAGGATCACCGTTGGAAGATCCGTGTAGATTTCCAGTGTGTTGGGTTCCAGCTTTGTAAACGGCAGGCTGATGTTTCCAGCCAAATCACTGAGGATGAGGCTCATCTTCAATGTCCCGTCGGGAACCACATTGTCCCCGCTCTGAACCACATAGGACAACTCATAAAGCCCCCCTCCCACTTCAGAAAAAGACACGTTGGGTGAACTGATGGGAATTCCGTTGATTACTGTACCGGGAGCCGCATCATAGCCTTCCTGATCAGCAGTAATGGTTACCTGGACCGTTCTTCCGACACCCACATCGATGTTGGGTACCTCCATCCTTGAGATAACGGGCGGATGCGCATCAATGGTCGTCAATTCAACATTGGTGAGTGTGGTAAAAGGCAACATGCGGTTGCCGGAAGGTTTGATCAGGATCACCGATACAGCCAGTTCTCCCCTGGCCACATCTGTATCTCCCTCTTCAACCATATAGATCAGGCGGTAGTTCCCGCCACCGGTCTCTGCAAATGTAACATTGGGTTCCGAATACAGGTTCCCATTGATCCGGGAGCTTGGGTCCAGTGTATATCCGATTCCGTCAGCGGTAATATTCACGATGACCTGGTTCCCGATTTTATAGTCCCCTGGAACCACGCTCATAAGGGTGATCACCGGCAGCCTGGCGTCCAGCGGGTCATTGGGCTGGGAAATGGGAGTAACATAGGGCAGACTTTGCGTAAACCCATCCGTCAGCACCAGGTTTGATACCGGAATATTATCCAGTGCCAGGTAACTGTTGCCCCCTTCCACAACGGTTAAGTAGGCACGGTAGCTTGTTGCATTGATTCGCTGCAGACCCGTCAGCGGGTATCCGCCGATAGCTCCCGATACCATGGTATATGTGGAACCCCCGTCATTGGCAACTGTAATGGTGGCCGGGACAAGGGACCCTATCCTCATGGAGACATTGGGTATGGATACTTTCAGAATCTCCGGATCCTTGATCTTCACGTTTACCAGGTACACGCAATCTGCGAAATTCCCCAAGAAATCCTCTACATGGTAGGTAACTGTGGTGATTCCGAGAGGGAACCTTCTAACGCCCAGGTAATTTATCCCGGTATTGGGTGATGTTGCAACTACCGCCCCGCTCAAAGTCCAGGTCAGTAATACCGCCCCGCAATTGTCGGTAAAAACCGGATTGGCCGTTGTAACCAATGTATCTGTCAGGTTTCTTGCTATTTTGAGTTCAAGACTGGGCGGACATAATGTAAAGACCGGTTTCTCAAGATCCTCCGGGGTAATTGTAACTGTATTGGAGAAGACCGAACCGCACTCTACAGTAGATCTCCTTTGAAATTGCGTAATCGAAATAATTCCTGCAGGCGGATTATAAGTAATACCAGTCGCCCCGGTAATATTGGCAAAAGGAGCAGGAGAAATCCTGGATTGCCACTGATAGCTCCAGATATTATCCCCCCCGGAAGGAGCTGTCTGGCTTGTTAGCAATGCAGGATCACCATTGGGACAAATGGTCTGGTCAGCAGCAATTGCACCCCCGTTAAGTGGATAGGAAACGGTCCGGTTCACAATGGCGGAATCAGACCGCCCTGCAGCATTAAATGCCCTGAGCCGGTAGTAATAGGTGGTAGAGTTATGTGTGCTGGTGTCCGTATAGGCCTGTGTGCCCGCCGGAAGTGCCTTCAGCACAGCAAATCCACTGTTTACGGTAAGTGATCTTTCAATTTCAAATCCGGTCTCATTGTCGCTTCGGTCTCTCCATGCCAGTGCCACAGAACAGGTTGACAACGCAGTAGCAGTGAACTGGTCGGGGGCAAGCGGTTTGGCCAGCGGGGTAAGAGCACTGGCGACGTTGCTGTACCTGGAATTCCCATACGGCCCGATGGCCCGCACACGATAATAATAACGCGTTTCATCCCCAAGGTTCACATTCACATAGGAGGTGGAATTGGCCGGTACACTTGTAACAACCGCATAGCCGCTTCCTGAAGACAAGGAACGCTCAATGGAATATGCTGTTTCACTGGCTGAATTGTTGATCCAGTGAATCTCGATGGAACTTGCATTCAGCGCAAGGGCAGTGAGATTGGTGGGAGCTGAAAGATCGGTAATGGCATTGGCCTCATTGCTGTTCAGTGAATAGATGCCTCCGCTTGTCAATGCCCGCACCATGTAATAGTACCGGGTCCCGTCTACCAGACCCAGGCTGGTATAGGAAATTCTGTTGGCAGGTATTGTCGCAACCACTGCAAAGCCGGTCCCTGAACTCAGGGAACGAAGGACGTCATAGCCCGTTTCGCTCATGGAATTATCGGTCCAGTTCAACTGGATGGAAATTGAGTCAATTTTCACGGCGGTTAGCCCGGTCGGAGCCAGAAGTGCAGTGGTGGCACTGGCTTCGGTGCTGTATGCCGAATATCCTCCTGGGCCGTTCGCACGAACCCTGTAGAAATAGGGTGTCCCCACAGCACGCCCGATATCCGTATATGTTTGGGTATTTGCAGCCAAGGTCTGGATCAGCGCAAAGCCCGATCCTGAGGTTAAGGATCTTTCGACCAGGTAAGCTGTTTCACTGCCGGTGTTGTCGTTCCAGTCCAGTCGAATGGATGTTTCACCCGCTACCACAGCAGTAAGGCCGGTGGGAGTTGCCGGGAAGGTCGTAGCCGGGACCACATCACTATAGGGAGAATCACCACCTGTTCTGACGGCCTGCACCCTGTAGTAATAGGTGGTACCCTCTGCGCAACCTCCATCTGTATAAGTAACTGAATTGGAAGCAATTAAACCGATCAAGGCAAATCCGCTGCCTGGCAGCAATGAACGTTCCACCCTGTAGAAGGATTCATTATCCGAATAATCGGACCAGTTCAGCCGGATGGTATTGGCATCGAGGACCGTTGCCGTGAGGTTTCCGGGAGCTGTAAGTATCGGAGTAGCACTGGCCTCGTTGCTGTAGGCAGAGTTACCTCCTGTCCCCGTGGCCTGCACCCTGTAAAAATAAGGGGTTCCCACAGTCCGGCCTCCATCCGTATAGGTCGTGGTACCAGCCACAAGGGTAGTTACCAGCGAATAGCCGCCTCCTGAAGTAAGGGAACGCTCAACCCGGTACCCTGTTTCCTTGGTGGACACATCGGTCCAGTTAAGGAGGATGGAGCTTTCGTCCAATGCAGCCGCGGTCAGGCCGGTGGGAGCAGCAGGAAGGGTTGTGGCACTGGCCACATCACTATATGCGGAATTGGCAGCCCCGTTGGCCCGGACCCTGTAGAAGTACGTGGTCCCTTCCAGACTGCTGCCGTCTGTGTAGGTGACTGATCCTGCCGGGAGGGTAGAAGTAAGCACCGAATAGGTGCCTCCCGAAGTGAGGGAACGCTCGACCTGGTAAGCGGTTTCATTGGCGGAGGCATCGGTCCAGTTCAGCTGAATCGATGAAGCACTCAGTGGTACAGCCGACAATCCTGTGGGCGGATTAAGCACGGTGGTCGCACTTGCAATATTGCTGTATGCGGAGTTACCACCTGCACCGCTTGCCTGTACCCTGTAGTAATAAGGGGTCCCCACTGTGCGTCCGGGATCCGTATAGGTCGTGGTACCAGCCACAAGGGTGGTTACCAGTAAATAGGTGCCTCCTGAAGAAAGGGAACGCTCGACCCGGTACCCGGTTTCCTTGGTGGATACATCGGTCCATCCCAGCTGAATGGACGTCTCGCCTGCAACACTTGCTGACAAGGAGGTCGGTGCAGCAGGAAAGGTGGTGGTGCCGGCTTCATTGCTATAGGCGGAGCTACCGACCGTGCCGCTAGCCTGAACCCTGTAATAGTACGCGGTCCCTTCCGAACGAGCTCCGTCGGTGTAGGTGGTGGATCCTGCAGCAATGCTTGTTACCAGCGAAAAGGGGCCTCCGGAACCCAGGGCCCGTTCGATACGGTACCCAGTTTCACCAGTAGCTACATCTGTCCAGGTCAACTGTATCGATGTTGAACTCAATGCTGTTGCAGAAAGACCTGTTGGAGCTTCGGGGAGGAAGGCATCAATGGCCGAAAACCATCTCTGGCCAATAACTGCATCACCTGCCGTATTGGGATGAATCCCGTCGGCTTTGAGATGCGTAAAATAATTAAATGCGGGGTTGGATTCGTGATCCACCAGAATAATATTGGGATCAGCCCTGCCGTTTACAATAGCCGCAATATTGTTGTTAAAAGCAGTCACCGTTAAATTTGTGGGATTCATGTTGATAATCCTGGCCACAAAAACCACAACATCTTTGCCTGATGAAATTTCGTAAGCATGAATCTCATCAAGAATCATTGAAATTGTATCCCCTGTGGCTCCTTGTCCCTGAAGGATATCATTGGTGCCGATGTGCAGCAGGATTATATCAGGCTGGAATACGTTAAGGTAGGGCAGTCCTCCGGTGGTCTCCACGTCATTTACTGCGTCATAACCGTCCTGGAGCAACCTGAGCATTTTTCCGTCGGTCAATCCTGAGATACCCGCATGATTGTCATCCGGCACGGTTGGGAATCCTCCATGGTTATGCCCCACAAAATCAAAACTATATCCGGCTGCGGTTAATTGGTTATAGAGCTCAGCCCGGTATGCAATTTTTTGATCCTGGGTCAGGGGTATGGGGTCCCATCCTTCAGTAATCGAATTACCCAAGGGCATTATTTTATTAACCTGTCCGGAAACGGGTGACAGCATGGCTGCCAGGGTAAATATGAATAGTGAAGCGAATATCCGGTTCATTATAGTGGTCATCTTATTCTTCATTTAATTGTGTTGAATGACCCTGTGATGAGTCATCGATGTAAAATACGAAAAGCGCTCATGAAATGATTGGATTGATGCTGCAGATTTGATCAATCCATGAATATCTTGTATCAAAAGTGCATCCATAACAACGCTTCTATTCAAAGTTCTTTTTAACTCGATATCTTTCTGATTAACTGTAAATTATATACATCATTCTCTTTGCATTGCCTTCTTCCTGAATACCACTGATTTTTTCATATTCCCCTTTATCCCTGAAATCAATCTGCTCATATAAGGAATCCATCATTTCGTCAGAATATACCCGGGATCATCAGTCCAGTAAACAACAGACTGAAAATGTTGGAATAGTGTTGCGCGCTGCACGGAAACGAAAAGACTATGGATTCATAACGACCAGCCTTGTGGCCACTTTGGTATCCCCTGCTATCAGCATCACTGAATAGATCCCCTCATTTAGAAAGGAGGAGAGGTTAAATTGAAATTCCATGACGCCGGATCCATTCATCAGGTAAGATTCCTCGGAGAAAACATAGGGGTATCTGATCACTCCGCACTCGGTCAGCTCGAGTGCCTCATTGAAAAGAATGGAACCGTTAATATCTGAAATCCTCAGGAAGGCAGGTTCATGTTCCTTCAGTCCGCACTGAACATTCAGCGTAAACTCCCCGTTGCCAGGGTTCGGATAGATGGCGATGTAAAGGCTGTCTTCCACCGAGGAATAGTTCACATTGCCCAGTGTCAGGGTTTCTGTATCGCCATACACAATCCCCTGGTCGGTCCGGGCAAAGGCGGCCATGTAGTAAGTAACATTGGGTTCCAGATTGCTCAGGCTTGTGGTGTACTGGATCTCACCCACGCCTTGATCCAGGTTCTGTTTCACCTCCTCCATGGTCAGGGCCTTGTCATACACGGCTGCGAGATAGTAAGTTCCGTGCCAGGGCCTATCCCCTGAAATTTCATTTGCGATGGAAATCAGAAAATCCTCACCTGAAAAGTCCAGGTCACCGTCCCTGGTCCCCCGAAACCTCTCCACACCGTTCACATAGATTTTCTCCCCACCTCCGCTGTTCCGGGTGTACACCACATGATGCAGGTTCAGGCTGATGAAATCCTCAGTGGTGGTGACCTGGGGCAATCCGTTTTTATCGTCTGATGTTTCCGTGGTCAGCCTGGCAATATAATTGAATAAGGCCTGGTTTCCCTCATGTCCCAACGTGGCTGCCCTGGTCAGGTAGTCTTTTGAAATGGTGAGGAGCCGTGCAGGTCCGCTTTGGTTAATTTGTTCGGGCCGGATCCACAGCTCCAGGCTAAGTTCGTTGCTTTGGGAAATCCTGTCAAGCAGGGTTCCGGGTGGTCCCTCAGAAGCAATGATGGTGTTCCCTGTCACTTTCAGACCTTTACCCGGAAGCCAGAATGTTTCCAGCGGATCCCCGATGACCAGATTGGCCTCATCCCCCACTCCGTTGGGGGCTTGGTTGCGGATAAGCTCTCCCTCCTGCTCGTCGAATTGGTAAAGTACCTGCAACCCCCCTGCCACCCTCCCCTCCAACCAGATATGGGAATCTTCCCGGTTGGCGTAGACAACCTGTTTCTGTCCTAAGAAATTATTCTCTGTACTGATGGCCAGACCATAGTCCTGTAATTCGGTATGCCCGAATGCATCGATGTTGGAGGTGGTTCTGGACTTGTTCTCCTCACTGGAGACTCCCTCGATCAGAACTCTGGGCAAGCTGGGAGTAGAGGTAACATCTGGATTCTGTGTTACGGCTGTGAGGAGGCCGGGGGGACTTTCATTGTATGATTCATCATATGCTGATACAGCTATCTGATAGGTGATCCCGGGATTTAATCCTGTCACCGAAAATGAGTTGGTAATGGAACTCCCTTTCCTTACTCCGTTCACATCGATATTATAACCGGCCAAACCCACATTATCAGTGGAATTACCCCAGGCCAGACCAATTGAGTTCTGGGTAATAAGCGTGGTCGTCAGTCCCTGGGGGATTGAAGGTGCTTCCAGATCCAAATCCAGGGTTCTGACAGTAATCTCTTCTGTGGCACTGCTGCTGTTGTCCGCCATGTCCACCGCCAGCACAGAGATGCGGTATTCGGTACTTGGGTTCAATCCGATCACAGAATAGGATGCTGCTACCGGGAAACCTACGCGCGTCCGGTTCACATAAACCTCGTATTCCTTCACAGCCACATCGTCTGTTGAAGGGTCCCATATGACATCAATGGAACTTTGTTTCTGACTGACAGACCGAAGGTTCTGAGGTATGGATGGGGCTTCCGTATCAGGGTCAGTTGTGAGAATTTGCATCGGCTGAGAGGGAGCACTGATGTTACCGGCTTCATCAAAAGCAGTTATACTTATGGAATAGTTGGTCTGGGATTCGAGTCCCAGGAGCACCGCGGAAGTAGCTTCCTGGTTGAACTTCTCCACCCCGTCCTGGTATACGGTATATCCCTTCACTGCCTTGTTGTCGGTTGAAGGAAGCCACATGAAACCAATAAAAGCCCCTGAAATAAAAAGAGGCTGAAGGCCCGTTGGGGCCGTTGGCGGTTCCTGATCCGTTTCAACCTCCACGGCACTTGGAGCAGGTTTCATTCCATGTTTGCTGTTGGGAATGGGAATGGTCGTACCTGAAGGCGTAGCTGTCTTTCCTCTTACAACATCCACCCCATCTTTAAAGGTGAAACAGGCAAAGTCATCAAACAACATCCATTCATTCACTGTTGGGGCATATTCATCTCCGGATCCTCCAAAGAAGGTGACTATATGCTGGGTATCGATCCAGATGGAACTGAGATTTCTGTATTTCAGGCCATACCTGGTGGTGATGTGTTTACCGTCCAGGAAAAACTCGATCAGTCCGTCAGCTGCTCCTCCGTCAGCGTAGACCGTATTGAGCACAACACGCATGCACAGGTTGTGCCAGATGGAATCATCCACCGGATAAGTCGTTTCCCCCAAGGCGATAGCATCTCCATACTTTCCACTTTTGTTGTGGTGATAAACATAGAAGATGAATTTCCCGTCCGGGTAGTTCGGATCAGATTCTTTCACCTCTGTCCACATATACCTGGCTGTAAATCCCGCCTCAAAAGGCATCTCAATTCCCCCGGTGGGATTGTCCACCCCGCCCAGCCCCGGCAATTTCCCACCCAAAACCCAGTCGAACCCTGGCCGGAACATCACGTTATAGGAAAAATACATCTCCTCGTGACCAGGTGGCAGAGGTGCCCACCATTCACCCCCACCATCCCAGGAGTTGGTTGTACCCGGAGGGATATTGAACTTCATGGCCCGGTCACCGTAGAGGTCAACAATATATGTTTTGTCCGTTCCTGCTGCCCAGTTGGGATTGTTCCAGTCTTTATTTACCTGCTCTCTTGTATATAACCCCAGTGGAGAATTATTAAAATCTTGCTTCCACACAAAATTGAATACATCCTCACCCTGGGAATACAATGCAAGGGGTATTCCCAACTGAACAAGAACACATAGGAGCAAGACCTTGCTAATCAAATTGTTTCTTGTACCCATACCACGATTTTCACATATAACTACAAGTGGGAAATCAAAATTATACATTTAATTTATTAATCTACAAAATATTATTAATATACATAACTATGCCAATATTCATATACAGGACCATGCCTGTCCAGAAAGAAACGAAAATGAGGGGCAGAAGGTTGCATCCAAATCCAGAATATTGGAAAACCCGGGATGAATGCAATGTGATCCAAACATTTGAATCAACCGGGTGCGCCATCAACTGAAAATTTGATGAACGGCAGGCTATTTTAACAGGAATAAGCTATTTTTAAAACATCAATAAGTTTTCCATTACCATATGAGCGAAGATAGACGAATCGATTTTCTTGGGATTCCCCTGGATACCCTGACCATGCAAGAGACCATTGAACGCATTGATGAAACCATCCGGGAAGGAGGAAAACTCAACCATGTGGTCATCAATGCAGGGAAGGTGGTTGCCATGCAAAAAAACAAAGAGCTTTTCCAGAGTGTGGTTACCTGCGACCTGATTAACGCCGACGGACAGAGTATTGTTTGGGCCGTCAGAATGCTTGGGAAAAAGATACCCGAAAGGGTGGCCGGTATAGATCTTATGGAGAAGCTGGTAGAACTGGCCGCTGAAAAAGGATATGGTTGCTTCTTCTTCGGCGCCAGGGAGGAGGTGGTCGGTAAAGTGGTTGAAATATATACCAAAAAATACGGACCATCGGTAGTGGCTGGTTACCGGAACGGCTATTTTGGTAAAAACGAAGAGGGAGCGATTGCGCAAATGATCGGTGACAGCGGCGCCCGGCTTCTGTTCGTGGCCATGCCCTCCCCTAAAAAAGAGAACTTCATGTTTAGCTACAGGGAGGTGATGAAAAATGTGAATTTCAACATGGGGGTTGGGGGTTCCTTTGATGTAATCGCAGGGTATACCAAACGTGCCCCTGGATGGATGCAGAAGATGGGGATGGAATGGTTCTATAGGTTCCTCCAGGAACCGGGCAGGATGTGGAAAAGGTATCTGGTGGGTAACTCCAGGTTC
This sequence comes from Bacteroidota bacterium, assembly GCA_043797815.1. GTDB lineage: Bacteria > Bacteroidota > Bacteroidia > Bacteroidales. Next base: position 88,721 of record JAZDPG010000110.1, read on the forward strand.
ATCCTGCTGGTTCTCAAAGCCAGATTCAGGCGGAAAAAACCATCAACCCTTTAGCGAGGCTTTGCTTCGTCCACAGCCCTGACCAGTTCACCCTCATCAATGATAAGCAGGTCGCCGTCACGAAGTTCCTTCTGATTCAGCACAGATACAACCAGGGACGGACTTCCCTGGTTCCGCTGAAATCTAAGTTGGGCAAACTTATCCCAGAACTCGATCCTGTAAGCCTTCCAGGTTCCGCACTCAATGGCTGTTACCTGGTCCTCCTCACCGATGACCCACAAGCGTGTCTTTTTGTCCAGTTCATTGGAATATCCCTGCCTGTTTGTACTCAGAATCACTGTACCTCCCTCTAACCTTGTTCCGAAGAAAACTGCTCCGGCAGGATCTGCCAGTTTCCGGATCTCACCGCTTTTCCTGTTCCATTTGAAGATGCCGGTTGTCTCACCTACACTTGTGTCTGTCCCCCAGTAAACAGCCTCTTCGGTAAATGCAAGCTGGCATACACGCCACATCTGACTTCCGCTTCCAATGGTATGGAGGGTATTAAAATGATCATCGGTCCAGCCCACCCTCGAAGCAGGATTTGCATCCCCGGTACACAGCCAGATCTTCCCCGTATAGGGATCACTCTGAACAGCATGAATATGGCGTATTTCACCTGGCGGGAAATGGTAGGCAGTCTGCCAGGATTCCTGATCATCCGTACTCCTGAGTAAGTTCACTTCCCCTTCCTTTTCATTACTGAAATATTCACCAAAGTAAACCGTACTTTCGCCGATGGATAGAATTCCATCATTCCTGACACCCTGATCCCCAAAACCGTAATGGGCAATTTTAATGGATGCTGTGAACTTCTTTTCTCCTGCAGGCAGGGCCCAGAGGATTCCGGCAGACAAAGCACAGAGGTCACCTTTTCCGGTCCTGACAAGCTCCACGCATTCGGGTCTTAAAGTCAGCCGCCGGACAATCGTAAAATTTCGAAGCCAGAAAATGGAAAACCTGGTGGGAACGTGTGCCACCTTTATAAATTCCCGTTCACCTTTGGGCAAGCTGTAAACGATCATGCCCCGCGTGGCCCATAAATCACCGTTACTGTCAAATTCCTGTACGATTAAGTCCTTCGCTCTCAAACAATTGAGGCCAAATACCCGGTCCTCCTTTAAGGGGATCTTTCCCGGTCCTGAAAAATCAATTACAAGGTAGATAATAAGAATAACGGTCAACGGGATTAAGATCCCTAATACAAATTGTAAAAAACGGTTCTTTTTGCTCGACATGATAAAATCTCCCCCAATGAATTGATTATACAAACAAGATAGCAATAATCCCTTAAACACATTTGCCAAAAAAGTGTTTACCATGGAAGGCAAAGACCACGGTTTTAAATCTAATTGATATCTTTACTTTGAGGTGGCGCTCATTATCATCAAGAAATAATTGAAAGCAGCATGCAGATCATACACCTTTCCTTTGACCATCCTGATCAGATAAATCCCAACAAGACCAAAGCGGTTAAAAACCTGTGTGCCAGTTTGAAGAATGGGGAAAATATCATATTCTCCCTCAACCGAACGTCCCGGATATGGCACAACTTCAAAGCAGTGAAGGAGCCGCACGGCTATTCCATGCGGATATTCGGTCTGCCATTTGGAATCTTGTTGCACCTGTGGATGTTCCTTGGATATATCAGGATTGGCAGGATGATCAGTGATGAAGGCCTTAAACCTGATCTGATCCATGCACATAAACTTACATTTGAGGGAATCATTGCTTACTATCTGGCCAGAAAGCTTGGAGTTCCTTATATCCTGACCGTGAGAGGGAATACAGACATGAAGGTGATCAGACTCCGGAAGTTTTCCAGGGCACTGTACAGACAGGTTCTGGGCCGATCCAGCAAAATACTTTTCCTTGCTCCCTGGACGATACGATGTCTGCAAAAGTACTATCCATCAGACCTTTTCGGAGGCAAATCTCAGACGGTTCCCAACATCGTGCAACTGAACCAGGGACGGGCAGTAGCAGGTCCTGAATTCGAGCGTTTTGCCACTGTTTTTCATCTGAAAAGCCTGAAAATAAAAAATATTAAAAG
>JAZDPG010000034.1:0-48112 GCA_043797815.1 Bacteroidota bacterium
CCGGGGATAACAGGCTGATCGCTCCCAAGAGCTCATATCGACGGAGCGGTTTGGCACCTCGATGTCGGCTCGTCACATCCTGGGGCTGGAGAAGGTCCCAAGGGTTCGGCTGTTCGCCGATTAAAGTGGCACGCGAGCTGGGTTCAGAACGTCGTGAGACAGTTCGGTCCCTATCTGTCGTGGGCGTAGGAGATTTGAGAGGACCTGACACTAGTACGAGAGGACCGTGTTGGACAGACCTCTAGTGTACCTGTTGTGGCGCCAGCTGCATTGCAGGGTAGCTACGTCTGGAAGGGATAAGCGCTGAAAGCATCTAAGCGCGAAGCCTCCCTCAAGATGAGATCTCCCTTAAGGGCCGTTAAAGACGATAACGTTGATAGGCTGCAGGTGTAAAGGCAGTAATGTCAAAGCCGAGCAGTACTAATTGCCCGTGAGCTTTTTTCAAGGCTAATTAAAATATTTTCTTCCATTATGTCAATCTTATTGTGTCCGTCATAGCCTGTACCACCGCTGAAGCTTTAGCGACACGGGGTTGGCGAAGGCGGATAAGGATTTTAGGTGACTATTGCATTGGGGAACCACCTCTTACCATTCCGAACAGAGAAGTTAAGCCCGATTGCGCCGATGGTACTGCGTTAGTGGGAGAGTAGGTCGTTGCCTATCTTATTTAATCCCATCCGGAAACCCGGATGGGATTTTTTTATAAGCCCCTTCTTTCTTCGAACTTTGATATTTTGTTGATTACTATCATAAATTTATCCCCCCTGTTCGCTTCCTGCTTCTTAACTTGGTATCTAATACCTGATTTCAGGTGATGAGAGGAATCTATATAATTCTTTTGTTATCAGCTTCGTTTACAGCGTCTTTGGCGCAGGTTATTGACACCTCCAAGCAGATCAATACCTGGATGCTGATGCATAACTTTACCCGTTTTGAAGAGACGCCGCTGGATACCAACATGCATCAGATTCACCGTGAGTACCAGCCGGCATTCGAACAGGGATTCAGTTATGAATATGTGGGGAACCTGGGTCATTCGCTGAACCATGTGGACTTTTTCCTTCGCCCGGAGGCAGATGCATTTGTTTTCGGAGTTGGGTGGGATCCTTATCTGAAGAGGGCTGACCGCACCATATTCTTCAATACGAAGACTCCGTTTACAACCTTGTCCTATTCCACCATGATGTTCCTGAATCAGGCACCTGAACAGAACGTGCGGGCGCTGCACACCCAGAATGCATCGCCCTATACCAATTTCGGACTGGATTTTAATATTCTGGACGGGAAACCCTATTATACCAATGAAACGACCCGGTCCAACCGGGTGGGCCTGTTCGGGAGCCATGCGAAGAACAAATACAGCATTTTCGGCACCTTCTATTATAACGATTTTAAGGTTCAGGACCATGCAGGGGTGGAGGACCTGGATCTGTTCGTAAGCGGATCGGATCTGAAAAAGTGGGAGTATCCCATGCAGCTGACCGGTGCACATTCCCAATACCGCAACATCTCTTTTTTTGCCACCCAGAAGTACAACCTTTTTGAGCGGGTGACCGCCACAGATTCCCTTGGGAACAAATCCTCCTCCGGGAAGACCCTCTCCATCTCACACCAGCTGTTGTATGACCGGCATTTCAAGTATTATGAGGATGTGGTTGATCCCGGTAACCTTTCCCCGGTATATGACAACTACTATTACGAGATAGACACTCCATATGATTCGGTATCAGAGGATAAGTTGTCCAATGTTTTCCAGGTGATCCTGGGTGACTCCGATTATGATAAGATCTCTGCACGGGTGTATGCCGGCCATGAACTGAGGCGGTTCGGAATGCTCTCACCGACACCCAAACAGGTTTTTAGCCATGTGGATACCATCACCACCGATCCGCTGGTTGTGGATTCCATCGGCCGGGATTCAGCGGCGGCCCGTTTCAGTGATACCTATTACAATGATGTATATGTGGGATTTTACCTGGCCGGACCCACTGCGGGAACATGGGACTGGGTGGTAGACGGGAAGTATTACCTGTTGGGCTATTTTCAGAATGATTTCCGGGTCAACGCCACTTTCTCAAGGGAGTTTCTAAAGAAGGCCGACCTTGGACTCAGGGGCAGCCTTGAATTACGGCGTCCGCACTATTTTACAAACCATTATGCCTCCTCGTTCTTTCAGTGGGAGAATGATTTTCCTTCCCTTTTCAGGATCAAAGGAGAGGCCTTTGTGAAAAGTGAGGAACTGGAGATGGAACTGCGGGCCGGAGTTGCCTATCTGAGCAATTACCTTTACTGGGATCAGCATGCTCTTCCCCGGGTATATGACAAGGACTTCCTGGTTTTCTCGGGATACTTTTCCAGGCATTTCCAGGTTTCCGGGTTCAATTCGGAAGACAAAGTCCTGCTGCAGTATACAACCGCCGGTGAGGTGCTTCGATTGCCCCTGGCAGCACTCTACAGTTCCAATTACTGGAAACAAACATTTTTCAAGGGAGCGCTGATCGCAACCCTGGGATTTGACCTCTACTATACAACCAGGTACCGGGCCGGTTCATACATGCCTGCAACAGGTGTGTTTTTTCTGCAGGATGAATCCGATGTGGGCGGATACCCTTTCCTGGATGTATTCCTTGCTTTTAAAATAGCGCGCACCAGGATCTTTGCCTCCTATAACAACCTCCTGTCCGGCGTACAATTTCTTGGGGACAACTATTTTACTACCTACAGATACCCGATGAAACCGAGGTATTTCAGGTTGGGACTGGTATGGACATTCTATGACTGATCAAAATACACTCACGGCAACTACATGAAAAGAACCGTCAAGTATTACAGGATTTACTTTCTGATGATTCTCTTACAGTCTCTGATTCTGGGAGGATGTAACAGGTTTGGAGAATCCCGGTTCCGGGATATCAGCAGCCTGAAACCGGATCAGCTTACAAATCTTGACCGGATCCGGCAGAAGGGCGTCCTGAAGGTTGTGACCGAATACAATTCCATCAGTTACTTTATCTACCGCGGTCAGCCCATGGGTTTTCAGTTTGAAATGCTGCAGGCCCTTGCCGACCATATGAAACTGGAACTTGAGGTTTCTGTGAGCAACGACCTGGATAAAAATTTCAGGGACCTGAAGGAGGGAGTGGTGGATCTGATTGCCATGGATCTGACCGTAACTGCGGACAGAAAGAGGTTTGTGAACTTTACCGCTCCCTTGCTGCAGACCCGGCAGGTGCTGGTACAAAGGAAACCCGAGCGCTGGGAGGATATGAATTCCACCCAACTGGAATCCAATGTACTTCGCAATCAGCTGGACCTGGCGGGAAAAACAGTTTATGTTCAGGCCGGTTCAGTCTATGCCCGGAGACTCACGAGCCTTTCCGATGAGATCGGGGGCGGTATCCGGATTATAGAAGTCCAGCTTGAGTCGGAACAGCTTGTTCAAAGGGTGGCCATGGGTGAGATCGATTATACCATTTGTGATGAGAATGTGGGACTGGTTAATTCCACCTATTTTTCACAGCTTGATGTGGGGACAGCTGTATCATTCCCGCAAAATGTGGCCTGGGCCGTGCAGCTCAAAGCGGACAGCCTGAAAGCCGAAATCGACCGCTGGATAGAAGATTTCCAGGGAACCAGGGACTATGCACTTCTCTATAACAAGTACTTTAAAAACAGGCATACCTACCGGAGTATTCACAGTGAATACTATGCCTTGAGCAGTGGCAAGATTTCAGATTATGATGAGATCTTCAGGGAGGAAAGCGAGGTGATCAGGTGGGACTGGAGGCTTCTGGCGTCCATGGTTTTCCAGGAGTCCAGATTCAATCCCGAAGCCACCTCCTGGGCGGGCGCCTACGGGCTGATGCAGCTGATGCCGGTTACAGCAAAAAACTACGGGATTACCGATGAATCATCCCCCAGGGCCCAGGTAAGGGCGGGTGTCCGGTTCATTCAATGGCTCGATGACCGGTTCAGGGATGAGATTAAGGATGAGCAGGAACGCATTAAATTTATTCTTGCTGCGTACAACATAGGCTATGGGCATATCCAGGATGCCAGGATGCTGGCTGAGAAGTATGGAGACAATCCCAATGTATGGGCGGGAAGTGTGGAAGAGTGGCTCCTTAAAAAGGCAGATCCCAAATACTACAACGACCCGGTAGTTCAATACGGGTATGCCAGGGGAATTGAAACGTACAACTATGTAAGGGAAGTGATGAGCCGTTATGAGCACTACAAGAACATCATCAACAGCGATGTGCTTGCAGCGTGGCGGTCAATTGAAGAAATTCACAGAGCATCATCGCAGTAGCCCCCCAGATCTTCTCTTTTCCAGCCATGTAAAAGGGTGCTTCAATGGACCGCCCATGGAGTTGCCATGTGCCTGAGCTGATATTCGACGGATTCTGGAGCGTTGTCAGTGGAGCCTCAATGATGTATTGAACCTCAACCGGGTCCGGGTGGAACGCAGGCCGTTCCGCCATCCATCCTGCAAAGGGTGTAACCATGAAATTGCTCACGGGGATTTGCAGGGGTGTCAGTGAGCCGAGAAGTTCTATCTTTCCTGTGATTCCCAGCTCCTCCCTTGTTTCCCTGAGAGCAGTGTCCTCCAGCGAAAGGTCCCCCGGTTCCCAGGCTCCCCCCGGAAAGCTTACCTGCGCACTGTGGGGCCCGTCATAAACATTTCGTTTAATAAACACCAGCCGGGTCTCCCCCCGGAAGGGAAGCATCAGGATCAGAACAGCCGCCGGAACAGGATCTGAAGTGTGTTCAAATGCTCCCCTGAAAACCGGTGCCATTTTTAGCTGGGCCTCTTCTCCGGGAAGTTTCTCCCTCAGAGCCTGTTTCCAGTGTTCAGGATGAATCTGTCCCCTCATTAGTTAAACCTGATGCTTTTGTCAGGGGATATGCGGGAAATGATCATGGAGGGGAAGAGCAGGAAGAGGAAGGTGATGGCCATGGTCCCCACATTCAGCAGGAGGATATGGAACAGGTTCAGGTTGATGGGGATCGTATCCAGGTAGTACGAGCTGGGATCCAGGGAAACAATGCCCAGGTGTTTCTGCAACAGGCAGATGGTGATCCCGATCAGGTTTCCCCAGAAAAGGCCCACCAGGGTCAGGTAAGCTGACTGGTACAGGAAGATCTTCCGGATCGATGCATTGGTGGTACCCAGACCCTTCAGAATCCCGATCATATTGGTGCGTTCCAGGATCAGGATCAGCAAGCCGGAGATCATGTTGAAACCGGCAACGATCAGCATCAGGAGAATCAGTACCAGCACGTTCATGTCCTGGAGATTCAGCCAGTCAAAGATCTGGGTATATTTTTGCCGGATGGTCTCGACTTTCAGACGGCTTCCGTCTTCCAGAAAATCAAAGGCCACCAGGTCGCGGACCTCTTCCGTAATTTCCTCCAGGTCTCCCATCTCCTTCAGAATCACTTCGTGCCCGCTCACCTGGCCCTCATGCCAGTCGTTCAGCCTTTGCACCTGTCTGATGTCTGCATAAATGTACAGCTTGTCAAATTCCTCCAGGCTGGTGCTGTAGATCCCGCTGATTTCAAAGGTCCTGGCCCGGGGAGGGTCCTGGATAAAATACATGGTGAACTGATCGCCCACATCCAGATGAAGCAGGTTGGCCGTATAGCGCGAGATCACCACCTGGTTGCTTCTTACCGAATCCTGAACACTGAAAATTTCCCCGCCGGTCAGGTGTGCCGTGATGAAATCCCAGTCATAGAGCCCGTCAACACCTTTGAGCACGGCACCATGGATCTCTTCTCCGGTCTTGATGATCCCCGCCTTGATGGCAAAAGGCTGCACGTTCTTCACACCCTTCAGCTGCCTGATCTGCTCCAGCGCCGGTAGTCCGGCGGGCACCGGGACAGTCTCATAGGAGAGGTTCGAATCCAGGTTCAGGATCTGGATGTGGGCCCCGAATCCGGTTACTTTGTTGGAGATCTCCTTTTTGAAGCCTGTCAGAATGGCTACAGCCACGATCATGACTGCCAGTCCAAGCGCAATTCCAAAGGTGGCAATGGCTACAATGGACCGTGAAAAACTCCGGCGGCCCTTCTTGTTGCCGATCAGCCGGCGTACAATAAACAGTTCTGTGTTCAAGGATTCTTCGTTATGCATCCAAATGTAGCTATCTTTGTTCAATGTCAGACAACCTCAGGCCCCGGTGAAACAATTTCGAATATATTGTCGATGGATGGTTTTCTGCACGCTTCTGATTCCAACTACCTGGGCGGGATGTGTACAGCCTCACCGGGAGTTCCGTACCGGGGCATCACGGTTGGAGGTCTACCTGCCCCTGATCGGGGAGAGGTGCATTGCACTTGTTGCCAACCACAGATCGGTGGTAAACCAGGTTCACCTGCTGGATACACTTTTATCTTCCGGTGTGTCGCGGGACCAGGTGATCTCCCTGTTCAGTCCGGAACACGGATTCAGGGGAGCGTATGCGGCAGGAGAGCTTGTGGAGGAACAAGCTGATCCTGTCACGGGGATCCCCGTCGTTTCCCTTTATGGCAGGAACAAAAAGCCCGGTCCGGAACAACTGAAGGGGGTGGATCTGGTCCTTTTTGACCTGCAGGATGTGGGCACCCGCTTCTATACATACATTTCCACGCTTCATTATGTCATGGAGGCCTGTGCCGAAAACCGGGTCCCCCTGGTGGTACTGGACCGGCCCAATCCCCATGGAGGGTATGTAGACGGGCCCGTGCTGGACGACTCGCTTCGCTCTTTTGTGGGGATGCATCTCATTCCGGTGGTGTACGGAATGACCATGGGCGAGCTGGCCCGGATGATCAACGGGGAGGGCTGGCTTGCCGGAGGTATTTGTTGCGATCTGACCGTTGTACCCTGCGAAGGTTACAGCCATGGTGATCCTTGTTCACTGCCAGTGAGACCCTCGCCAAACCTGGCCAACGATCATGCCATCATGCTCTATCCTTCCACCTGCTTCTTTGAGGGGACCATCCTCAGCGAGGGGAGGGGAACGCCCTGGCCTTTTGAAGTGTACGGACATCCGGAAATGCAGGGGGATTTCACCTTCACTCCGGTTTCAATGCCGGGGGTATCCCCGGAACCCAGATACAAGGGGCAGCGCTGTTTCGGTGAGGACCTGAGGCAATTTATCCCCGGGGAAGGATGGAACCGCATCCAGCTGCAAATTTTGCTTGATGCCTACCGGAGGTTTCCGGTAAAAGAGGAGTTTTTTACAGCCTATTTCGATAAACTTGCAGGAACCACTGCACTCCGGAAGCAGATCAGGGCCGGATGGGACGAAGCCCGGATCCGCGCCAGCTGGAAAGCGGACCTGGATGATTTCATGGGAAAGCGGAAGAAATATCTGATTTATGATTGAAACAATGCGGCGGTTTTTAAAGCCATGGATGCTCATTACGGTTTTGTTGTTCGCCGGAGTATCGCATGCACAGTTGATGCACCCGGATCCCGGCTTTGTGTATGATGATACGCAGGTACCCCGCATTGATATTACCATCCCACCGGCTGATCTGGAAAGCCTCTATGAAGATCCCCGGAGCGACGTGGAGTACAAGGCGCAATTCCGGATGATACGGGAAAGTGTGACCGAAGAGATGGCTGATGTGGGGATTCGTTGCAGGGGCAATACATCCAGGGACAAACAGAAGAAATCGTTCCGGATTTCATTCAACACTTTTGAGAATGGGAGAAAATACCACGGGATTGAAGAGATGAACCTGAATGCGGAGACCAACGATCCTTCCATGATCCGGTCCAGGCTTAGCTGGAGCCTGTTCCGCAAACTGGGCATTCCGGCTGCCCGTTCCAACCATGTGCTGCTCTACATCAATGAAGCATTCTACGGTGTATACATCAACACCGAACACATTGATGAGAATTTCATGCGGACCCGTTTTGGGAACAACGACGGCAACCTCTATAAATGCTTGTGGCCCGCCGACCTGGCTTATAAGGGAGATGATCCCGCTGTTTATATGGAACAGCAGGGAGACAGAAGGGCATATGATCTGAGGATCAATGCTCAGTGGGACGACTATGGGGACCTTGCAGCTTTGATAGGTGCCATCCATGAATATTCGGGAGCCGGGTTCATGGCGCAGGTGGAGAAGATCATGAATGTGCAGCAATACCTGAAAATCATGGCTGTGGATGTGATGACGGCAAACTGGGACGGGTACATCGGGAACAAGAACAATTACTACCTCTACCGGGACCAGGTGACAGGGCGGATCGGGTATATACCCTATGACCTGGACAACACCTGGGGGCTCGACTGGCTGGGTGTGGATTGGGCAACCCGGTCCATTTACCAGTGGTCACGCGAAGAGAGGCCGCTGTATGATCAGATCATGCAGCAGGAGCTTTACAGGAAGCAATTCACCGGGTATATTAAAAAACTGGCGGCCTATATGATTTCTGATGAAATGGAACAGGAAGTATACCGCTGGAGGGACCAGATCGGTGCCTGGGTGAGCCAGGATCCCTATTATTCACTGGATTTCGGGTATGAATTCTCCGATTTTCGGAAGGCCCTTTCCGAAGGGATTCCCTGGGCCTGGTGGCTCCCTTATGGCGTGCTGGAATATGCCTCCCTCAGGGCTGAATCTGCCCTTGAAGCATGTATAGATACAGACGCACCACCGCTGATCTCCCATGCCAGGGTGATGCCTTCAAAGGAGATGATACGGGTGGACTGGACCGCTGAAGATGACCAGGAAGGATTTTCAACCCTCCTGCACTACCGGATCAATGAGGGAGCCTGGCAAACCCTGGTCCCTGCAGGTCCGCCCATACAGGATCCGGTCTCAGCCACTGTTACATTTCTGGATTCCCTTGGCAGTCCGGATGGAGAGGCAGTGCTGGATCTCTATTTTACAGCCACTGACAACGGTGGTCAGGAGACCCGGTATCCTGCAGATTTTCTGTCGGTCTCATTTCCACTGGCCATCGGACCTTTGCTGATCAATGAATTCATGGCTTCCAACAGCAGTTCAGTCATGGATGAAAACGGGGAGTATGATGACTGGGTGGAGATTTACAATCCCACCTCCTCCAGGGTATGGATGGGCAGCCTCTTTTTGAGTGATGACATGGGAGCGCCGGGAAAGTACAAGTTTCCTTTTGCCTATCTCAATCCAAAGGAGTTTTTCCTGGTTTGGATGGACGGTCAGCCTGAACAGGGTGAACAGCATGCCCCGTTCAGGATCAGCGCGGGGGGTGAAAAGCTGAGGCTGTCGGGCAGACCGGCAGAAGGGTTCCCCATTCTGGACTCAATCACCTTCGGCCCGCAGGTGACCGATGTGGCACAGGGACGCTCCTTCGACGGGGGAAGCGACTGGATGGCTTTTTCTCAAGCCACTCCCGGGTTTTCCAACGAGCCCGATGCTGTGGATGAAACCCTGGCCGGAGATGAAAATCTGGAGCTCTACCCCAACCCGGTCACCGGCGGGGTGCTCCGGTTCAGCCGGCAGGTTTCGGGGATCATCTGCTCTGCAAACGGTCAGGTGGTCATGGAGCTTCGTACAACGGAAAATGCGGCTGTGGATGCCCTGGCCCCTGGTATGTATATCCTTCGTACCAATCAGGGCGAGGCACTGCGGTTTGTGGTTTACTGATGGCGATCCTTGTGACCGGCAGGCCTGCTTTTTCCTGAACGGTTTCCTCCGGACCGGCCTCCGCTTTGCTTCCTTCCACCGGAACCTTTGCCCCTGTACCCTCCTCCGCGGCCCCTGTTTTTCTCAGGATTGTATTCAGGGGTATCACCAAATTCAGGGGGAACAGATGATTTGGTCACCACCTTTTCCAGCATTTTTTCAATGCGTGCAAACTTATACTGCTCCTGCTCACTGATCAGGGTAATGGCAATTCCATCCGATTCCGCCCTGGCGGTGCGCCCGATGCGGTGGATATAATCCTCACCTTCGTGGGGCACATCATAATTAACGATCAGCTCTATGTTGTCAATGTCGATCCCCCTGGAGAGCAGGTCGGTGGCCACCAGGATATTCAGTTTCCGGTTGCGGAACTGCAGCATGATCTCCTCCCGCTGCTTCTGATCCAGATCGGAATGGATGTCCTCGGCCAGCAAACCCTCCCTTTTCAACTGGCGGCCCAGCTGTTTTGCAGCTATTTTCGTTGAACAGAATACAATGACACTTTTCAGATTGCGTCCTTTCAAAAGGTGAAGGGCCAGAGGAAGTTTCTGGGATTCGTAAACCACATAGGCCACCTGGAGAACTTTTTCAACAGGTTTCGAAACGGCAATGTTCACCTCCACCGGGTTGTGCAGGACCTTTTTCGCCAGGATACGGATGTCATTGGGCATGGTGGCTGCAAACATCAGGTTCTGCCTTTGTTTTGGCAGGTACTGGATAATTTTCATGATATCCTCATGAAAACCCATATCCAGCATCCGGTCGGCCTCATCAAGGATCAGGTAATCCAGTCCGTCCAAATGTACATAATTGTTGTTCAGGTGGGCGATCATTCGGCCGGGTGTGCAGATCACCACCTCGGTTCCCTCCACCAGCGCTTTCTTTTCCCTGGCAAACAGTGCTCCGTCACCACCGCCATATACGGCAATGGATCCAACCTGGGTGAAATAGCCGAATCCTTCCATTTGCTGATCAATCTGCTGGGCCAGTTCCCTCGTAGGTACAATGATCAGTGCCCGCGTCTTGTTCTCCTTTTTCGATGCAATGATGTGCTGGATGACAGGAAGCAGGAAGGCTGCTGTTTTCCCGGTCCCGGTTTGTGCTGAACCGATGATGTCTTTACCTTCCAGGATGGCCGGTATGGCCTGTTGCTGAATGGGTGTCGGGGTTTCAAAGCCCATGGCTTCGATGCCCTCCATCAGGGAGGAATCGAAGCCGAAATCACTAAATTTCAATATTTTTCTTTCTTATCAATTCGATGGTAAAAGTAGTCAAATCCTGTGGATCTGCCCTATGAGTAAACACCCTAACTGCTAGATGGTTCGGCCGGGGTAAACTTTAAGCGCCTCAGCAAGGGTCTCCATGGCCGTGGCCAGGTCCTCTTTCTTAAGCACATAGGCAATGCGAACCTCCTGTTTTCCCATTCCAGGGGTGGAATAGAAACCCGATGCCGGAGCCACCATTACGGTCTGGTTGTTGTACTCGAAATCACTGAGGATCCATTGGGCAAAAATGTCCGCATCATCCACAGGAAGGTGCACCACCGTGTAAAAAGCTCCTTTGGGAGTGGGACAAACAACGCCCGGGATCTTGTTCAGCGCCCCGACCATGAAATCCCGCCGCTGGATGTATTCATCATATACTTCCCTGAAATAGGAGGGAGGTGTTTCCAGGGCAGCTTCGGCGGCCACCTGTCCGTAGGAGGGCGGACTCAGCCTTGCCTGGGCAAACTTCAGGGCAGTGGCAATGACCTCCTTGTTTTTGGAGACCAGCGTACCCACCCGGGCCCCGCACATGCTGTATCTTTTGGAGACAGAATCCAGCATCACCACATGCTCCTGAAGCCCCTTCAGGTTCATGGCCGAAAAATGTTTCTCACCATCATAGCAGAATTCCCGGTAAACCTCATCGGAAAAAAGATAGAGATCGTATTTCCGGACAATCTCTCCCAGTGTTTCAATCTCTTTCTGTGAATAAAGATACCCGGTGGGATTGTTCGGGTTGCAGATAATAATTCCCCTGGTCTGCGGAGTGATCACCTTTTCGAACTCCTCCATGGGGGGAAGCGCAAATCCGTTTTCAATGCCTGAAGTGATGGGAACCACATTTACGCCGGCAGACACTGCAAATCCGTTGTAGTTTGCATAGAAAGGCTCCGGAACGATGACCTCCTCTCCGGGATTTACGGTGGACAAAAGCGCAAAGGAAACGGCCTCGGAACCACCTGTGGTTACCAGCATCTCGGTATGGTCCACATCTATACCAATGCCCTGGTAAAAACCTGCCAGTTTCCGCCGGTAGCTTTCATTCCCTGCCGAGTGGCTGTAAGCGATTACTTCATCGGTCATGTTTCTGACAGCTTCCCTGGCAACTTCGGGTGTTTTAATGTCGGGCTGACCGATGTTGAGGTGAAATACTTTTCTCCCTTTTCTTTTTGCTTCTTCGGCATAGGGAACCAGCCTCCGGATGGGAGATGCCGGCATCTTTTTTCCTTTAACAGAGATGGTTGGCATGGCTTTATTTCATTTTTTCAGCCAGGGTGACCTTCCCCTTGATCTGTAATTTGACAGGGGAGTTGGCTGCTGACGAATAGACATAAATTGATTTAAAGAACGGACCCGGGGTGGCCGTGTTGTATTTCACGGTGATCTCACCCGAGGCGCCCGGCTCGATGGGTTCTTTCGGCCAGAAAGGAACCGTGCATCCGCATGTGCTGCGCACCCGGTTGATCACGATGGCCTGTTTGCCGATGTTCTTGAACCGGAAGGCCCAGGTGCCGTCACTGTCCTCAGTCATTTCGCCATATTCGTGCAGGTATTCTTCAAACCAGATCTCCAGCCCCTGCTTCTTTGCCTGATCTTCGGGTGTACCGGTACAGCCGGATGCCAGAATGGCTATCCCCAGGATGGCCCATGTAAAATGCTTTTGTATCTTCATCATTATTTATTCATGCTCAAAAGTACTCCATTTTCACGAAGTGGGAAATGATAAATAACATTTACTCAATCCCGGTTTTTCACTACATTGTCATCGTATGAGAAAGGCGAACCAGGAGATCAAAGACAAAAAGGTGCTGGAAGAGATTCTTGCCGGAGCTGTTATTTGCAGGCTTGCGCTTATGGACGGGGACCGGCCCTATATCCTGCCCTTCAATTATGGCTTTCAGGACGGCTCCATCTATATCCACTCGGCCCCTGAAGGGAAAAAGATCGACCTGCTGCGTGAAAACAACCAGGTTTGTTTCGAGGTTGAAGATACCGTCCGGATCATCGAAGATGAGAAAGCATGCAAATGGACAAGCCTTTACCGGTCGGTGGTGGGCTACGGCAGCGTGGAGATCCTGACCGATGACGTGAGCAAACAGCGTGGACTGGAGATCATCATGGCCCAGCACGGGGCCCCCGGGTTAACCCGCTTTGATCCCGGAAACATGAAGGGCATGGTGATTCTTAAACTTTCCATCGGATCCCTTACCGGAAAACAATCCAGCAAATGGAAAAACTGAAGGTCCCGCTGGTCAGGAGGTTCTCCCGGCTTCCCGAGGAAGCCATTCGTTTCAGGGAAAAAGAGCTTGTTGATCTGGCTCATGAGATCAGGCAAAGAGGTGTTGAGGCCTTGCCGGTAGTGACAGATGTCAGAAAGGCCTCAGATTGTGAACGGCTCATTGAAAGGGCCGTTGAAAACTTCGGAAAGATCAATGTGCTGATCAACAACGCAGGGATTTCCATGCGGGCAACCTTCGAAAACACGGACCTTGAGGTGATTAAGGAATTGATGGATACGAACTTTTATGGGGCGTTGTATTGTACAAAATTTGCATTACCGCACCTGCTGGAGCAGAAAGGAACGGTCATCGGGATCTCCTCGATCACCGGTCTGGCCCCCTTGCCCGGACGGACAGGGTACGTGGCCTCCAAACACGCCATGGACGGATTTTTCAATACACTCAGGCTGGAGAACCTGGAAAAGGGTCTGAATGTGATGGTGGTGCATCCGGGTTTTACAAGCTCGGAAATCAGAAAAAGAGCCCTGAATGAAAATAATATGCCCCAGGAGGAGTCACCCAGAAATGAAGAGAAAATGATGTCAAGTGAACGGGTTTCCCGGAAAGCGTAACCATGTATCAGGCGGTGCCTAATACATGGCTTCTATGTTCCACACAAACGCCCGGATACCCACTTCCTTATTCTCTTCATCAAGGCGACGGACACCATCGAGTACCGCCTCAATGGCATCCTCCTCCATCACGGCCAACCTGGCCGTATTCTGTTCCGGCCAGGTGTGGGTGTTCATGTGCGGGGGGCCATCCACACTGCCCCGTCCCGTGAGTTCGGTCCAGCGTGTAAATCCCCTGATATTCAGTTTGTCAAACAGATATTCGATCTTCTCTGTCTGAGCCTGGTTATATACTATAAATATCGCTTTCATTGTTCTTGGTTTTCGGGTAACGCTTCACCGTTTCCGTTCAAAAAATTATACTTCACTGTCTTTTTCTTCTCATCGTTTCTCCGCAGCATCATGTGGTAGACAACGGGAATCAGGAGCAGGGTGACCAGGGTGGAAAATACGAGTCCGCCAATCACCGCAATACCCATGGGGCTCCAGATCTCCGAACCGGATCCTGTACTCATGGCCAGGGGCAGCATTCCCAGGATGGTGGTCAGTGAGGTCATCAGCACCGGGCGCAACCTGGATTTCCCGGAAACCACAATGGCTTCACGTAATTCCAGTCCGCGCTCCCTCATCAGGTTGATAAAGTCCACCATCACAATGGCGTTCTTCACCACGATACCCACCAGCATCACCCCGCCCACCATGGAGATCACACTCATGGTGATTCCGGTAAGAAGGTGGGCAAGGATAACCCCGGTGAAGGCAAAGGGGATGGAGAACATGATGATAAAGGGCATTTTCATGGATTCGAACTGACTGGCCATCACCAGGTAGGTGAGAATCAGGCTGAGCAGCAACAGCAGCATCAGGTCTTTCATGGAATCCTGCAGGTCCTCAACGGCACCGCTCATCTGGATGTTCACATCCGGAGGGATCTCCATGGAATTGATCCTGGCTTGTACCTCTTCAGCCATTTTATTCAGGGGTACTTTGTAAGGAGTGATGGATACACTCACCATCCTTTCCCTGTTCTTTCGCTCAATGTTGGGGGGCGACCAGTTTTCTTCAATCTCAGCCACCTCACCCAGACGGATCACCTGGTTGTTCCTGTTCAACAGGGCGATATCTTCGATATTCGACAGTGAACTCCGCTCATCCTTGATGAAGCGCACCGTGATGTCGTATTCATCGCCTTCTTCCCGGTATTTGCTCATGTAGGGACCTTCCACCCGGTTGCGGACCGCGTTGGCCAGGGTAAAGGTGTTCAGTCCGTGCTGGGCCATTTTCTCCCGGTCCGGCACTATCTGGAGCTGGGGTTTGGACGGATCACGGCTTACGTTGACGTTGGTTGCTCCCTTGATGGGCCGTACACTGTCGGCAAGGGCGTTGGCAATGGCAGAGGTGGTTTCAAAATCATAGCCGTAAATCTCCACCACCACGTTGTTTTCTGTGGTACCTCCCATCCCACCGTTGGGAACCACATTGAAATTGACGATCTCCGGGATGGTTTCCAGGTACCCGGTAAGCAGGTTGGAGATCGCCCATACATCGCGATCCCGCTTTTCCAGGTCTGCAAGGGTAACACTGATGTTGATCCGGTGGGAACCCTGTTCCATGAAAAGGGACATGATCCCACCCTGGTCATCCGAACCGGAGGATGTATAATAGTATTCTGCCTCGGGGATATTCTCTTTAACAAACGCATCTATTTTGCGGGCTACTTTGGTGGTTTCATCCACCCGCAGACCGGTTTGTAGCTCAATGGCTGCTGTCAGGGAGCCCTGGTCGGCCTCGGGCATAAATTCAAATCCCATTCCGCCGGCCATGGCCAGGGATCCGAGAAAGATCACAAAAGCGATGATCAGCGTTCCCCATCTGAATCTCAGGGCAACCCGGAGCGATCTTTCATAGAATCCATCCATCCAGTCCAGGACCCGGCCGATGATGTTGTCATAACTGACTTTACGGATCTTTTTAGGAGCTTTTCGCAAGCGCATCATTTTGGAAGCCAGCATGGGAGTCAGCGTAATGGCACTGACTGTAGAGGTCACCACGGTAATGGACACAATAAAACCAAGTGGACGGAAGAGTTCGCCTGTTATGCCTCCGATCAGGGTCAGGGGCAGGAATACGGCCACAACGGTCAGGGTGGTCACGATCACAGCCAGCCATACTTCGTTGGTGGCATAAATGGCCGCCTCCCTGGGCCTGCTCCCCCTTTCCACGTGTTTTGTGATGTTCTCCAGTACCACAATGGCATCATCCACCACCATTCCGATGGCAATGGAGAGCGACGACAGGGCGATGATGTTGATGGAACTCCCCGAAATATAAAGGTAGATAAAGGATACGATCAGCGAAATCGGTATGGTCAGGATCACAATAAAGGTGGCCCTCCAGCGACCCAGGAAGAAAAGAACCACCAGGATCACCGCGATGGCGGCAAACATGAGGGTGTTCGACAGGTTGCTGATGGAATCCACAATGAATTCGGAGGAATCGAAGAACGTGGTGATTTCAATATCGTCGGGCAGCGTTTCAATCAGGCTTGGCATCATGGCCTGGATGTCCTGAGCCACCTGAACCGTGTTGGCCCCCGACTGTTTCTGGATAATGATCCTCATTCCTTTTTTTCCGTTCATCCGCTCGTCCAGCGGCACATCACGGATGGTATCCCGGATGGTGGCCACATCCTTCAGGTAGACGGTCTGCCCGTTGAAGCTGGCCAGTACGATGTCTTTCAGCACATCGCTGGATGGGAACTCACCTTTCACCCTCAGCGGATAGTCCATCATTCCCATTTCGATGTTTCCGGCGGGAAGGTTCAGGTTCTCGGCATTCAGTACCCCCGCAATCATCTCCACAGTGATGTTGTAGGACTCCATTTTCCGGGGATCAATGTCCACCTGGATCTCCCGGCCCGGGGCACCCATCAGACCGACGGACCCGACCCCGTCAATCCGGTTCAGCGGGTTGACGATTTTTTCATCCAGGATGGAGGCAATGGCCGGATAACTCTCATCGGCGGTCACTCCGTAAAAGATGATGGGCATGGCACTGGAACTGAATTTAAACAGCGCAGGCTTGCTCACCTCCTCGGGCAGGAACTGTTCGGCAAAACTGATGGCATCCCGCATCTCGTTGGAGGCCTCATCCAGGTTGGTTCCCCACTCAAATTCGCACACAACGATAGACATGTTGTCGCGGGATACCGAAGTGATGTTTTTCAGGTTGCCCACCGAGTTCAGGTTATTCTCAATCAACCGTGTCACGTTGGTCTCAATGTCGGCCGCACTCGCACCGGAATAGGTGGTGATCACCGATATGGCAGGGAAATCAATATCCGGGTAGAAATCGATGGGCAGCTTGTTCAGGGAATAAACCCCCATGACCATCAGCGCCACAAAGATCATTATTGTTGTAATCGGTCGTTTGACCGCGTTTCCGTATATACTCATCTCAGGTGTTTTATTAGGTTACTCGGCCACAACTATTACCGGGGCGCCATTTTCCAGATGACCCTGCCCGGCATAGATCAGTTGTTCTCCTCCTCTGATTTCCGGGGAGGCAATTTCCAGCTGATCGTCGTGTCTGGTTATTATTTGAACGTTGACTTTTCGTGCAGTTCCGTTTTCGTAAAGCATCACATATCTCTCATTGGTACCTGTCTGCTGCATGACAGTGATGGCCGGGACAATCAGGGCCTCCTTTTGACCCATGATCAGGCTCACCCTGGCAAACATGCCCGGGCGCAGTTTTTCACCATCGTTCGGAACCAGGATTTCGGCTGTGAAAGTCCTGGTGGCCGCATTAACGGTGGGATGAATCCTGAATACTTTGCCGGCAAATTTTTCATCGGGGAATACATCGCATGTGATGGTGGCAGACATGCCCTTTTTGACAAGAGGAATGTATTTTTCACTCAGGTTGATCATCACCGTCACCGGGTTCATCTGGATCATGGAGACCAGGGCTGCCTTACCCGCCGGTGTATTGGGGGCAGGGGAGAAAAGTTCCCCGTCGTTGAAATATTTTCCTGTAATCAGACCGGAATGGGGAGCCCGGAGGAGGGTGTTTTCCTCCAGGTTTTGAAGGATCAGTTCGGTGGTCTCCACCTGGGCTTTCATCTGGTCGTAGGCCTGTTCGGTGATGGATCCGTACCTGAGCAGGGTATCCATACGGGCCAGGTCCGTTTTCAGTGTCTGATACTGAAGCCGGGTCTGTTCCAGCTGGGTCCTGTCCATTTCCACCAGCAGATCTCCTTTGTTCACGTGGTCGTTCACTTCCACATAAATCTTGCGGATCCTTCCCTGCAGGGCAGGTGAGAGGTAAGTCTCTTCGTAGGCCACTACAGTGGATGTTACATTCTGTTCAACGGCAGTCTGGCCATAGACAAGGTCCATGACTTTCACAGGCTGTGTTTTTTCTGCAACAGATGTTTTTTCTTCCCCGGTTCCGGGAGGTTTCATGTCACAGGAAACAAACAGGGTGCTGGCAGTCATGGCCAGGATGGCAATTTTTATTGTTTTCATAATATGGATTGATTTCATGATTTTCGATGGGGAATTACAGTTTGTTCATTAATTTGTCCAGTGCCAGTTTGGCATTCATCACCTCCAAAAGGGAGGTCATGTAGTTGGCCTCTGCTTCCAGGTAATTGCCGTTGGCCTGGGTCAGGTCGAGGCTTGTGGCCATGCCCTGGTCAAACTTGTGCCGGTAGCTGTCATATACCCGCTGGGCCACAGCCACATTCTCTTTTTGTGTGAAATGGTTTTCCAGTGAATTCTGCAGGTTGTACCTGAACTGTTTCTCCTGGAGATAGAGCTGGTCCTCCATAATGACGCGGTTGTTCTGTGCCACGTCATAGTCAATTCTGGCCTGATCAACACGGGCTTTCCGCATGCCACTTGAGAAAATGGGGACAGCCAGTGAAAGCCCGGCCAGGTGATTGGGGGTCATATCGAACCCGGGGGTCAGGAGTTTGGCATTGTAGTTATAAAAACCAGCCAGTGTGGGGGCATAGTTCCACTGCTCAATGGCCATCAGTTTTTCATTGATGGCCTCCTGGGACTTCATCAGCTGGTAGGTTACATTATCCTCGATGTTAAAGGCAGCGGCCAGTGCCGATTCCGGTTCCATGCTGAAAAACAGGGACTCCAGCTGATCGCTTAGCTCCAGGTCAACAGTGGGTTCGACACCCAGCTGGAAGCGCAGCATGTTGTAACTGAGTTCCAGGTTCCGGGCCAGTGCATTTCTTGAGTTTTCCAGTTGATTCACCGTGATGCGGATCTGGTCCACATCGGTCTGCTCGGCCATGCCGGTATTGAACATGGTCCGGGTTTGTTCAAGGGTCTCGTTCAGGTTTTCCACATTCTGTTCAAGGATACGCAGAGACTCCTGGGTGATCAATACCAGGTAGTATGAGTTGATCACCGACTCTTTGATATTCAGTTCATTGAACTCCAGGTTCTGTTCGGAGATGATCCGGGCCAGTTTGGCTGCCTGTATACCGGAGATATACTGTCCGCTGAATATAAGCTGGGAAATCTGCAGTTTGGCTGTACTCTGGTCCGACATGAGAATGGTGGTGGGAGGCAGCATGCCCTGAAGCGTATTGTCAAAATAGTTACCCGCCGTATGGTTGATCAGATCCTGTTGGGTTGTATTCGTGAAAAGGGCCAGGGTCTGGCTGGTGGCATCTGCAATCATATCGGGTGTGATGTCACTTGGATCTGTGCCCCCGAAAGAAAAGGACAGTTCATAATTGAAATAGGTCATGTAATCCACGGCCCCATCTACCTGTGGAAGGCCCTGGGCAATGGTTTCCCATACACTGGCACGGGAGCGATCCACCTCCATCCGGGCATTCTTCAGCGATTTGTTATAGCTGATGGCATGGTCCACTGCACCCTGCAGGTCCAGCACCAGTTTTTCCACATGATCCTGGGCTGCCAAAGGAGTGACCATCCCGGCCACCAGGATCATGCTTAATATTAATTTTCTCATTTTGTGTCTCATATTGGTTTCTGTTTTATTCCAAAAATTTCCTGCCTTCCTCAATAAGAGAAAGCCCACTCTCTGTGGAAATCCCTCTGAGGTAGGGGACGATGATGTGATCGAACATATCCTTCCTCTGAAAACCTGCCTCAACCATGCCGCTTTCATGACCGAACAGGTTAAACAATTCATGGAGGGTGCGGTTTGCAATATCAATGTTCAGGTCGCTTCTGAACACCTTTTGTTTAACGCCTGTATTCAATAACTTATCGGTAATGCTGTAATCCCTGATCTCGCCGTGACCCGCAAACTCTTTGAAGACCCGGGTGTGGTATTTTTTAAAATCGTGGAAAAACAGCGGATTCATCTGCTCAATCTGGCTGATCATGGTTTTCATGATCCGGAACAGGGCCTCGATGGCATTGCCTGATTCCTCAATGAGGCGGTGAGCTTCATCAGCCCTGATTTGCTTGTAGTACTTGATGACCTCCAGCAAAAGGGTATCCTTGTCCTTGAACCGCTCGTATATGGTTCGTTTGGAAATGCCCATCTCCTCCGCAAGGGAATCCATGGTCATGCTCCGGATGCCATACTTCCCGAAAAGCATTCCCGATTCCACAATAATCCTTTCTCTGACTTCCACCATTTACGTAATTTTCGGCAAGTATAAGAAAACTATTTCGGTTTTCTTAGTTTTCAAGATTAATTTTGGGTAAAATTCGGTGAATGGTATCCCTGGGCAGGTGAACCGGCTTTTTCAGTCCCTTTTTTTACTATTTTTGCGGGACTCTGATAGATGTGAGCATATGAATATTCCCTCCAGATATGATCCGGCCAGTGTAGAGGACAAGTGGTACTCCTACTGGATGGAACAAGGCTTTTTCAAAAGCACTCCCGATGCGCGTGAACCCTACTGTATCGTTATTCCCCCGCCCAATGTGACGGGTGTGTTGCACATGGGGCACATGCTGAACAATACCCTGCAGGATGTACTGATCCGCCGGGCCAGGATGATGGGAAAAAACGCACTGTGGGTGCCCGGCACCGATCATGCATCCATTGCCACCGAGGCCAGGGTGGTGAACATGCTGGCTGAAAAGGGGATCCGCAAATCGGACCTAAGCCGGGATCAGTTCCTGGAGTACGCATGGCAATGGAAGGAGAAGCACGGCGGGATTATCCTCGATCAGTTGAAAAAGCTGGGGGCATCCTGCGACTGGGACCGGACCTGTTTTACCATGGATGAAGCACTTTCGGAAAGCGTCATCCGGGTGTTTGTGGATCTGTTCCACAAGGGACTGATCTACCGGGGAGTGCGCATGGTCAACTGGGATCCCCGGGCGCTGACTGCTGTATCGGATGAAGAGGTGAATTACCGTGAGGTCCGGTCCAGGTTATATTATATAAGGTATCAGGTGGAGGGGGAAGCGGATTTTATTACCATTGCCACCACGCGCCCGGAGACCATCCTTGGTGATACGGCCGTTTGTGTACACCCCGCGGATGAAAGGTTCTTGAAGTTCCATGGAAAAAAGGTGCTCGTTCCGCTGGTGAACCGGCCGGTGCCTGTTATCGTGGATGACTATGTGGACCGTGAATTTGGTACCGGTGCACTGAAAATCACCCCTGCTCATGATATCAACGACTATGAGCTGGGATTGAAACACAACCTGGAGTCCATCGATATTTTTAATGAAGACGGAACCCTCAATGAGGCTGCTCAGATCCTGGTGGGGGAAGACCGTTTCAAAGCCAGGGACCTGATTTTACCAAAGCTGGAGGCCGCAGGAAACCTGGTCAGGTCTGAAGACTATATCAATAAGGTAGGTTTTTCGGAACGCACCGATGCAGTCATTGAGCCCAAGCTGAGCCTACAGTGGTTCCTGAAGATGAAGGAGCTGAGTGCCCCGGCCCTGGAAAATGTGATGAACGATACGGTCAGCCTGAAACCCTCCAAGTTCAAGAATACCTACCGGCACTGGATGGAGAATGTAAAGGACTGGTGCATCTCGCGCCAGCTCTGGTGGGGGCACCGGATACCGGCCTATTTTTATGGCGAGGGGCCCGGCGATTACGTGGTGGCTGCCAGCAGGGAAGAGGCCGTGGAGCTGGCAAGGGAAAAATCCGGCCGGAGTGAATTACAGGCAGGTGACCTGAAGCAGGATGAAGATGTGCTGGACACCTGGTTCTCTTCCTGGCTGTGGCCCATCTCCGTGTTTGACGGGATCAGGTATCCGGACAACAAGGATATCAACTATTATTATCCCACCAATGATCTGGTGACAGCACCTGACATTCTCTTTTTCTGGGTGGCCCGCATGATCATAGCAGGGTATGAATACAGGGGCGAGAAGCCATTTGATTCAGTCTATCTGACCGGAATGGTTCGGGACAGCAGGCGCAGGAAGATGTCCAAGTCGCTGGGAAATTCTCCCGATCCCATCCAACTGATGAAAAAATACAGTGCCGATGGCGTCCGGGTGGGGATGCTTCTGTGTGCTCCTGCCGGTAACGACCTGCTTTTCGACGAAAGTCTCACAGAGCAGGGGAGGAACTTCAGCAACAAGATATGGAATGCTTTCAGGCTCATCAGGAGCTGGGAAGTAGATCCAGGAATTAAACAACCCGCTCATTCGGCTGAAGCTGCAGCTTGGTTTGATGCCAGGCTGGACCGCGCATTTAAGAAAGTCGACCAGCAATTTGAAAAATACAGGATCTCTGATGCATTGATGATCATCTACCGGCTGTTTTGGGATGAATTCAGCGCTTGGTACCTGGAGATCATCAAGCCGGCTTATAAAGCACCCATCGATGCGCTTACCCATGAGCAGACCAGCGGGTTTATCGACCGCCTGCTTCACCTGCTTCACCCCTTCATGCCGTTTATCACCGAGGAGATCTGGCAACTGCTGGGCGATCGCAGCCAGGGCGAAAGCCTGATGGTTTCGCCCATGCCGCGGCCTGGTGCCTATGACAAAAACCTGATCAGACAGTTTGAGGATATCAAGGAGGTGGTCACCAACGTGAGAAACATTCGCAAGGATCGAAACATCCCCCCCAGGGAGCCTGTGAATCTGCTGGTACGTTCCGCCCCGGGCGACAATGATCACACCCGGTTTGAACCGGTGATTGTGAAGCTGGCCAACCTACATGGTGTGCAGCTTGTGGATGAAGACCCTGGCGATACCATCTCATTCATTGTAAAGAATGTGGAGTATTTTGTTCCGGTGGGCGGCATGGTGGACAGGGAGGAAGAGGCTGCCAAACTGGAGGCCGAACTGGCCTATACCCGGGGTTTTCTCACGAGCGTACAAAAGAAGCTTGAAAATGTAAGCTTTGTGCAGAATGCACCGGCGCAGGTGGTGGAAACCGAACGCCAGAAACTGTCCGATGCACAGGCCAAGATCGCTGTCCTGGAGGCACAGATCGCCAGGATCAAATAAGATTGACTGGATCAACCAATACACCCGTACCGGAAAACAGCTTCAGGGGGCAAGCCTGACCAGGTTCCAGCGTTCGTCTTTTTTTGTATACTCGATGCGGTCGTGAAGCCGTTTCCTGCCCCCCTGCCAGAATTCAATCCGGGAAGGAATGATGGCATATCCCCCCCAGTATGCAGGCCGGGGCACCTCATGGCCCTCTTTGTATCTTTTCCGGTACTTTTCGAACTCTTTTTCCAGGTATTCCCTGTCGGGGATCACTTCACTCTGGGGTGAGGCCCATGCAGTGATGTTGCTTTCATAGGGCCTTGTTTTGAAATAATGGTCCGAGTCGGCATCCTCCACAGGCCTGGCTGTCCCGGTGATATTGATCTGCCTTTCGAGTTCGGGCCAGTAAAAGTGGGCTGCCACCCTTGCTTTTGCTCTGATTGCACGGGATTTCCTGCTGTGGTAGTTGGTATAAAAGATCAGTTTGTCATCCTCCACCTTCTTCAGGAGGACTATCCTGGAGGAGGGCTGTCCGTTTCGTTCCACGGTGGAGAGGGTCATGGCCGTGGGATCCGGATTTTTGGATTCCACCGCCTGGGCCAGCCAATCGGAAAAAAGTTCAATGGGATCTTCAGGCAAAAGGGATTCATCCAGGTTGTCCCAGGTATATTCCCTTCGCTGCTCGCCAAAGTCCCTGTTCATCCTTTCAGCCATGGTTCTTTGTAGAAAAATCTGCTTTTAAACTCAGATCGAGACTGTTCAACTGATGGGTAAGTGCGCCCACCGATATAAAATCCACACCACATTCGGCATAGGCCCTGATGGTTTCCCGGGTGATACCACCGGAGGACTCGGTCTCAACCCTGCCATTGATCAACTTCACAGCTTCCCGTGTCTGTGCAGTTGTGAAATTATCCAGCAGGATCCGGTCCGCTCCCCCGGTCTCCAATACCTTTTGGACGTCCTCAAGGCTCCTGGTTTCCACTTCGATCTTCAGGTCCAGCTTGTTTGCGTGAAGGTATCCGGTGGTTCTGCGGATGACCTGTTCGATCCCCCCGGCAAAGTCGATGTGGTTGTCCTTGATCAGGATCATGTCATATAGCCCGAAGCGGTGGTTCACTCCGCCGCCCAGCCTGACAGCCTCTTTTTCAAGGAGCCTGAAGCCGGGTGTGGTCTTTCGGGTATCCAGGATCCTAGTTCCGGTCCCCTCCAAAAGCCTGACGTATTCCCTGGTAGAAGTGGCAATGCCGCTCATTCGCTGCATGACATTGAGCACAAGCCGTTCACACTGAAGGATGGAGTGCACTTTCCCGGTCACCCTGAATACCACGTCTCCCGCCGAGACCGGATCCCCGTCACCAATCCCTGCAACCATTACCAGTTCCCTGTCAAATCTCCTGAAAATGCGTCCGGCCACTTCAACCCCGGCAACAATACCATCCTGCTTCACCAGAAGGATTGCCGAACCGGTGGCATCGGAAGGGATGGTGCTCAGCGTGGAATGGTCTCCGTCCCTGATGTCCTCACTGAACCAGAGATCAATGGAATGATCAAGGTCATGGATTGAGCTCATACCGGGACTCTTTTTCAATATTCAGGTAGTAAATGAGGAGCCTGCCCTCCATATTCAGGAAGAACAGGTTCACCCTGAATGTGGCCTCCTTGGTGGTCAATGATCCGATGGCATATTTGGATTCTTCCTTGGCACCTTCAAAGGAGATGGTGAAACCGGTGGGAGGGTGATCCTTGAAGAAGCTCTCCATGATCCTTGCAGCCTGGTTTTTACTGGCCATATGATCCTTCTCAAGTATGGTCATTTCAAGGCTCTGATGGAAATATTCAGCCATTTCTCCTGCATTCCCCTTTTTAAGGGCTTCAATTAAGCCATCCGGAACAGTCTGTCCTTTCAGCGGGATCAGCAGCAAAGTGCCGATCAGTAAAAATGTAATGATCCTGTACATCTTGGCAATAAATTTGTGGCCATTCACCAAATAATGGATTATGTTTGTATCATACCGCAACAATCAGACCAACCTGACAGTTGCTGCAAGATACAAAAAACCTGTATAAAGAGCTCCATGCGCATCACCCTTCTGCAGACCGGGAAGACGAGGGATTCCTTCATCATTGAAGGTGTGGAGGAGTTCAGGAAAAGAATGACCCGCTACGCCCCGTTTGCTATTGACACCATTTCTGACCTGAAGAACAGCCGGACTATGACCATGAAGGAGGTTCAGCAACAGGAAGGCGAACAGATCCTGAAAAGGATCAAACCTGCAGATCATCTGACCCTTCTGGATGAGCAGGGGAAGTCGTTTGATTCCATAGGATTTGCCAGGCACCTGAATGCGCTGGAGGGCAGGGTGAACCATCTGGTCTTTGTCATCGGCGGTCCATACGGATTTTCTGATGAAGTGTACAGCAGGGCCAACGAAAAGTGTTCCCTGTCGCAGCTTACTTTTTCCCACCAGCTGGTCCGCCTTATCTTCATGGAACAGTTGTACAGGGCCTTTACCATTATGAAGGGGGAACCCTATCACCATGCATAATCTGCGCTGATGGAACAGGCCCCTAATCCACATCCCAAACCCAAGCGCTTTCGACGGAACCTGATCTTTCTTGGGGCGCTGGTTTTTTTGGTGGCAGGAATGATTTCAGGGAGCCATACCGGAGAACAGGCCCATTCACTGCAGATAACAGGAAAGTTTGAAAGGGCACTGCATAAAAAGGAGCGCCTTCTGAAATCTGAATTTGAAAAACTGGAAGCGGAATTTGCAGGCATTGCACCCAAAGAGGTGCTTGACAGAAGATCCACAGGGTACCAGGACCTGGCCAACAGCAGGGGGATCTCCATATTCTATTATGAGAAGGGGTCGCTTGTTTACTGGTCCGATCATGCCATCCCCATTCCGACCATCTGGAGGACCAGCCTGAACAAACCTTTTTTTTCCCTGAGGAATGCCGATTATGTCTCTGTGGTACGCCAGCTGGGTGAAGGCAGGTTGCTGGGACTCATTGAAATAAAGACGCACTTCCCCGTGCAGAACGAATTCCTGCTGAATGGATTCCAGCATGACTTTGACATGGATCCCGGGGTTCAGATCGAGTTTCTGGAAGAGGAGGGTAATGTTCCAGTAAGCAGTGATGACGGAACATACCTTTTTTCTCTTGATTTCAGTGGAATCCGAAGTAGGGACGGTGACCTGGGAGCTCTTTCCAGGATGGGATTTGTCATGTTCCTGCTGCTGACTTTTGCAGGATTATTCATCATTGTGGAAGATGCCCGGGGAATGAAAAAGAGGTTCTGGATCGTTATTCTCACCCTTCTCATCCCTTCCACCGCATTCCTGATCCTCCGATACGGAGCGGGTGTGATTTTTAAGAACTCACAGCTGTTTCTTCCTGATCTTTATGCAAGCCGGTTCTTCCCCTCCCTGGGACACCTGATGGTGGTCTCTGTTTCCCTACTGGCCCTTGCCTTGCTGTATTATCTCCAATGCTCCAGGGAAAATATTCTTGCCTGGTTTTCAAGGAAGGTTACAGCCTTCCTGCTGTTCCTGGCCGCCACCGGCATGTTGCTGGTTCTGGAGCAGCTCCTGCGAAGCCTGGTGCTTGATTCGGGGATATCCTTTGAAGCATACCGGGCAGCTTCCTTCTCCGTTTATTCTGCAGTTGGACTGGCTGTCGTTATCACCTGGTTTATCTCCATCGGGCTGGTGACGGACAGGGCCATTTCGGTTTTGGATTACAATGCGCGCCGTGTCCTGTTGTATGGGGCCGGGGCCATAAGCTCCGGTTTCATGGTGGCAGTGATTCTTCCCGGTGTTCACGGATCATGGTTCGGCTGGACCGGGATGATGCTTTTGCTGGGGGGCCATTTTTACCTTCGCTACCAGCAGAATGGGCGGATCCCTTTTTCCAGGTTCATCTTTCTGCTCTTATTCATCTCCGTCTTCATGGTGGTCCGTTTCCAGCAATACAATGCAGTCAGGATCGAACGGCAGAGAGAAGTGGAACTGGTCAAGTTGTCATCGGAGCACGACCCGGTGGCAGAGATGCTTTTCAGTGAAATGTCCATGGCCATCCGAAATGATTCCGTTCTGGCTACCTTTATGAACCACCCTTTCGTTGAAATCGATCCGCTTGTGAATCACCTCAGGCGCAACTATTTTTCGGGGTACTGGACCAAATATGACCTTGTAATCACCGTGTGCCGGCCCGATGACAGTGTCTACGTGGAACCTCCTGTTGATGAGTTGTTTCCCTGTTACAGTTTCTTCCGGGAGCTGGTTGAGACCAATGGGATTGCTATCCCGTCCAGTGATTTCTTCTTCCTTGATAACCTGAACGGCAGGATATCCTACCTGGCAGCCATCCCTTATTACAGGGCTGAAGCGGAGCACCAGGTATTCATTGAGCTGGATTCAAAGATCCTCTCGGAAGAACTGGGCTATCCCGAATTGCTGCTGGATGACAAGTATGCAGCTTTTACCAGTTCAGATTTTTCTTATGCCAGGTATAACAAGGGCACACTGATCACCCAGGTCGGGGAATTCCCCTACCGCAGGTCGCTGGAGTTTTATACCCATGGTGAGGAGACATTTGAAAAAACTATGTTTGAGAAGTATGACCACAGCATCTACAATGTGGATGATGAAAACACCATCATCGTCGGAAGTCCCTCGGTAACCATGGTGGATAACCTGATCTCTTTCTCGTACATTTTTGCCCTGAACTTTCTTTTGCTGGCAATTTTCTACCTTCTGCTAGCCATCAGGTCCCGTCAGTCCGGGTTCATCTGGAGTTTTAAGAACAGGATCCAGTACACCACCGTTGGAATCCTGTTTCTCACTTTCCTGCTGATCTGCTCAGGCACCATTTTTTTTATTATCCGGCAGTACAGGGATAAAAACAACGACAACCTCAGGAATACCATGCGGTCGGTATACATCGAGCTGGTCCATAAAGTGGAGTATGAAGAGGATCTCAGGAACTGGTCCTCGAACGAATATTACAACCTGGATGAGCTGCTGCAGAAATTTTCCAATGTGTTCTATTCGGACATCAACTTGTATGACGAGGACGGGGCGTTGCTTGCTACCTCCCGCTCAGAAATTTTTGACCGGCAGTTGCTGAGTCGCAGGATGAACAGGCTGGTATATGAAAACCTGGCAGGAGGCAGCGCATCGGAGTATATTCACGATGAGCACATCGGGGAGTTGAAGTACATCTCAGCCTACGTGCCTCTTCTGAACAGTGAAAACAAGTTTCTGGCCTATCTGAACCTGCCCTATTTTACCCAGTCAGGGATTCTTGCCCGGGATGTGACCAACATGGTGGTGGCTGTGATCAATATCTACCTGATCCTGATGCTGGTCATCCTTGGGGTGAGCGTATTTCTGGCCGACCGGATTACCCAGCCCCTCAGGGTCATTCAGAACAGGATTGCCCAGGTAAGCCTCAGTGCCAAGAACGAGCAGATCAGGTATGAACGGAGCGATGAGATCCGGGGCCTGGTGGAGGAGTATAATCATATGGTGCAGGAACTGGAGCGAAGTGCCGGGTTGCTTGCACAAAGCGAGCGGGAATCGGCGTGGCGGGAAATGGCAAAGCAGATTGCCCATGAGATCAAAAATCCCCTTACGCCCATGAAGCTGAATATCCAGCACCTGCAGCGCACCATCCAGGAGGGGAAGTATGATCCTGAAATGGTGGAGCGAATATCGGCCAGTCTCATCGAGCAGATCGATTCGCTTTCGGCCATCGCCGATGAGTTTTCCGACTTTGCAAAGATGCCAAAAGCCAAAAGCGACCGTATCAACCTGGTCACCAGACTGAAAGACCTGCAACAACTCTTCGAGAACACGGAGAAGGCCGAGATCCTCCTGGACCCCGGACCCGGGAAAAAGGTGTATATATATGCGGACAAGGAGCAATTGATGCGTGTCTTTATCAACCTGGTGAAGAATGGTCTTCAGTCCATCCCTGAAAACCGGAAGGGTACCATCCACATCAACCTTGAGATAGAGGAAGACCGCAACGCCCTGGTCACCATATCAGATAACGGGAAAGGAATTCCCGAGGAGATCAGGGACAAATTGTTCCGTCCCAACTTTACCACCAAGTCAGCCGGTATGGGAATGGGCCTGGCCATCAGCGGAAACATTGTCAGGTCCATGGGAGGGAAAATCTGGTATGAAACCATACTCAACCAGGGGACCACCTTTTACGTACGCCTTCCCCTTATGGTTGAAAAATCGGATTGACTTATTGAAAAAGTCTGCCCTGAAAAGAGAATTTGCGAATCCCTGTAAAAATTATTATTGCTATCTTGGGCATCGGAATCAACATAAGCCCGGATTTGATCTATAATAGGCGTATATACCCGGTTTTCATCCTTTTGGGAATTTTATTCCATAACGGATATAGCCAGTCAGTTTCCCTTCAGGGGGTCATCAATCAATATGCTGCCGTTGAAACCATCCTGGCTTACCATGAGAATGATGTGGACTCTGTCCTTGTGTTCAGTCTGCCGGCTGAATTCAGCGAGGGTGACACCGTCATGCTTTACTGTGTTCAGGGTGCGGAGATCATGGACACAGAGGATTCCAATGCAGGGGATATTGATAAAATTCAACTCAGTCCGGGAAAATATGTCTTTCTGATCATCGATGAGATTGTGGGAAACATTGTGGTATTCAACACCACACTCTACAATCCCGGGTCCACAAAACCTGCGGTAATCAGCCCCTTAAAACCGGGGGAAACCGCTCAGCTGATCCGGGTCCCTTCATACCGGCAGGCCGAAGTGGCCGGTGAAGTGACAGCGCTCCCCTGGGACGGGACAAAGGGTGGCGTGGTGGCCATGTTTGTGACCAACACCCTGACCCTGAGTGAGGATATTGATGTCAGTGGAAAGGGATTCCGGGGGGCTGTGGAAGACAGGGATTACAACGGGCTCTGTTCATCAACCAATACAGTGCTTTACGACAGTGCATTTTATTTGACAGACCATCCGCAAATTAAGGCCGGCAAGAAGGGGGAGGGGATCACCGATACCCTGTTCCCGGACCAGAGAGGCAGGGCCAGGAACATCAATGGCGGTGGCGGCGGAAATGGCCGCCTTTCGGGAGGGGGAGGCGGATCCAACTATTTCAGTGGCGGGAAAGGTGGAGATGAGACCACCGGTTGCAGTCCGGGTGTGGTTGCTCCGGGCGGCGCCGGCGGATTGCCCTTCTATCGTTTTGGAACAAGCTACTACCAGAATTTTAATCCCGATCTGCCGGTACTTCATGTGCTCAACCGCTGGAACCGGATCTTTTTCGGAGGTGGAGGCGGTACAGGCACCAGGATACCCGGAAAGACAAGCACAGCGGGGGGTGACGGGGGCGGAATTGTGATCATCGTTGCCGATACCATTGCGGCCAGCGGGGGAAGGATTATCGCCAACGGTGAAAGTGTCACTGCTGTTGCCACCGGAAGCGGCGGCGGCGGCGGCGGCGGCGGCGGAATCATCCTGGATGTGAGCGGTTATAAAAACAATGTTCAGTTGTCTGCCGTGGGAGGAAACGGAGGCAACACGAATGATACTGAAAAAACCGGGCCGGGCGGCGGCGGCGGCGGCGGGATTTACTGGCTGGCCGGGACTGCTGTGCCCGGGGTGAGTCCCAACCTGGTCACTGTGGGAAAAAATGGAGTCCACTTGCCTTCGGGTGACCGGCATGGGGCACTGGATGGTGGCTCAGCGGCAAGAATGGACGGACTGGAGGCTCCCCTTCAGGGATTCCTGTTTAATTCGGTACCCACCGAATTCTGGGCCTGTTCGAACCTGGTTCCGGAAACCATCCATGCCTCCCAACCCAAGGGAGGGGACGGATTGTACCACTATGTCTGGGTGGACAGTTCAAGTACACAGAATACCTGGTTGCCAGTGGGTCCGGCAGATACCTTTCAAAACCTCTCTTTTAACACACCCCTCTTGGATACCACCTATTACCGGCGTATTGTTAGCTCCGGGCTTTTGAAGCCGGACACCAGTTTCCGGATTGCAGTCTATGTGCACGAGGCGATCACAGGTAACATGGTGACTTCCGATGATGTAGTCTGCCGGGGAAATGCCCCTCAGCCTTTTGTCCCCCAGGGTGTGCCGGGAAAGGGTGATGGAAGTTATGCATACAAATGGGTGGTCCATGAAGGGGACGGACAATTTGAACCTGCCCCGGGTAACAACACCAATCCCGGTTATACGGCACCCGGACTACAGGCCACCTCCTACTTCTCCCGGATTGTAAGTTCAGGAGCCTGTGCAGATACTTCAACATCCCTTGTCGCTACGGTTTTACCTTCGCTTGAGGGTTTTAACATTACACCCCTGGCCGATACCATTTGTAAAAACACGGCCCCATCGGAGCTTAACGGAGGGGTGCCCACCGGGGGAAAGGACGGAGACAAGCGCTATCTATGGGAGAGAAGCCTTACGGGAACCGGTGGCTGGACCTCCGAGGGGATTACCACCGA
Organism: Bacteroidota bacterium; assembly: GCA_043797815.1. Classification (GTDB taxonomy): domain Bacteria; phylum Bacteroidota; class Bacteroidia; order Bacteroidales. Next base: position 31,728 of record JAZDPG010000034.1, read on the forward strand.
AGATTACCAGCCCGGCCCGTTGTCCCAGACCATCTGGTACAGGCGGGTCTCCTATTCGGGCACCGGTCTGGCGGGAGATGCCTGTGTGGAGAACAGCAACGCCGTAAGGATACTGAACATCAATCCCGTCACCGGAAACGTTGTTTTAACACCTGACCAGACGGTCTGTACCGATGTACAACCCTTGTTGTTACAGGCTTCCGGCCCAACATCGGGATTGGGCGGGGGGTATCAGTCCATGTACAGTTATCGTTGGGAATCACGCACGATTTCAAGCCCCTGGGAGGATGCAGATATAAGCAACAGCATTCACATGCAAAACTACCAGCCGGTAGAAGTGACCGGTGATACGACCTGGTACCGGAGGGTGGTGGGTTCCGGGGGAGCCAGCCTGGATGTTTGCACAGATGCCAGCGATTCGGTGGCGGTCCATGTGTTGCCACTGATTACCAACAATGTGGTCATGTCGGATGATGTGAAGTGCCAGTTTGACCTGCTGGGAGACCTGACCCAGGATCCGTCCGGGGGGCCCACCCCGGGGGGAGGCGCCACACAGGGAGGAAACGATCCCACAAGGAATTACAAATGGGAGCTTGCCAATGGTCAGGGATCGCCCGGTGCATCCTGGACACAACTGAGTTACGGATTCGAAATGATCAATTACACCGGCCACCCCATGCTTTCGGACGAGGAGGATTACTGGTTCCGCAGGATTGTATTCAGCGGTCCGGGCACCGGGGGACAGACCCAGGTTTGTTCCGATACATCAGATTTGATTCATATCACCATCCATACCGCCATCACAGACAATGAGATCGACGCGGTTGATTCGGCCTGTTTCAACAGTGAAGAGCTGGTCCAGGGGAAATTGCCCCTGGGTGAACCGGGACTGGAACCAATGTACCTCTGGAGGGACGACCTGACAGGTTCTCCGCTTTCAGGATCCGACAGCCAGGATTATACCCACCTGTTTGACCAGAAGGGGCCCTGGCAGTTCCGAAGGGAAGTCAGCATCGGGGAGTGTGAGGATACCTCCAATGCGATGGTCATCACAGTCATGGAGCTTCCGGGAGGGGAGTTGTCGGCCGATTTGTCCCAGGCGTGTGAGAAGGATACCCTTTTTGACATTGCCCTGAACATGGACACCCTGACCAACTTTATCACACCCTGGGCCATCTACCTGGATGATGGTGTGCATGCGGAACTGGACGGACCCTATTTTACGGATGCCAACGGGCAGATCGGCGTAACACTGGAGACCAACAACAATGAACCCAGTACGCAATATGAATATACACTGGGCAGAATCGTCTATACATCCCCCACAGGAAGCTATGCTTGTGAGGCACCGTCCCAGAACCTGAAAGGAAATATCCCCGTTGAAGTATTCAACAAGCCCAAGCCGAAGATCACTGTATACGGGACAGATATGGAACTGGACAGCATTTGCGGCAATTCCATTGCGCTTGTGGTTGATCCCGATTATGGTACGGGATTCTGGTCCCACGATCCGGAACTGTACCTGAGCTATGACCCTGATCCGACAGCCACGCAGGTGACCGCAGCGATCCCCCGGAACAAAGAAGCATGGGAAGTGGAACGCTACCTGCTCACCTTCTACAGTGAGGCAGGGGACTGCAACGGAACAGATCAGATCGAGCTGCACTTTTTCGAGCAGCCCGAACCTGCCTTTGCAGGCAAAGACACCACCATCTTCCTGAAAAATTCACTCAAATTGAATGCAGATTCTGCCACGGCAGGCAGCGGCACATGGTCGCTTGTACCCGGACAGGGGCATGGCGATTTTGAGAATGAGAACGATCCCAAGACTTTCGTTTATAATCTGGACAAGGATGGTGACAATTCATTCCAGTGGACGGTTACAAACGGCAACTGCGTTTCCTCCGAACATGTGTCCATTGTTACCCAGAAGGAAGTGCTTCGCTATGAGGGTTTCTCACCCAATGAAGACGGGATCAATGATGTGTTCATCATCCAGGGACTGGCCGATCCTGAATACCAGGGCGGGGGAATCCGCAGGATCAGGTTCTCGATCACCTTTTACAACAACCTGGGAAGGACCATCAGGAAGGTTAGCCAGGATGATGTGGACCAGATGGAGTATGATCCCACCTCCATCCCCGGAGGCCTGAGGCCGGATGAACTGGTGGTCTGGGACGGGAAGGCAAATGGGAACGTGGTCCCTTCGGGAACTTATTATTACGCAGTGCACATGGAAATTGACCAGGTGGATGACCAGGGCAATATTATAGATACAGACGCATACGATTACACCGACTTTGTGGTGGTACAGGATTAAAGAATGGTAAGAAGAATTCTCATGGTTGTGGGCCTGATGGCTGCCCTGGGTGTTTCCGCCCAGAGCACACTGATTCCTTCTGTCTCCAACTACCACCTCACCTGGACCACCATCAACCCGGCCTTCGCAGGATTCAGGGATGTCCTCAGCGCCAGCTCACTTTACCGCTCCAGGCTTTACGGAAATGATTTGGGGCCACGGGACATGCAGCTGAATGTTCATTCACCTGTGGGGAAATCCAAGGTGGCTCTGGGAGCCGTGGTGGCCTATAACAACACCCGGCCGGACCAGAATCTCTATTCCTTCATGACCAACTATGCCTACCGGCTGAAGATGGGAAGCGGCAATCTTTCTTTGGGCCTTTCCGCGGGTATATACGGGATGAACAGCGATTTGTCATCGGTCCTGGTAAGGGACCCGGGAGACCCTTCATTTCCTTATGAGGTATACCAGCGATGGTTCCCCAACTTCGGGGCCGGAGCGCTCTGGTACACCAGGAATTTTTTTGTGGGGCTCTCTGTTCCCGAACTGCTTTCCATTCCGGGCCCCGGCGAGTCCCTCTCCGCCAATCCAAAGAATTACCGGGGAATTCTGACAGGGGCCTACCTGTTTAACTCCGGGGGGGCAGTCACCCTGAAGCCCTCGGTCATGATAGATTTCAGCCGGGCGTCCACCTCTTTTAAAGCCAGTATGAACGCCGGGTTCCTGGATGGCCGGGTTTTTGTGGGTGCCGCCTATGATTATCCCAACTATGTGATCGCCCTTCTGAACCTGCAGGTCAATTCAGAGTGGCTGGTGGGTTACGCCTATACCCTTGGAACAGGGCTTGTGCGGAGTGCCCTGGGGGGCAGCCATGAGGTGGTGCTGCGTTGGGAATGGAGGCCGGTGATCCATACAATACCTGATGATCCATTCTATTTTTAGGTATGACAAAACGCGTCCATATGGCCCTGGTCCTGCTTGCCACCCTTTCTGTGGCAGGAGCGCAGGACTATTACAGCATCAGAAAGGATGCCAGGATTTCCTCTTCCTATGATGAGGTCGCTGCCGTAAAATACGGAGATACGGTAGTCTATGCAACCCAGCATAGTGAGGGAGCCAGCAAACCTGAAAATCCGGGTGGAAGCCGGCTTTTCACCATTTATCAGCTGAAGGAGGGAGAGAACCAGCCGAAAAGATTTCTGGATGCACTGGTTGCCGCAGGACACAACGGCCCCGTCTCATTTACTGCGGATTTTAATACCATGGTCTATTCCCAGCTGGTTGAGAGAGGAACAAACAGCAGCATGAAGCTCTTTTTCCTGGAGCGGGTCGATGGAAAATGGGTTTTCCCGGCAAGGGAATATGAACACAACAATGATCCTTATTCACTGGTTACGCCTGCCCTTTCAGCCGATGGTAAAACCCTGTTCTTTGCAGCCAATTTTGAAGGTGGATACGGCGGTTGGGACCTCTATGTCTCCAAAAAGAAGGGAGACTCATGGACGGAACCGGAAAACCTGGGGTCCGGTGTGAATACGGCAGGCCATGAGGTCTATCCTTTTTACCACAACATGACTGGTCAACTCTATTTCTCATCGGAAGGCCATGACAGGAACCTGGCCGGATTTGACCTTTTTCAAACCAAACTGGTGAATGGAAAATGGGTGGAGGCAGTGAAGCTTCCGGCACCTTTCAATTCCCTGTCCGATGATTTTCATGCCTGGTTCAGTGATGACCTGAAAAGCGGTTACCTGACCAGCACCAGGCGGGGCGGAACCAAAGACATTTTTACCATCCAGACCGATATTCCCAACTTTGAATCTCCCGAACCCATCAAAAAGACCTACTACACCTATAAGATCTTTGACCGAAAGCTGGATACGGTGGATACCGAACTGTTCCGCTACTCCTGGGTCATCAACGATACCCTGGAGCTTCCCGGTCATGAAATTATCTATCGTTTCCCCAAGCCGGGAGTCTATGTTTGCAAACTAAAAGTTTTTGATATTAAGCTGGATACCCTGCTGGAGGGACAAACGGTCAATACACTAAATATCAAGCTGAACGAACAGGCTGTAATTGTTTGTCCCGATACTGTACCTGTGAATACCCCGGTGCGGTTTGACGGCAGTGAGACCTACCTGCCCGGTGTGGACATTGCACGCTATGTGTGGGATTTCGGGGACGGGAACTTTGGGCAGGGAGTGGTCCATGAGCATACCTACCTCTATCCCGGCCGCTACAGGGTGGTTCTGGGTGTGGAGGAAGGAACGAAGAAACAGAAAAAAAATCCGGACCCCATTGCCAGGTCCAATTTCAAGGATGTAATTGTCCTCGCCCAATAAATATTACTACCCACGCAACCATACCCTTACACCTTACGTTTAATAACTCATGTTTTATTTTGCACGGATTTTGCATACTTTTAAACGGATTACCAAGATGAGTTTTATGGTGAAGCAAATATATATACTTATACTACTGGTTGTAAGCACATTGGCTTATACCCAACCTGTTCCCAACGTGGAGGAGAACATCCCCTACCTGATGACCTTTGGTCATATGGCCGAAACCAGCTGGGGGGATGATGACTTTTCACAGGCCTTCTTTTTCCTGATTCCGCAGGAGTATGACCAACCCTTCTTTATCAGGGTATTTGATCCTGATACCGGGGGAGCAATTGATGAGCTTGCCGGGGAATTCAATACCCGGCAGGTGTATGAGGTCTATGGAGGAGAGAGTGTATGGACCGAGGTGGATGCCCGTGAAACAAGCCCGCTTGGAAACTACAAGAGCGGGACCCTGCTTGCTTCGAGGGCTTTTGCGGAGAATCCCCGTTACGACAATGGCTGGTATACCTTTGGCCCGTTTAATCCGGCCCAGGGTGAGTATGTCGAAATGTTCAAGGGGCGGATTTTTAAGATCATATGTGAGGGCGTAGCCGGTGACGACGGCAACATGTACAGGTATTACCTGAGCACCGATGCGGATGCAAACAGGCCCATTGAGGGAGCCAATGCCTTTGCCTATGAGTATTCGTTCAGGATGCACAATGATTATGAAGAAGTTGCACACATCTATCCCTATGTGGAGGACGGAACCATATCGGTAAAAATTTCTAATTTTGACTGGGATGTGGACGGGAACATTGTTGTTATCTCAGTGGCCAGGCAGGGCAGGGAAGTGAAGGTGTCAGGGGAAGACCTGTGGGCTGATGACGAACTCCGGGTGCTGGATGAGGAGATCGGGACATCCTTTGACTTCCGGTTTGTGAAGGCCCGTCCCCTTGTGAAAAACAACAATGTGGTGGTTAACGTGAGAAACCAGAGAGGAGAAACCATGCCGTTCTACACCATCCCCATCGGTGGAGTTCCCAAATACAGGGGAGAGGTTGAATTTGTGCCCATTGATTAAAAACTTAAATATTTGGTGTGAAAAGCTTACCGGTCCTGTTCTCTTTGCTCCTGATCTCCCTCGTTGGATCAGCACAATCCTATCAGTTCTTTAATTTTGGTTTGTCAGAAGGGTTTTGTGATAAATTCGCATATACCATCAACCAGGATCAGCAGGGTTTTCTATGGGTGGGAACCACCCAGGGATTATGCCGCTTTGACGGAACCACCTTTGACAATGTGTTCAGGGGAGATTCCATCCCTGCGAGTATTGCTTTCACAAGTTTGCTGGACTCTCACGGAAGGTTGTGGTTCGGACATGAGAATGGCATGTTGTCCATGCTGGAGAACGGGGTCTTTAAACTAATCGTTCCCATCCAAAGCCGCAGGTCCTCCATTCATTCCATTCGCGAAGATTCTGAGGGGAACATCCTGGTGCTTCTTCAGCAATCCGGTTTGGTAATCATCTCCCCGGAATTGGACCTTTCCTATGTGGGGGGGAATCCCGGGGACCAGAACAATCCTTTCGCCGGAAAATCTCTGAACAGTTTCCAGGTAACCGTTGACGGCAGTTTGCTGGTGGGGACCAGTGACGGACTGTGTATCTACAGGTATGACCAGGAACTGGAGACCTATATCCACACTGGCGATATTCCGGAACTTCAATACCTCGTAGTACAGACCATTGAAAAAGCTGCACCGGAAAATGAATACTGGGTGGGGACAGAGGATGAAGGGCTATATGTAGTCACTGGCTCGGGGTACGATCCCGGGAATTACACGGTGGAAAAGACCGGCATGGATCAGGGGCTTGCCTATGGAAGGATTTCATCCATTGTTTTTGACGGGGAACAACGTGTCTGGATCACCGATTACGGGAAAGGGATTCACCGTATTGAACTGGATGAATCGGGAAGGCCGGGTAATTCGATCCTGTTTAATGTGAAGAACGGCATCCCCAATGAATACATCAACCATGTATTCATTGATGAAGAAGGGAATCAGTGGTTCTCATCCCAGGGTAACGGGATTGCAGTGCTCCGGGACCAGGCATTTACCTTTTTTGACCTTTGGGAAGATGATCAGATTACCGATGTGAGTGCCATGGTTACCAGGGGCCCGGATCACTGGTTCGGCGGGAGCGGCTGTATAGCCCATTACACGGGGGATTCACCTGTTGATGTGACCTATCTGAATGCCTCCAGCGGGCTTCCCGACGACCGGGTCACTGCACTCTTCCTGGATCCTGCTGATAATCTCTATATCGGAACCGAACAGAGCGGACTTTATACAAAAAAAGGGGGAAGTTCCCGGGTTACTCCGCTGGTCATTTCAGGGAATTCCCTGGAAAACATTATCAATGCCATTGACGGCAACGGGGACAGTATTTTCGTTGCCACCAACAACGGGGTATACACCCTGAACCCGGGCACAGGGAAGCGCAACTCGTTTTCAACTTCAAACGGACTGCCCCACAACAAGGTGAATGATATTCTGGTGGACCGTTACGGGACGGCGTGGATCGCCACCCAGACAAGCGGACTGGTGGGAATCAAATACGGGGGAGAGATTGTTCAGGTGGTCCTGGAGGGCAGGCCGAAACTTGAGTTTTTTACACTCGCAGAGGATAAGGATGGCGTGATCTGGGCAGGCACCTATGGCGACGGCGTCTATAAGTTCAACAATGACACCCTGGCGCGGTACAACGAAGAATCCGGGCTCATGAACGACTATACCTATGCCATCGGGATCGATCCCAAAGGCTATGTATGGATCGGCCACAGGCAGGGTTTGAGCCGGATTGACCCCCAAAAAAAGACCATCCGGATCTACGGGCGGGAGTCGGGTTTTACTGCGGATATCAGGCACAACGCAGTGACCAGCTCTGAAACGGGAAGACTGCTTTTCGGCTCTACAGATGGCATCATCCGGTATGATGCATTCCAGGCCAGGGAAGATACCATTCCTCCCAGACTAAGTCTCAAATCTGTGGTCATTTCAGATATTCCCTATGATCCGACGGAAGAGATCAGGCTTAAATACAACAGATACAGGGTACGGATCGATTTCGTGGGTATCAACCTGAGCAATCCGGAGCAGGTGACTTACCAGTATAAACTGGATGGCTACGAAGACAAGTGGTCCGACGTATCCCATGTTCCCTACGCTTCCTACGGAAGGGTTGAGGATGGTAACTATCACTTCCTTTTGAAAGCCTGTGACGGCAACGGGAACTGTTCGGTGAGGCCACTGAGCTTTGGAATCGTTGTGAAGATTCCTGTCTGGAAGGCGTGGTGGTTTATTCTTTCCTCCGTTTTGCTGGTGCTCGCCACCATCTACGTGATTTTCAAGATCAGGGAGCGGAACCAGAAAGCCATCCAGGAATACCTGCAGCGCCAGCTGGACGAGCGGACCAGGGAGGTAATCATGCAGAAAGAGGAAATCGAGTTAAAAAACCGGGATATCACCGATTCCATCAACTATGCTCAGCGTATTCAGGCCAGCATTCTGCCCCCCATCAAAAAATTGCATGATGCGTTTTCCGGCAGTTTTGTATTCTATCAGCCCAGGGATATTGTAAGCGGGGATTTTTACTGGTATGAAAGGGTAGAGGACAACCGCTTCATCGTGGTTTGTGCCGATTCAACCGGGCATGGTGTTCCGGGGGCATTCATGTCCATGATCGGCACGACGCTCATCAAGGATATTTGTCTCCGGGCCGGGATTCGTAAACCGTCCCAGGTACTCCTGACCCTCGACAAGGAAGTACGGGAATCCCTGAATCAGAACATGGAAACCAGCGGATCCAATGACGGGATGGACATTATCGTAGCCGAAATTGATATGAATACCCTGAAGTTCAAGGTTAGTTCGGCCATGCGCCCGGTGATCATCTATTCGGGTGGAGAGCAGATCTATGTGAAAGGAAGCAGGAGTTCGGTGGGCGGACAGCTGGATGAGGACCGGACGGAGAAGGACTTTATTGATCAGGAGTACCAGTTAAGGAAGGGCGACATCATCTATATGTTCTCGGATGGCTATCCCGATCAGTTTGGAGGGCCGCTGGGCCGCAAATTCAAAATGGTCAGGCTCAAGAACCTGCTCAGGGACATCCACGACAAACCCATGGACGAGCAGTACAATTACATCAAAAGCAATTTCTTCCTCTGGAAAGAAGACCTGGAACAGGTGGATGATGTTCTGTTTATGGGAATCAAGCTCTAGGCATTAAAGCTCATCCAGGACAATGTTGCTCAGGACCTGAACGTCGGTTGTATCAATATTGCTCCGGTTGAAATCCCTGTCATATATATAGAAGGTATAAAAAATGGTGTCCTGAACGATCACCGGATAGGAGATATCCAGGTCCATGGTACCCTTGGTGGGTTGTCTGTCGAGTACAGGAATCCGGTACTTGAGTATCCCTCCATCCGATTCAGGCACCTTTACAAATTCATATCCCTGAAGATCGTACAACTGGAGAAAAAAATTGTATTTCACCGTATCGGGGAGGTCCGGATCGGTATTCTCCTCCAGAGCTGCCAGACCTATGTTTCCGTCCCCGTCTGTAAAATCAAAGGTAAGCCGGCCGGTCAGCGTTGTGTTTCCAAGCTGGTCCACCGTTATATACAGTCCGAAACGCTGGTAATCCACCACAGGCTCGTCCGGATATTCCGGTGTAATCTGTTCACAGGCGGACAGAAGGATCAGTAAAAAAAGCAAGGTGTGCGGTGCATGTTTCATTGTTCTGTTTTTACCACAAAAATCCTGCCTATTTTTTCCGCATGAATATCTTTATGGGAACACCCGTAAAGTTGAAATGTTTCCTGATCTGGTTTTCAAGGTATCGCTTATAGGGATCCTTGATGTACTGGGGAAGGTTGCAGTAAAAGGCAAATGCCGGGGCATGTGTAGGCAGCTGGGTTACATATTTGATTTGGATATGCTTCCCCTTGACCGAGGGTGGGTGATGCTCCTCAATGGCCTTTTGCATTACCTCGTTAAGCTGCGATGTGGGAATGCGCTTCAGCCGGTTCGAATATACTTCGAGTGCCACTTCCAGCGCTTTGTGAATTCGTTGTTTGGTGAGGGCAGATATAAACAGAACGGGCACATCCACAAAGGGTTCCAGGCGTTCTTTAATTTCTGCTTCCAGCACTTTCATGGTCTGGGTCTCTTTCTCCACCAGGTCCCATTTGTTAACCAGTACCACCACACCCTTCCAGTTTCGGTGGATCAGGTGGAAGATATTCACATCCTGTGATTCGATACCGATGGTCGCATCAATCATCAGGATACAGACATCCGAATGTTCAATGGCACGCACCGACCGCATGACAGAATAGAACTCCAGGTCCTCCTTTACTTTCCCTTTCTTCCGGAGGCCGGCTGTGTCCACCAGGTAGAAGTCGTGGTTGTATTTGGTATAGCGTGTATGGATGGAGTCCCTTGTGGTGCCGGAAATGGGCGTTACAATATTTCTTTCCTCTCCCACCAGGGCATTGACCAGGGAGGATTTGCCCACATTGGGACGCCCCACAACTGCGATCCGGGGGATTTCCTCCTCCTCTTCAATGTCCTTCTTTTCAAAGAGGGAGGTGAGGTGGTCCAGCATATCCCCTGTACCGCTTCCGCTGACGGAGGAGAGGGCAAAATAGTCCCCCAGCCCCAAAGCGTAAAAGGCAGCGGCATCATAGAGTCTGTCCGAATTATCCACCTTGTTCACAACCAGCACCACCGGTTTGTTGATCTTTCGGAGCATCCCGGCAATGGTCTCATCCAGGTCGGTAATGCCCCCCGTCACATCCACCATAAAAACCACCACATCAGCTTCCTCTATGGCCAGGATCACCTGTTTCCTGATCTCCTCCTCAAATATATCACCTGAGTTGGTAACATACCCTCCGGTATCGATGATGCTGAATTCGTGTCCGTTCCAGACAACATGTCCGTAATGCCGGTCACGGGTTACTCCGCTGATTTCATCAACAATAGCCTGCCTGGTTTCCGTCAGCCGGTTGAAAAAGGTTGATTTCCCCACATTGGGTCTCCCTACTATGGCCACAATATTTCCCATGTACTGGTCGTTTAGAGGTAACCGAATTTCTTGATTTGCCGCGCGTTGTTTCTCCAGTCCTTTTGCACCTTGACTTTTAGTTCAAGGAAAACCTTTTTTTGAAAGAACTTTTCCATATCGAGCCTGGATTCCCTCCCCACCCGCTTCAGGGCTTTGCCTTCATTCCCGATCAGGATGCCTTTTTGCCCTTCCCTTTCCACGAAAATGACTGCATTGATCCTGATCAGCTTCTCCTCCTCCCTGAAAGACTCAATCTCAACTTCCACAGCATAGGGAATCTCCTGTTTATACTGGAGCAGGATCTTCTCCCTGATCATTTCGCCCGTGAAGAAACGCTCCGATTTATCGGTAAGCGCATCTTTGGGGAAGTAGGGTGGTGACTCAGGCAGGTGGAAAAGGATTCTTTTGAATACATAATCCACATTGAATTTTGTAAGGGCACTGATGGGAATCTTTTCGGCTTTTGGAAGTATATCGTTCCAGGTCTCAACGGCAGCTTCCAGAAGCTCCTGGTTGCTCAGGTCGATCTTGTTGATCAACAGCAGAACGGGAACTTTGGCCTGCATCATTTTTTTGATAAACACATCCTCCCTTTCGGGTGTGACCCCTGACTCGGTGATATAGATCAGCACATCCGCATCCACCAGGGCCGAGCGGGCCGCCTTCAGCATGGCCTCCTGTAACTTGTAGTTTGGTTCCAGAATCCCCGGGGTATCGGAGAAGATGACCTGGTAAGCGGGGTGGTTGACAATTCCAAGGATCCTGTGACGCGTGGTCTGTGCTTTTGAAGTGATGATGGACAATTTCTCCCCCACCATGGCATTCATCAGGGTGGATTTTCCCACATTGGGTAAGCCGATGATATTCACATAACCCGATTTGTGTTCCATTGAGCTACTCGTATGCGTTCATTTTGATCCGGTTCACTTCAGTCTCGGTAAGAAAGCGCCATTTCCCCCTGGGCAGGTCCTTCTTGGTCAGGCCGGCAAAATATACCCTGTCCAGTTTTGAAACCCTGTAGCCCAAATGCTCAAACATACGCCTGACAATCCGGTTTTTTCCGGAGTGGATCTCCAGGCCAATCTCTTTTTTGTTTTCGGAACTGGCATAACTGATGGCATCGGGCTGGATGAAACCGTCCTCCAGGTTAAGCCCTTCAGCAAGGGTTTTCAGATCACCCGCCGATACGGCCTTATCCAGGAATACATGGTAGATCTTCTTCTTGTTGGATGAAGGGTGGGTCAGTTTTTTGGCCATTTCACCGTCGTTGGTAAAAAGCAATACGCCTGTTGTCTGCCTGTCAAGCCTGCCCACAGGATAGATTCTTTCGCTGCAGGCACGGCTGACCAGTTGCATCACGGTTTTCCTTTCCCTGGGGTCATCCGTGGTGGTCACGAAATCCTTGGGTTTGTTGAGCAAGAGGTAGACTTTGCGCTCCGTGTTCAGGCGTTCGCCGTTGTAACGCACTTCATCTTCCGGTTTCACTTTGGTTCCCAGTGTGGTGACGATCGCTCCGTTGATGGAGACCAGTCCGGCCGAAATCAGCTCATCAGCCTCCCTTCTGGAGCAGATCCCCGCATTGGCGATGTATTTGTTCAAGCGGATCAACCCGCCAACGGGGCCTTTCCCCGGAACACGGTCTTTCCCCGGAACACGGTCTTTCCCTGTTATACGGCCCTTCCCCGGAGCATTCTCTTTTTTCGGTGCCCCTTTTCCGGGAGACCCGGATTTTGATTTGCCAATCCTCGGAGAACCCGCTGACAAGACTTCTGGTTTTGGAGCCTCCGGTTTTGCTGTCCCCTTGCTTGTCCGTCTTTCCGTGATGGGTTTATTCCAGTCCGGTTCGCTTTTTCCGCCTCTTTTTTTATATGATCCGGGTTTATTCAACTCCCTGGGTTTTAATTATTGATAAAGTGTACAAAGATACAGCTAAATAGGGAACATTACCGGCATAATAGTTATATCTTTGCCAACGTTTTAAAAAACAGGGTATTGAATGTTTCTTTAAACTTTTAGATATGAGTCTGGTAATTTCAATTTCAGGGATCAGGGGAACCATCGGAGGGCTTCCCGGAAAAGGACTGACACCCATTGATACGGTCCAGTTTGCATCGGCTTATGCTTCCTGGCTCAAAGCACAATCGGGGAAAGAGGATCCCACTGTGGCGCTGGGCAGGGATGCAAGAATCTCAGGGCCTATGGTGGAACAACTGGTCTCAGCCACACTGTCGGCCACGGGGATTCATGTACTCCAGCTGGGCCTTGCCACAACACCCACCGTGGAACTGGCTGTTACCCATCTGAATGCCGACGGTGGGATCATCCTCACAGCCAGTCACAATCCCGCCCAGTGGAATGCCCTGAAACTGCTCAACGGAAAGGGCGAATTCCTTTCGGCAAAGGATGGGGCGGCCATCCTCGAGAAGGTGCGCACCAACGATTTCACGTATGCAGAGGTAAATAAGCTGGGGTCCGTTAAACCTTTGGGAGGAATGGATGTCCAACACATCAAACAGGTCCTTGAAATGGACCTGGTGGATATAGAAAAAATCAAATCTAGGAGATTCCGCGTGGCCATTGATTGTGTGAACTCTGTGGGAGGGATTGTAATCCCCCGCTTGCTTGAAGCGCTGGGGGTTAAGGATATCATTGAGCTCTATTGTGAACCCAATGGACGGTTCCCACATAATCCGGAGCCCCTCCCGGAAAACCTTGCAGACATATCCGGGGCCATGGTCAGTGAAAAGGCAGATGTGGGTTTCGTGGTGGACCCGGATGTGGACCGGCTGGCCATCGTATGTGAAGACGGCACCATGTTTGGCGAAGAATACACGCTTGTGGCCGTTGCCGACTATGTACTGTCACGCACTCCCGGAAATACGGCTTCAAACCTTTCATCCACCAGGGCCCTCAGGGATGTGACCGAAGGATACGGGCAGGCCTATTTTCCTTCGGCCGTGGGCGAGGTGAACGTGGTGGAGGCCATGAAGGCCAACAATTGCGTGATTGGCGGAGAAGGGAACGGGGGAGTGATCTACCCGGCTCTTCATTACGGCAGGGATGCCCTGGTTGGGATAGCCCTGTTCCTGACCCATCTTGCTGAAAGCGGTCTTACCTGCAGTCAGCTCCGGAAAAAGTATCCGGATTATGCGATTTCGAAGAATAAAATTGAATTGCCCGGGGATGCGGATGCAGACCAGCTTCTGCGGGGTTTTGAAAAAGCATATGGTGCCTGCGAGGTAAATACTGCGGACGGTGTAAAGGTGGATTTGCCCGAAGGATGGGTCCACCTGAGAAAATCAAATACCGAACCAATCATCAGGCTGTATGCCGAGGCTCAAACCAGCCAGGAAGCAGAGAGGCTGGCAAGGGAAGCAGACCAGACCATCCGGAGGCTTCTGCGTTCATGAGATCAATTTGAAATAAGAACAGACAGCAATAAAATGAAACGAAAAACCATTCTTGCCATTGTTATACCAGTGGTCCTGATTACCGCCCTGATCATCTATTCGGCACTGTCGGGGAAAGAGAAGACTACCTTTTTAGAAACGGAGGTACAATACGGAACTTTCGAAATTGCAGTGATGGTTACCGGTGAACTCCAGGCCATCAGGGAGACCGAAATCCAGGCTCCTTCGGAACTTCGAAGCAGAAACCTGAGAATCCGGAGTGTGAAGATCCAGGATCTGATTGATGAAGGAACCTTGGTGGATTCGGGACAATGGGTGGCCACCCTGGACCGCTCTGAGGCGGACAATTCACTGAAGGATATCCTCGACAACCTGGAACAGGAAGAGTCTGAATACATGCGAACCAAGCTGGATACAACCATGCAGTTGCGCCAGCTCCGTGATGACCTGATCAACCTGAGTTTTGCCATGGAAGAGGCATCGATTACCCTGGAACAGTCCAAATACGAACCACCTGCCACCATCCGGCAGGCCGAAATCGAACTGGAGAAGGCCCAACGGGCATACAACCAGGCGGAACAAAATTATGGTCTGAAAGTACGCCAGGCCAAAGCCAATATGCGTGAGGCAGAGATCAACCTGGAAAGAGACCGGCGAAGCAAGCAGGAGATGATGGAGGTCATGGAGAAATTCGACATCATGGCTCCCTCCTCCGGCATGGTGATCTACAAAAAGGACTGGAACGGGCAGAAACGTACTGCCGGGACGGAGATCAACACCTGGGATCTCACGGTAGCCACTTTACCAGACCTCTCCACCATGATCTCTATGACCTACGTAAATGAGATCGATATCAGCAAACTGAAAAAGGGGCAACAGGTAAAAATCGGCGTAGATGCCTTTCCGGAGAAAAAATATACCGGATCGGTGATGGAAGTGGCCAACATCGGACAACAGCTGCCCAACACCGACGCCAAGGTTTTTGAAGTACGCATCAGGATCAACGAACACGACACCATTTTAAGGCCTTCCATGACCACCAGCAATGAGGTTGTCACGCAGGTGCTGGACAGTGTGTTGTTTGTGCCCCTGGAAGCTGTTTATGCCAATGACAGTGTGACTTTTGTGTATACCAGGGCCGGGAAAAAGCAGATCGTTGTTCTCGGGGAATCCAATGAAAATAATATCATCGTGGAGAAGGGCCTGGAAAAAGGGGAGTTGCTGTACCTCTCACTTCCCGAGAATCCGGAGTCTTTTCAGTATACCGGACTGGCATTGATGGACGAAATCAGACAGCGGAAGGAAGATGCACTCCGGATGCGTGAAGAACAACAGGATAGTATGAAGAACAGGAAGGAGAGGCCACAGGAATTCCAAAGGCCTCCCGGTGGAAAACCCCGCGGATAGAATCATGAGCAGATATTTTCACGATATACTGATAGCCATTGATTCGATCATGGCCAACCAGATGCGGAGCATTCTGACTGCGCTGGGAATTATTTTCGGTGTGGCAGCCGTAATTACCATGCTGGCCATCGGGAGAGGTGCACAGCAGGAGATCCTTGACCAGATCAAGATGGTGGGGGTGAACAACATCATGATCACTCCCATTGTGGAAGCATCCAGCGGAGACGATTCTGAGGACAGCGGGGAGAAAAAGCAGGCACAAAAATTCTCGCCGGGGCTGACCCTTGCGGATATGGTGGCCATTGAGGAGGTTCTTCCCACCGTGAAGGTCGCAGCCGCTGAGATCGTCATGAACAGTTATGTGATCCAGGGAGGAAAACGTGCATCAGCAAAATTGCTGGGGGTCTCCAACGAATATTTTGAGATTTTCAATCTCCCCTTGCATCAGGGCACGTTTTTCAATGAATACCAGGAAGAAAACGGCATTCCTGTCTGTGTGATCGGAGCCAATATCAAAAACAAGTTTTTCAGCAAGGAGAACCCCATCGGTAAATACATCAAGTTTGACAAAGTCTGGCTCATGGTGGTGGGCGTGCTGGAAAGGAACGATGTGAATCTTACACGTTTTGAGAACATTGGTGTCAATGTAATGAACGACAATATTTATGTGCCGGTAAAAACCATGCTGATGCGCTACCAGAACAGGGCCCTGGTAGCCTCCCGGATCAAGGGGAGTGAAGGAGGGATTAGTTTCAGGGGAAGGGGCATTGCTTTCAGCATGAGTCCCAGCCAGAACA
>JAZDPG010000096.1:0-19384 GCA_043797815.1 Bacteroidota bacterium
ACTTCTGGGCCCTCTGTCCATAAAGGAAGGTTTTAAGGTAAAAGGACTGACTGCTTGTTTTCATGCCAAAACTGGTTTTCCCGTGATAGATAAACGGTATCATGGGTATTTGCTCCTCGTTGGCAAAGTATATATTGTCAAAGGCTATGATATCTCCGAATGAACCCACATGTCCCACAAAGAAACCTGTAAAATCTTCGGTTGCCACATCCACACCATATTTGTTGAATTCTTTCAGGATCATCAACTTACCTTCAAAGTTCCGGATTGCCCCTGCCGGGTTTTCGGGATCAAAATCATATTTTCTTCCTCCGTTATACCCCCCTGCGATCACATCGATAAAATAGGCTTCTCTGACCGGATACCTGTCCAGGGTAAACCGGACCCTGTCCAATCCTGATTTAATCGCATATTTATATGGGCTGATCAGGTAGGACTGTGAACCGTCCCAGGCCCCGCCCCGCATCAGGTTTCCCTGCGGATCAATACATATAACATCGGGATCCCATTCCGGATGGTCCGGATATGCATCATCATAATTGTCATAGAACGTGACAACAACATTGTATTTCCTCGCTTCCCCGATCAGATGGACCAAGCGGTCATATCCGCCCAGGTTCTGGTTAACTTCTGCCACACTGGGATAACCTGTATCATGTCCGGTGTACTGCCAGCCAAGAAGATACATCACACAGGCAGCTGAATCAGTCTGGGCGGCAAATTCCCGGATTCTGTCCAGAACCTCATCGAATGTAATCTCCTCATCGGTTCCCCCGCGACGGTCCAGAAACGTTCGGACAAAAGTCTTGTTCTGGTAATAGGGATTGGAGACCGCATCCACTTTTTCCCGAACCAGTTTTGTACCATCCACCCAGGACACTTCGCCGTCCTTGTCATAGTCCCCGCAAATGGAGATGGTCACTTTACATGAATCCTGGACCTTCAGCAGGTAGGCCGGATCTGTAACCGGGATGATGGTTCCGAATTCCGCCAGATCATAGGTACTCAACCGGTGCATCAAACGCATGGATAAGGACCCGTATCTTCTGCCCCCGCTTTCGAAAACACTGACCGAAGTGTGGTTTTCTATGGATTCGGTATCCAGTACCCCGAGGATTTTCGAGTTGTAGGCAAATCCGCTCAGAACCGGATTCAACCAGTCAATTTCATAGGTATAACTTTTTATGGATGCATTCTCGACATCGATCAACCGGCCCGCATCTGCCAGTATAACCAGCTTTGCATGATTCTCACCGGAAGTCACTGTAATAAGTTGAGGGAGTTCGACTGACAGCAGCCTGAAATCGTAGTGCTCTACCACGTTTCGGAAGGTAATCTCCACATCGTGCCCATGGATCTCATAGTTCAGATCAAATTCGATGGCTGCCTGATCATCATAGGAAATGCTGGCCCTGTATTTTACGGTATTTCCGGAGTGAACGACTTCGTATGCAGTTTTCACCTTCGTACCCATTACTGATTCAGCTCCTTTGGAAAAAGACACTTCCGGACCGGAGTTCCATAGATTTCCCTGTATCAAACCATTATTTTCCTTCAGGCGATACGCGGTGATTGTGGGTCGATCCCTGAGCAATTCAACAATCATTTCCTCATTTTCAAGCCTGATCCTTTCACTTTGAGGTGATCGTCCGGTTTGGGCTGAAGCATCTGTACTGCCCAATACCAACTGGCCAATCGCCCATAAATAAAAAAAGGTTTTCAAATGCATGTTGTTATAATTTTGAAATAAATATAATGGTTTCCCAAACCAAGATCAACGGATCAGATAGGCACAGCAAAGAAGGACCTCAAAGGGATAGATCTTTGTACCCCAGGCCCGCTCCTCTTCAGGGACCACCCTGGCGTATTCCGAATTCACTACGGAGACTACTGCCAGGTCGAAAAGCAGTTTCCAGCGAATATTCCCTTTTTCAAGGGCAAGTCCTCCGTTCACCGCCAGGTTCCAGGAGCGGAAACAATCCCTGGGAACGCTGTTGTTATTAAGATCATCTGCATAAGCAACATGAAGGACCCAAAGCGGTGCGATCCCCCCAAAGGCATACAATTCCCTGTTTTTCCCGTATTTCAGAAACTTATAGTATTTCAGTGAAAAGTCAATGCAATCCAATGCCAGTACATGATGCTCGTTGATGTAATGGGTGGTAATCCCCGGAGGATTCCCCTGAGTATACGCATAACTGGAAGCCCATGAGGAACTTCTTTCGTGAAAAACCAGGCCCAATTCCATGTAGGAAACAGGGCCAAGTGCCTTGGACACATGAATTCCCGCCTGCCATGGAATTTCCAGGAGCCTGTATCCTAAAAATTTGGAAGTGAGGATGTTGTTGTCGATATTAAAATCTATGGGAATACCCCATCCCAGGCCCATTTCGATGGCACCCGAAAAAGGCTGATTCGCTTTCTGAGCAGAAAGCTGCAAAGAAAATGCCAGGTATACGATGAGTACCAGGATTCTCATACATGAATAACTCAATTCCGGGAATTTTCTTGTGTCGTCCTTTCCGGGCTTGCCCGGGTCCTACAACCGCATGGCCCTGATACGCTGAAGGAGTGTAGGGTGAGAATAATGAAAGAATACATAGGCAGGATGGGGCGTCAGGTTGCTCAGCGTGGATTTGGATAGCTTCTTCAGCGAGGAGATGAGATTCTCCGCATTGCAATGATCCCTTGCATACCGGTCGGCCTGGTACTCGTTCCGGCGGGAAACCATGTTTGTACCTATACCCAACAACATGGAGATGGGAGAATAAAGCACCCCAAAGGCGATCAGTCCCAGGTGAAAGGAAGCCTCCGATCCGCCAAGGGCCACAGCGAAACTGTCCTCTCCCACGAAAAGGGAGAAAAGGTAGAGGGTAAAAGCTGTCTGGACCACAGACAGGATCAGGCCGGATGTGGTGTGCCGTTTTTTGTTATGCCCAACCTCATGGGCCAGGACAGCTACTATCTCTTCTTCCTCAAGGTCGTTGATCAGGGTATCGAACAGAACGATCCGCTTTTTTGGCCCAAGTCCGGTGAAATAGGCGTTGGCTTTGCTCGATCGTTTTGATCCGTCCATCACATAAATGTTGTCCAGCCTGAAATCCACGCTTATGGCAAACTCCTCGATCCTGCTTCTCAGGGAGCCCTCTTCCAGGGGGATCTGTTTGTTAAAAAGGGGAACGATCAGGTTTGAATAGAACATGGTCATGAATATGGAAAAAAGCGTCACCACACCCAGCACCACCAGCCAGAACCAGGTTCCCGTAATCAGATAGATCCAGGTGACCAGGGCCAGCAATCCGCCCCCGATGATCAGTCCCAGCAACCAGCCCTTCAGCTTGTCCAGTATGAAGGTTTTTGCAGTAGTCCGGTTGAAGCCATAGCGCTCTTCGATCACAAAGGTGCCATAGAGGGCAAACGGAGTGGTAAGAATGTCACTTGCAAAACCCAGGATACCGAAGAATACCAGGACCAGCAGAATGTAATTTGAGATGAATCCCGAGATCCACCGGTCGAGCCATCCGAAACCGCCCAGGAAAAAAACCGCAGCCATGACCACCAGACTCAACGTGCTGGTAACAAACGAAAAACGGGTGTTATCCCTTTTGTACAGCTGACTTTGGCGGTACTCCTCCTCATCAAATATACCCTTCAGCTCGTCCGGCAATGCTGGCGCCGTGTGTTTCAGGTTCAACAGATCAAGGATCTGGTCCAGCACATATCCGAAGAACAGCACTCCGATAATGACCACAAATATCGTATTATACATCTCCATTTTTCTTCTTTTTTCCGCACTAAGCACTGAGTACTGAGTACTAGGCACTAGGCACTGAGTACTGAGTACTGAGTACTAGGCACTAGGCACTGAGTACTGAGTACTGAGTACTGAGTACTGAGTACTGAGTACTGAGTACTACCGTACCTGCTTGTAGAGCTCACCCCTGTTCAACATCCTCATCTCCATCTCTTCCTGATAGGCCTTGACTGCATCCAGGGGATCGTATTCCATGGCCCTGGATATGAAAAGGTTGGCTGAATCCAGGTTGTCTTCCAGCTCATAAAAGACGGCCATGTTATGGTACGCTTTGGAAACCAGGGTGCTATCCTTGCTTTCAGTCAACTTCTTCCAAATGGAATAGGCTTTGTCCCAATCACCAAGGTCGGTCAGTTTGGCAGCCTGTTTCAGAGAATCATCACGTCCCTTGAAAAGGCTCCTTGATGTATGAACCCAGACAGGCACCAGGTAACGCCCATACCTGGCTCCACTGTGGTAGAAAGTCTCCTGGATCATGGTTGCCGCGGTAAAATTATTCACGATTTCACCGTCCAGTATCTCAGTAAAAAACAGTGTATCTGCCAGGGTATAGGTATCGAAGGGCTTGGGAGAACCGGGTAAATAGATCATCCAACTGACTTTGTCGGATACTTCATAGTATTTGGTCATGGGGACTCCAGGCGCATCCAGGAAGTAGTATCCTTTTTGATTGAAATCCATGGAGTAGGATTCCAGGCTCAGGATGGCATCAGCCTTCATCTCTCTGCAAAGGGCATCCACCTCCCGCTTTGTGAGGATCAAATTCTCCATCGATGATGTATCCATCCTCCGGTCAGCAATCCAATAGGGATGATGGAACCTTTCAACAGGCGATTGCCGGAGTACGTCGAGCAATCCCCTGTTCATGCTGTTTACAATCAGTGTATCAAGCACAATCAGTTGCTCTCCACCCATGCCTTTCCTGTCCTCCTCCTTGAAAGAATCCAGTGTATACGGCGCCCTGTTCAGAATGATCAGCTGATTCACGTTTTCCGGCAGGCTCACTGTGGCAGGTTCAAGCACCTCAAAATCAACCACACTGAAGATGCTGGCGCATCCGTGAACTACCAGTAATGCAAGCAGGACCAGCATATACAAATTTCTGCTCGCTTTAATCTCCTTTTCCCTTGCTCCGTTCTTCGGCATTCGCCTCAGTTCCTTCGGTTGCACCTTTTTCCATTCTCCTGCAGCGAAGCTGCTTATACACTCATTCCCCCACACACCTGGAGGGTCTGACCGGTCATATAGGATGAGAGGTCGGAGGCCAGGAAGACAGTTACGTTGGCAACATCCTCAGGCAAACCGCCTCGTCTGAGGGGAATGGTCTTGATCCACTCTTCCTTAACATTCTCAGGAAGTTTGTCCGTCATATCGGTAATAATGAACCCGGGAGCAATGGCATTGCACCTGACACTTCTTGAACCGAGCTCTTTTGCCACGGACTTGGTGAATCCCAGAATTCCGGCCTTTGAAGCAGCATAGTTGGCCTGACCGGCGTTTCCATTCACGCCTACCACGGAACTCATGTTAATAATGGACCCTGTTCTTGCCTTTAGCATGTATTTCTGGACTGCCTTGGTAAAGTTAAATACCGATTTCAGGTTTACCCTGATCACCAGGTCCCACATCTGCTCATCCATCCTCATCAGGAGTGTGTCCCGGGTGATCCCGGCGTTGTTAACCAGGACATCAATTTTTCCGAAATCCTCCATAATCTGGTCCACCACCTGGTGTGCCTGCTCATAATCACTGGCATCACTCACATATCCTTTGCCCTTCACGCCCAACTTGCTGAGTTCTTTCTCAAGGGAATCCATATTCGCGTCCCTGGAAAGATCAGTAAAAGCAACATCTGCTCCTTCTTCTGCGCACCTGAGGGCAATCATGCGGCCAATTCCCCTGGCAGCACCGGTTACAATTGTGACTTTTCCTTTCAGTAATTCCATAGTTATATTTTAATTGATTATGATATCAACGCTGCCATCTTCTGTCCAATTTCAGCAGGAGATACAACCACAGTGATCCCACAGGCTTTCATAATCTCCATTTTTGCTTCGGCGGTATCAGCTTTGCCTCCGATGATGGCTCCGGCATGCCCCATTCTTCTTCCCTTGGGGGCTGTCTGCCCGGCAATAAATCCAACAACCGGCTTGGTTCCATGGTCCCTGATCCAGTAAGCGGCCTCGGCCTCCATGCTGCCACCAATCTCCCCGATCATAATGATTCCCTTGGTTTGCTCATCCTCCATCAGTAATTTCACGGCATCAAGCGTAGTTGTTCCTATAATGGGATCACCACCGATCCCGATACAGGTGGATTGTCCCAACCCGGTCTTGGTAACCTGGTCCACTGCTTCATAGGTAAGTGTTCCGGACCTGGATACGATCCCGATCACTCCCTCCTGGTGAATGAATCCGGGCATAATTCCCACTTTGGCCTGACCCGGGGTAATCACACCCGGACAGTTGGGGCCCACCAGCCTGGTGTTACTGCTGGCAAGGACTTCCTTCACTTTGATCATGTCCGAAGTTGGGATTCCTTCGGTAATACAAACCACCAGCGAGATCCCTGCATCGGCAGCCTCTATAATGGCATCGGCTGCAAAAGCCGGGGGAACAAATATCACCGAAGTATCAGCCCCGGTATTCTCAACCGCATCCTGCACCGTATTGAAAACAGGTTTACCCAGGTGTTTCTGTCCGCCCTTCCCGGGTGTTACCCCACCGACCACATCCGTACCATACTCCAGCATCTGTGCTGCATGGAAAGTTCCTTCACTTCCGGTAAATCCCTGGATGATTACCTTTGAATTTTTATTCAGCAAAACACTCATAAAATCTCTGTATATGATCTTGATAACTAACGTTTGTCATGCAAAGATGTTGAAAAAAAACCAAATTATAAGTACCTTTAAGTATGGAAGCAATCCTTTACATCGGTATATCGCAGACTCTTTTTGCAGGTATTCTTATTGCCGTAAAACAGCCCAGGATGCTGGCCAATAAGATCCTGGCTGCCTGGTTGCTGCTGATCTGCACCGAGATGATCATTGTTTTGCTCAATGAAACATTGATCAATCTCTATACCATTAAAATACTCCCCTATACCTATGGTCCGCTGCTCCTGCTGTATGCCCAGTGGATGACCACCGAGAAACCCCAGTTTAATCCCAGGTTCCTGTGGCATTTTGCTCCCTTTTTTATTTTCCTGATCGCCTCCCTGGTATTTATTGATGAACCTGTCATGAGTGGAACAGAGGGATTCCTGGTAATTGATCGTTTTGTCTCATTTCGAATCGTTTATGCCATCACTTTTTTCGTGTCCATCACAGCCTATTCCGTGGCCACTTTCGTGGTTATCCACCGGCACCAGAAACGGCTCAAGGACCTGGTAAGCTATTCCTCAGGCAAAATCACCCTTCAGTGGCTGCTTGGGTTGTCCATCACTTTCTATCTAGGATATGTGCTTATGTTCATTCTTGGCGGAGTTGATATTCTTACCGGTTTCATGCCCTTTGATCCCTATGAGGTATCATTTATAGGCCTGACCATCCTGACCTTTCTTTTTACCATATTCGGATTCCATCAGCCCAGTATATTTGAGGAAGTTGTCAGGTATACCGTGGTCCAGGCAGATCATGAGGTGGATCAGGAAGAGAAAAAATATGCCCGCTCAGGATTAAAAAAGAAGGATATTGAACGGTATAAGGGAATCATCGGAAAATATATGATCATTGAAAAACCCTACCTGAACAGGGAACTGACCATCTATGACCTTTCAGCCCAGTTAAAAATCCCAAGGCATTTCATTTCTGAAGTGATTAACGAACACATGGGTAAGAACTTCTATAACCTGGTAAATGACTACAGGGTTGAGGAGGTTAAGCGGAGAATCGTCGATCCGGCATACAGCAAGCTTACCATCCTGGCCATTGCCTATGATTCCGGTTTTAATTCCAAGTCAAGTTTCAATACCATATTTAAGGAAAAGACCGGGATGACTCCCAGCGAGTACCTGCAATCGGTCAGCGCCAAAAATTCCTGAGCGACCGCCCCAGGACTGACCTGTATAAGCGAAGATAAATCTTTCGGTAAGGTGGATGCTTCAGGAACATCTCAAACCACACGGGTTTGATCATCACTGTTTTATGATGGCTGAATGCTTCAAAACCAAGCTTACCGTGATAGTTCCCCATCCCCGAATCCCCGATTCCGCCAAAGGGAGCGTTCATATTGATAAAATGCATCACCACCTCGTTGATCATCCCCCCCCCTGAGGGAACTTCTTTCATGATCTTCTTGGCTTTCCGGACGTCGCTGGTAAAAATATAAAGCGCCAGGGGAGAAGGTCCTGACTTCAGTGTTTTCAGCAGGTGATCCAGGTTGTTATATGTCAGTACGGGCAGCAGCGGTCCGAAGACTTCTTCCTGCATCACCTTATCTTCCGGGGTCACCCCATCCATGATGGTGGGTTCAATATAGAGATCCGACCTGTCACTCTTTCCGCCCATGACCACCTTTGCCGGATCTATCAGGGACAATACCCGGTCGAAATTCCTTTCATTAA
Source organism: Bacteroidota bacterium (assembly GCA_043797815.1). Lineage (GTDB taxonomy): Bacteria > Bacteroidota > Bacteroidia > Bacteroidales. The sequence continues at coordinate 8,381 of JAZDPG010000096.1, forward strand.
CCATGCGTGGCAGAACAGGACACTGCCGGGGATCCGGACCTGCAATTTTACGGATGTACTTTTTTATCTCCTCCACCAGCGCATCTTTGATATCCTCATGCACATAAAGGTGGTCGGGGGAAACACACGCAGTTCCATTGTTATGAAGCTTGCCCCAGGCAATTCGCTGGGCAGTTCTTTTCAGGTTGCAATCGGGCATCACAATTACCGGATTCTTCCCGCCAAGCTCAAGGATTACCGGAGTGAGTTGCTCTGCTGCAGCTTTCATCACGATACGTCCTACCTCTGTGCTCCCGGTAAAAAAAATTTTATCAAATTTCTGTTTGAGCAATTCGGTGGTCTCCTTCACCCCACCCTCCTGTACAAACAGAAGTTCTTTGGGAAAGTTGCTATTGATTATTTCGGCCAAGGCTGCAGAAGCATTGGAGGTAATCTCGCTGGGCTTTAGAATAACTGTATTGCCTGCCGCCAGGGAAGAGATCAGCGGAACCAGCGACAACATATACGGATAGTTCCATGGACCAATGACCAGTGTCACCCCGAAAGGCACCAGGACGGTTCTTGAACGGGCAGGAAAATTGGAAAGGTTGGTAAGCCGCCACCTCGCCCGGTTCCACCTTTTCAGGCGTCGTATAGCTATATTGATCTCACCATAGGGAAGGCTGAGCTCATTCTCCACGGTCACCTGATAGGGTTTCCGGAAATCCTTGTATATGGCATCGGCCAGAAACTTTTCATTATCAAGGAGCAGCTTGTGAAGTTTTCTCAGGTTCTTTTTTCGTTCTGATAAGGGGCGTGTATATCCTGCCTGGAAATATGCTCGCTGGGATTGGATCAATTCATTCATGAATGCAAAAATAACAAATTATCAAACCGGAGGTTCAGACTTGTTGGTCTGAACCTATTCCGGCGGATTGAAAGGTCCCATCCGCACAAAACGGGCGATATTTGCAATGCTTTCCTCTACGTTTGGAAAAAAATTCAAATGAGGCAGGCAATGAAGTCGGGAAGTGTTTTGGTGTGGTTGATGTTAATTCTGACCCCTGCCTTTTCGCAGAGCCTGTTTGAATCCTCCCAGTCCAACAATGAGAAATTAGTTAGCAGCAATCTTCACCTGGGGGGATTCATTCGGTCTCTGGCCTATATGGCCAATACCCCTGAAACAGATCAATTATACCTCCAGAGCGCCTATGGCCAGGCTGGTTTGCTGCTGGAGGCTAATGCCGGTTCGTGGGCATCTGCAAAAACAGATATCCGCTTCAGGTATGGCACAGAATTCGGGGAACCGGTCTCTGAGGTGGATTTTCGTGAGGCCTATATTGACATTTGGGCCGGTCCTGCCAGCTTCCGGATTGGAAAGCTGATCACTCCCTGGGGAAAAGGAACAGTATTCAACCCCACCAACAAACTAACCCCGCTGGATCCGACGGTCCGATCTCCCGTAGAAGACGACATGATGCTGGGGTCATGGGCCGTCCAGGGCAGGATCAATCTGGGCAGTTCCATGAAACTGACAGCTACCTGGAAACCACTCTATCAATCAAGTGTGCTTCTGATTGACCCGGTCCCCATGCCCGGCTACGTAAATTTCCTGAAACCCGACTACCCCGGAACTGAACTGAATGAAGGCAGTTATGGATTGAATTATGATGTTTTCACAAGTGCGGCTGACCTGTCGCTTTACTGGTTTGACGGGTATCATCACTGGCCAGGCATTGCCTATGACTCATACATCCCGGACACGCTAACCATGGAGCCGCTGGCATTGAACCTGCTGGAAAAGGCCTACAGGATCAGGATGGCCGGATTGGATTTCTCAATTCCCTTGGGTTCCTGGGTGTTCCGGGCTGAAGGGGCATGGCAGCAGGCCACAGAATCCCATGACCAGGCTGAATACCTTCCTTTCCCCGAGATCTCATACACGGCTGAATTGGAAAGAAGCGGCACCCATCTGAGCATCCTGGCCGGTTATTATGGCAAATTCATCCTCGATTATACGCCATCGGCTGCTGAACCCTCTCTCTCGGCAGGACAGGAACAGTTCCTGCAAATGATTGGGGCAGGAATTGTGCCCACGGGTGAGGCCATAGACGGCATGATCCGGGAACGCATAGGTGCTTTTAACCGCCTGTATAATTATCAGATGGAGGAGTTATACCATACGGTTTTCATTGTGGGGAAAGCTTTCCTGTTACATGACAAAATTGAAATCACCATTCCGCTTATCCATCACCTGACAACAGGCGAATGGATTGTACAGCCCGGGGTCTCCTTTATGCCTGCAGACGGGATAAAACTGACCGGAGGATTCAGTGGTTTGTTCGGACCTGAAGAATCATTATATGACATGGTTGGGCCGGTGCTCAATGCCGCTTACCTGTCGGCTCAACTATCATTTTAAATCAACATACCCATGCACGACAAAATCATCAAATACCGCTGGATCATTATTATATTCTCCGTGGTAGCCACGCTGGGCTTCTCCACCCTGCTATTCAAACTGGAGGTGGACCCTGATCTGAAAAACTATTTTCCCAAGACCATGACATCGGTCGTGAACACGGATAAGATAGAAGAGGTATTCGGAAACCAGGACCTTGTGATGCTGATTTTTGAAACGGAAGATATCCTGAATGAAAGTACCCTGAAGCGGATTAAAAGTGTTGAGAAGGAATTGAAACAGGTGGATGGGATCGGCAGGACCTCTTCGTTGTTCGGATCAAATCGGATCTATGGCGAAGAGGGGGTGATGCATGTAGAGCCAACTGTTCTTCGGATCCCCCGCAATGAGAGCCAGAGGGAGGAATTAAGGAAAATCATTAAAGAGAATGATCTGGTATACAATGTGATGGTATCCGATGATTTTAAGGCTACCGCCCTGGTGCTTACCCTGGAGAAAGAGGCCAACGAGGATGAGGTTTTTGCCCGGATTCACTCCATCCTTGAGGAGTACCCAGGAACGGAAAAAGTACATTTCGGCGGACTCCCCTACCTCAGACAGGCCATTGACAAGGACATAAAAAGAGATGGCCTGATCCTGATTCCCATTGCACTGATCATGATGCTGATTTTCCTTTACGTGGTATTCCGGGAATGGCGGGGCGTATGGCTGCCTTTCCTTGTGGTGGTGATGTCTGCCCTGCTGGGGATCGCGCTGATTCCCATCCTGGGCTGGAAGTTCTATGTGATCACACTGCTGGTTCCCATCCTTCTGATCGCTGTGGCCAACGATTACGGGATCCACATGATCGCCAGGTACCAGGAATTGAACGCATCGGGAAATGGATATACCATGGAAGAGCTGGCGAAAAATATTACGAAGTCGCTGTGGAAACCCATCCTGCTTACGGGAGCTACAACCATCGCCGGGATCTCTGCGCTCTTGGCACATACCATGATCCCGGCGCGCCAGATGGCTCTGGTGGCCAGCGTGGGAATCCTGTTTTCCATTTTCTACAGCCTGGTACTTCTGCCCGCGCTGCTGTCCCTTCTGAAGCGGAGGTATGTAGCACCCATTGATCCCGGCAGTAAAAGCAACGGAAAGTGGAACCTGCTGAGACGTTTTGCGTTCACTGTAATCCGCAGGTACAGGATGATCCCCGTCATCGCTCTTTCAGCCACCCTGTTATTTTCCATCGGGATTTTCTTCCTGAAGGTGGACTCCAACGAGGAGAATTTTTTTCCGGAAAAACACGAGGTGAAACAGGCTTCAAAGATTATCAACAGCAAATTCGGGGGATCGGAGAATATTTCGGTCATGTTCAGCGGAGATATGCTCGATCCGGGGACCTTGAACAGGATGGAAAGCTACAGGGAGCAGCTGGAAAAAAATAAAGCCATCGATCTGACCATGTCCTTTTCCGGGGTGGTCAGGGAAATCAGCAAGGCACTGAATGACCCGGGAGATTCACTGTATGACAGGATTCCTCCCACCCGGGAGGCAGTGGCACAGTACATGGAATTGTATTCCATGAGCGGGGACCCCGGCGGGCTGGACCAGCTGGTGGATTTTAATTATGAGCAAGCCCACCTGATGATCCGGGTCAATGATGCCAGTGCAGAAACCGTGAATGGTATCCTTCAGACCCTGGAAAACTTTGCCGCCGGTGATCCCTCTATCACAGCAATCGGAGGATATGGCTTTATCAGGACAGAGCTGGCCAATAAGGTCCTTACGGGGACTTTCTATTCACTGGGAATTGCCATGCTGATCATATTTATACTTCTCTGGCTCATCTTCAAATCAATTACTGCCGGATTCCTGGGACTCATCCCCCTTGTCGTTTCCATGCTGGTGCTATTCGGAATTATGGGGCTTACAGGGATCAGGCTTGATGTTGCCACCGCCCTGTTGTCCTCCATCATGATTGGAGTGGGTGTGGATTACACCATTCATTTTCTCTGGCGGTACAGGGAAGAGAGGCAACAGGACCGCCTGCCAAAAGAAGCTGTCCTTACCACCATGATTACCACCGGCAGGGGCATCATCTTCAACGCCATATCGGTCATCGTGGGATTCGTGGTGTTGATCATCTCCTCCTTTACTCCCATCCGGTTCTTCGGTGTACTGGTTGTGGTCTCCATTTTCAGCTGCCTGGTAGGAGCCCTCGTCGTTATACCAGCACTGATACTCCGGTTTAAGTTCCGTTTCCTGGAAGGTGAATCAGCAGAAAGGAGAAAGGGACAGGGAAAAGGCGAAGGGCTAAGGATCGTCAGGAGAATTGCCATGGTATTCATACTGTTCATGCTGGCTGTCATCAGCACCAGCGCCCAGGATGCCAAAGGGATTATCACCAAAAGTCACGCCGTGGTGAAAGTAAGTTCATTCGAAGCTGTTTCCACGCTGACCATTACCGATCCGAAAGGAAACCAGCGCATCCGGGAGAATACCATGGCTTCCATGTCCATGCCGGACGGAACGGAGAAGCGGATCATAAAATTCCTCTCCCCCGCTGAGGTAAAAGGGACAGGAATCCTGATCTATGATTACCCGGAAAAAGATGACGACATGTGGATCTACCTGCCTGCAATGAGGAAAACCAGGCGAATCGTCAGCCAGGAGAAGAGCAAGAGCTTCATGGGCAGTGAATTTTCCAACTCAAACATGACCGCGCCCGGACTGGAGGACTTCACCTACCGGATCATTGGAGAAGAGTCGCTGGAAGGCAAATCCTGCTACATGATTGAATCGATCCCTGTTTCCACTGACCTTGAAGACCAGTATGGATACTCAAAGTCTGTCTCCTGGGTGGATAAAAATAGTTATCTTGTGCATCAAACGCACTATTATGATTTTGACGGCGAGTTGTTCAAGACCATATCAAACCGGGAGTTTAAATTGCTGGACGATGAGAAAGGGGCCTACATGGTAACCCACATGCTTGCCCTGAACCACAGCAACAAGCGCAGTTCGGAGATGGTTATGAAACAGATCGCAGTTACGCCCACCAAAGAGTCATACTTTACGGTGGCTTACCTGGAAAAACAATGAACAGAACAGTTCAGACGGCCTTCCTTTTTTCCTTCTCAATTCTATCTTTTTCATTCGCTCAATCCCAACCAAGAGGCACCCTGGAAATCACCTTCACCGGTATGCGGAATAAAACTGGCCTGGTTGCCATCGGTATCAACAAATCCCCGGAAGGCTGGCCCAGGAAACCGGACATGGAACTCAATTGGAAGAAAACAAATGCCAAATCGGGGTCAATGACTGTACTGGTCAACGATCTCCCTTTTGGAACCTATGGGATTTCAGTGCTGGATGATGAGAATTGCAACCTGGATATGGACTATATGTTGATGTTTCCCAGGGAGGGTTTTGGTTTCTCCAACAATGTGAAGATCAAAATGTCCATACCAAAATTTGAGGATTGTTCTTTTGTGGTTGATAAGCCAGTAAAGAAGATCTCCATTGAGATCAGATATATGAATAAGGAGAAATAGGCAACGGTTTGGGGGATTGAGGGATTGGGGGATTGAGGGATTATGTGAAAATGAATATGGAGACAACCATATGTGCACTGGCTACCCCGGGAACAGGGGCAATTGCCGTGATCCGGATCAGCGGGCCCTGCAGTTTTGAAATTGTGGAAAAGATCTTTCATCCGGCCACAAGGGGGAAAAAGCTATCTGAACAAAAACCCAATACCATTCATTTCGGGACCATCCGGAAGGGTAAAAAGGTCGTTGATGAAGTACTGGTAAGCCTGTTCAGAGCCCCCCGCTCCTATACCGGCGAAGATTCCATTGAGATATCCTGTCACGGTTCTCCCTATATCCAGCAGAAGATCCTTGAACTGTTGGTGGCCCATGGTGCCAGGCCGGCCAGGGCCGGTGAATTTACCCAGAGGGCCTTTCTGAATGGAAAAATGGATCTCTCCCAGGCAGAAGCAGTGGCTGATCTGATCGCTGCCGAATCCGAAGGAGCTCATAAAATCGCATTGCAACAGCTACGGGGAGGATTTTCTCACAAGCTGAAGTCCCTTCGTGGCCAGCTCCTCCACTTTATCTCCATGATCGAACTGGAGCTTGATTTCAGCGAGGAGGATGTGGAGTTTGCTGACCGGAAAAAGCTGGTCAGCCTTGTGGATGAAATCGCTTTACTGATCAGTGAACTGATCAGCTCCTTTCAACTTGGGAATGTGTTGAAAAGCGGTGTCCCGGTGGCCATCATCGGCCGCCCTAACGTGGGCAAATCCACCCTTTTAAATGCCCTCCTGAATGAAGAGCGGGCCCTAGTCAGCGATATCGAAGGAACCACCAGGGATTCCATCGAAGATACCATCAATCTGGAGGGGATTACCTTCCGCTTCATCGACACCGCCGGCATACGGGAAACTGCAGAACCCATTGAAAACCTTGGGATCAGAAGAACCTACCAGAAAATAAAACAATCATCCATCGTCCTGCTTCTGACCGAAGCCAGCGATGACCCTGAAATCATTCATCAATCGGTCCAGGCAATCCGGGAACAGATGTCAGAAGATAAACAACTTGTGGTGGTCCTGAATAAGTCCGACAGAATATCTGAGGATCAGCTCAGGGAACTGGAACAGGGTATCTCCCTCCGGGAAAATGAAAGGGTTATCTCCATCTCGGCCGAAAACAGGGAAAACATCCGCGGACTGACCGGATTGCTGCTTGATCTGGTGAACATTGGAAGCCTGAAACATCAGGATGTGGTTATCTCCAATATCAGGCATTACAATGCACTAAGATCAGCTGCAGAGAGCCTGACACGTGTCTCCGAAGGCCTCTCCTCTGCCCTCCCCTCCGACCTGCTGGCCCAGGACATCCGTGAAGCCCTCCACTATATGGGAGAGATCACCGGCGAAGTCACCACAGACGAGATCCTCGGCAACATCTTCAAGAATTTCTGTATCGGGAAATAATAGCAGCGGTTGGACAAGAACCTGCCCTTACCTAACTTTGTTAGAGGATGAGACTATTGCACACAGCCCGGTTACTTTGGCTATCTCCTTTCCTGCTTCAAGCTGCAAATGCTGATTGCCAGAATAGTGAGAAGCTGGTAAACCCCATCAGTATTGCGATCCGTGGACATTATGGTTTTATTATTCCACACTCAAGGGCCATTGCCGAGATATCTAATTCAAATCCATGGGGGATTGAGGCTGACCTGGCCTGGCACCTGATGCGCGAGAGAATCTGGAAACACTGTTATTGCTATCCGCGTGCCGGTATTTCACTGAATTATTTCAATTTCAGCTTTCCGGAGGTCCTTGGGCATTCGGTAGCGCTATACCCCTATATCGAGCCCTATATCCGGCCACAAAAAATAATCAGTATTTCTTTCCGTTTTGGAATGGGTCCCGCCTGGGTCAACAGGATCTATGATGCCGAAACCAACCCGGACAATTTTTTCTTCAGCAACCACCTGAGTTTTATTGTCGTGTTGAATGCTGCCGTGAATTATCGCCTGAGTAGCAGGGTCACTACCCGGGCAGCCATTCATTACAACCACATATCAAACGGGGGATTAAGGCAGCCAAATGTCGGGATGAATTTTCCTACCCTGAATGCAGGATTTGATTACAGTTTTACGGAAGTCAGTTTCCCCCGAAGGACAAAGGATACTATACGGATATTGTATCCTGATAAATGCTGGTGGGATGCCTATGTTCTCGGAACTATGAAAAATGCCGAGAAGGGTGAAGATAAAAGCTATCCCGTTACCGGTGCCGGCATATATTATAATTACCTTATAGGACGGATTTTTGCCCTGAACATAGGTACGGAGTGGATTTCAGATTTTTCATTGAAGGAGAAAATACGCCGGGAGTATATCAATGATCCTGGGTCTGCACCCGACCACAACAGGGCTGCAATTCTAGTGGGTCTCGATCTTTTATTCGGTCGCTTCTCCTTTGTTCACCAATGGGGTATCTATTATTATGAACCCTACCCGGCAAGGAACCGGGTATACCAGCGATATGGATTGAATCTGAGGTTCAAAGAGAGGTTTTATATGGGCATCAATATCAAGTCACACGGACATGTAGCCGACCTGATGGATGCTCGTCTGGGTATCCAGTTTTAAAAGGCCTCCTTTATGACCTTAGCGTATAATTTCAAGACATAAAACAGGATCATTCAGGTCCTGTCATTGTAACTATTCATGCCTGTAGCCGTTTAAGGATTGACAAGATCATTCCAATAAAAAATAACGGTAATGAAGAATAATTCCTGTTTGGCAGCCCTCCTTTGCCTTTTTGCAGCTGTCCTGTCCTCCTGCGAGAAAAATGATCCTGAGATCATTCAGGGAGAAACCACAGTGATAGCAAACGACACAATCGCTTATGAGAATAATCTCCGGTCCATCCCGGAAGAATATATCAACGCAGCCCGCAATAACCTCCATGTAGCCTATCAGCACACCTCGCATGGCACCCATGTCTCCTACGGCATGTTCGGATTGCCCGGTTTCAAGACAGGAGACGAGACAAAGTTTGCCATAACCAACAATGATCCAGAGCCCGGTAAACTCGATTTCAGAGACAATGCCATGGCCTCCTATGCTGCATCAGGAGTTGACGCATCTGACCTCAGCCGGGACGAAACAGCATTTATCCAGGCAACAAGAAACTATCTTGATGATCCTGACAATTCAGAAATTAATGTAGTCATGTGGAGTTGGTGTGATATTGCGGGACATGATGTCGAAGGCAATTATCTTCCAGGGATGCAAACCCTGATCAATGAGTATGGAAATTCTGTCACCTTTGTTTTCATGACCGGACATGCCAACAAGGACAACAATGTAGGAAAAGGAAAATCAAAGAACCAGGCTGAACTCATCATCAATTACTGCAGGGAGAACAAATTCTATTGTCTTGATTATTACGGCATCGACACACATGACATGGAAGGAATCTACTGGGAAGACGCAGGTGACGATGGCAACTCTTCAACGGGCGGTAATTTCTATGCAGATTGGCAAAACAGCCACAGCCTCGGAACAGGCTATTTCGAAAACCGGTCCTCACCTGGTGGCTCTGTCACCTTTGGCGCCCACAATACACAACATATAACTGCCAATCGAAAGGCTTACGCCATGTGGTATATTCTTGCCAGAATTGCAGGCTGGGATGGGACCAGCTAGGGGGCAACCCCGATCACCCGCGGCGGGCATACCACCACACAGGCACCGCAACCCACACATCGATCCTCAATCACTGCAGGAAGCATCCGGATGGACCCTTCGGTTTTTTCAATCCTGATGGCATCGTAGGAGCAAACCGCTTTGCAACGGTCACATTCGGTGTTCCTGGCCAGAAGGCAATTTACTAGTTCTATTTTAGCGGAGCCAATGAACAAGCGGCTTTTGGCATCCTTGCCAAACAGGGTGATGGCCCCACTCGGGCATACCCGGCTGCAGGTATTGCAGTTTTCAAGGCAATAGCCATCGGCGAAACTGACTTCCGGAACCATCCATGAAAGTTTGTTTTGCGGGTCCGTATGATGTCCCAGTATTCCTGTGGGGCAGGACTTGATACAGTTGCCGCACCGGAGGCAAAGGGTATGAAACAAATCCGCAGGTACGGATCCCGGAGGCTGCAGGTATCTCTTTCCTGAGGGTTTTAAAAAGGAGGGCAACAGCAACCCGGCCAAAAGGCCTGCTCCCGAGACCAGGAACAAACGCCTGCCTGCGGATGTGATGGTTTTAACTCTCTTCTCCTTTTCCTGTTTTTTAAGTAGCACATTTTTTACAGTGGTCATTTCATCCTGCAGTCCGCCCAGCGGGCAAAGTTTTGTGCACCATATCCCCGGAAAGGGTATATTGATGGCTAAAATAAGGGGCAGTCCCAACAAGGAGAGCACAACGGGGATGGTAATTTCCTGTGAAAAAACCACAAAGAAACCATTGAAAACGGACATGGGGTCAAGCAGAATAAAGAGGGGGATTCCGGCAAGTGCAGCCGCCAGAGACCCTATGGCCAGCCATTTTCCCACAGGAGGTACCTTTTTTATGGAGACTCCCCTGCCCTTCCTGTGCGATGAAACCAGGTCACAGCCCCAACCCACAGGGCAAATTTTTTGGCAAAACCACCTTTTACGCCATCCTACCATAACCAGGGTAATCACCGCAAGGCCGTTGAGCCAGACAACTGATTTCAGAACAAACACAGAATTCAGCATCACAAAGGGGCTAAGCCAAAGGGTCCATCCTGTGAATCCGCCCCACCCAAGGGGGAGCGCAAACAGGATGGCAGCCAGTAAAACTGCTCCCCTTAAACTTGCTTTGCTAATGATCCTTTTTATCCAAGCCATGCGCCCTGCTGCAACAGCACTCCTTTCAGTTTGTCCGTGTCAAGGTTTCTTACCATCTCACCTGTTTTTACAGCAAGGCCTGCTGCTGCACCGGCGCCATGACCGGTGATAAGTCAGGTTCCGATGATGCGGGTATCTGCCACCAGTTCACGCTCCAGGCAGTAACTACGACCTGCCACCAGCCGGTTCTGCGTTAGTTTCGGGATGAGGTAGCGT
>JAZDPG010000113.1:0-61225 GCA_043797815.1 Bacteroidota bacterium
CTTTGGTTTGAAGTTCACGGTTTCCGTTCCAATGCTCCCATAAATGGGCTCCTCCGATGACTGATTTACGGGTGATCAGCTTCGTGGAGGTTGCCTCAGACATGATGGATACGATGTGCGCCAGGTTATACCCGTAGGTATAGCTGTTCCCAACAAACAATACTTTCAGCTCCTTTTGCTGAGAGAATACCCCTGCCGGCATCAGTAAAAGCAGAAGCAAATAAATGGTTTTAAATTTCATTGAATATTCATTATAAGGGATTAGAAACATATTGAATTCGTCTATCGGTCGAGGGATCCACCACTTTGTCCACCACCCTGATCCTGGGAATGGTTCCGGATCCACCGCTGATGGTCGCCTTTTCAAGCTTCCCTTTTTTCCAGTTTATGTCAACGGTGTAACCTCCCCTGGCTTTCAATCCTGTCACATTCCCGGTTCTCCATTCACCTGGCAATGCCGGCAGAAGCAAAATCTCGCCCAGGTGCGACTGTAGCAGCATCTCGGCCATAAAACCCGGTGTGGTCGCAGAACCGTCCAGCTGAAAATGAAGATGCAGGCTGTCCTGATCCACAGCCAGGTCCTCCCCGCCCTCACCATAGGAAGCATGCTGAAAAGTGGTCAGGTTTTCGAAACCCTCTTCCGTGAGCATCCCGGTGAAAATCTTGTTGGCCCTGTCCCCGTCCATCAGCCGGGCCCAGCACCAGATCCTCCAGGCAAGGGACCAGTTTCCCCCTGAGGCCGGATCATATTCCATAAACCTCCCCTCTCCCCTCATATTCAGAGAGATCATGGCAGCCTCAGCCAACCTGGGAGTGGTGACCGGATGAATACCGGATCCGGGACAAACCGCGTACAGATGCGAAATATGCCTGTGGTGGTCATCGGGACTGTCGAGGTCCTCAAACCATTCCTGCAGCTGACCATACTTCCCGATTTTCGGAGGGATTAATCTTGCATGGAACTGCCTTACAGAGTCCCTGAATGAAAGATCCAAATCAAGGATCTCAGCTGCCCTGATACAATTCTTAAAAAGGTCCCCGATCATCTGGGCATCCTGGCTTGCCCCCGGAATGTTAAAAAGGACTGCTTTCTCCTCCGGAAAGAAGGCTCCATGCTCGGCAGATATGGAGGGGGCTGCAATCAGGTAACCCCGGTATTCCACCAGGTTTTCCATCCAGAACACTGCAGCTTCTTTCATGATGGGATAGGCGGTCTGCTCCAGATAGGAGGTATCCATGGTGAAATTAAATTGCTCCCACAGATGCTGGCAGTGCCAGACCGGTGCCAGCGGATACACCCCCCAGGGAATTCCTCCCACCGGGGCTGTATGTCCCCAGATGTTGCCGATGGTATGACTGATCCAGCCATGGGTTCCATATACCTGCCGCGCCGTTTCCCGGCCGGACTTCACCAGGTCTTTGGTCCACTCAACATAGGGCTCCTGACACTCGATCAGGTTCACCGGTCCGCAGGGCCAGTAAATCTCCTGGATGTTGATATTGGCCTGGTAGTTGCCTGTCCACGGCGGATTCAACATGGTATTCCATTTGCCCTGCAAATTGGCCGGCAGGGTACCCGGGCGGGATGAACTGATGATCAGGTAGCGGCCCAGGTTAAATGCAAGCTCCTTCAATCCTGTATCGATATGACCCTGTTTCATTCTTTCCCAGCGCTCATTGGTGGGCAGGGCATTCAGCTCAGGATCACTGTTTAAACTTAATTTAACCCTGTCATAGAGTGAAGTATAGTCCCCGATGTGTGCCCTCTTCAGGGCCGCGTACCCCAGATTTTGAGCCACTTCAAGAAGACCAGCACATTTGATGGCTGGATCATCCCCCCTGTATTCAGGAAACTCCTGCTTATAATCAGTGGCAGCACTGAGTATGAGCACAACTGAGTCGGCCTGGTGGATTTCCAGGGAACTTTCACCCTGCACCGTTGATGTTCCGTAAGAAATGGCTACGACCTCTGCCCTGAACCGGCGATCATCTCCATCGTTGACTGTACCTGATACAATGTACCTGTTCTCAGAGACCTCCACTTTATAATCCCTCTGAAGGATATCCATTCCCAGGGTAAATCCTACCGATCCGGGGACATCTGACCTGATCCTCATGACCAGTACATTGTGCGGATAGGAACAAAAATACTCCCTCTCGTACCTCACGCCATTCATTTCATAGGAAACAGATCCGATGGAATGGGCCAGATCAAGGCTCCTGGAGTATGCAGTGCAGGGCTGCTCATGTTGATCCATTTCAAGAAATAAATCCCCGATGGAGGTGAAATGGCCGAATCTTCCCATCCCTCCCAGGTAATTCCTGTTGCTCAGGCTATCCGCCAGCCGGATATTTCCCTCCGCTACAGCCTTGCGTATCCTGTCCAGGGACTCCCTGGCCCTGGGGTTCACACCAGCTTCTTGCCAATTCCCCCGGAAAGGACCGCCGCACCACATGCTTTCTTCGGTGATGGAAAACTTCTCCCTCTCAACCCCACCAAAAAAGGAAGCTCCCATATAACCGTTGCCCAGGTGAAGCGACTGGCTGTTCCAGAATTGGGCCGGGTAGGTATACCAGATGAGCTGGTTCTCTTCTTGTGGCTCAGGCGAGCATGCCAGGATCATGAGCGTTAAGGACAGTGCTGTTGTAATAGCTGCAAGTGAAATTTTCATGGCTGGGGAGGGATGAAGATGCAAAGTTCTCTCCAATGTAAGAATTGACCGATACTTTTCAATAATAAATAGAATAATTCTTTCGATATTCAGAGGATGAACCCCAACTACTGTTCAATTGCTATCTTTAAAGATCCAACCATAGAACCATGAAAAAGAACCTCTGCCTGATCTTAAGTATTACATTGATTTTCTCAGCTGCAATGAAGACAGGAACCCTTCCGCCGGATTTTGAACTGGTCCGGCAAAGGGTCATTGATCAGCTGATGACCCCGGGTGTGAATGATGCACAGGTAAAAGAGCTTGTGGAAACCCTGGGGAAAGACGGAAGCTGGAGTGACATCAACTATGTGGATACCACCAATACCGGATTTGACCACCAGCGCCACCTGGGCAATATCCTGGTCATGAGCAGGGCATTCAGAAATGAAAATTCAGGATTTCACTTGGACAGAAGTTTAAAAAAATCCATTATCCTGGCCCTGGAGTTCTGGACACTTCATGATTTTATTTGCGAAAACTGGTGGTGGAACCAGATTGGGGTTCCGGGTACATTGGTGAGCATCATGCTGATCATGGATAAGGAGATTCCTGTCGATCTGGCATTAAAAGTGCAGCCGATCATCCAGCGGGGCAACATCAATGCGTGGGGTGCCCGTCCAGGGGGAGACCGGATCAAGATTGCTTCCATTGACGCTAAAAATTCGCTTCTGCTCAGGAATGAGCAGCGGTTCAATGAGATGATCAGGATCATTGAGGGTGAGATCAAATTCGTGCCGGGCAGGGGGATGCAGTACGACTACAGTTTTCACCACCGGGTGGACCGGGTGAACAATACCCTCTCCTACGGGCTGGATTATGCAGGAGCTTTTACGGAGTGGGCCGCCTATGTGGCGGACACCCGGTACGCCTTCTCGGAAGAGAAGACTGAACAGCTGATCGATTATTACCTGGATGGCATCTGCAAAATGATGGCGTATGGAAAATATCCCGAACCCGGCGCCAAAAACCGCAGTATCTCCCGGAGAGGAACCCTGCGTCCGGAAAAAGCAAGCATTCCGGAAGAACTTTTAAAAACAAGCAATTACCGGAGCGAAGAGCTTGAAGAGATTGTTGCCATCCGGAACAACCATTCCGGTGCTGTGCGCTCACACAGCACCTTCTACTGGCAATCAGAGCACTATACGCACCAGCGGCCCCAATATTTCACCTCGGTCCGGATGTACTCAACCCGCAACGCCAACATGGAAGAGCCCTACAACAGCGAAGGTTTATTGAACCATCACCGGGGCGACGGCACCAACCACATTTCAAGGACAGGTGAGGAATACCAGGACATTTGGCCGGCATATGACTGGCAGAAAATCCCCGGTACCACCGTAATGCAAAAACCCCAGCTCCCTCCACCGGAAGAGATTCAAAAATTCGGTACAACTGATTTTGTGGGGGCCGTGACCGATGGCCTTTACGGGGCTGCTGTCTTTGATTTCAGAAGTCCCCACGACCCTTTGGAGGCCAAAAAAGCCTGGTTCTTTTTCGACAAGGAATATGTATGCCTCGGCGCTGGCATAAAATGCCCATCCGGGCTTCCCGTTTACACCACACTGAACCAGTGCCTGCTGGCCGGCCCGGTGACAGCCCTTGAAAACAAGCGGCAAAGGACCCTTGAAAAGGGGGATCATGCCCTGAATGATGCAGCATGGGTGTATCACGACAGCACGGCCTACCTGTTCCCGGGCTCAACCCAGGTTAGGTTGAGCAACAAGACCGCCACCGGAAGCTGGTACGATATTACCAAACAGATCCGGACGCCCAGGGACAAGGTCAGCAGGGAGGTCTTTTCCCTCTGGATCGATCACGGTACCCATGTGGAAGATGCATCCTATCAGTACATCGTTGTCCCCTCCATACAAAAGGAGGAGATTCCGGATTATATTGCCGGTAAAAACATCGAAGTGATCTCCAATACCCCTGAAATACAGGCAGTAAGACACAAGGGACTTGGAATTTACCAGCTTGTCTTTTACAAAACAGGTGAGCTTCAGCTCTCGGAAAACCTGACCCTGGGTTCCGACAGTCAGGGGGCAATTATGCTAAAAACCAAGGGGAAGACCATCCGCGGGATTTCAGTGAGTGATCCTTCCCGGAAACTTGGGAAAATTCACCTCTCTGTCAACACACCCATTAATAAGTCGGGCAAGAACTACACAGCCTCCTGGGATGAGGAGAAGCAAATCACCCGGCTTACCATTGAATTGCCCCAGGGGTACTACGCAGGCCAAAGTGTAAGCATTCCGTTGCCATGAAAAGGAGAAAGTTTATCAAAGGCATGGGAATGGGGTCGGCAGCCATTGCCACCACCAGTGCCTTTGGAGGCATTGTCCGGGAAACGGAGCATGGCCTGCCGGACTATTCCTATGGCCCGGTCGAATCGCTCAATGATGCGGTATCGCAGGAAGGTCTTGTGATGATCAGGATCGCCGTGGGAGAGAACCCCGAAGCCGGAGGAAACCGGCTGACCGGCAAAGTTAAAATCAGGAAAGCCGTCATAGCCAGGGCAAAGTCCTACTTTTTTGAGTGCGATGAAAAATTTGTTGCCGATCCCCTCTCTTTTGAGGCTGTGGCCATGGGAAACGACACCGAAGTCATGGTGATCTGGTTAAAGGATGCCTCCGGGAATTCATCCATAGAGATCACCGGAGATCCTGGTTTCCGGTTCACGCTGGGTGAATTGGTGGAACAAGGGGAGATCTCAGCCTCCGGGGATGGAGGATCGCTAAAGGCCAACTTTTTGCTGGACCGGGAGACCGGAGAGATTTCCCTGGCTGATTTTGGGGCTGTGGAACCAGGCAATGATTTCAGTTTCGTAGTCATGGCCGATCCCCAGGGAGGTGCTCCGGATGATTCGGAAGGCTTAAAAACCAGGATGAAGATCCACAATGCCTTTATCCAGGAGAGCGTGGATCTGGCCAACAAGCTGGATTTCGATCCGCTGTTTACCATGGTGGCGGGAGATGTTTGTGATGACTGGGGTTATGAAAAGGACCTGGTACAGATGAACGCATTCCTTTCCAGGCTAAATTCCCCGGTTTTGTATGGGATCGGAAACCACGAAACCCTGTTGAGATCCGAATTTGGTCCCGCTTATAACATGGGCCCCTTCAACAATTTCCTGGCAGCCCAGAAAGCCATCAACGGGCTGGACAAGCTGCTCTACTCGTTCAATGCAGGCATGTGGCACTTTGTGGTGTGGCCCGATCCCCTGAGGACCAATTTCTGGGAGACCCACCCCCACTATTTCGACTGGCTCGAAAGGGATGTGGAGAAAAACCGGGAACGGCCCACCATGGTTTTCCAGCACGTCCCCAGTCAGCCCGTGGGCATCACGCCCCACATCAACTATGCGGAATCGGTCTATGTAAGACGCACCTTCCTGGATATCCTGGCCAGGTACGGAAATGTGAAGTACATACTGAGCGGCCATGTGCATATTCCTGTAAAAGCCTCCTTTAAGACTGCCGTTTCCTACCGGGGAATGAAACTGATCAACCTGCCTGCAGCCGGGTACAGGCCGCGATCCTTCGGCGAGGAGGATTTTTTCGGGGGACCGAGCCAGGGAGTGGCCATGGTTCATGTCAAAGGCAGCAAGGCATCCATTCAATATAAAACTGTCACCGGGGAGGTGTTCAATTACCCCGGCCAGTTGCCCGAATTTGATGCTGAGACCTACGCCCTGTGGCTCAAAGAAAACTGGGAGTTGCCTGCGGGAAAGGATTTTGTAAACGGGAGTTTTAACTATGGTTTAAAAGGTTGGGCGCAACGCTATGTCTACATGGAAGATGTCCATCCGTCCAACATTCGTGAAACCAGGCCCGCACCCGAAAGGGAAGGCACAGCCCTCTACCTGTTTTGCAGGAGAAGGGGCTACCAGGCTCCCGGTCAGGACAGGCTTCCGCAGGATGTGAACCGGATCACCCAGGCCATCTGGGTCTCTGAAAACGCAAACCCGGGGATACGGTTCAGATACCGGGTTGAAGGAGAGAACCGGGATCCCAAAGCCTTTTCGGGGGCATTTGTGTTGATTGAAGGATATTCGGGAAGCAACCGGGTTCATCAACTGATGTACTCGGCAGGGAAAATCTGGGAAAACAACTGGGGAGCACGAAATGTGAACAAAGAGGTACCCTGTCATCATTTTGATCTTCCCGTCAGGGAAGACCTATGGCAGGAGGCAGTCCTGCATGTTGCCGGTGATTATGAGAAGACCGGACAGGGGAAAAAATACAGCGGCCTGAAAGTCGACCGCATCGCAGTCACCCTTGGGGTATGGACCATCAATGACGGGGGTGAACACCCCTTCGGGATCTATTTCACTGACCTGCAATATGACTCGGCAGCGGATCAGAGCCATGTTGACGGAAATCCCTTGCAGGAGAAACCCGAAGCAGAGATCTGGTGGCGGAACAAATACTGGCCCAATGTAAATATTGCCGGGGAACACCGGTACATCATCGCTACCACTCCTCCTCAGCTTTGATCCACAATATTTTCAGATCCCACCTGTTGATGGTCAGCGTTCTGATGGAATCAGCACAGGAATCAATATCCATCCCCCTGGACAGGAAGGCCTGGTTTGATTCTTCTTCACCCGGTTCGGAAACAATGATGGCCGGATGGTAATTTTCCAGAACGTCCTGGTCATTGAAATAATTGTTCCAGACCGGAAAGGTGATCGCTTTGCAATCCCAGCTTAAAGAAGGTGCCCAGGAGCCCAGAATGGGGCGGTCATCAAATTCATATTGCGCAAGATACTGGTTTGTTTCCCGGATTTTTGCAGTCCTGCCACGCAAGGATTCTGCATAGTGCTTTACATTGATCACGCCCAGTAAAAGCAAAACCAACATGGATCCCAAGCGGATTACATATTTTATCCTGCCCCTTCCCTCCATCCGGATCAGTTCCCACAGGACCAGGGAGATCAGCAATCCCATGGGAAAAAAGAGGCTGATAAGATACCTGGTCGGCAGATAGGTCATGGACAATTTGTGGGACTCTATGAGCAACCAGCAGGAAAAGCCCATAAACAAGTAATGAAAGCGCTGCCGTTTCAATGTAAAAAACAGAATGATCCCGGCGCCAAACAAGGCATAGAATGAATAGGTAAACAGTTTTAAATAGTTGTTATAGAAAACGGTATCGAAAATAAAATCCAGATGGTCCCGCAATTCCGACCAGGCCACGAACCGGCCTGCGGTCTGATCCTTCATCACATAATCAAAAAACTCCCTGTTGGGCAGATACCATAACAAAAGATAAAGGGCCAGGTAGGCTGCCAGAAACATTAGGGTGTATTTTAGTTGCTTCATCAAAACAACGCTTGATTGCTTTGAGATCAGGATCAACAGCACAAGGATCATGGGCAGAATCACCACAGCATAAAGAAACTGAATCTTCATGTAATATGCAGCTGAAATGAATGTGGCCGCCAGCAGACTGGACCTGAGGACCGATGTGGATTCCCCGGTTTCAGTACAGATGAAGATGGAAATGAAAATCAATGCTGTGGACAGAACTTCAGGAAGGCAATAATGGGTAAAGTGGAATATATAATACTCCAGGAAGACAACCAGGATGGATATGATTCCAAGTGAGGCGTAATACCTGTTGTGGCCAAATACAAAAAAACAGAGAATGATTGAGGACAACAGGATGGTTAACCGGCCGATGACCCATTTTGTTCCAAAAATCCTGAAAGGCACAAAAAGAAACGCTCCAAACAAAGGTGTTTTAACGAAGTTGTCAGATTTCCTGAAAGTCAGATCATGATGGTTCACGTAATTCCTGATCTGAAATGAATTTAATCCTTCGTCGGTATTGGCCCCCCTGCTTCCGGAGACATGATAATCAGGATCAGCATGTAAAAATGGCCCGTGCAGCAATACCAGCAGCAGGCCCGACAGGATAACAATTACCAGGAACAGGCTCTTCTGGTTCATTGATCAATCTGGTTTATTTCACGCAAAACTTTGTCATGTGATTGCAATAATACGCATTATCGCTCTTCCTGTCTCTTTTTTTTATATATTCTATGCCTGTTTCACCAACAAACCCTGAATATGAAATCCATCTCGAATGTTATCTGCCTGGCTCTGGTCATTCTGGCCGGCGCCTGTACATCCAATACGCCCACACTGCAGAAATCAGAGAATTCTGTCCATATGAAATGGTCCGGAGACCAGCTTGAACAGCTTGCCTTCCCCATGGGTGGGATCGGAGCGGGCATGATCTGCCTTGAGGGAAATGGCGGTATCTCACATGTATCCGTTCGCCATAAACCGGATGTAAATAATGCCCCCTATATGTTTGGGGCCATCGCAGTAAAAGGAATTGAGAACGGTGTTAAGGTACTTGAAGGTCCGGTTCCGAAACACAAGATCTTTGGAGGTCAGTATTCCGGCAATGGCAACTCCCACAGCAATCACGGATTCCCACATTTTGCGTCCGCTGAATTTGAAGCAAGGTTCCCTTTTGGAAAAGTCACTCTGAAGGATGGTGATCTCCCGCTGGGGGTTGAAATAGTGGGATGGAGTCCTTTTATTCCGGCAGACGAAGACAACTCCTCCATGCCTGTGGCAGCGGTGGAATACACCTTTTCCAACCAGGCTGATTCAGCCCTGAACCTGATATTCAGTTTCCACTCAGAGAACTTTATGCGCATCAGGGATGACAACATGTTTGGCGTCAGTTACCAGAACAGGGGCCAGCATATCAGGCGGATGAATAATGGATTCATCCTGGCCCAGGATTGTTTTCCTGACAAACCCCACTACAAGGGTGATTTCTCCGTCTCCACCCTGGAAGATGCTGTGGTGGATTACCGCTGGTTCAGGGGTGGCTGGTATGATGCCCCCACACAGTTGTGGAAGGACATTGAAAATATGCATCTGCCGGCCGATACAGCCACTGAAGGATCCACCGGAGCTTCTTTGTATATACCCATCCGGCTTGCCAGGGGTGAATCAAAAACTGTTCATCTTCTTCTCGCATGGTATGTACCCCACTCCGAACTGAATGTTGGAGCAGATGCGTCAGAATTGATACCCCCGGTCTGCGATCCCGTTACAGGATGCTGTTCAGAAGCGTACACTTCACAGTTCTATGAACCCTGGTACGCCGGAAAATATGCTGATATCCGGGAGATCAACGGATACTGGACAGAAGGATACCAGGATTTGCGGGGGAAAACAGAACTTTTTACCACTACCCTGCTGGCCTCCGACCTGCCTCCGGAAGTGATGGAGGCGGTGACAGCCAACCTGGGTATCCTGAAATCACCCACCGTTCTCAGGCAGAAGGATGGCCGCCTATGGGCCTACGAGGGCTGTTTTGACAATACCAGTGGTTGTTGCCATGGTTCCTGCACCCATGTATGGAATTATGCCCAGGCCATCCCCCACCTCTTCCCACGCCTGGAAAGGAGTCTTCGTGAAACTGAATTCGGGGCAAGTCAGGATGAGGCCGGACACCAGAATTTCCGTTCTGCGCTGCCCATCAAACCGGTGGACCACAGCTTTCATGCAGCTGCCGACGGTCAGTTGGGAGGCATCATCAAGGTTTACAGGGAGTGGAGAATATCGGGCGATACAGAGTGGCTCAGGACCCTCTGGCCCAAGGTGAAAACCAGTTTTCATTACTGTTCCACCACCTGGGACCCGCTGGGTAAAGGGATACTGGAGGAACCCCACCACAATACCTATGACATTGAATTCTGGGGACCGGATGGAATGTGCACCAGCATATACCTGGGGGCCTGCAAGGCCATGGAATTGATGGCCTTGGCTCTTGAAGATGAAAGTGACACCTATACCGGGTTGCTTGCGCGTGGAACCAGGTACATGGAGGAGGAACTCTACAACGGGGAATACTTTTTCCAAAAAACCCGGTGGGAAGGTTTGCAGACGCCGCCTCCCAATGCAAACCTCTTATCGTGGAACATCGAATACAGCGAAGAAGCCCTTGAGCTTCTTAAAAACGAGGGACCGAAATACCAGTACGGTACCGGGTGTCTTTCCGACGGGATCATCGGCGCATGGTTTGGGGCTGCCGCAGGATTGCCCCGGTTCATCGATGGCGGTAAGGTAAAGAGCCATCTGAATTCCATTTACCGCTATAACTTCAGGACCGACCTGACCGACCATGTGAATCCACAGAGACCCGGATTTGCCATGGGTGAAGACGGCGGCCTGCTGATCTGCTCCTGGCCAAGGGGCGGTGAGCCTTCCCTGCCATTTGTTTACAGCAATGAGGTGTGGACCGGGATCGAGTACCAGGTAGCTTCACACCTGATGATGATGGGTGAGGTGGAGGAGGGCCTGGAGATAGTCCGCACCGCGAGGAAACGGTACAACGGCAGAGTCAGGAACCCCTTTGACGAGTATGAGTGCGGGCACTGGTATGCCAGGGCACTCTCCAGCTATGCGCTGATGCAGGGACTTACAGGATTGCGGTATGACGCCATCGACCGTACGCTTTACATGGATTCAAAGATAGGAGACAACTTCAGTAGTTTTATCTCCACGGAAACAGGGTACGGTCTGGCCGGATTGAAAAAGGGAGAACCCTTTCTGGATGTGGTTTCGGGAACCATTCCTGTAGAACGGTTTGTGGATAACTCTGAATAATAGAGTCTTTTAAGCCGTACGGATAAACCGCCTGGGTGCTTGAATTTCTATTTACCGGGCCGGCCATACCCGGCAGAAGCATCATCAATGACCACCACCCAGTCGGGCCCGCCCTGTTCCTCCCTGATCACGCTTTCCCAGTTGGAAAAATGAACCTCTCCCGTATTGTCCATAGTGCCCTGTTGAAATGCATTCCCGGTCCGCGGATCGAACCACCATATTTTCAGCTGATCACCTTTGATTACTCCGGTGTGGATGGTCACACTTCTGAGACAGGGAAGGTAAACCATGATGTAGGTGGCATCATTGTTCCCGGGTGTGCCATCCCTGGTGGCCTGTACATGATCCGTGGCATGTGAGGGGTTCTCCCCCGCTATCAGATCCTGGTCCGGGATCCTTGTCAGGAAAGGACGTGATTCCATCAGCTCCCTCATGATCCCCATCTGGGTGCTGCCCGGATGTTCCAGGGCCTTGTCCCATGTCACCTCTGCCCAGATCCTGCTGGCCTCGTCATTGCGGTTCATCTGCCAGATGTTGTTGTTGCCGTAGGTGTGTCCGAAGGCCCCTGCAAAAACCGACCAGTAGGCCTGTTTTCGGATCTCATTGTCCCCGAAGCGTCCGTTGACCGGATTGAACCATATGCCCAGGTCTTCATAGGCCGGTTCACCATTAACCACCGGTTTGGCCGGGGTCAGCATATAGTCGTTGGTGATCCAGTCATACACGTTGAATGAAGGTGCCTGGTGACCGGTCTGAACCATATTAAAATCGAGCCACTCCCGGTTGTGCAGCCAGGTGGAACTGGTCTGTTGCCCCCGGGGATGGTAGGTCTTCAGATGGGTTCCGCCATCACCCTTTTGCAGCCCTTCGGCCATGGCATCCCAGATGTCCAACTGGGGACCGGCGGGCCAGTCCCCTCCAAGCACCCAGACTACATTGGGGGCCTCTTTGTAGCGCTCACCCAGGAAATTCCCATAGGCCAGGGCATTCCCTGGGTTGAAAACCGCCTCTTTGTTCTGCAGTGGGTTGGAACCTGGTAGAACGTACCTGTGCCAGGTGGGAAGGAGGGCCAGTACCAGATGGAATTCCTCCGCCTTCCGGACCGCAAAGTCCACCAGTTCGAAATAGGCTTCATTGGGCTGCTCCGGATCGAAGTCATCAAAAGGAAGGTTGCCTTCCATGTTGGGAAAGGTGAGTCCGTCAATTTCACTGACAATGACAGTCTGGATGACTGTAAATCCTTTTCCGGCACGGTTCCTCATGTAATGCTCCATCTCACTGCGGTCGAGACGGTGGAGCATCTCCCAGCCCGTATCACCCAGCCAGAAAAAGGGCTCTCCCGCACCGGTAACCAGGAACCGCTTGTTATCAGATACCTTCAGATTCTGTGCCGGCAAGGTATAAAAAGCCAGAGCTGTCAACAGGGTCAGTACCACATGCTTTGTCATGATACGGAAATTCAGGTTTGCTATTTAAACATCAGCCAGTCCACCGAAAATGCCTCATCCCCCGCTGTATGGAACACAAGCCAAAGGGCCCTGACTCCTTCCACATCGCCCCCTTCAACCGGGGCAGAAACCGTAATCCACCCATCCTTGTCCTCCCCCTGAGGCACCTCCACATAGCCCAGGTTCGGTCCCCAGGGCATATCTGCCATGAAATTGATACCACCCGGAAAAGTTCCCGGTTTCACACGGACCACAATGGTGTCCACGCCGGTTCCGAAATCCACATATTTGTAGGCTGCCCGGTCATCCCGGCAGATCCCGGTGAGTTCCTCATTGGTTTCGGCAAACGCCCTGATCCGGAGGTTACCGTGCAACAGACAGGCCCTTTCAGCGGGTATCAGTGATGTGGCCTGCAAGGGCGGCCCCGCACCCTGGCTGGTCATCTCCACTTCATCGATGCTGCCATCCTCATTGAAAAAGATGGGCTCCGTGCAGGCCTTGCGCATCATCTGGCTGTTGTGTGTGGAGCGGTGGTAGAATACATACCACTGTCCGTTGAACTCCATCATGGAGCCGTGGTTGTTCCAGTTGCCCGGATCGCTGTGGTCGTTGTCCACTATCACACCTCTGTACTGAAAAGGGCCCATGGGCGATGTGCTGGTGCTGTATCCGATGCATGAGGGTATGCCGGCCCTGCCCAGGTGGGCATAAAGGAGGTAGTAGATTCCGTTGCGCTTGACCATGTGCGGTCCTTCATGGAAGTAATGTTCCCATTCGGTGATCACACTATCACGGATGGTCGTGGTATCCAGCGTCCGCATATCCGGGTTCATCCGGGCCATCTTCATGGTAAACTGACCCCACATATAATAAGCCTGTCCGTCATCATCCATAAACAGACAGGGATCAATCTGCTGGTAATCACCCACATTAATGGCCGAAGCTTTTTTGAACGGACCCGTTGGATTTTCCGAAACGGCGACGCCTTCGGCATGGATCCGGTCGGGCTGACAATAGTAGAGGTAAAAGCTATCTCCTTTCACCTGGCAATCGGGAGCAAAGAGGAGGGCGTCGTTGTAAGGCACCTGGTCGTCCTCTCCCGCCGAGGAGAAGCTGTTCCTGTGCAGGGTCCATGTGGCCAGGTCGGAAGTGGAAAGAACATGGTACCTGTGAGAGCAATAATATTCCTCACTTTCATCCACCGACCCGTAAATATAAAGTTTCCCGTCCTCCCAGACCCGGGCGGTGGGATCTGCCATGTAAATCCCCGGCGGGACGATGGGATTCTGGGCTCCTATGGGAACGGTTAACAATAAAAACAGCAGCAATTTTATTATCCTGTTCATCTGAAAGGTTTGTCCTGATGAATAGGTACTAAGGTGCTGTGGGTTCCGGGCCATACACCAGGACACTGCTGATGTCAAACATATATCCCTCTTCCGGATTGGTCCATATAAGCTTCACATCGTGTGGACCGTTGGTCAGGTTGTATTTCCATGCAATCTCCAGTCGCCTGGTTTCGTACCGGGTAGGGAACATGGCATGTTCAGCCAGCTCGCCGTCGATAAAAATATCCAGTTCCAGGGTTCTGTCCTTCTCAACACCCGGAAGTTTCCCTGCACCTCCGCCGATCACAAATCCTTTTCCTTCAAACTGAACGCTGTATTCTGTGGGCCCGTCCATGAGAAGCCTGTTTTCTCCCCATGGCACGGAAATATTTGCCACCGGGTAGTGCCCCTCAAAGCCTTTCTCAAAGGCAACTGCTTTGGGCGCCTCAAGGGGAATGGTTACCTCATCTCCCTTTGTGGTACCTCCGTGGGCAGTGACCATCCCCAACGCCTGCCTGAAACTCATGCCATAGGTGTCGTTTAGCGAAATGGTGGTGTATTTGAAATCCATTCCCTCGACCCTGTCCAGCCCCTGTTTCCACTCAGCCGGAATGGCTTTATAACCCAGAATGGTCCCCAGGATGCCCCCGGCACTGGCCGGATTGCAGTCCGAGTCCTGTCCGCACCGTGTACTGATTTCCACACTCCGGCCAAAGTCGCCCTCACCGTATAGCAACCCGATTACGATATAGGCTGCATTGATCTTTGCATCAATGTTAAATGGCTTGAAAACTCCATCCGGGCATCCGATATCCGAGGACCATTTTTTCTCCACCTCGAACCAGGTACGCTTCCAGTCATCCGGGAACTGGCTGTGCCAGATGATCACATCATGGATACACTGAAAGAACTGGCTCTCTGTGGGGATGGTTCGAAGGGCTTCTGAAACGATAAATTTTACATCATCCGTATAGAAGGAGAGGGAATACATGGCAGCTACATAAACCCCGCCATACCATCCGTCTCCGTAGTTCATGATGTGACCCACCCGGTCGCAAATCTCCGATGCTGCATTCACCATGCCCGGATTCATCAATCCGGCAAAATCGGCCTCGATCTGGAAATCGATGTCATCGGCGTGAATGTTGTTTTCCCAGTAGCCTGTGGCCGGAGGCTCCAGTCCATTCAGGATGTTGTACCGTGCAGCCTGGTTGGCATGCCACAGCATGTATTCCGCATTGGCAAATGCTTTGGCGTGCGATAAGGCCGGTGCATCCAGCCCCTCTTTTTCAAACACATCCACGAAGGTGAGGTCCATGTAGATGTCATCATACAATCCCGGGGCATTGGTATAATACCACTCCATCCTGGTTTCATCCCACCTGATGGGGATGTAATCCTGGATCATGGTCCCGTTGAATTTAAATTCAGTGGGACCGCCATAGGTGCAACCGATCACCTGGCCGGCCCATCCCCCCTTGATCTTGTCCATCAGGGTCTCTTTGGAGATGGTGAAGGAATCAGGATATGATGCATGGCCGTGCGGATTGCTTTCTGTTTTTGTGCAGGAAAATGCCGCCAGTGCCAGGCCAAGGATGGCTGCAGAACCAATGATCGAATAAAAAGAACTTGCTCGTTTCATGGATAATGGTTTATAATTATTGATGATTTTCCTGAAGAAAATTGTTTGTTTCCTCCCTTCGGGGGATAGAGCTCTGGGCACCCAGTTTCTGAACGGAAAGGGCGGCAGCTGCATGAGCTGATCGAATGGCATTTTCCAACAAAGCACCTTCGGCCAGGGCCACAGCAAGCTGACCGTTGAATACATCGCCGGCAGCGGTGGTGTCGACCGCTGAGACACTGAAACCCGGAACAAGTCTGGCCACTCCGGAGGGGATGTCGGAGAGAAATGCCCCTTTTGACCCCATGGTAATAATTACCGTGTTCACTCCCCGCTCATGCAGTACTTTCGCTGCATTTAAGGCGCCTTGTTCATCATTGACCCTTACACCGGTAAGCCTTTCAGCCTCGGTCTCATTGGGCGTGATCACCTGGACCTGTGAAATAATTGCGTCTGGCAGCTCTGCTGCCGGGGCCGGATTAAGAATCACCCTGGTACCAAAGTCCCTGCAAATCTCCACTGCTTTTTGGACAGTTTCCAGGGGAGTTTCCAGTTGTATCAACATATAATCAGCCTCATCAAATGCCTCTTCAGCCTCGTCCAGATCTTCCGGCAGAAGGGCAGCATTGGCCCCGGAGGCCACCACAATCGCATTTTCACCACTGTCAGAGATGGTGATCATGGCAATCCCCGAGGGCATACCCTTGCAAACCTTGATATTCTCCGTATTGATGTTATCCAGTTTATATCCCTTTACAGACTCCGTCCCATAGGCATCATCTCCAACGGAAGCGATAAAGACCACATCGCCTCCGGCACGGGCCGCTGCAACTGCCTGGTTGGCTCCCTTGCCTCCTGGAAAAGTCTGGAATTGTCCACCCAGCAGGGTTTCACCTGGCCTGGGGATCTCCGGAACTTTGATAATCAGATCGGTGTTGGAACTTCCAACGACCACTATTTTCTTCATATTCAATGTGTTTTACAGGTGCAAGCTCTTATATCAAACGTGACGCGATAATCATGCCCAATCCGGTAAGAAAAAAGAGGAACATGGCCACCAGCAATCCTTTGAGTCCTTCGGCTTTCCCGAACTCCTTCCAGATAAAGACTCCCCAGAGGGCAGCGATGAGCGTCGCGCCCTGACCCAGCCCATAGGAGATGGCATAGCCTGCCTGCTCTGAGGCAATGATGCTGAAGGTCATCCCCAGGCTCCAGATCATACCCCCCAGGATCCCGATCATGTGCAATCTGGCATCCCCTTTGCGGAAGTAATCCCTGTAGGTGGCCTTCTCGCCGGAGACAGGTTTATACATGAAGAAGGTGTTCCAGACAAAATTGGAGACCAGTAATCCGAGCGCGAATACAACAGAGGCCGTATAGGGTGTCATCTTACCGGCCTCCGGTGCAGCAAAATCAGTTGCCATGGAGGCTGCTACAAACCTGTAGAAAAAGCCCATGAGTATGCCGCCCAGGATGGAAATCACAATCCCCTTGGTGGTGGTGGACATTTTGCCTCCGCTGTGCTTCCTGTATGCCAGGGCATCCAGGATGATGGCCAGAACCACAAGAAGCACACCCATAAAAAGGATGACCGGATTGCCCAGGGGAGTGGCCACATAATTCACCACAACGCCGATAACCAGGGCCAGACCGATACCGATGGGAAAGGCTACTGCCATACCGGCAATGTTGATGGCCACTACGATGAGCAGGTTGGCAATGTTGAATATTACTCCGCCCAGCAGTGCGGAACCGATGGCTTTGCTGTCCGCCTGGCCCAGGTCTGCCAGAAAGCCTCTTCCCTCCTCACCCGAGCTGCCCATGGTAAAGGCCAGGACAAGGGAAAGGAGTAATACGCCCAGGGAGTAATCCCAGTAATAGAGCTGGAACGCCCATTTTCTGGAAGCCAGTTTCTGGGTATTGGCCCATGAACCCCAGCAGAGCATGGTGATCACACACATGAGCACTGCTATGAAATAGGATTGGATTATAACCATGTGGATTGTTTTGGATTTTGCTTGCTTAGTCAGTACTAAAGGTAAAAATATTTACGCTGCCTGAAAGTCCTCCCTCGATAAGGTCATACTGATCATTGGGTATCGTTTCAAAAGGATAGGTCCATGCATTGGGCAAGCGGGTTACATTGGTTCTGGTCCGGCGCTGATCTTCCGGAAGTCTCGCATCACCGGCCAGCCCGTTGGCCCATGTATTGGCCACCTCCACCCTGAGCCGGTTGTCTCCCTGCTTCAATGCTTCTGTAATATCCACGCTGAAAGGTCTCTTCCAGAGTATTCCCAGATCAGAACCGTTCAGGTACAGATGTGCGGTTTCCACAATGTTATCAAACTCCATGTATACCCTTTGCTCGCCCGCGTTGATATCCTGATCCCACTGAAACCCCTTTTCATAAACGGCTATTCCCGAAAAGAAACGGATCCCGTCCTCCGGGCGCCTGTTCCAGAAAACCAGCGAATCGAAAACGACCCTTCCCTCTCCGGCAGATTCTTCCGGAAAATTCACCTTCCAGGGTCCGTCCAAAGACTGTGCAGTTTGCAACCGGTCATCCAAAAAAGCCCCGAACAGGGGATCATCCGAAACCTGTTCTTCCTCTCCATTCATCCCCGGTGAAAACACCACAAACAGGGATCCGTGTGCATCAAGAGAAACCGGAACGGCGGTACTGCCAGGTTCATTCTCAGTCGCGCCGGCACGGTACATTTTTCCCGTGGAAGGATCCCAGTACTCCACCTTCTTGCCTGTCTGCCGGAACGAAGCCAGGCCTCTGACCGGCACTCCGCCTCCATTTCGCAGGAAATAGATATCCGTCTTTCCCCATTTCCGGTGAATAAAATCAAGGGCATTGTTTTCCCGGGCACCCGCCAGGTCAAAATCCGGTGTCACGCCACGGCTGAGTAGTACCGACCTGAGCGATTCGCCCCGGATGACCTTTCCCTTGCCGTAGTCATTGGAGGTATTCTGAACGCCGTCGCTTTGGCCCCAGATCTGATCTGCCAGATCCCGTACCTCCCGGTCACGCTCCTCCCTGTTCAACAAGCCATGGCTCCGGCAGGGTTTTGGGCCCACCACCGTAGCTCCCTCCCTGACCAGTTTTTCGATTTTCCGAAGGACTTCGGGTTGCATATAGGCTTCATCAGGAAGTACCAGCAATTCATAGTGCTGCCCATGGGGCAGTGTCAGCTTTCCATCCTCAACTTCCAGTTTGCTGAGAAGAATATCCGAGTTGGTCACATCGTAATCAAACCCGAATCCCAGGTCCGGGATCACATGTTTGGCAGGAACGAAATTGGGAACCGAATCCCCGTAATAAAAAAGGACATCTCCAACAAAATTCCCCTGCTGCAACAGGTAACTGCACCTGGCCAGGTAATCCATCCAGGGTTTGGCCATGGGCCACCAGATCCGGTGTTCGTTCACCAGTGTACCGAATGCATAGACCCATCCGGGTGTACCCGCCTGCTCAGGAGTATGTGGCCAGGTATGGAAATTGATACGGTTCAGCCCTTCGCAAAAGGCCCTGTCGGCCGTGGGTTTCAGGTCACCCGGACCCTCGTTCCAGAGGTGGGTACCGGTAAAAGCTTCCGCCTCCACATACTTCTGGTTATAAATATGCGACGCGCTGGCCACCCCCTTGATCACATCCAGATCCACCAGGTAGTGCTTCTCTCTTTCTGTTCCACGGAAACTTCTCCAGAAATCTGTGTTATCGGGAATATGCCAGAATTCACCCCGGGGAAAGGTGAGTGATCCGGATGATTTAAGCGATTCAAAAGGGCAGTTGTGAACGGGCCATCCCGGTCCGGCCGCTTCGGCCACAAATCCCACCCCATGCTCCTCGCAAATCTCACGGGTCCGCTTGTAGTGGTTTTCAATGATCAGGTCCGACAATACCCTCCGGTAGTCATAAAGGAACCGGGAAGTTGTCTCCGGGTCATCAACCACGCTCCCCTCCAGTGCCGGGAGGTAAGGGACCATGCTGTATCCCATCCGCCTCTCGAATTCGGTGGTCATGGCCGGGGTCCACAGCTGTCCCTGCACTTCGTAACTGTCGGTATAGAAATAGGTAAGACCAGACTCTCCGAGGGATTTCCCCAAGGCTGCTTCCAGCTTATCAATGAAATAGCGGATATGCCGTTCACTGGCCTCTGCGTTGAAATGATCGATCATGGGTCCCCTTGAGTTGGGTGTGCTGGAGATCATGGGCTGGCCCGTATTGGTGCATACATAGCGGGTGATGGTCCAGTTCCCCCGGGGTACATCCCATGTGAGAACCCCCGATTCATCCATCATGCCGGTCAGATCCACCACCCTTCCGATGACCGCTCCCTCCCGGTCCTGCTCAAATGCGATGACCGCCACATCCTTGAAGAAAACCGGCAAGCCTGAATCATTCATGGGTATAAAGGCTTTCATCTCCCTGCCCTTTTTTCCGGCCATTTCAGGCAATTCGGGAAAGGCAAGAGGCAGTTTGATCTTTACGGGCCCCGCTGCCTCAGCCACAGACCTGTACAGACCCATGGTCTGATGTTCGGGCAGGGTCCAGGCCCCTCCTGCATTCCAGCCGCTGGCGATGATCAGTCCCAGGTCAAGGCCCAGCCTCTCAGCCTCGTTGATCGCATGACAGATGGCCTTCACCGACTCTTCTCCCATGAAGGGGGGCCCCGCAGGCATGATGCTGTCCTCATCCACCACGCTTCGAACATCCCATATATCGAAACCACCCATCCCCATGCGGGCCGCCTCTTCCATTTCGCGGGTGATCTCCTCCATCTGGAAATTCCCATCCACCCAGTCCCACAGCGCCCTGGGCCTGGCCTCCACAGGGGGCATGATAAATCCTTCACGAAGCTGATTGATCCTTCTTTCTTCTTCTCCCGCGCATCCGGAAATTACCATCCATGCAGACAGGAGGTAAAGGAGGCTTGTGCTTTTGAAATGCATTCTTCCTTATTTCGGGTTATACATATCTATAAACTTCTGATCAAGCTCCTCCGAATCCTTGTATTCTGTCCTGAGACCGGCCAGCTTTTCCTTTAAGTCGGCAACCACCTCCGCGTATGCTGGATTGTTATATTCGTTCTGCATCTCCATGGGGTCCTTCGCGCGGTCATAAAGTTCCCATTCATCCACATCATAATAGAAATGAGCCAGTTTGTACTGTTTGGTGACAATTCCGTAATGACGCTTTACCATGTGGACCGCGGGATATTCGTAGTAGTGATAATAGACTGCATCCCTGTCCCAGTTCTCATCCTCCCCTTTCAGCAGGGGAACGAAGCTCTCTCCCTGCATGTCATCAGGAGCTTCTATGCCTGCTGCATCCAGGAGAGTCTGGGCAAAATCCAGATTCTGAACCATTTCGTTGTTTACACTGCCGGCTTCCACCACCCCCGGCCAGCGGACCAGCAAGGGTGTTTTAAAAGACTCATTATAAATAAACCGCTTGTCGAACCAGCCATGTTCTCCCAGGTAGAAACCCTGGTCGGAAGTATATACAACGATGGTATTCTGATCCAGTCCCTCCTGGTCCAGGTAATCCAGAAGGGTGCCCACGCTCTCGTCCACTGCAGCGATACATCCCAGGTAATCCTGCATGTAACGCTGGTACTTCCATCTCATCTTATCCTTGTCGGTCATGGTGGGGTAGCGTTTCATGAAATCGTTGATCATGGGATCGTATACTTCGTTCCATGAAGCAAGCTGTTCTTCGGTAAAGCGGTCATATTTCCCCTGCATGGCGCTTTTGTCCCAGTCCGATGCCGGCTCAATACCCAGTTGATCCAGCACCTCCGGGCGCAGTTTCGAATCTCCCGCCCAGTTCTGGTGTAGCAGGATATTCATCTCCGCCTCCTTTGCTGCGGAACCCCTCCCCTTGTAGTCATCAAAAAGGGTGGCCGGCTCTGGGAAGGTTTTATGGATGTATTCCCTGTAGTGGCGCTCGGCAGGCAGCCATTCCCGGTGCGGCGCCTTGTGCAGGAAAAACAGCAGGAAGGGTTTATCCGGATCCCTTCTGTTTTTCATCCAATCCAGGGTCAGATCCGTAATAATGTCCGTGGCATATCCTTCAATGGTCACCCTTCCCTCATTGGTAATGAAATCAGGATTGTAATAATTCCCCTGTCCAGGCAGGATCTTGAACGCATCAATTCCCTTTGGGTTGTTGCCAAAATGGAGCTTCCCGAACATGGCAGTCTGGTAACCGGCCTGCTGGAACAGCTGCGGGAAAGTAAGCTGCGTGGTGTCGAACGGAAACCTGTTGTCGATCTTTCCATGAATATGACAATGTTTTCCCGTAAGAATGGTCGCCCTGGAGGGTGCGCAGATGGAGTTGGTCACACAGGCATTGTTGAACAGCATGCCCTCCTTTGCAATCCTGTCGATATGAGGGGTCTGTATCAAACGGTCACTGTAGGCACTGATGGCCTGGTAGGCATGGTCGTCCGACATGATAAAAATAATGTTGGGCGGCGTTTTCTCCCTGGGCTTCTCAGTACAGGCAAACAGCAGGCAGACAATCAATAACAAAGGAATGATATGCTTCATAGGTATTGACTTTGGTTTTTGAACTATGAAAATATCTCTAATAGCCTTCAGGTCTTGCGCCACCCGCTTTGCCTTCCACAGCCAGAATTATGGATTCGGTGGCGGTAGCCCCGATGCGGGTCACACCCAGTTCCCTTACTTTCAGTGTATCCTCCAGGGTCCTTACACCACCTGCTGCCTTTACCTGCACCTGCGGATCTGAATGCCTGCGCATCAGGATCAGATCAGCATGGGTGGCGCCTTTGTAATTGTAGCTTCCATCGGCCTGCTTCACATATCCGTAACCGGTGGAGGTCTTCACAAATTCAACTTTCAGTTCACTGCAAATTTCACACAACCTGATCTTGTATTTATCTTCCGGCAAGAAATCATTTTCAAAAATTACCTTCAACGCTGCCCCGTGCTTTTTGGTGGTGGAAACAATGGCTGCGATTTCATGATGGACATAGTCCCAGTCCTCCGATAGCACTTTTCCCACATTGACCACCATATCGATCTCCACCGCACCATCCTCAATGGCCCTTTCGGTCTCATATACTTTTACATCCACCCTGCTGTTTCCATGGGGAAAACCGACCACCGTACAAACCATAACGTCGGTTCCTTCCAGCATCTCTGCCGCCATTTTCACCGCATAGGGTTTGATGCAAACCGATGCCACGTTGTATTTTTTCGCCAGTTCAATTCCCTTTTTCAGCACCTGGTCATCCATGGTGGGATGCAGCAGGGAGTGATCTATCATTTTTGCAATTTCCAATTTTGTTACTGAAGTCATATCTCTGATTTTAAATGGTTGTTCTGTGAAAGGTTTTGATTTGCTTTTTCGTAGCATCTTAAAATAATATCCATGTGCTTCCGGGCCTGTTCCAGGGTAATGACAGGCGCTTCATCCCCGTCCAGCACCCTGATCAGGTGCTCAGAGAGCGCAAATCCATCGTCATAATCCGTATAGTCCAGACCGATCCTCCTCTCCCTGGCTTTTCCCTTTTCATCCAGGTCATAAAAGATGACCACAGGCTCATCCCATGAACAGAAGGCCAGCTTGATCCCTCCACGGGTACCATAAATCCTGGTCTCGTTGGGTACCTCCATATTGGCGTGACCTCCCCGTTCCCAGTAATAGGTGATGTTGCCGGTGAGTTTCATCTGTACCATGAAATGCTCCTCCACATCATAAATACCGGTTCCCGGATCCACTTCATCCAGTCCGCTCATCAGCCAGACACGGTCAATGGTCTCAAGCTCATGCCTGTCTCCCAGCACGCCCAGGTGGAATGAGAGGTCATAGACACCCCAGTCAAACAAGGGCCCCCCTCCGGCCATGGCCTTGTTGAGAAACCACTTGGCTGTGGGATGGAATTCAATGCCGGGCCGGTTCTGCCGCATGATGCAGTTGTGGTGGATGGCATAGACCTCCCCCAGGGCCCCCGAACCGATGATCTCTTTCACCTTTTTATACTTTGGTATCAGGCGGGCATGACGGCCCGAACACTCCATGGCCATCACTCCGGGGTACTGTGACTTTACCTCCAGCATCTCATCGATCTCCTCCATGCTGATGGCCATCGGCTTTTCAAGCAAAACATGCTTGCCAGCCCTTACCGTCTCGATGAACATTTCTTTATGAAGATCCGGGGGGGTGGTTATCAGGATCACATCCACATCCGGATCGCTGAGCATATCCCTGTAATCATGTGTCTTGTTCTGAATATCATATTCTGCACGCACCTTCTCCAGGTTCTCAGGGTTCCTGGCAGCAACCCAGGTAATTTTTGCCCGGCCGGTCCTTTTCAGGTTACCCATATGGGTTTTGGCAATCATCCCTGCACCGATCACGCCCACGTTATAGATTTTCCTGTCAATCATTGCTATTTCTGAATATGATGGCAAAGCCAAATGTATGGACAGGCTTATTTAATTCAGTCAGGCATATTAATAAATAAGTCTGACATATTGCAAGAAAATACCATACTTTATTAGAAAAATAGAGGACCTGCATGGAAAGCGATTGGTGTACTTTTATTCAAATTGAAAACGAACTGAAAGCCCGCAGGGAAAAAAACCACCACCATGAAAAGAATGCTTAAATCCATCATGCCGGGAATAGCACTGGCATTCCTTCTGACTTCCTGCCAGCAAAACAGCAATACCTGGCAACTGGACTCTCCATCCCAAAAGATCAGGGTGGATCTTTCCATGATGAATTCAGGGGAATCTGAGCAGCTGTTCTACACAGTCTCCCTGGATGACAATGGGACCCTAAAAGAGGTCATGGATCCCTCCCTGCTTGGGATTGTAAGGGAAGATGGCCGTTTCGCAGAAAACCTCGAACTGATGTCGGTGGAAGAGGAAAATAATGTGACAGAGGTATATACCCTTGTCACCGGTAAAAAACTTGAATGCCTGACCGCATACAATGCCCTCCATCTCACTTTCAGAAATAAAAACAAGCAGAAGGTCGCTTTGATATTCAGGGCCTATGACGGAGGTATCGCTTTTAAGTACCATTTTCCCGGGTCGAGTGAAAACAGTGTCAGGGTCACTGAAGAGCTCACTGCTTTTGATTTCAAGGAAGGTAATTTCTGGGCCCATCCCTATGATACCCTTACCGAATGGAGCCCGGCTTATGAAACCTATTATGAAGGGCCCGTGGAGGTGGGGACCCCGGGACCCTGGAACAAGAACGGCTGGGCTTTTCCCATTCTGGTTGAATCGGAAGGTGCCTGGCTGATGGCATCAGAAGCCGGTTTTGATGGTTCCTATGGGGCCAGCCACCTTCAAGGGGAATGTGATGGGGGAAGGTACAGAATCAAATTTGCTGAACAGGGTGAGGCAGAAGGCTACTATGAAAACACTTCCCACTCCTTACTGCCATGGAGTACTCCCTGGCGCTTTATTGCCATAGGTGAGACACTGCACGCCATTGTCGAAACCACCCTGCCCACAGATCTTTCAGCCCCGTCAGCAGTGGAAGATATTTCCTGGATCAAACCGGGCCGGGCCTCCTGGAGCTGGTGGTCGGACAGCGACAGTCCGCAGGATTACAACCGGATCCTTCCCTTTATCGACCTGGCTTCAGAGATGGGATGGGAGTATTCGCTGGTGGATGCCAACTGGAACCTGATGAAAAACGGGAATGTGGAGAGGCTGGCGGAATATGCCAATGCAAAAAACGTGGGGCTGCTGCTCTGGTACAATTCGGGTGGTAAACACAACATTGTGGAAGAGGAGCCCCGTGACCTGATGGACAATCCCAAAGCCAGAAGGAAAGAGTTTGAACGGATCAGCAAACTGGGGATCAAGGGGATCAAAGTGGACTTTTTCCAGTCTGACAAACAGGAGATCATCGGTCATTATCTGGGTATTCTTGAAGATGCTGCCGGGTTTGGCCTGCTGGTGAATTTTCATGGTTGCACCCTTCCCAAAGGGTGGAGAAGAACCTGGCCCAACCTGATGTCCATGGAAGCGGTGAGGGGAGGTGAGAGTTACAAATTCGATCCCGCCTACCCGGAACTGGCCCCCTCCCACCTTGCTATTCTGCCTTTCACCCGCAACGCAGTGGGACCCGTGGACTACACCCCCTGCGGATTCTCCGATCATACCTACCCGCACCTGACCACGTACGGATTCGAACTGGCACTGCCGGTTCTCCTTGAATCGGGGATCATGCATTATATGGACACCCCGGAAAGGACCGCGCAGCTGCCGGACGATGTAAAGGAGTTCCTGAAACGGTTACCGGTAGCCTGGGATGATACCAAATACCTGGCAGGTTACCCCGGGAAAGAGGCAATCGTTGCAAGAAAGAAAGGGGATTTATGGTATGTTGGAGCGATCAACGGGGAGGACCGGACCAAGGAACTTGTGGTGGACCTTTCCCCCCTGGGGGCACTTCCCGATTCGGCCCTTATCTTCGGTGACGGGCCTACCGGAAAGGATCTTCATTCATTTACAGGAGCGATCCAACAGGGAAAGATGGTTGTCAAAATGCTTCCTTACGGCGGGATTGCCGGTATCCTTTTTTAGGCGTCAATACAGCTTATCAAGAAAGAGGGTATCAAAAGGGCACCCTCCTTCTGTCACATAGAGAGACTCACCTCTGTTTTCATTTCACAACAAACCTGGCATGAAAGTGCTCGTTCCCGTTTCTGACCACCAGGAGATACATACCGCTCTCCAAAGCATCCAGATTCAGCGAGATAAGCTGCTCTGCCCCGGTGTCCCGGCTCAATACGGTCCTGCCGGATATATCCAGGATCATCAGCTCCTCCATCCCATTCATGGGAAGTTCGACCATCAGCTGATCAGAAGCCGGGTTCGGGTACACTTTCAATTGTGGTAGCTCCGTATCTTTTGCGCCCACCGTGGTCTGTACCACCACATAGAACTTCACTTCCCTGGACTGGGTTCCGTCAGTCAGTGTGACGGTCACCAGGGCCGTCCCGGTGAGTCCGGGCCCGGGTGTAAAGCTCAGTTCAGCAGTGCCATCCGGCTGAACGGCCGTAAGCGAGAGCCCGCTGATGAGCAACGGGTCAGAGGTGTTTGCATCAAGGGAAAGACCGGCTGTACCCCCCGCTCCGTCACTGATCCCCGTTAGCTGGACGATCTGTTCCGGGTCGTCCTGCTTCAGAACAATACTGGAAATATCATCGATGGTCAGCACCGGGATCTCGGTGGCGAAGAGCGTGGTGATGCTGCTTCCGGGCAGGATGAACATCTCACCTTCCACCGGATCCACCTCCAGACAGTTTTCGAACTGGGTGGTCCTGTAGGCTGTGAAATGATCTGGCAGGTTGTTTCCTGTCAGGTCGACGGAAACAGGATTGTTTCCTTTATTAACCAACACCACCGTAAAGGTTCCATCGCCGGAGTGTTCAAAGGCAGTAGCCAGAACATCCGCATGGCTGCTTTGTGTACCAACCCTTACTGCACCCGGGCGAATGTACCTGAAGTAGTTTTTGCTGGCATAAAATGTGGAATTGGGGACGTTCCTCGTGAGCTGCATGTCGCCGAACGACCAGTTGGTCCAGAGGCTGATGTTCCCGGCCCAGAGACCTCCGTGTATGGCACCGGCCGTAGAGATCGCACTGTTCCAGCCGCTGTACCCGATGTGTGTCTCGGTCATCCAGACCTTTTTCGGATATTCGCCCAACTGGGCCTGGTCGTACATGACCACCCAATCCCCGTAGCTCGGTACCCCGGGAGTGATGCCATCCTCCCCGTAACCATGGACCGCATAGATATCGCAGTAGGGATTGGCTTCCGCGTTATGCTGCAGTGCATCAAGGTACTGTGCATTGGAATTGTTGTACTGCCCCACCACCTGTTCCGGCATGAAGAGCCGTGTGGTAATCCCTTCCGATTCGAATCTTTTTCCCACCACTTCGATCAAAGAAGCGAAATAGAAAGGATCAAGGATGGCCGAGGCATAGGGCTCATCGAAGGCCGGTTCATTCTGCAAACCGATGGCCTCAATGTGTATCCCCGCCTCCTGTTCAAACATGCGGACCACAGCCACCATGCTTTCAGCAAATTCATCATAATAGTGGAACTCCAGCCGGTTCAGGGCTGTTTTTGTATTCCATTCTGCATTGGGCTCCAGCCAGTCCTCAGACAGGTTTTTCTTCATCCAGGCCGGCGGGCTCCAGGAGGTCAAAATAAAGGTCTCCACCCCGGCCTCTTTCAGCATCCTGAAATACTCAAAATCGAATGCACTGTAGTTCAGTGCCTTCATGTCCAGGATAAAGGGATCGTTGTTGTCGTTCACAGGCTCTATCTGATTACCGATCAAACCTATTCTCACCGCAGAGGCTCCCATCTCTTTTGCATAGAGGTCGATCCACCGCATTTCATTTTGAAAGGTTCCCATGCCTTCGATGGTCTGCCGGGTATCGCTCCTGTCCACCTGCACAGTGGCCATTTTACTCACTTCATCTGAAACGACATCCACATCAAATGACATGATGACCGGATCCGAACCGGAAGCAGTAACGGTGACTGTGATGGGACTGGTCCCGGTTTTTTCCCCTGTCAGGTAGGTCAGGGTGGCCGTACCGTCGGGTTGAACCGTTCCAAGCACGGGATCGGGTACCACGCTGGAACGTCCGCTGAAGGCCGAAAGGGTCACACCATCCACCGAACCCGCTCCGTCAGAGATTCCCGTAAGGGTCACCACATGCTCACCCGAGCTGACATACCGGGCCTGTCCGGGCACCTCATCAATGGTGGCCACTGGAGTCCTCTCGGGGATGATGGCCTGGTCACCGATCCGGATATTCCGGTAAAAAATCGTACCCGACATATCGGTAAAGGGCCATGCCCCCTGCCGCCAGTGCAGGTTAAATAAAACAGCATTGATCCGGTTACTCAGGATATCAGTTCCTTCGCTGGTTTGCATATCTCCCGGGTCGCTGTAATCGAATGAAATGGTCGTCCACTGGTCAGGCGGCACTGAAACCATATGATCCCCTGAATTCAGGATGTTCCTCTCCCCGTCCACATCATAGAAATAGTTCCAGTGATAGGTGCCGGTAATGGGCGTGGTTACCCCGTCCACGGTCTTGGTCAGTGTGGATCCAAGCGGATAAACTTCGTATGAAATGTAAGGATTGCCGGTCAGGTCCAGCTCCGCCGGGAGGTCCATCCACATACCCCCGAACTCCCATTTGTTCACCATCCCGATCTTCAGAGCATCAAAATCACCCGAATCCACGACGGAGGTAAAATAGATCACCCCTTCCGATTCAGGTTTAAGGTAATCATGCAGTTCCCCTTCGCCCAGATCAACCACCCATCCGGTAAGGGGGGCAATCCTTGTATCCACTTCAAAGGAGATGGTGACCGAATCGTTCCCGTTGTTTTCAGCTGTTCCCCCATCGTCCACAATTCTCACAGTAACTGTGCTGGTTCCGGTATGGCCCGCATCGGGAGTATATTTCAGCTGTGCCGTATGACCACCCGCGTATTGTACCACAACCGGGTTCAGAATGATGCTGTCCGCTGAACTCCCGGCGGTAATGGTCAGTCCCTGCGAACCGTCATCCCCGTCGGAAATGCCGGTCAGTTCCAGGGTGACTTCGCCTTCATCGTTGAACACGCTCTGTTTATCCACCGGGTCTATGGTGGGGGGATTGTTGATGCTTTCAAAAACCTCCACCTGGAATGAGACAGTGGCCGTATCATCTGCTCCGCCTCCGTCATCCGATAAGGTGACGGTGATCTCAGCCACTCCGGTTCCTGCCGGGGTATAGACCAAAGTAGCATAGGGTCCCCCGTTGTACTCCACGGCTATTTCATTGGGAATCACAGCCGGATTGCTGCTTTCAGCGCTGATATCAATGGTCTGTTCGCTGCCCGGATTGCCGTCATCGATTCCTTCCAGCCGTGTTTCCACCTTTTCACCTGCGGCGGCCCTCAGGTTTTCCACCGGATCCGCCACAGGGGCCATGTTCTCCTCCACGGTGACCACAAAAACTTCGGCATAATCATCGTATCCGGGCGAACCTTCAGCGGTCAGGGTCACCGTATCGGACCCTGTTGCACCTTCGATCAGATCAAAGGTCAGGGTCGCCATCCCGCCCGTGAGTTCAGATAGTGCCAGGTTTTCAACTACCAGCCCCTGGCTGGTCACATCAACGGATTCTGCATGGGTGATATCAGTTACAAAAAGTTCCTGGCTCCCGGAATTAAAATAAATAGAACGGTCCGGCACTGCAGCCATGTAGGCCATGCTGGAGGCTGCTGCACCCAGTTTCAGGTTATCGAACCAGGCATCACCTTCAAATGTGAGGGCATTCCCGTTGAATGCAAAAATCAGCCCGGTGATCCGGTCGGGTTTCAGGTTGGCGGCATCCGAAAAATCAAAGGAGGCAGTTATGTATTTCTCATTTTGCATGATCCGCAACTGCTGCATGGCTGTATTCCCCTCTGCGTCGGCCAGGTACACATGGAGGTAAAAGGGTTTTGAACCCTTCACATCCAGGTTCAGATAAGGGCTTGAGGTGATATCATAATACCCTGGCAGATCCCTTGAGAAGCTTTCCCAACCTGAATTCTTGCTGGAAGCAACCCTTAATTGGCCTCCCGACTGGGAAAGCCCGTAATCCGGATTGGGCATGTTCCAGAGGGTATCTGGTGCCGGTCCCTCGAAATCATCCACGAAGCTGTCTCCGCCATACTCCATGACGAGTACTTTGAAACTCATCACAGTTTCATTTTCAAGGATCCCGTCATCGGTGACGGTCACCGTAACAGTGGCTTCACCTTTCTTCCCGGCAGCAGGGGTAAAACCCAGTGAACCGGTCACATCCGGTGAGGCATAGGTCACCGAAACCGAGGAGATCAGCGCTGTGTTGTCGCTGATGGCCGAAACAGAAATGGACTGCCCGGCATCGCCCCCGTTTGAGATCCCCTGGAGAGATACAACCTGGGGGCCTGCATCAACAGGCAGGAGGAGGTCGGCCACCTGCTGGATGGTGGGCGGCTTGAGGGAGGGTTTTGCAGCATCACCGATCTTGAAATTGTCCAGCCACAATTCACCGGTGAAAACACCGAACGGGACTGTGAACTGCATCTCCTCCATATCCTGGGTCATGCCGCCGGATTGTTCAGAAAAATCAAGGAAGATTTGCTCATAGGCTCCTGAACCTGAAGTTGTAAATGAACTTTGATAATTCCAGACATCGCCTGATTTTACCCCGATGGTGATCTCAATTGCCTCGTTGGTTTTCAGATCAAAGCTGATGTAAGGGTTCTGGGTGAAATTGAAAGGTTTGATCCACAACTGGACAAAGTGCCAGGAGGCTTTATCGATGGTCATATGCATCTCCTCATTGTCGTAGCTGAAAATAAACTCATCCCCCGAGACATCTTCATCCACAGAAACCCAGTTCCCGTAATTGGACGGTTTCGAGAAATCGGTCTCCCAACTCGTGGGGGCTTGTGCGGATAAAGGCCCACGGGCAATGAATCCACCGATGACAATGGCAAGTAATGGGAGTATCTTTCTCATGACATGAACGATTTGTGGTTAAAAAGTTTCCCTAATATTAGTGAATTGCCGGTTGAAACGGGTCAAATCACTTTTCAAAAAGATCCATTA
This sequence comes from Bacteroidota bacterium, assembly GCA_043797815.1. Classification (GTDB taxonomy): domain Bacteria; phylum Bacteroidota; class Bacteroidia; order Bacteroidales. The sequence continues at coordinate 31,412 of JAZDPG010000113.1, forward strand.
TTTTAATTCTCCTGTTGGAAAATGTCATTTCAGAAGCAGGATCTGTCCTGTCAGTGAGCGTGTTCCCGTAAATATCCGGACCATGTATAATCCGGACTCCCGGGATGAAAGATCAAGCACGACCTCCTCCCCTTCCGGGCAACTGCGTTGCAGGATCACCTGCCCGGTCATGCTCATTACGGTCAACTGCGGGATATCACTGCCGGCCCGCATACAATCCACCGGTAAACGGATTGTAACTGATCCTTCTGTAGGATTGGGGAAAAGGGATAATGCATCTGCTGGTTCCTTCGGGTATTCTCCAGTGAGGAAATTACAGGTTCCAGGGGTGGGTTCCCCGGACTTCATCCAGGGTCCGGTTCCATCCGGCACCCTGGCCAGCGAGACATCGGCCTCCAGCGGGGGGAATGAAACCGAATCGATCAGGACCATCTCATCGGCGATCCTCTGAAAGAGTCCGATCTCCTCACCCTCCCTGTTCAGCCTGAATCCCAGGTGCAGGGGACCCTGTCCGGGCTGGCCATCTGCCCAAAATAGAATAAAGCCCTTCCCTTCCACTGTGGTTGCGCCCGGATAGCCCTCGGGAATTTCCCACAATCCGGGTTCAGACAGTGAATCCGTCAGGTAAAGTCCGGCCATATCCACCGCTTTATCCCCCGGATTGTAAAGTTCTATCCAATCCTCCGCTTCCCCGAAATCATCCAATTCTCCGGCTGTATTGCTTGCCAATACTTCATTGAAAACAAGCTTGATATCAAGATCCTGGCGTTCCATCCGGGCCACCACCCTGGTATCCCCGTCCAGGATCATTTTAAGGAACATGGTATCCACCGGGAACTCGGTTGCCTCCTCCTTTCCAATACCGGTAAGCTCCAGATCAAATCCGAGGTCGGTACTGCTGGCCGCGGCCTGGTGGACTTCCACGGCCAGTACGTTCCTTCCATTTACCAGGAGTTCCGGATCGATGGTATATTCAAAATAGGCGGATTCATCCCCTCCGGAAACAGACTGAAGGGAGGATGTCAGGTAATTTACATCCCTGGAGGTCATATTGGACCTGACGGCCTCGATGCCATTCAGGTAGACGACAGCCCCGTCATCCCTCAGGAGCTTCATTTCAAGCAGACTGACAGCATCTTTATCCTCCACATCAAACGCTTTCCTGAAATAGGTGGTGATGTACCTGTGATCCGGGTCGGGGCCGTAACTTACGACCGTTTGTTCATTTCCGTCACCGTAACCGAATTTGGCGGTTCCTGTGTACCATGACTGGTCCTGAAAATCTGTTCCGGTCCACCCGCTTCCCTGGTCGCTTCCGTCATCCAGGTATTTCCAAGCATCTCCCCTTTGGATATAAACCTTTTCCAGGTGCGCCGAACCAATGATGGTCCAGCCTTTGAAAAGAAATCCGGGGTGTGGCTCAAGGTCCAGGGTGACAGGATTTCCCAGGAAAAAATCAGCAGCGAAGAACGGATCCTTCAGCGGGATACCGTTCAGGACCATGGTGGCACCTTCCTGGCACTCAAGTTCCAGTTTCAACCGGTTTTTCTCCTGGATCTGAAAGGTTTCCATCAGGTGGGCAATGGCATAGGCAGGGCGGTCCCTGGCAAAATCCTTCATGCCCTGCACATTCTGCCGCCAGACATTCATATCATAGATCCCTCCTTCACTGCCCCATCTGGCGATGTGCCTGGGCATCTCGTTCTCCAGTCTCCCGCTCAAAGAATCCACGATCCCGTAAACCCTTTCCGGGTCATAGGTGGTATAAATGTGGCTCAGGTACCTGCTGATGAACTCATTGCGAAACTGCTCGTTCTGGGTCATTTTGATAAACACCCGTGTTGCCCAGGGTGCCTTGAGGCCTTTGTTCACGTAATCTTCGATATCCGGGTCCAGTACCTTGGTGAACATGTTGGTGGTGACCGGGGCCCACTGGAATCCGTTGAAGCCAAATTCGGTATCGAAGAGCATCCACCTCCACTTTCCCTCTGCTGTACGGGGGCTCCACAAACGGTGGTTGTTGGCCGGCCAGTCAATGTTGCATGAATAGATCTCGGTGATCAGGTAATTGATGAGTTCCTCCGTATCGATCATCGACACGGCCTCCCCATAGGCTTCTTCACTGCTAAGATCATGGTTATCAAGGAAATTCATCATTTCATCGTAACGTTCACTGTTCCCGCTCACCACCTCGTTGTGCTTGATGATGTCCAGCTTGTCCGGGTCCGCCCCAAAAAGGATTTCGCAAAAGTCCTCGTTATGTTTGTCCCTGAGGTTCAGGATCCCCCAGTATTCGCCGTTCAGGTAAACTGCCACGGGGCTGTAGGACTGGTAATCCAGGTCCATCTGATTCTCCACGATCGTATGGATCAGGGCATCCCGAAACATGGTACCCCGCCAGTCCCCGTTCCAGTCATTGGCACCATTGCGAAGGATAAAGGAACCATATATGTCGTTATCCCTCCCGGGCAATAGCGGAAAGTGAATGAACTCTTCCCCGTAGCGTCCACGGGCATTGATGGAAAAGGATTTCTGGGCCGAACTGCGGCTGGTCCCCCCGAATATCTTTAGCCCGGCATTGAGACTGATCTCTGGTTCTCCGGAAGCCGAGAACATCTCGAATCCGCAGGGACGTTCCCAATCCTCTGTATAATTCACATAGATTCCGGTGAGGGGGTCCCACAGATTACCAGGGTCAGTGGTGATGGAGACCGCGGGCAGATCATGGCCGGATTCACCAATGAAGTAAGTGTTGTTCACCGTAATTCCGGGTACCTGCCCATCCTCAAAAACGCGGGCCCGGATGATGGAGGTGCCGGAAAGCAGGAGCTTGTTTTCCCAGAGGGGTGACGTGGTGTCGGGCTCAGAGCCATCCATTGTATAACGGATCTCCCCTGCGGGAGTGGGTGGGCTCAGTTGAAGGTCCACCGGCTGTGAATAGAATCCTCCCTTAACGGAGAAAAGGGGCTTCCCCGCAAATCCCTCCAGACCGGTATCCTGGTTGATGGCCCCGGGAGTGGGAAGGGTAAAAACAAGCCATTCCCCTGATGAGGAAGCCCTTCCGGTGGAAAGGTCTGATCGCTGTGTAGGATAGGACACTGTATCAACAACTGCGCCGGCGGGATCGAAAAGGCCGATCGCCTCACCCTCTCCGCTCAGTTTGAAACCAGTGTGCAGACCCGTATCCCGTCCGTCAGCCCAGATCAACAGGATGCCCCCTGCCGGGATGGCCTGGCCTGCAGGGATTTTCCATTTTCCCGGCTGAAGGAGGTCATCGGTCAGCATATAACCTGAAATGTCCTGGTCGGACGTACCGGCGTTAAACAGTTCCAGCCAATCCGAATAAGATTGGAAATCAGGATCCATGACCGTTGTGGTATTCAATGCCTGAAACTCACTGATCAGGATTTGTCCCTCCATCCTGTCCAAACAGAGGAACATCATAAGAATCAGCATGGCGCAGTTTATCTTCATTTCTGATCTGATGAACCTTCGATTTGGGCCCAACCTACGAAAAATGTTGTTCCCAAAGGAACACTATTTTAACTTATCCTTCAGCAGCATTAACATTGAGGCCATAAAACAGGGGTCCCTTTTTTATAGGTTATGCGTCCACCGGTGATTCATGGGTATAGAGCTCCCTGCGGCTTGTGGCGAGATACCTTGCCTGATAAGCCTGAGGGGTGATGCCCTTGATCTTTTTGAACTGCTTATGAAAATTGGAAGGATAGTTAAATCCGGAATGGTAGCACACCTCAGAAATACTGAGGTCCCTTTCAATTAATAATTTGCAGGCATGGCCAATCCGGATTTCATTCAGGAATTGTGAAAAAGTCTTGTTGGTCCTTGATTTAAAATACCTGCAGAACGCAGTCGGACTCAGGCTGGCAATCCCTGCCACCTCCGAAAGTTCGATTTTCCGGGTATAATGGCTCATTAAGAATTTGTAGATCCTGTCGATCCGGTCAATGTCCTGGGAATTCCCTTTTTCATAATAGGGCCTGTTTGAAATATATCCGGGATCCGGATCCACCGACATAAGCTTCAGGATTTTCAGCAGCCTGAACAGTCTCTCTTCAGGATCCTGTTCCTCTATAATCCCGGCAACCATTTCCGAAACCAGGCTCCTTGTTTTACCCTTGAAGATCATCCCTCTCGCAGAATTGCTGAAAAGCTTCCGGATTTTTACCATCTCCGGAATCTCAAAAAAATTGCTGCCGAGAAAGTCCTTCCGGAATTTGATGACAATCGACCTGGCCAGCAAGCCAGCTCCTTTTTCGTAGTATTTCTTCTCATTCAGCCAGACATGGGGGACGTTCTCCCCGATCAGGGAGAGCGTGCCGGGTCCGAAATTGAAAAACCCGTCACCCACAAATCCCGTACCTGTGCCTTCCAGCATGAAGATGATCTCAAATTCAGGATGATAATGCCACATGGTGTAGAAACAGGATTCCTCCACCAGCTCATAATTAAATGAGGCATTGATGGACGAGCTGACCTTTTCCAGGACCGGTTTCATGGCAGATGCTGGTTTAAAATGTAAAGATAGTGGAATTTGAAGGAAAATCAGAAGATTCGTAATAATACCGGGGTTTAGTAAATCTATAACAAATTACCATAATTCTTAGGGTTCCTTGTACCAAACGGTCGCATCAGCGGGGGTATTGAACTCCTCAATATTATCTTTTATGACCGCTCCTGGTTTATTTTGCAATGAGCAGTCGGTTCAGCAGCGGGTCGCCAGGATTGTGCCGGAAGGCCTCTCCCAACAATGAATCGGAGAGCCGGGGCAGGCCCAGTTGCACGTAACGGTATGCGGAAGAAATATAAAGCTCAGTGCTATCCGGAAACCTGTTGATCAGATCCTGCAGCTTCTGCAACTCCCTGATCATGGACAGTTTGGATGCCACATCCTTTCTGCCTGGCTGATTTTGAAGGAAAAACTCCAGATACGGGACCGAAGCGGCTACATGACCTGTTTTAATCATGCTGTTGCCCAGGTTATAGGCAATCTGTGGAAGTGGTTCAATTTCAAAGGCACACTGGAGGGCCTCTACAGCATGCCCATATTGTCCCATTTCAGTGTAGGCCCTTGCAGCCATGTTGTAAGGTACACCCGAACACTTCAGCTGGAGCTGCAGGGCATTGGCCACGGTCAGCGCCTTCCGGTATGCTCCTTCAGACAGATGGTGTTGGTAGAGCATATTCATGGCCTCTCCCCAGCTGATCTCTTCGGTAAAAAGCTTCAATGCCAGTGAATCCACAAAATTGCAGGGTATAAATAACTCCCGTGCATTTTTCCGGTCTGCCACTCCCTCCCTGAAGGGCCAGGAGTTCTTCAGGACTGTGATTCCGATTTGGCCGTAAACAGAATCCACTTCGGTAACCGGTATTTCCCTTCTGGCATCCCCCGGGGGGACAAAATACATCCAGTCCTTCTGTGCGATGCCAGACAGGTACAGGCAGTTGTAGCATGCATCTGCCATCAGAAAGTATCCCTGGATGTTGGGATGAACATGTTCGGTCATCAGTTCGTGTCCGATGATCCCGTCCGGAGAACCAGCTTCGAAAACCTTCCGGATGTCCACCAGGTAGGCACCATGTGCAGAGGCAATACTCCTGAGAATGGTATCGAACTCAGAGGGTGCCCGGAAACGCAAAAGGTCCAGGTCGGAAGCCCTTGTGAAATGATCCGCAGCCTCTGTTGTGTCTCCCCGTTCAAGAAGCTCCCGGCCCAGGTTATAATGGTACCGGGCACTACCCGGCTCCCCTGCCCCCCCGGCGCTGATGAATGGTTCCAGGTCCTTCCGGTTACTGGCAAGTGTGCAAAGAAACAGGGGGACACCGGCCCTTTTATACTTTTCTGCGAGCCTGGTCATATTCCCTTTGAACTGGGACACACCCTGAAGGTAAAGCTTTGATTGATAAGGGATCTCCCTTTCCAGGACCATCCTTTCCATCAAGGTGCTGTTGGGCCGGGAAATAATGTCAGCAGTTTTTCGTGACAGGACGGCTCCATGGACCCTCTTTATCAACCTGACGATTCTTAAGCTGCTCAGCCTGTTGTAAAACCTGACCAATGCTCCGGTCCCACCCAGCTGCTGTGAAGAGCCTACGCCAAGTACCCCGTAATATTCGTTATGACCTGCGTATACGATCACCGCATCTGGCTCAATATCTACAATATCATCAGCAAGATCCAACAATGTATAGGAACAGACCGCGGTAATGGCCGTATTGATCACCTCCACCTCCCTTCCTGGTAATGATGCCCTGAGCCGCTGCTCCAGCATGGAAGGAAAACTTCCTCCATTTTTATAGGGGATCCCTGCCGCAGTGGAGGCTCCCTGCACCACCACCCTGAACGTATGACCGGATTTCTCTTTCCTGAAAGGTGGATAGTGGACGGCCGGGGCAGCTTCGGGGTCAAGAAAATACCTGCGGGCGATCTGCGGATTGATCTGCAGGTAAGCGGAATGATCCGGGTCGTCCAAAAAAAGCGGGATCTCCCTGCCCACACCTGCCACCCTCAGGGCCAGTTCAATGAATCCCAGGATAAACAGGGGCATGAGCACCAGAATGACATTGAAAAAAATCCGTCTTCCAAGGGATATTTTCTTTCCAGGTAGTTCATTTCCGCTTTTCGATGTCGCTTTTATAGACATGTGGTTCGCTTTTGCCACCTAAAAATAAAAAAAAGAGGAGCCGGAGCCCCTCTTTTCTTCATTGAAAAATAAAAGTTACTTCTTGATAAACTTCTTCACGATGGAGCCATGAATGCCACTTTCGAGCTGGAGGAAGTAAACCCCTGGATCATACCCGGAGATATCGAGTTGCAGGTTGTTCACGGTAAGCTCTAACACGTCCATGAGCTGACCTGTGATACTGGTAATCCTCACCTGTTCAAATACAGCGGCATTGCTGATATTCAGAACCATGCTGGCAGGATTCGGATACACGGCAATCGCGTCGGCATTCAACATCGCTACACCTGTGTCATCTGTTGTGATGGCGTACTCCTTGGTTGTGCCATCTTCGGCTGTCACCAGGACCACCATTCCGGTAGCCACTTTGGTCCGGTCGGGAGAGGCCACCTCTGCTCCACCCGAGCCGTCCAGCATTTTCACAGTAGCCTTATCATGCACCGTGAGTCCCAGCAGAACGGCTGTAACCGATGCCGTGTGATCCACCATGGTGATCACTCCGTCTCCCAGCACACCATACAGGGTAGCGTGGATGGTGGCATCACTGGAGGGTACATAGGGTACCACCTCGTCACCCATCCTGACATCATCCAGCCAGTAGGTAGCTTCGTGCGTACCAGGCCACTGAACCGTTTCACACAGGATGGCCCAGATGTTGGCGGCCTGCTGCTTATGGTGGTCGGCGGCAGCTTCGATCTTTGAACTGAAGTCAAATATGTACTCGGCAAACTCACCTTCCCCTGTGGCAGCCACCGGGACTGCGTATGAGATCCCACCGCCTACGCGTGTCCTGTCGACACCTTCCGTGGCCGGATCATCAATATCGGCAAATATGCTTACCTGGAAGGGAAGGGTGGGAATGGCCAACGGGCCTGTCCCGCCATCGTAGGTTGCATCTTCCACCTTGATCTTCATGGTGACGATCTGGTTGGCAGGATCTGACATATCCAGGAGCCATTCCTCTTCGGTAAAGACGAACATTTCACCATCCGGGAAATTGAGCTGGTCCATTTCGACCTTCAGGGCCCCGTTGTCACCGCTTACTGTGAAGATCCTGTGTCCATCGGGATGTTCTCCCCGGTTGGCATCCCAGATATCCATGTTGATCTCGCCTTCGAAATCTTCAGTGAAGCCTGTTTTCTTAGGCAATGGCGGTTCAAGGGCTTCGTCACCAATGGCCACGTTATCGATCCAGATGGTGGCATTATGTACGCCCGGCCATTTGACCGTTTCAAAAAGAATCCAGGTCACCGAGTCGATGATCGCTGGTGAGAGATCCGCATCCCATGCATCACCCATGGTCATGTCGTAGTAATAGGTTTCATAGGTCCCCTCTCCCAGAGCGGCCGCGGGAACATCAATGAGGAAGTTTCCAGCACGGACATCCGTCCCGGTCTCGTCGGCTCCCCAGATGGAGATCTGTACCGGAAGCGTGGCAGCCGGAACCGGTCCGCCTCCCTCCAGGTCATCATAGGTGGCATCCTCGATCTTGATATCCAGGCTTATCCTTGGATTTTCGGTCAGGTCCAGCAGTTTCACCTGCCAGGTAACCCCGTTGTGGAATGCCTCCTGATCCATGTCATACTTCAATGCCTGGTCCTCCATGGTGATCGTAAAGATGGGCGGATCGGCAGTGAACCACAGGGTTGAATCCACGGCAGCCGGATCATTGAAATCTTCGAACAGTCCGGAGGGAACAGATTCCAGCAAGAGGGATACATCGTTCCACAGGCCTTTTTCGGACCAGATGCGAAGCACCATGCCATCGGCAACGTCCGTGTTCTCCGGATCAGCCACGGCACTTCCACCCTGGAATACTTCAGCAGTCGCCCTGGCAGATACAGTCACGGCTCCTGCCAGTTCGGCAGCGGTGGTCCCCTGCGGGATCTCGATAATGGATGCCTCGCTGATTTCTCCAAGGGAGGTGGTTAACAGGTCATTTTCCAGAGAAAGGACCTTGGTTGTAATATCGCCCCCGTCGCTCAGGATAACCGTTCCCCAGAGCAGCGGTTGCTGCCATGCCAGGTCTTCTGTCATGAACCATGCATTCCTCCCGTTACGGAGGGTATCCGTATCGGCATCGCCCACCATGACCTCAAGGCCGACGGGCGTATCATGGGCCGGTACAAAATTGGGATCCATGTTGGCCCATGGAATGCTTACCTCCAGCAACCATCCGCCGGTCACTTCCGCCTGTGCATAGGTGATCCCCGAAGCAGCGGCATTAACAGTCTGGTGAGGATTCTGGGTCCCTATGTTCAGAAAGTCCGCATCCCTCAGGAACTGGACCTGGAAGTCGGTGGTGTCGTAGAAGTTCCACCAGCTGCCATTCCCCTGGGTAGTGGTATAGGGGAATTTCATATCGGTATCCAGGTAGAGATCGATAAAGTCGTTCTGATCCTGGGCAAAACCGCTGGGCTTGTTGTCATTCTTGAGCACATCATCCTGCACCTCAACCAAGAGGAAGAGGTTGGTGGCGTCCCACACCGCCTTGAACTCGGCGGTAAAGGTCCCATCCATGACTCCGCTGGTGGTATTCCGGAGCTCCCTGAAATCCACACTGCTCCAGAGGGCATCGATGGTCCCGTCGATCACCGGGGCAGCAGCTGCCTCCATGATCTCCGGGCCTTCTGCCGGAGCCGAGATGGCGCTTCCGTCACTCAGGACCAGCACACCCCACTCGGTGGGATCGCCCCAGGCCATGTCCACACCGGCGGGCATGTTCCATGCCACCCGTCCGTCCCTGAGGGTATCGCCGTCTGCATCGCCCACCATGATCTCAAATCCAAGCCGGGCATTATGTTCGGCCATGAAATTGGCATCCAGGTTGGTGAAAGGGATCTGCACCTCAAGCATCCAGCCGGAGCCGTCGGCTTTCTCGGTCTGTGCGGAAGTGATCCCCGATGCGGCTGCATCAATGGTCTGGTTGGGATTTTGCGTCCCGATGTTCATGAAGGGATCATCCCTGAGCAACTGGACCTGGAAGTCGTTCAGGTCGTAGGTGTTCCACCAGCTGCCGTTGTCCTTGTTCGCCTTGAAGGGGAAAAGCCGGTCCATGTCGATGTAGAGATCTACAAAATCGTTCTGGTCCTGCGCCAAACCACTGGGCTTGTTGTCGTTTCGAAGGGTATCGTCCTTGATATCCACCAGCAGGTAGAGGTTGCCGGCATCCCACAGGGCCTTGAATTCAGCGGCAAACCCGACATCCATGTTCCCCGAGGAGGTATTGGCGATCTCCCGGTAGGGTACGTCGGTCCACATGGGATCCGCATCCCCGTCAATGGTAGGCGCAAGGGCAGCCATTTCCACAGCCGGGTTGACAGCCGGAAGGGAGGCTCCTGAACCATCATCCAGCACGATCAGTCCCCACAGTCTGGGATTCTGCCAGGCGAGATCAACGCCGGCAGCCATGTTCCAGGCCACACGTCCGTCCCGGAGGGTATCACCGTCGGCATCTCCGACCATCACCTCGAACCCGAGGCGGGCGTTGTGAACGGCATCAAAACCACCGGCCAGCAGGTTGTCGAAGGGGATGGCCACCTCGATGGCATAGCCGCCCGTCACTTCGGCCTGGGCTGATGTAATTCCCGATGCGGCTGCATCGATGGTCTGACCGGGGAACTGGGTCCCGATGTTCATAAAGGGATCATCCCTGAGCAACTGGACCTGTAAATCATTCACATCATACAGGTTCCACCAGCTTCCGTTATCCCTGTTCTGGGTGTACGGGAAAAGCCGGTCCATGTCAATGTAAATGTCGATAAAATCGTTCTGGTCCTGTGCAAATCCGCCTGGTTTGTTGTCGTTGGTCAGCGTATCGTCCTCAACAAGGATCGACACATAGAGGTTATCTGCGTCCCATAGTAACTTGAATTCGGCCGCAAAGGCATCATCCATCATTCCGGAGGATACATTGTCGATGGCCATGGATGATGCCGCATCCCATGCCGCATCACTGACATCTCCGTCAATGGTGGGCGGTGTTGACGTTATCATCACACCAACTCCCTGGCCAAAAGCTGTCACTGCGAGTGCCATCATGGCCCCGAGAAACAAGAATTTGTAAACCTTTCGCATTGTTTTAAGAATTTAGTTAATAATTGAAATTGAGCTTGGATTTTTTCTGATTCACTAATTTACATTAATTATAATATGCGAATTCGGCCGTGAGAAAATACCGGACCAATTTGATATTATAATATACCCTATCAAATGTATCCAATCGCCGCGAAACAGGGATGCTACATGTCATTTAGGACCATCAGTTGGATAGTTTAGTGGAATTGCCAATCAGGTACAACACCGAACTCCTTAACAATTCTTCCAAAATGACCTTCCTGGTCCAATCCCTGAATGACGATCCTGTACCTTCCGGGAACATCAGAAGTCTGAAATTGAACTGTGGAGGGAATCCCCTGGCATACCTGCAGATTGGGATTCCAGTAGAGCCGGTCACGGAAATCGGGCAGGTGCCCATCTGCTGATGCTGCCCCGGCGTCTCTTTCCGGACTGACCGGATCAACTGGGAATCCCGGACTGGGGACAACACAGAAGCTGGTGGACGGAGGGCGGCTGAATCCCTCGAAAAACCCGTTCCTGGACCTGATATCAATAATCCCGTCGGCCTGATAGTCGCCGATGATGTATTTTGAATCCACCACCCGGATGGAATGAATGGCCCGGGGATCAGTACCCAGGATCACCTGATGATCAAACAGTGGCACCCCGTCAAGGAGGAAAAGGGGATCCGCTCCAATGATATTTTTCGTATTGGGATCCAGTACCCCGATCAACAGCCTGCCACTGTTCCTGTAGACAACCGCACGCTTTACAATCTCCCTGATGATCTCCTCCATCACCGGAAGCCTGATAAAATCGTCCAGTTCCACGATTTCTGATGCTTCTCCGTAAAAGGGGACCTCTTCCGGAACAGGAGCCGGTTGATGAATCACCTGCGGGGTGCCATAAGCTGCCCTGACCTGCTTGTTCACATAGCGTCTCCCGATATGGGGAACCTGGCTTTGATCCAGTTGCAGAGGCGGCAGGATCAGGTCCAGAAAGTTGTTTTCATAAGGACCGTCTATCTCTACAAGGAGTGGCTCAATTTGTCCTGCCACGCCGATAACCACCTCCCGGTCCCGAGCCTCTTCCGGGTACACGAACCTGAACTTTCCGTCACTTCCTGTAGTGTATACCGTGAACCGCGAGCAGGATCCCACCAGTGAGCAGGTTACCAATCCATGATCCATTGCTGTTCCACTTTCCTGTTTTCTAAGCGTCCCTGAAACCAGTGGACCTTCAGGCTCGGGAAGATACAGAATGGTTCCGGGATGGACAGTGAATTCAGTTTTCAGCTTGCCGGTTACAGAGGCAAAGCCCGCCAGACAAGGATCCGGTTCCATGGCAGGGTTTACTGAAACACAGAGGTGCGCCTGCACCGGTTTGTGGTCTGACAGGAAGGTGCCGATGGTGAGCCTGACTTCCTCGCGACATCCGAATACATCATGTTCCAGGCCGGCTGTAATAAGAAGGGTATGGCTCTCCGGTTCCTGTAACGGAACCATGCCATGGCCTGCTGTGTCTGTCCTGATTTCCAAACCAGCCGGGGAAGTTGAACAGAGGGGCCGGCCCGGATTGATGATACAAACCGGAGCATAGGCAAAAAAGGCGGGACCGGCATTTCGCATCCAGGAGGTATATGCCCGGATGCAATAATAGTCCGAGACGGCATCCTCCGGAATCTTCAGCCAGCCCGATCCTGCTGCACCGCTCAGAGAGATTGCTGAAACGGACACAGGCCGCTCATTCCGGTCCAGCAGTTCCACATAGGCAATACCGCTCAGTGAATAGGGCCTTCCGGTATCCCTGTCGGTAGAAATCAGATGGATGCAGATGGTATCCCCTTCCAGGTAGAGGAACCTGTCCGGGACAATCCGGAGCTTCTCCATGGGATACGCTTCTGCTGGCCGGCCTTCCGGAATACGTCCGTATCCGGCGCATGCCAGCAATGAGAGTGCCAGGCAAAAGAGCACTGTTACCGGTGGATTACTTTTCATGGTCAGGCCAGAATTCAGGTTTTGCGTTGGTGCCCGTCCGGGTACAATCAAAGCAGGAGGTATGGTTTGTGAGCCTCACAACCAGGTGATTCATATCATCATATTCATCCACATAAATCCATCCGGAGGAGAGTAAATGGTTCAGATCTGCTGCCGACGCGTCCTGCAGGACCTGGAAGCGGCAGAACTCAAAATCAGTGGGAACATCCACCTGGGGCGGCAGCAGTTCAGGATCTATAAAGATCCGCCTTGTGCTCACACCTGAAGCATCGAACAGCCCGAGTACCATCTCATCGGGATCGGACAGACTGTAAATGTTGCCCGGTATGGCAGCGGGTATGGGATCAAAGAGGGTGCCGCCGCGTTCGCTCATGTCCTTCTGCATCTTCCAGAAATCGTAAGCCGCGGGCGACTCGGCATACTGCCTCACCAGCAGGCTGTAAAGAATCCTCAGCCTGTTGGATCCGGCCTCCACGTAGTGGAGCGGGAAATCAATAATGCGGTCCTCGGTCAGCTGTTCAGAAGTCCCGATCATGATTGATCTGGAACTCCCAGACTTCCAGCACCGGAAAAGCTCAGCTTTTTCAGGTGCCTGCATGGGAACAGTAAATTCCCATGTCTCCTCCCACTCCCACCGGTAATACCTGGTAAGCCTGGACGGATCACTGGTGTTCAGATAGATCTGGATCCCGTCGCAGTATGTGCCGGATTCCTCCATCTCCCTCCTTTCATAGCGTGCTTCGAGTGCTTCCACAGGAGGGACATCCCGCAAAAGCATAAAATCCGATTCATACGCACTTCCGTCAGACAGGACAATGTGAATCTGATAGCTCCTGCCCGGTACACCCGTGAACCTCGCGGGATCGGTAAGGTACTGACCCGGCAGGCCCTCTTCCAGGGAAAAAACAGTGCCCAGGTCGTCCAGAATGGCTACCACTGCCTCTGTTACAGGAACATTCTGGAAACCATCGTATGCGGAAGTCCTCGACAATCTGACCAGGCATGGATCCTGCCCGTTTGTTAGCAGCCCATCCACCACCAGCAGGTTTTCATAAGCCTCAATATCAGGATAATAGGGTTCCACACAACTTCGGGAAAGCATCCCCAGGAGCGCCAATCCGGCCATATGGAGCAAGCATTTCATTTTCAAAGCCTGAAATTATAGGTGAGTGAAACCACAGGCTGGGAGATGACCGACATACTGTATCCTTTGGTCACCCCCTCATGGCTCGTAAAATAGATAGAATAGACGTTATCGCGGCCGGTTACATTATACACCGACAGGGTCAGGTCCCCGTTGACCATTTTGTGGGACTTCAGGTTTCCGAAAAGGGTGGCTGAGAGGTCCCATCGCAGATAGTCGGGGATCCTGAATTCGTTACGGAATGAGTACTGCAGAAGAACAATGTCCCTTTGCATATACCTTGAAACCGGATAGGTAATGGGCCTGCCGGTGCTATAAGTGAAATTGCTTGAAACCGAAAACCTCCTGGATATCTTATAGTTACCGGTAAGGGATACTTCATGGGGTTTATCGTGGTTGGCAGGATATGGCTCCCCGTTGTTGATGCGTTCGGATGGAAAGCTGCCGTTGACCGTGTGAAAGATCCTGGTATAACTGTAGCTTGCCCAGCCATTCAGCCTCCCCTTTTTTCTCACCAGCAGCTCCAGTCCATAGGCCCGGCCCGAACCATTGATCAGGTCGGTCTCCAGCAGATCATTGAGCACAAGCCTGGCTCCTCCTTTGTATTCAATGATCTGTGCCATTCTTTTGTAGTATAATTCCACAGAGGTTTCCAGGCTGTTCCCAAGCAGGTCCAGGTAGTAACCCAGGGCCAACTGGTCGCAGGACTGTGGCTTCAGATAGGGGTCACTTAGTTTCCAGTAATCGGTGGGTGAAACTGCGGTGGTATTGGAAATCATATGGAGGTATTGCATCATCCGGTTGTAGCTGAATTTCAGCGAACTTTGACTGTCAAGCAGGTACCGGAGACTGATCCTTGGTTCCGGGCCCCAACAGGAACTGACGATTTCGTTTGGTTCATAATACTTCGTGCCTGTCAGGTTCTCTGGTTCAATGGGGAGTCCTTCTGTGTAGAGATGCACGGTCCTGGGTCCCAGGTAGAGAAACGAAGAAACCCTCATTCCGCCGTAAAAAAGCATCCGCTTGCTGATCCTGAATTCATCACTGATATACAGGGAGGGCTCCACGGCCTGCTCATTCTCCATGAAATGGGTTGCAACAAGAGACGTTTCACCCACGGGTTGCAACTTGCCGGGATCCAGATGGTAAGATACAAGGCCCAGCCCGAATTTGATTTTGTGTGCCTTGTTCGGGTACCAGGCCAGGTCTGACCTGGCCTCTCCATGACTGATCCGGTTATCCAGCTCAAAGGCTGAAAGTGCTTCTTCCCGGCTGCTGATCCGGTAGCGATATTGACTGAAAATGGCCGAAAAACTGGTGACCAGCTTATCCCTGAACTGTTTTTTATAGCAAATGCTTGCAGAACCGTTTGCATAATCGTATAAAGTGTCACTGTTGAGCCGGAACCGGTCGTGACTGTAATATGCGGAAATATCGAGGTTCCCGTTTTTCTTCAGGTCCTGGCTGATCCTCACATTCAGGTCCTGAAATGCAGCACTGCTGTTTCTCAGTGAAGGAGCATTGATCTGGCCCAGGATCCAGTCGGAATATGTGAACCTTGACCCGATGATAAACGAGGACCTCTCTTTGACAATGGGGCCCTCCAGAAGCAGTCTCCCGGTTACGGGACTCACTCCTCCGCTCAGACCGTATCTCTTTCTGTTCCCTGTTTTTACAGCCACATCAAAAACCGAGGACAGCCGCCCGCCAAAGCGGGCAGGGATCCCGCTTTTATACAGTGAAAAGTCGCTCACCATATCCGGGTTGATGGCAGAGAAAAATCCGAAAAAGTGAGAAGTGTTGAAAAGGGGTGCCCCATTGAGCAGGAAAAGGTTCTGGCCCGTGCTGCCACCCCTCACATTAAAACCTGAGGCCCCTTCCCCCACACTCTGTACACCTGGCAGCAGCTGCGCGATCTTAAGAAGGTCCATCTCTCCGAACGCCGAGGGCATCTCACTGATTGCCCTGAGTTCGATGCGGTCCATCCCCATCTGCAGGCGGGTCACATTCTTTGTTCCCTCTGCCACGATCTCAACCCCTTTCAGGCTATTGATCTTTTCCTCAAGCTCCACATTCAGGATGCCCGACGAATGGCTATGTACCTTGAAGGCATTCTCCTTTTTTCCCAGACTGCGGAAAATGATCCTGTGAATCCCCGGCTCGAGGTTCAGCAGATAATTTCCGTTCACATCCGTGATGACACCCCGGTCCAAATCCTCCGCATACACGACCGCCCCGATCACCGGCTCTCCGCTGGCCGCCTCCCGGACATTCCCTGCCAGTGTTAAGCCGGATGCATCAGCACCTTCTCCGCCACTGATGTGAATCACCTGACCGTTTCCCTCTCCCTGAAATTCAGAGACGGGGGTTTCACCGGGACGGACCTCCCTGCCATGGGCCGGATCCGAAGGTTCCCCGGCCGTTGTAAGAAATTCAGCGGATAGGGGAAGTACCGGCTCCATGGATGTGATAATCATGCTGCCCGGTTCACCGGCATGGTAAAACAGCCCTTGGTTCTCGAAGGCATGGTCAAGGATGAATCCCAGGGTCTGTTGACCGGTGGTCTCTGTGATCAAGATATTGCTAACCCAGGATGATTTGTAAAAGAACCTGACCGGATACCGGGCCTCCACGCTGCGCACAAAATCCTCGAAAGGGGCATCCCTGAACTTGATTTCCACCACAATGGTATCACCCTGTCCCAGTGATCCGACCGGAACGGTCAGCAAAAACACCAAACCAATGATGATCCTTTTCAATGCTCCAGGTTTACATAATGATCCATGAGGGTCTTCCACTGCTCCGGTCCAGCATCCCGCCATGCAATCCTGTTTTGATTCAGGTAAGCCTTCATCTCAGGTGCCCTGTCATGCATGGCTTTGAGGATGGAGCGACGGCCGGTGACCCTGTGGTATTCGCCGTTGTTTTTCAAATAGATGATCCGCTCTGACCGGTAGGCGGATGAACCGGAATTTCTTTCCTGAAGATACTTCTCCCGGCGTACCCATAGCTCAGGTCCGTTTCTGTAGATGGGTTCATAATATCCGGGCAGATGAACCAGTCCCGGACCGGCGCCCTGATCCAGCCAGATGAACCTGTGGCCCTGCAGATCAAACGCACTGACCAGGCCCCGGGGTGTTCTGATCACCTGTGAACCGGAGGCCGAGAAATGCAGGATCAGGACCCCGTCATGCAGAAGGTCATACCTTATCTTGTTATAGCCGACCTGCTTCCCCTTCATGTTGAGAATCCCTGCTGCCCAGTCGGAATCGCCGAAATAAGGATGGCCCCTTCCTTCCGAAACCCTCTCCGTTTGCAGCTTTCCGTTTACAGGAAGGGAGGCGGTCTGAAGCAGGCTGTCGTAATATGCCTGCAGGGTCCCCGGCAATCTGCCGGCAACAGGCATGAGGCCCCAGGAATCCCCCTGTGCAGGAAGTGTTCCCGTATGAACCAGGAGGAAGAGGAAAATAATGGTTCTGGGATACATTTTTCTGGCAGGAAATGAAAAGAAGGGCTGTCACGGATCCACCCATGACAGCCCTCCATAAAGATTATCTTGTTTGCCTAATCCTTGATGAATTTTCCCGTACTGGATTTACCGGACAGATCACGTACACTGATCAGGTAGACACTGCCAGGAAGCATTGAAATATCGATGTTCGCCACCCTGCCATTGTTTACCTGTACCTTCTTCACGCTCTGGCCGGTCATGTTGAACAACTCCACCTGGCTGATTTCGGAGTTGCTGATCAGCTGAAGCTGTTCCGAAGCCGGATTGGGTTGCACCCTGAAGCGGAAGGAAGCAACTGGCTCCTGGACCGATATAATGATCTCCTCCATCATTTTCATATCCCCGAGGGTTGAAGGATTCGTCCAGGCCTGGTCGGAGGTATAGAACCAGCCGATGTTCGAGTCCCTGTCCGTACCGTCGTCATCGTCGTTGACATGGACCTCGAATCCCAGTTTCTGGCCGAATTCCGGTTGAGTGACCCCGTATCTTTCCAGCCATTTGAAAGCGGTCAGCCAGGGCATCTCAACCTCAAATATATAGCCGTTCTGGGTATCGGCCCAGGCCCAGTCCAATCCGTTGAGCAGGTCATTGTGGTCCACCTGGTGCAGGTTGGTGTTGTCCCTCAGGAACATGACCTGGTATTCATCCGTTTCCGAGGGCAGGTAGGCAGAATTCTTGCTGTTGTTCAGGTCGAACCAGAACTCCACACAGTCATCTGCATAGGGTGTGGGGAAGCCCGTATCGGTTATTTTCACATCGTCGGTCACCTCCAAAAGGAAGAAGAGGGACACCTCATCCCACAATGTCCTGAACTTACCGCTTAAATCGGTGGGCCCTGTTATGTTCTCGGGTCCGTTCAGGATTTGTGCGATATCAACCACCGGAACCGTCTCCCACACCTCCTCGATTTCCGCATCTACAGTGGGGAAATCTGTACGGTAATAACAGGGTAGGGCCGGAGGTGCAACAAGCACATCGTATTTTTTCGGATTGGAACCCTCCAGGGTTACCACGATATCCATGGAGGATTCAACTACTTCCGTTCCTTCGGCCGGCACACCCGCTTTTCCTTTAAAACCAGAGGTGAACATCATGATCTCATCGCCGTTATGGGTAATTCCTGCGAGAAGGTCTGAAACAAGGGTCCCTTCCTGGATATCGCTTACTACCGTCGCCCCCACCGAACCGATGGCACTGGATGTAATCATGGCCTCTTCCGTGGGGAGCTCGGCAGCCTCACCCACCATCACATTCTCGAACAACACCCTGCCCTTGTAAAGGGGCTCCCCGACTCCCGGTTCAACGTTAATCAGGAATCCCTCTATATCGGTGGAGTCCATCTCAAGGATCACCTCTTCATCGTCCACCGTTGTGGAATGAAGGAACTTGCCGCTCCAGTTAAAATAATAGGTATAATAAGTCTCCCCCGGGACCACCCAGACATCCGCACTGGATTGGTTATAAAGGGTATCCTCGTCGTTCTCGTCCCAAAGGTAGATCCGGAAATCCAGGGCTGTGTCAGCTTTCAACTGGATGCTTGCACAGGGATGCTCCGAAAGGTCAATTTTATCAGGAAATTTGAGAAAGAACCCGTCCCAGGCTGCCGCCTTGGAAACAGCAATGGCAAGCTCACCGTTCTCCTCGGACAGCATATAGATGCCCGGATTTTCCTTCCATGCGGTCGTGTCCAGGTCGTTGTCATCGAAATTATCCATCCATGTGGCAGGAGCCTGGGAAAATGCCCCACCGGCAACGAACAGAATGATCAATGTCAGTTGGTAGAATTTTTTCATGGTCACTTGGTTTTAATGGTTTCGAATTTTCAGTTGACCTAAATTATGATTTTTAAATATACGAAATCAGAAATGAGAAAATATTGGAATCATTTGATACAATATTGGATTTATCGCCTTGATGACTAGCCCTTATTTCTCTATTTTTATCACACGCTTCCGACGGTTTTCCTGCCTGCCGCTTATGGCCTTTCATTGGCGGGATAGCTGTGAGAGCCAAAACAGAACTAAAACTGCCAATTCAAATGACGCCTACCAGGAAATTTTATCGAATATCAGGACTTGCAGCAATCCTGTTGTTCAGTATAAACATGGTCTATTCACAGG
The DNA here is from genome assembly GCA_043797815.1 of Bacteroidota bacterium. Classification (GTDB taxonomy): domain Bacteria; phylum Bacteroidota; class Bacteroidia; order Bacteroidales. The sequence continues at coordinate 50,947 of JAZDPG010000113.1, forward strand.
ATCGGACCATTACCGGGACTGTGAAGGATGCAAAGGATCGGGTACCGTTGATCGGCGCAACCATCCAGGTGAAAGGAACCGCCAGGGGTACAGTAACGGATGCCAGCGGTAATTACAGTCTGCTGGTACCTCAGGAAGCTGATATGATCACATTTTCTTATGTCGGTTATCACTCCAAGGAGGTTCCGCCTGGCGACCTTGCTGTAATAGAGGTATTTCTCTCAGAGGATGTTCAACAGCTTGATGAGGTGGTGGTCATCGGTTACGGTACACAAAAGAAATCGGACCTGACCGGATCGGTGGCAACCGTATCTGCTGAACAGCTGACCAAGGAGTCAGTGGCCGGTATTGACCAGGCACTCCAGGGAAGGGCCGCCGGTGTGCAGGTAACGCAAAGCTCCGGAAGGCCGGGAGCCCCCATCAATGTCAGGATCAGGGGAGTGGGCACTGTGAACAACACAGAGCCGCTCTACATGGTGGACGGGGTCCCCATGTCCAGTTCAGACATTCTCTCCATCAGTCCGAATGATATCGAATCCATGACCGTCCTCAAAGATGCATCAGCCACGGCCATTTATGGTTCCCGGGCTGCCAACGGTGTGGTGATGATCACCACCAAACGGGGGGAATCCGGCAAAGTGAAGGTTAATTTCACGGCCTATACCGGTATCTCAAAAATGTTCAAGGTGCCCGACATGCTCAATACGGACCAGTATGTGGCGCTTGCCGAAAGCATGTATGCCGCCGCCGGCCTGGTTCCGGAAGCAGTGTACCGCGACAGTAGCGTGATCAGCAACAACACCAACTGGATCGATGAGATCACGCGGACAGGCAGTATGCAAAATTACCACCTCTCCATTTCAGGAGGATCCGAAAACAGCAATTACAGCCTCTCTGCAGGCTATTTTGATCAGAAGGGAATCGTGATCAAGTCCCACCTTCAACGGTATACCCTTCGCGCCAATTCCGATTTCAGGATAGGGGAACGGTTTCGGGCCGGTTCCTCTATATCAGTCTCACGGATCTACCAGGATCCCAGCGGAGGCGGATCTTTCCGGGCCGCTTACCGGACTGCTCCCTTCCTGCCGGTCTATGATTCCACCAACCTGGGAGGGTATGCACAGCCCTCGGCGACCACCACCGGGATCAGTGACTATTCCAACGAAGTGGCCAACCTGATGTTGCGGGATAACTGGAATACCACCACCAGGCTGGTGCTCAGCGGATACGCTGAATATGAGTTCTTCCGGGGATTTAGTTACAGGCTGAATGCAAGTGCCGTTCAGAATGCCGGCAGGAACTACAGCTATACACAGGCTTATAACAACGGGAATGCGAGTGTCAAATATCCAGCCATCAGTGACGGCTACAGCAACGGCTACAAACTGATGATCGATAACCTCCTGATGTATAAGAATACATTTGACAAGCACAACCTGTCGGTGTTACTCGGGCACAACGCAGAAACCAATTTCGGGGAGAACATCGGTGTTTCGGTGGAGGATGTGTCTGAACTCTTCACCAATGTGGGCAACTGGGCTTATTTGGAAAGGGAGGACGGGACCAACAACCTGCCACAGATAGATGGCGGAGACGGGATCTCATACAGGCTGATTTCCTATTTCGGACGGATTATTTACGATTATGACAGCCGCTACTATTTCACCGGGAGTTTGCGCCGGGATGGCTCCTCCAGGTTCGGGCCTGAAAACAAATGGGGTTTGTTCCCCTCCTTTGCCGGGAGCTGGAGGGTCAGCAATGAGTCCTTCTTCCAGTCCGTCCCATTGATCAATGATCTGAAGCTAAGGTTCGGATGGGGGCAAACGGGCAACCAGGATATTTCCAATTATGCCTACCTGGCCTTCCTGGAGACCGGGGACCACTCTCCTGCCATTTTCGGTGAAAACCAGGTATTGCATTATGGAGCAGCCCCCATCAATGTCTATCCAAACTCGGCCATCAAATGGGAAACGACCATCCAGACCAACGTAGGTGCCGATATCGCATTGTTTGAAAACAGGGTCCTGACCACCATCGACTATTTTATTAAAAACACGCAGGACATGCTTGTTAAGATTCCCATACCAGCCACAGCGGGATATCATAGCAATGCTGATCCCTATCTGAATATCGGGGAAGTGCAAAACAAGGGCTTTGAATTCTCCGTCACCTACCGTAAAATGGAGGGCAGGCTCAACTATGATATTACTGCCAACGCGGCAACTATAAAGAACAAGGTGATTTCCCTGGGTGGAGGAGATGCGCTGTGGAACTCCGGATTGAGAACCAAAACAGAGGAGGGATACTCCATTGGAAGCTTCTATGGGTATGTGGCTGATGGAATATTCCAGACGGAAGAGGAGATCGCCGGTCACCCGTTGCAGACACCGGGAGATGATCCGGCACTCTCCACATCGCCCGGTGACATCCGTTTTAAGGACCTGAACGGAAACGGGAAGGTCGATAATGATGATTCCGACAAGACCCATATTGGCAAGTCCATTCCAGGCCTTGTCTATGGGATGAACTTCAATATATATTTTATGGGATTCGATCTTTCGCTGATGATCCAGGGAGTATATGACGTCGACATATACAACAATGCAGCCAGGGAGGTGAACCTTGCCAGCAATATCCCGGGGGAGTATGTGAAGGACCCAAACAAGTGGGTATCTGTCCTCGATTACTGGCGGCCGGACAACACCTCAGCAGAGGTGCCCAGGGCCATCGTCACCGATCCCAACAACAATTCAAGGATCTCAAGCTGGTGGCTGGAGGACGGGTCTTACCTGAGGATCAAGAACCTGCAGGTAGGTTATACCCTTCCTGCATCCCTGGTCAACAGGGTGAACATCAGCAACCTGAGGATCTATGTTTCGGCGCAGAACCTGTATACTTTTACAAGCTATTCGGGCCTTGATCCTGAGGTGGGTACACCCAACCACACGACCAATGTGGGCGCACCTACCCTGAACGTGGGTGTGGACGATGGGATATACCCACAGGCCAGGACTTTCTCATTGGGTTTACAGGTGGATTTCTAAATAAGCCGGGATTTAAAAGATGAAAACAAAAAATACTACACGTATGAGATCAGCAAAATATTTCATGGCTTTGCTTATTGCCTTGATCTTTGCCGGATGCACGGCTGATTGGCTCGATGTTTCCCCCGATGATGCATTACAGGAGGGTATCTTCTATAAAACGGAGGAAGATGCCATCATGTCGGTGACCTCGGTATATGAGATTCTGCACGCCCCTCCCCTGTATGGAAGGGATTACTTCATTATCCTGGACATTGCCTCCGATGATTGCGTGGGCGAAAACCCTGGGATGCCATTCGATAATTTCACCTTCCTGACTACGGATGGCCGGATCGAGGAGATTTACGTCCATGCGCTGAGGGGAATCTTCAGGGCGAACCTGGCCATGGAAAAAATGGCTGGCATCGATATGGATGAAACCCTGAAAAAAAGATTAATTGCCGAGTGCAAGGTTCTGAGGGCCCATTTCAACTGGATGATCGTGACCACGTACGGCAGGGGACAACTGGTGAACCGGGTCTTGCTCACCAGCGAACTGAAACAACCGGGTGTTGAGAATATCATGGAGTTTTACGACCAGATCGAGACCGATCTTCTGGAAGCCATCCCGGACCTGCCGGAATCCTACGATGCTTCGAATGTGGGAAGGGTGACCAGGGGAACGGCCATTGGCTGGTTGGGCAAGTCCTATATCTACCGTGCCTGTTGGGATGAGAACCCGGCTGAAAATTTCTGGCAGAAAGCAGCGGAACAATTCGAACAGATCATTCAGTCAGGGAACTACGGCCTGATCCTTCCGCTTTCCCAGGACTCCGCCGGATACTTCAATGCCTACATGTCGGTATTCACCGAAGAACCCTTCCCCGACGGTTATGGAGGGGTGACCACCGCACAGGGAGGTGAAAATAATGAGGAATCCCTTTTCGAGGTCCAGTTCTCCAGCAACACACTGTGGAATCCCTACCTGCACTGGGGTGCGACTACGTCTCACCGTGCCCAGGTCCTGAATTCAAACGGTTTTGCCAGCGGGTGGAGAAACATGGTGCCAACGCAGGATTTCGTAAATGAATTTGAGAGTCCCGGTCCAGCTGGCCTCCCGTATGATATCCGGAAATATGCATCCATCTGGCAAAAGGGAGAGATCTGCGATCTGCGTGAAAACAGGGACCTCTATATGGTGCCTTTCAATCCAGCCACCATGGCTCTGCATACAGGATACACGATCAAGAAAACCATATTTCCCATCCATTATGACAACCAGAACATTGACTTTCCCAATAACTGGAGGATCCTGAGGTATGCGGATGTATTGCTCCTTTATGCCGAAGCCCTGGCCAACGGTGCCACCAGCGCCATCGGTGAAACGCCTGTATCGCTTATAAACCAGGTTAGGAGCCGGGTAGGTATGGGAGATGTGTCAGACCTGATGGCGAAGAAGGGGTGGGATATCAGGCAGGCCATTATGCATGAGAGAAGGATTGAATTGGGATTTGAGATCCAGCGCTTCCTCGATTTGGTTCGTTGGACCAGGTCGGGCTGGATCACCGATATTACGAAGTATATGCCGGAATTCACCCCGGAAAAGAACGAAGTCTTTCCCATCCCCCAAAGGGAGATCAGCCTGAATGACGGATTATTGAAACAGAACCCTGGTTACTGATACGGATATGAAAACACCAAGCCAATTCACCATGAAAAAGATCATTACCGCCACTTTGCCAATCCTGGGGATCCTTCTGTTTCCGGGATGCAACAAAGAGGCTATCGAGGAACCCCGGGCCTGTTTTTCAGTGGATGTTACCGATGCCAATGTGGGTGAGCCTGTGACTTTTACCAACTGCAGCGAGGGCATGGCATTCAGTATCTGGACCGGCGATTCCTACCATTCCTATGCCAAATATGGCCTGGATGCAGGTGTACCAATGGACGACGAGACCTTCAGCTATGCCTACCCTGAACCCGGAACCTTTACAGCCACCATCGTGGCCACCAGTTACGGAAACAACGGAACAGAACTGTACCAAGATGCCGATTCTCTGGTGGTCCGCATCACCGATGGCCGTGCCGAACTGATTGAATTCGGGTTCAGGAGCCCCAAGGTTGTGGGCGAGATCTCCGGATTCGATATCGAGACGGTCGTTCCCTTCGGAACCGACCTGACAACCCTGAAAGCCACTTTCAAAACCTCATCGAAATTTGCAGTTGTCACGGTTGGTGGCGTGGAACAATCCAGCGGAAAAACCGCCAACGATTTTACGAATCCGGTGGAGTTCGTGGTGACCGCCCAGAACGGCAACGTTGCCACATATATGGCACATGCTTATTCAATCCCCGACACGGCCAAACAGTTGATCTCATTGATGATCAAGGACGTTCCCGGGATCTTTGACGGCCACACCATCCATGTCACCCTTCCTGCTGGGAATTCCGTTTTGACCGGTCTGAAAGCGGAATTCGAGACCTCCTCGGCCAGTACGGTCGTGACGGTGGATGGTGCGGTTCAGACCAGTGGCTCCACAAGGAATGATTTCACCAATCCGGTTGAGTTTACCGTGACGGCGGAAGATGGCTCATTCAATGTATATACGGTGATCGTGGAGGAGGAGATCGGATTCCTGAGCTTTGGCTTTGAACAGCTGGTGCCTCCTGTATATGCTGAAATCTCAGCTTATAACCTGCAGGTGGATGTGCTTCCGGGGACCCCTGTGGATTCCCTGTATGCCAGTTTTACAACCACCGCACACAATCCGCTTGTAAAGATCGGCGATATGGTGCAGACCAGCGGGGTAACATTGAACAACTTTTCATCCCCGGTAAAATATACACTGGAAGCCGAAGGCAAATCGGTGGACTACACCGTCCGGGTAAGCATCATTAAATAGGTGATGATGTATTTCAGAATCCCGGTGCTGCTGGGCACTATGTTCCTGCTCTGCCCCCCGGCCCGCACCCAGCAGATCGACTACAAGGGTTTTCCCGAATGGTCCTGGCAAAAAGAGGGAGCCACTGAGTACATGCTCTACACCCCGGCAGATGCTGAGCCTGGCAAACCCTGCCCTCTTGCAGTTTTTCTCCATGGTTGCTGTGGCGAAGACGATCAAGCCACCATGAGAAATGCTGTGGACCCGCCTGCAAGGATGTGGCACCGTTTCGGCCTAAACCAGCAGCCGGAACCCACCTATATCATGGCTCCCAAAACCACAAGGGGCTGGGTTCAGAAGTTCCCCGACATAAAGGAGGCCATCGACAAAATGGTGGAAGTGGGGAAGGTGGACTCCCAACGAATCTATATGACAGGATTTTCCATGGGAGGTGCAGGGACCTGGCAGTTCATGGAGATGTATCCGGGGTACCTTGCAGCCGCCATCCCCATGGGCATGGGTGCCAGGGCGGATCTGGAAACCGTACGGCGCACACCCATCTGGACCATCCGGGGCGAAACGGACTGGTACGCCCGGAACCTGCCGGAACAGGTTGACTCCCTGCGAAGACTGATGGGTTTTGCAGGGGGATCTGCCCAGTGGGTCACAGGAGTGAATCCGCGGTATACCAGTTTTGAAGGAGTTGGACACGGGGTCCAGTGGGATGCGGCCAGCACCTTGCCGCTGACCGGATGGGCCTACGCAAAGACCAATGACGGGAACCTCTATCCCGTGGTGTATTTTGTCACTCCCCGGCACAGGACCTTTTATCAAACAGCTGACACAGTAGAAGTTGAACTGATCGCAACGGATCCGGATGGTTCCATCAGGGAAGTGGAACTCTGGCTCGACTCGGTGCCGGCCCTAAAACTCCTTACCCCTCCATTCAGGACAACACTGACACTGGGACCGGGTGACCATTGGCTGGATGCAATAGCATCCGACCTGGAGGGGAAGCGGAGTAACGCTTCCATTCTGCTGCAGGTGGATGTTCCGGCCGGGATTGCTGCCTCTTCACTCCCCGAAGCCCATGCCGGAAGCTTTTATGAGTTCGTCCTCCCGGGAAGGGGAAATGACCCGCTTCTGTTCTCAGTGGAGGAAGGTTCCGCATGGCCGGATGGCTTCCGGATGAACCGGGATGGACGGATAGAAGGGATTTGCATGGAATCCGGCATCTACCCTGTTCAAATAAGACTGACCGATGTGGATGGCGGTATTTCCATCCGGGAATTCAATCTTGAAGTCGGGGAAAAGCTGAAGGGCAGTGTGCTGGTCAGGGAGATCCGGACTCCCCATGACAGTCTCAGGGCAGAGACCTTCCTCATGCAGCCGGGTGCCCTCCCGAACCTGGGGGCCGGAACAGAAGTCTCCATCAGCGAGACGGGAAGGTACGGGGGACTGACCTGCATTGCCACCGACCAGAAAGCCGCCGGCCTGGATGAGGAGGATATGCTCAGCTTCACCGTTGATGAAGATGTGACCTTGTATGTTGCATATGAAACAAAGGACCGGCTCTTCCAATCGACCATTCCCGGATGGCTCAAGAATTTCAGGAAAGAGGATGGAGACCAGATCGTCGCACAGTATTTTTATTTCAATGTATACAGCAAGCAGTTCCCGGCAGGCAGGATTACCCTGCCTGGGGCTGGAGCCGGGCAAAACAACGCCACCTGCAACTATTTTGTAATGGTAGAAAAACAATAAGAAATGAAAATTCTTTTTATAGGAGGCAGCGGAAACATTTCCAGGGCCTGTACGGCTTTGGCCATCAGAAACGGATTCGAGGTAACGCACCTGAACCGGGGAAACAGGAGCGCTGAAATTCCCCCGCAGGTGACGACCCTTCATGCCGATATGAACAACATAAAACAGGTAGAAGCGGTGCTGCAGGACAAGATCTTTGACGTAGTGGCCAATTTTATTGCATTCACCCCCGCTGATATCGACAGGGATTTTAAACTGTTCAGGGGGAAGACAGGACAATATATCTTCATCAGCTCTGCTTCTGCATACCAGAAACCGCTGTCGAACCCGGTGGTTAGCGAATCGACCCCCCTGAAAAATCCATTCTGGGATTATTCCCGAAATAAAATTGCCTGTGAGGAGCGGTTGAACCAACGCTATCGCGAAAAGGATTTTCCCATCACCATTGTCAGGCCCTCGCTCACCTATGATACGGTCATTCCGGTGGCCATCGGAAGCTGGGACGATTTTACCATCGTGGACAGGATGCGCAAAGGGAAAGATGTGGTGGTGCATGGCGATGGCACTTCGCTTTGGACCATCACGCACTCCAGGGATTTTGCCAAAGGTTTTACGGGCCTGCTGGGCCACCAGCAGGCCATCGGGGAAAGCTTCCACATCACCTCCGATGAGCTGCTGAACTGGGACCAGATCTACCAGGCAGTGGCAGAGGCCGCCGGAACCACTGCAAGGATAGTTCACATAGGATCGGAATTCATTTGCAAAGTTGCAGAAAAGATGGGACAGGATTGGATGTGGGGCAACCTGCTTGGAGACAAATCGGTAAGTACCATTTTTGACAATGCCAAAATCAAACGCTATGTACCCGGTTTTCAGGCAAGCATCCCCTTTAAAACCGGGATCAGGGAAACCATCCGGTGGTTTGAGGCCGATCCGTCCAGGATGAAGGTTGTGGATGAGAACAACCGCCTGATTGATACCATCCTTCAGAAATATAAAAAAGCCCTGGAAGTCATCTGAATGGAAAAAAAATACAAAGCCGCACTGATCGGTTGGGGTGATTACGTCCGCTGGTTAATGAAACAACAAAAGCACTGAACCGTTTTTGAGCTACTTACCTGATGCAGAAGGCAAGGGCTGCGGTGTGCGCGTTGGGCCAATCACCTCAAGGGATCCGTCCTCCTTAAAAACTACCCGGTCAATATTCAGGACCCGCCTGCCCGAAGGCCGGTCAGGGTCCGCATGGCTGTGATACACCATGAACCACTCCCTGCCATCGGGCGATTTGATCATTGCATTGTGTCCCGGGCCTGAAACTCCGGCTTCCATATTTTTTTCCAAGATTGGATTCCTGTCCGATTTGGACCACATTCCCAGCGGTGCACTGGCTGTGGCAAAACCCACCCCGTAACCGGGATCGGCATAATGGTTGGCGGAATAAGTCATGTAATAGACGGAGTCGTGTCTGAATACAGTCATTCCTTCGGTGGACCGTGCATGCATGCTTTCGGGATGTTCCCAATCCTGGGTGGGATAGAGGCAAAGGACCGGTTCCTGGACCATCCGGGAAAGATCCTCCGATAATTTTACACCATAAATCATCCCCCACAGGTACCCTTCTCCCTTCCAGAATTCTCCCACGGCCCCCACTTTTTCAAAATACAGGTAAGGCTGTCCATCATCATCAATGAACAGGTGCCCGTCGATGCATGAATAATTGTAATCGAACAAGGGCAGATGCAGCTCATGAAAAGGGCCCCCGGGAGAATCGCCAACCGCCAGGGCGATCCTGAGGCCTGTTCCCTCCGGTCCCCTGCAGCTGAAAACCATGTAAAATTTCTGTTGATAACGGATCACCTCGGGGGCCCAGAATGAACCTGTGGCCCAGGAATCCGCCTCCGGGCGGTAAACATACCCAAGCGGTTCCCATTGGACAAGGTCATCCGACTGCCATGCCCTGAAACCATCCCCTGTACTGGTGCCGTACAAATAATAGGACCCTTCGTGGAACAGGACATAAGGATCGGCGATGAACAAGGAATCTCCCACCGGGTTGCAGTATTGCTGCAATGCCTGGCCTGGCGAAGGAATAGACCAGGCCAACAGGGCGACCGATAAAAATATTTTTCTTATTGCAAACATATTATCCATTCTGATAACTTATTCACCGCCCGGCAGGCCCGATTTCCATTGCTGGAACATCCGGTCCATTTCCGCTGCCTTTCCGGGTTGCTCAGCTGACAGGTTGACGGTTTCGGTGGGATCATCGGACACATGATAAAGCTCCCATGCCTTATCTTTGCCCCACCTGACGATCTTCCACTCCCCATCCCTGGCGGCCTGACCGTTTGACCACTCCCAGAAAATCGGATTCTTCCGTTCCGGTGTTTTTCCCATGATCGCCGGCAGGAGACTCTCTCCTTGCATGGGAGTGATTTCATTTCCATCGAAAGTTTTCGGATATTTTGCACCGGTGAGGTCTACAAAAGTGGCCATGATATCAATGAAATGCCCCGGAAAGCGGCTGACTGAGCCGGGTACTATATTGCCGGGCCAGCAGGCGATCAGGGGGGTATTGATCCCCCCTTCATGGCTGTAGTTCTTGTAATA